>CAMAUV010000003.1 GCA_945861415.1 Akkermansia muciniphila | reverse complement strand
GCGCGGCCATGTGCTTTGTTGGCACAAGCTGCGCCCGGGGGCCAAGGCGATCCCTCCCTAACATCATTATAATATCCAGGCACACAGGCCACCCGCACCCCATAATCCCCAGGTTTTTCAGGCCAGAGCTAAGTCCGACAGGCTGCTAGCAGCACAATAATACTTGAAATGCTCAATATGCCCATTTAAGCTGTAATCCAAGATGAGAATGCTGAACGCCAGCCTACTCGACGAAGCCTTAAGCCTCCTCGCAGAGTCCACGGAAGACCGACCGGAACAACACTGGGTGGTCTGTGGTGGTTCGTCTTTGCTGGCACTGGGCTTGATAAGCCGCACGACCACACGCGACGTGGACGTGCTGGCCCGCGCTGGGCCGGACGGGTTGATCACCGCCAAGCCCCTGCCCGCATGGCTTGCAAGGGCGGCCGAACAAGTCAGGAAGCAGCTCGGACTCATGGAAAATTGGTTCAACACAGGCCCGTCCGACGACTCCTTTTTCCGCTTCGGTTTTCCCGAAGGAATGGCCGAACGCCTGATTGCGCGGGAGTATGGCCCGAAGAAAAACCTGCGCATCAGCTTCATCAGTCGCCGGGATCAGGTTTTCTTCAAACTATATGCCACTGCGGACTCCGACATGGGGCGGCACTATCAAGATTTGCAGGATCTTCAGCCCACGGCGGAGGAACTGCTCGCCGCCGCCCGCTGGACTCGCACTCAAGACCCATCGGAAGGATTCCTGTTTGTCCTCGGAGAAGCCCTCAAAGCACTCGGTCATGAATCCCTCATTGCACAACTTTAGGGAAAGTCTCCTCCAGCGGCTTCTCGACCTCCTTTGGCGGCAATGGTCGGCCTTGGGCGTGGCCGGCCATGCCCGCAGCGATGATCCGTGGATGATCGACCCCGAGGCATTGCTTCTCTTTTCCACCCACATCGCCCGCCACGACAGCCGCTTGTTCGACGAAATTCTCGACTGGCTCCACACCAACGGCTCCTGGCTCAATCTCCAGCGCCTTGGAACCCTGCACAAGCAAGAGCACCTCGGCGATTCCGCCGTCCTCGCCGCCATCGCGGATCTCCTCTCCAGGGAATCCTCTCATCACAAGTGGAAGCTCCTCATGCGCCGTGTGGAAAAGCCGGGCTCTCCGGCCCCTGGGTTGGTTCAGCGGCTCTTTCCCACCGTCCCTGTTCTCAAAGAGCCCGATCCGGTATTCCTCAAGCACGGACTGGAGCGCGGCGGCATCGACCTCCGGGGCATGAGCCAATCTCCTCGCCCGGACCAGCCTGCCACCTTTCTCTTCAAACTCCGTGCTCTTTTCGGCATGCAGGCCCGTGCCGAAGTCATGGCCTGGCTGCTGGCCAACGAACGGGGACACCCGGCGGAAATCGCCCGCCAAACCGGCTACTTCCGCGGTTCCATCCAGAATGTTCTCAATGACCTCACCGTCTCCGGTCACATCGGATCGATCCGCATCGGCAGGGAGAAAACCTTTTCCATCCTACGCCACGAGGAATGGCGCTTCCTGCTCACCTGGCCGGCTGCGAACGCATTCCCCCAATGGATCAACTGGGCACCTCTCTTCCATACCATCCAGACCTTTCTCGACACCCTCGGCAAACCCGGCCTCGACGAAAAATCCGAGAACTTCCAAGCCATCCAACTCCGCGAAGCCCTCGACCATGCCACTCCCGCACTCACACGGGCCGGACGCATTCATCAAATTCAAGCCACCCGCGATCTGCGTGGCACAGCCCTGATTGCCGCCATCCTCTCCGATCTCGAATCTCTCACTCCCTGGCAGCCTGCCGGACTTGGAATCCAGAGTCTCTGAATCATTGGGCGTGGCGCAGTGTATGGAGGAAATGTCCGCCCGCAGGTATTCCCCCACCTGCCCGGCGGCCGTCCGCACACGAAACGTTTCCATGCCCGGAAAACTATCGGAAATCAGGACAAGTAACTTTGAAATTAATTCTTGCGGGTTTCGGGGGGGGGGGGGGTAACTTGCCACCGATTTGCCCCAGCCACCGCTTTTCCCGCCTCCGGGCAACCACCAGCTCTTTCAACCGCCTTCACGCCAAAAGCAAAATCCAACCAACAATCCATCGCATCCCCACAACAATCAGCAATCAGCAATCAGCAATCAGCCACAATCAAACTCCAACAATAACCAAACAATGAAACCACAGCCCAATCCAGCAATGAAAACCACAAGCATCATCATCAAGGCCAGCCGCAGCCTGTGCGGCACCGGAGCGCTGGCGCTCCTTCTGTCGGCATCGACGGTCCAAGCCGCGTCCATCATCACGAACGGCGACTTTGAAACCAATACAGGGGCCAATAACGGCAATGCCACCGGTTGGATCAAGGACGGCGCCTACGGCATCTACAATGGACCGGGCAATGCGCCAAGTTCGGTGTTTGCTGGTTCATGGGGTTATGTGCCCGGATTCGGCGAAAACACGAGTGCCGGTGTTTATCAAACGCTCACCACAAACCTCCTTACCGGCACGCAGTACACATTGAGTTTTCAGGCGAATCCGTGGGACTCCGGCGGTAGCAGCGACATCCGCGTCGGGAATTACAACACCGGCAGCTACGGCAACGACGCCAGCTATTCGTCGCTCTCGTTGAGCGTGATCGACACACCGACGACGCACACCGCCTGGACATTGCGCAGCTATACCTTCACGGCTCTGGGAGGTGAAGACACCGTCTATTTTGGTGCCGCCCCCAACAGTGGCCTCACCCCCGGCGACGGCAGCAGCAAAACAAGAGGACAGGCCTCTTATTGGAAAAAGCGTTTGACTCAGGCCGCTCGGTGCTTAACTGCGCCCATCCCGGCCGCCGCCGACACCAACACCATTTCTCATCCACCTAAGCTCAATCAACCACTCCATGGCCAAGCCCAGAGTCTTTACCCACCCTGATACCCAGGCAGGCGTTTACCACCTCGTGTCGCGGGTGGTGGACCGGCAGTTCATTTTTGGGGAGGCCGAGAAGGAGGCTTTTGTGCGCATGATGCGCGCGTTTGCCGGGTTTCATCAGGTGGAAATTCTCACCTTCTGCCTGATGAGCAATCACTTCCACCTGCTGGTGCGCGTGCCGCCGCGGCCGGAGGGCTTTGATTTGTCCTTTGAGACCGTGATGGAGCGATGGCAGGCGGCCGTGGGGGAGGCATGGAACAAGGGGTTGACGCGGCAGTTCGAGATCTTCCGCGACAACGGCAGCGAGGCGGCGATCGAGGACTGGCGGCAGCGGATGCTGGGACGCATGTTCAGCCTCACAGAATTCATGAAGGCGCTCAAGCAGCGCTTCACGCAGTGGTACAATCGCCGCTCGGGCCGGACCGGGACCCTGTGGGAAGGGCGGTATAAGAGCGTCATCGTGCAGGACGAAAACGCAGCCCTGCGGACGATGAGCACTTACATTGATTTGAACCCCGTGCGGGCCGGCATTGTGAGCGATCCAGGCGAATACCGGTGGTGCGGCTACGCCGAAGCCATGGCCGGCAAACCCGAAGCGGTGGAGGGCCTCGTGGCCATCACCGGGGCGACCGCGGAGAGAGTCTACGGGCAGGCACTAAACGCTCCGGCACCGGAGGAAACACCCGCGCAGCGACGCCGGAGACACCTGCGGGCAGTGGTGATGTACCGGCAACTGCTGGGCATCGCCGGCAAGACGCGGACGACAGAAGACGGGCGGGTGGTACGCAAAGGCCTGAGCGAAAAGACGCAGGAGCGGCTGGCGGGAGAGCAGGGCATCCGTCGGGAGCAATTGTTGCGAAGAGTGCGGCATCTGACCGATGGCGTGATCCTTGGCAGCAAAGAGTTCATCAACGGGTGGTTCCGGCAGCACCGGAGCTGGTTTGGAGGAGCGAGTGCCGAAAGGCGCGAAACAGGGGCGCGGCGGATTGGGAAGGATTGGCGCAAGCTATACAACCTGCGGCAATTGCGGCAGGGTGACTCTGAGGTTACTCAAGGACATCCTGAGGGGGCTGAGCTTTGACCTCAGGACTTGTTTGCCGGAACTTCAGTCGGTGCCGGGACGTGATTCGTCGTGGCCTTAGTTTGTGAGCGTCCCTTCGCTATTGCCCCGCCACGGGATAGTAACCGCGTCCGGCCGCCGGGCGGAGAGATCAGAGCTGCACGCGGCGGAAGAGTTCGTCGAGCGGAAGCTGGATTCCGATGTAGAAGTCGCCGAACTCGGCATACTTCGCGCTGACTTCATCGAAGCGCATCTCGTAAACGATGCTCTTAATGTCGGTGGTGGTGTGCGAGAAGAGAGTAACGCCCCACTCGTGGGAATCGAGCCCGGTGCTTCCCGTGATGAGCTGGCGGACGCGGCCGCTGTATTTGCGCCCGGTGATGGCATGACCGCCCATGAGGCGGCGGCGTTCGCTGAAGGGCAGGGCGTACCAGTTGTTGGTATCGCGGCGGCACTTGTTCATAGGGTAGAAGCAAAAGACCGGCCAGTCGGGCATGTTAGGGTAGACGCGGTCATGACGGTATTTCGCCATGTGCTTGTGGAAGTTGGCCATTTCCCCCTCGAATTCTGGCGAGGCAGGCTCGAATCCCTTTTCCGCCGTGATCTTCGCGCCCTGCTCCTCGTCGGTGGTCACGTATTCCGTCCACTCGGTCATGCTGAGGTAGCTGTAGGCCGGGGTCAGGACATCGGGTCCCAATGACTGGGTGATCTTCTTTTCGAATGCGTTGGCGGTGTGGAGATCCGGCGTTAGGAGCATGAAGCCGAGATCCGCTTTCGGGGTCACGATGGAAAAGCACAGCAACTGTGTCTGGGGAGTGGCGCGCACATCCTGCACGAGTTTGGTGAGGCTGGTCTTGGCGGCGATTTGCTCCGACGGGGACATGAGAGCCCACTGGCTCTGTTCAATGTGATAGAACAGGTGGAGGACATGCCAGCCTTCAGCGGGGGCGAGGGTGGCGGGCGGGGAGGAGGCTTCGGTTTGGCTCACAGTGTTGGGTTCTTGGGTGAGGGAGATGAAAAGGCCTGCCGCACGCAGCGCGCGGCGGAGCGAAGGGTGGCGGCGGGGTGGCGGCCTACTTCAGCATCGCATTGCGGATGTCAAAGTGCGCAAGGGGTTTCCAGTCCTTGTCTTTGGCGTCGTAGCTGGGGCTTTCAGAGACTTCCACACTCCAGCGGGGATCGGTGCTGCTTGTGTAGGAATGGTAGTTGTGCGTGTCCTGAAGACCGTTGGAGCTGTAAACAGATCCTGATGTGGGGCTGGAAATGATCTCGCCGTTGTCGAGGCTCACCAGTTTTCCATTGTCGACGCGCACCACCCGGGTGTCACCGCGCGCATTGCCCTCGCTGTCTTTGAACATGAAGCGCAGGTAGCCTGCCTTGCTGTTGCCGGAGATGGTGAAATTGACTTGTGGAATAAAAGCCGGCATTACTTCGTCGGGTTTTGGCAGAAAGACTTCAATGCGGGCCACCCGGTCGCTTTTTGTCCGGGCGCGCCAGCCGCTAGAGACTTCCTCCACCGTGATGAGTTCGCCTTCGAGTGGAACATCGGGCACCGTAGTGCTGCGGCGAACATCCGCTCCCATGCCTTTGGTGGCGGCGCTGAACAGCCAGATGCCCAGCCCCAGAACCGCAGCAGCTCCGATGCCGAGGCAAATGCGCTCCACCATGGTATAGGGCCGGCGTTCTTTTTTTGATTCGGCCGGGGGCGTGGGCTCTTCTGTTCGGGCTAGGAACTCATCCAAATCAGAAAGATCGGCCTTTTTTTCGACTCTGGCTGCCGTGGTTAGTTGCTGGGCCAATTCCTCGAACTCTGCATCATACGGCGACTGCTTTTTAGCTGTCGGGGCAGGGGCCGAATCGCGGGAGGGATCGAATCCGGAAATCTCCGTTTCACTAGCTGGCCGCCAAACCTGCTCCATTCGACCTTCAAAGTAGGGCGCTAGATTTTGTTCTCGTGCGTCGGCCGGCCGGGGCTCTTTTTGTCCGGCGAATTCGAACAACGGTTGCTCGCGGCGGTGATCCGGCAGCTTCGGCAGCTTCGGCGGCCTCGGCCGCGGTGCGCTGCGCTCGATCAAATCATCCAGTTCAAGCTCCGCGTCGGGAGATGGCTGGGGAGCGGACGGCGTGGAACCTTGGGTCAGGTTACGGTCTGGGGACGGGTCTGAATCTTCTTTCCGTGGATTGGACATACCGAGAGCGGTGAAAATGGATGTGTACCCAAGCAGTCAAAAGACCTCAACTGCAATGGGGAAGGTTTCCGGTTTTACCGTTCCAAAAAAGACATTGCAAGACAAGAAGTATCCCCTATACCTCGCCGCTTTATAACTTCCCAGCATCACCCATGGCCGAAAGCGATAACAAACATCCCGAAAACGTCCCCGGAACCTATTACGTCGATGACCAGTGCATCGATTGTGATCTCTGCCGAGAGACCGCACCCGCCAATTTTACCCGTCACAACGACGGTGGATACTCCTACCTCTACAAGCAGCCGGAGAACGCCGATGAAATCGCCGCCTGCGAAGAAGCCCGCGCCGGCTGCCCGGTCGAGGCCATTGGTCAGGACGGCTAATCTCCCGCACTGACATCTCAGCTTCAGCAAACGAAGCGCCCTAGGCACTCTGCTGCGGGCGCTTTTTTGTTGGGGAGGTGGTGCCTTTACGGGGGATTTGCCACGATCCGATGAAGACCACGGATTACACTGTCCACAATGAGGTTGGCCCAACTTAGGACTTCGTCATTCTGATTTGGCTGCGCCGGGTCACTGCACGCTAGTTAGCCCCCAGCGGTCGGTGAGCGGCTCAAGGTCGGGGCGGAAGGCCCACTCGTCCGGTTTGTCGCTGGTGCCATGGCGGCGGCTGGCACCCTTAAGTGCCATGCAGCCGGTGTTGTCGCCGATACCGCGGATGAGTTCGATTTCCTCTTGGGTGAAAGGCGGCACTTTGGGCATGGCGGCCAGATCGCGGATTTTGTCTTCGATGGTGCGCATCCCGTCACCGTTTTCCTGAATGAAAGTGGGGATCACGCTTTCCACGGCGGGCTGCGCGAGATTCCACAGGCTGGCAAACTGGATAAGGCTCAGGCCGTGTTTTTCCGCGAGGGGCTTCATCTTTTCGATCTTCTCCCAGCCGTGCTCCACCCAGCCGGCGGGGCGGAAGGTGCGATGATCGCCGGGCCGGAATGCATGGCCGGGCTTGACGTCGCCGTGGAACAGGCCGCCGTAGTCTACAACGCGTGTGATGATTTTGACCCCAAACTCCTCCGCTGCCGGGAGCACCAGAGAGCCGGGCCACGGCTCGAGGGGATTGAGGATGATCATGGCCCAGTCGATCAATTCGCAGTATTGCTCGAAACACTGGACGAGGTCATAAGCGAATCCATTGGCCGGACCGGGTGCGACGCCCAGCTTTTTGGCGAGGCCCTGCGCCTTGATATCGGCCATGCCCTTCCAGACCGCCTCGTGGGTGTAGCCGCGCTCGTCGGGGTTGTGGAGAAAGAGAAGGTCGAAGTGATCTGTCCGGCAGCGCTCAAGGGATTTTTCCGCGGCCATTTTCAGATACGGGGCATATTCCTCCGGGCCGCGCAGGGAGGGATCGGTGAAACGGGCGTAGCCCTTAGCTCCATCGCGCAGGCCGCCGTAGATGTCGTGACCGATGGTGCCTACGAGGCAATAGGTGGAACGGTCCACGCCTGCCAAGGCATGCCCCAACATGTCATCGGCACGGCCCACGCCATAGACGTCGGCGGTGACGAAAGTGCGGAATCCCGATTCGTAGGCGAGCCGGATGGAGTCGCAAAAGCGCTGCTCATCAAGCTGTTCTCCAAAATGCATGAAGCGTCCGCCGCTCCATGTTCCGTAGGCAATTTGTGTAAGGTCCATACTGCTAATAAGAATACCTTGGAGCACAGAGCAAACGGTAAGGCGCAGCGTGAGCTTGCAATGTCTGCGCATTTCTTGGGCGGATGGTGGCAAGGGCGAGAATCGAACTCGCGACCAAGGGCTTATGAGTCCCCTGCTCTACCGCTGAGCTACCCTGCCAGAATGTCCGCCCGGCATCTCCGGGGCGCGCCACTAGGATGCAGAACCTGCGTTGTCAAAAGAAAAGCCCGGAGGGCGACACCCTCGGAACTGTGCGTTAAGTAAAACAACGGCTGTGGGCGGGGCCGCTGTCTACTCCTGACGCCTACCGTTGATCGGGCGGCAGGGGCGGCGGTATGGGCGGCGGGACGGCGACCGGCAGAAGCGGCGGAGCATAGGACTCAGCTGGCGGGTCAGGCAGGGTTGTGGGCGTCCATGCGGGCTGGGCAGGGGCGCCACCCTGCCATGTCCCGGCAGACGCGGCGGCTTTCCTCCTCGCAACCAACCGGGGCACGACCTTCAGTCCGATCAATCCAATGATGATCAACATGCCCGGAGGGAACGAATAGTTCCATGGTTTGCTTATTTTATCCACTCCGAGAAGTTTGGCCGCATCCTCCTGAGAGATTTGTTGATATTTTTTGGTTTCCATTCCGCTGCCTTTATACAGACAGAACTCTCCTTTCCATGTCCAGATGTTCACCCAGAACAAACCAAAAGCTTGGCAGCGATATCCCACCTTAACTCCACTCGAAGAAGCGGCAGCGGCGGGTTCCGCATCATCAAGCCTTACCTCACCCAACTCATAATAATCAGCCCCAAAAGTATAAAGTTTTGGCGTGCGCCTAGCGGCACGCGCATCACTGGCGCTGGCAAAAAGCAGAGCGGTGAGCAGTAACAGCAGGCGTGGCAGGGTAAAGCAGGAGGCTTTCATAGCACGTAATTGGTCTGCGGTTTCTCAAAATTCACAACTACAGATCCAAGGATAATTTGCCCGGTCCGCCCGAGTGGCCTTGATTCCAGGGCCGGTCAGAGCCATGCAGGGAGGCGAAACGAACACTCAAAGTTCACCGCGGACCAACCGGGCTGCGGCGCACATGTTGTTCAGCTTCTGCTGAGCGGCCCAGCGGGCAGTTTGACTGAAGCCGCAGTCCGGAGCGAAACTGAGCCGCTCTGCCGGGGCGTGCTTCAGGCACTCGCGAATATGCGCGGCGAGATGCTCCACCGGTTCTATGAAATAACTCTTCACATCAATAATGCCTACGCTCACATCGCGCCGTTCTACAATGCCGCGGATCATCTCCAGTTCGGCATACTCGCGACTCGCCATTTCGAGGTGTATTTCGTCCACATCCAAGTCGAGGAAGGCGGGAAAAAGCGGGGCATAGCGCCTCATACCGACGGCGCGCGCTTTAAAGTTACCGAAGCAAAGGTGGGTGCTGAGTCGGCACTTTCCAAGCGCCGACTCGACCGTACGGTTGAAGATATCCACAAAGCGGCGCGGGTCCTCACGGTGTCCGTAGCAGGACATGCTGGGCTCATCTACGGTGATCTCCGTGCAGCCTGCTGCCACGAGGTCCGCCAGCTCACGCCGCACGATGGGCAGCAGCGCTTCCGTCAGCGCCCAGCGGTCCGCGTATTGTTCATTCGGCAGGAGGCGCCCGCTTAGGGTATAGGGACCCGGCACGCTGCACTTCAGCACCGGCCCGGCTGGGGCGAGGGCCCTGAGCCGCCGATACTCCGCCACGGCTCCCAGTCCGTGCGGTGCCGTGAGGGTGCCGGTGACCTTGTGTTTTCCCCGCTGATCATGAGCGGGAGGACCCCAGCGCCGCGGAGGTGCGCCTTCCAGCTCCAAACCGCGGAGATGACCGTAGAAGCTCAAATTGAAATCGAAGCGTCCCTGCTCGCCGTCAGTGATGACATCCAGCCCAGCGGCCATCTGGTCGTGTATGGCTACAATGCACGCGTCCTCCTGGAGTTCGCGCACGTCATCGCTGCCGAATTTTTCAAGGTTCCCGGCGGCGAACTCCAGCCACGATGGCATCGAGTACGAGCCAATAACACTGGTGCGAAGCGGGATGGGTTGCATGGGGGTGAAGTTTTTAGTTTTTTAGTGTTCAGTTTACAGAAAACTGTCAGAAGGGTGCACTGATAACTGAACTTTGGAAACTGCCAACTTAGCAAATGCTGCCATGGCTCCATACCGACCACGCCCCTCTATATCTCGCCCCCATGGCGGGAGTGACGGACTTTGTCTTTCGCAAGCTATGTCGCGAGCTGGGGGCGGATGCGCTGGTGACGGAATTTGTGAGTTCTGAGGGAATTCTGCGGCGTGATGACCGCACGCGGAAGTACACTGAGTTCGATGAAGCGCAGCGTCCGGTAGGGGTGCAGCTTTTTGGCGCGGATGCCGTCAACATGGCGGAGGCCGCGAAGAAGATCATCGACTGGAAACAACCGGACTTTATTGATATCAATTTCGGCTGCCCGGTCAACAAAGTGGTGTCCAAGAACGGGGGATCGTCGCTGCTGCGGGACTGCCCGCTGCTGACGCAGGTGGCGTCCACGATCGCTAAAGCCGTGCCTATCCCCGTCACTGCAAAGATCCGCATCGGATGGGACGAAAACAGCATCAACGCGCCGGAAGTAGTGCGGCTGCTGGAGGACTGCGGGATTGCCGCTATCACGATTCATGGCCGCACGAGGTCGCAGGGTTACACCGGACTGGCCAACTGGGATGTGATCGGAGAATGCGCTGAGGCCGTGAAGATTCCGGTAATTGGAAACGGGGATATCGCCAGCGGTGCGGATGTCCAGAAACGGCTGCGGGAGACGAAGGTGAAGGGCCTCATGATCGGCCGTGCCGCTATGAGTTATCCATGGGTGTTCCGGGATGCGCGGCATTTCCTTGCTACCGGTGAGCAGCCTGCTCCGGTGCCGGCGGTGCAGCGCTGGGAATTCATTCTGCACCACCTGCGGCTGGCTATTGAGCACGGGCGCTATGGCGCGGAGAAATTCACCCTGCAATCCATGCGCAGTCGCCTAATGGCTTACAGCAAAGGCCTGCCCGCCGGCCGCCGGTTGCGCGAGCGCTTCTGCCATGTGTCTAGCGTGGCCGAAGTAGAAGATATGGCTGCGGAGTATCTTAGCCATCCTTCCCTCTTGTGGGGCGGCGGCGAAGACGGAGCTGCCGGGGCGTGGGGAGAAGGCGAAGCTCTGCCGGGAAGTTCCATTGAGCGCCTTGCCTAAAACTCACGGATCAGTTCCCGCAGGCGGGCCGCGGGCCATTGGCCCGGGACGGTGGCGCGATCAAGATAGCCATAGTTCAGCACGCTGCCGAGCTGGGCGAAAAGCAGGCGCGAAACCCGGCCCAGTGGCCCCATGCCCATCACGCTCAGCGCTGGATGCCCGGGCTCTTCAAGCAGTGCCGCAAGCGTGGCGATGTCCGCCGAGCGCCGCAGCGTGGTGGCAAATTTCACAAGGTCGGCACCGGCGGCCAGCGCGGCATCACGTTTTGCTTTCAGAGATTCCAGCGGAGGCGTGCCGGCGAAATCATGATAGGACGCCACCACCTGCGTGCCGCCGGACTTTGCATCCGCGACAAGGCCGCTCAGATCCTGCATGGAGGCGATTTCCACATCCAGTAGCGCCGCTTTGGGCAGGAAAAGCCTCGTCAGCCGGTCCCGCTCTGCCGCGGAAAGGTTGTTCTGGCCCCCTTCTTCCGAGCAGCGGGCCGTGACCAGCACGGGGACAGGGCAAGTCTTCGCAAATGCCACTCCGGTGGCCGCCTCCTGCGGCCATGTGTCCACGCGCAACTCCAGCACATCGCAAAGCGACGCTAGGTCTATCCCCGGCAGCAGGCTCAGTGTGCCGCCTTCCGCCACACTTCCGACCGTAAGAACCCGGGAGAGCAGGCTTGCATTGTTTGCGTTGGTATGATTTATCATGAAAAATAAGCCCCTCTCCCTACCTGAAGACTCTCGCATCCTCGCGGGAGTTTCCTTTGGCGGGTGTTCTTTTTCCCTATGCTCGGCAAAAAACAGGAATTCAACCTCAAGCTCAATCAACTCATCGACAGTGCGATCCTCGCGCTGGCGTTCTGGGGGAGTCATGCCATTCGGGATTACATGTCCGTCCCCTTCGGCATTGCCTTGGGGTGGAAACCCATCCCTGGACTGGAGAGGTTTTACTGGCAGATACTGCTCATCGTGCCCTTCACCCCGCTAGTGCTCGAAAAGTTCGGCTACTATACGGACGTCGTTCACAAGAGCATCTCCAAGTCCCTGACCCAACTCGTGCAGGGGCTCGCGCTCATGGTGCTCATCACCGCCGTGTTCGTCACCTTCGGAAAGCAGTCCGCGGAGAGTCGAATCGTGCTCCTGCAGTTCCCGGCGCTCGCCATCCCCATCATGCTGCTGCGCGAACTCGTCGCCCGGAAGTGGCTCGCCAAGCAAATCAAAGTCGGAAAGTGGAGGCTCCGCGTGCTGCTCGCCGGTCCTCACGAAGACGTGGAGAAACTGGTGTCCAGTCTGAGTCCCGAAAGGCTCTCGGAACTCGACATCGTCGGCCGCATCGACATCTCGACAGAACCCATCGCGAAGCTCGTCATCGCTTTGCACGAAAAGAGCGTCGAGCGCGTCATCTTTGCCGCCGCCCACGTGCACCTCAGCCAGATCGAGCAGGCGGTGAATGCCTGCGAAATCGAAGGCGTCGAGGCATGGCTCTGGGCCGGCTTTATTCACACCAGCATCGCCCGTCCCACCTTCGACGCCATGGCCGGCAAGCCCATGCTCGTCTTCCGCTGCACGCCGGAAATCTCATGGGCGCTCTTCATCAAGTCCGTCATGGATAAAGTCGGCGCGTTCATTGCCATCCTTGTTTTCGGGGTGCCGATGATCCTTGCATGGATCGGCATTAAGATGGCCTCTCCCGGTCCCGCCATCTTCACCCAGATGCGCAGCGGGCGCCACGGACATCCCTTCAAGATGTTCAAGTTCCGCACCATGTGTACCGATGCCGAGCAAAAGCAGCAGGAACTCTTAGCCATGAACCAGATGAGCGGTCCCGTCTTCAAAGTGGAAGATGACCCCCGCATCTTCCCGCTCGGCCGCCTCCTGCGTAAATGTTCTATCGACGAACTCCCTCAGCTCTTCAATGTGCTCTCCGGCGACATGAGCCTCGTCGGCCCGCGGCCCCTGCCCGTGTATGAAGTGGAGAATTTCGCAGACCCCGCCCACCGCCGCCGTCTCAGTGTAAAACCCGGGCTCACCTGCCTCTGGCAAATCAGCGGACGCAACGAGATTAAAGACTTCAATCAGTGGGTCGAATTGGACCTCAAATATATCGACCGCTGGTCCCTCTGGCTCGACATCAGCATTTTGATCCGCACCGTGCCTGCAGTGCTCCTCGGCTCTGGCGCGAAGTGACCATCATCACAGCGCGCCCAGCCGCTCTTTGAGCGCCGCCAGTGCGCGGGCGCGGTGGCTTAGTCGATTTTTTACGTCCGCTGGAAGCTGGCCAAAGGTCTCGCAATAGCCATCCGGAATGAACGCCGGATCATAGCCAAACCCGCCTTCACCTCTCGCCTCGTTCGCCAGAATCCCCTCCAACGACCCGCTCACCGTCGCCAGCACCTGCCCCGCGCGCGCCGCCACAAGCACGCAGCGAAACCGTCCGCTCCTCTCCTTTCCGCGCACCCCAGCCGCAGCCAATTCCCCCAGCACCTTCTCCAAATTCCCACGATCCCCCGCGCCCGGGCCAGCATAGCGCGCGGAGAAAATACCCGGCCTCCCTCCCAGTGCATCTACCTCCAGACCGCTGTCATCCGCCACCACCAGCACCTCCGGCCCCAGTTCCGCGGAAGCCGCTAGCGCCTTGATCGCCGCATTCTCCTCAAACGTGCTGCCAGTCTCCTCCGGCGGCGTCAGATGTGCATGAGCCCGCAGGTCCTCCACGGCCCACGCCTCACCCAGCAGAGCGCGGAATTCTTCAGTTTTGTGAGCATTGTGCGTAGCGATGACGAGGCGGGCAGGCATGGCCCAACGCATGCGCCGCAGAATCCCGCCGGGCAAGGACAATTCGGATTGCATCCCAGCGTGGATAGATAGGGGAAAAGCCTTGCCCCCATGTCAACTTCCGCCGATTCCCATCCACACATGAGCACCAACGCACCCGCCCGATACAAGACCATCCTTATGTTTGGAGCACCCGGCAGCGGCAAAGGCACCCAAGGCGCCATCCTCGGGCGCATCCCGCGCTTCATTCATTGTGCCTGCGGCGAAGTCTTTCGTGCCCTCGATACCCGCACAGTCCTTGGCCAGCAATTCGTGCACCACTCCAGCCGCGGCGAACTCGTCCCCGACGAACTCACCGTCCAGCTCTGGAAAGCCAACGTCGACAGTAAAGCCGAGAGCCACCTCTTCAAGCCCGACATCGACTTCCTCGTCCTCGACGGCATCCCTCGCAATATCGAGCAGGCCCAGATCATGGAGCAATACATCGACGTCATCCACGTCTTCCACCTCAGTTGCCCCAATCGTCAGGAACTCCACCGCCGCCTGCGCAAACGCGCGCTCAAGGAAAACCGCTGGGACGATGCCAAAGACGAAACCATCGAACGCCGCATTAAGACCTACGAAAACGAGAGCAAGCCCATGCTCGAATTCTACACTACGGAAAAAATCACCGACATCGACGCCACCCGGCACCCCGCTGTCGTTTTCCACTCCATCCTCAGCAGAATCGTCGGCCTTCCCGCCTTCTTCGAGTCCACGAGGGAAGTTTATTAAGCGTTTTCGTGAATGGAGGATGAGGAACTGCGGTGCGTTTTGTCACGGATATCCGGGGGTTACGCGAAGAACGAGCGTTACACCCTGAGTGTGCCCCAATAAACATCTACCCTAGGGGGGCGGGCCGGAGGCGCTGCGCTAATGCAGCGCCAGAGGCCTGCATTACGACGGTGAGGCGCAGGCCGTGGGAATTAGGAGGGAAATTTTAGATACTGTCAGCGGATGAGGGTGCGGAAAACTCTCTGCATCCATGAGGGCGTTCTGCTTGCGCCGGTGGTTGGCCCGGTGAAAGAAGCAGGGAAGGGCGCTCTTAATACCCTTATAGAATGAATATCCGGATCTACTGTCCAGCGTGTCGCACTCCTTTTGATGTCGATGACTCTCTCGTGGGGGAGAAGGGGATGTGCCCGTCGTGCCAGACGAAGTTCACGATCCGGAAGCCGGATGGGCCGGCGTTTAATACGCAGCAGTTGCAGTCGAGCGGCGGGGCGCCGCTGGCCCCGGAGCCGAAGTCGTGCGGTTTGGGGATTACTCTGGCGGTGGCGGTGCTGGGTGCTTACGCGGGGGGTCTTATTTATATGTTCGAGAAGTTCCCCGTGGATTCGAAGCTGCCGGAGGCTCTCAAATTGGCTGGCATGATGCACCCGCTGGTGCTGCATCTGCCCATCGGCATCCTGATCGGGGCGCTGTTGCTGGATTTTCTGGGAGGTCGCAACCGGGTGCACTCGGCGGCGGTGACTTTTCTGTTGTGGCTTACGGTGCTGGGCGGAGTGGGCGCCGCGCTTGCGGGTTATCTGCTTAGTATCCAAGGCGGTTATAGCGGGAACACTTTCGATTGGCACAAATGGACGGGCATTTCTGTACCGGGTGCCGCGGGACTTACTCTTATCTTCAAACTTATCCACGATTCAAAACCTACTATGACCTCTATCATCTATCGCCTCCCCCTTCTCCTTGCCGCCAGTACCATCTGCACAGCCGGACATTTTGGCGGGGAACTTACGCATGGTTTTGATATTCCCGGCAAGGTGAAGCAGCTCATTATCGCCGACGCGGGAGTGGTGAGTGTGTCGGTGGAGGACCGCACGATTTACGAGGCGGCTATTGCTCCAATCCTAGCGGCGAAGTGCACGAATTGTCACGGCGAAAAGAAGCAGAAGGGCGACCTGCGGCTGGATTCGCACGAGGCCATGATGAAGGCGGGAGAGAGCGAAAAGGCGAGTTTTGTGGCAGGGAAATCTGCTGAGAGCGAGAGCATTCGCCGACTGTTGCTGCCTAAGGACGACGACGATCACATGCCGCCCGAAGAGAAGCCGCAACTGACCGCGGACGAACAGGCGGTGCTCACATGGTGGGTGGACGCGGGAGCGAAGGCGGACCTGAAAGTGAAGGATGCCGCGCTGAGCGAGGAGCTGAAGAAGCAGTTGATGAATGTGATCGCGGCGGCGCAGACAGCAGATCCGGCGCCTTCTGCACAGGCGGCACCGGCACCAGCGCCCGCACCTGCTCCTGAGGCAAAAGCGGCCGCGGCGGGCCCTGATCCTGCGGTGGCAGCGCTGGAGAAGGAGTTGGGCATCTCCATGCTCCCGCTCGCGCAGAATGACCCTGGCCTGACGTTTAATTGCGTGAATGTCGCCGATAAGTTCGGCGACGCGGAGTTGGCGAAGTTTGCGCCGCTCGCTGAAAAGCTCGTGGAATTGAACCTCTCGCGCTCGAAGGTGACGGATGCCGGACTGGCTTCGCTCTCCGCCATGAAAAACCTCAAGCGATTGAACCTAGCCAACACCGCCGTGACGGATGCCGGCGTGGATCAACTGGCCGGAATCGCCGGGCTCGAATACTTGAATCTGGTAGGAACCAAGGTTACGGATGCCGCGATGCTGAAGCTGGAAAAAACAGCCGCTCTCAAGAAGCTCTTCGTGTGGGGCACCGGCGTGACCAAGACCGCCGCCGAGGCTCTCCACTCCAAGCTCCCGGCGATCACCATCAACCTCGGCTGGGACAGCGAAGTAAAGACTGCGCAGGCTCCGGCCCCTGCACCAGCGCCGACTCCGTCCGCTCCCGGCTCCCTAGACCCTGAGAAGCCGGTCTTTGCCGGACTGATCGCCCCCATTATTGAAGCTAAATGCGTTGGTTGCCACGGTGAGCAGAAGCAGAAGGGCAAGCTCGCCATGCACACTCTCGATCTGCTGATTAAGGGCGGCGACAGCGGGAAAGCCAGCATCGTTTCCGGCAAAGCCGGCGAGAGTCTCATCATTCAGCGCATCGACCTGCCCGAGGACGACGACGATCACATGCCGCCGTCGGATAAGGATCAACTGACCGAGAAGGAAGTGAAAATCCTAAAGTGGTGGATCGACAGCGGCCTCAAGAATGACGTGAAGATTAAAGACGCCGGTCTGCCGGATGATCTGAAGTAGCACCGGATACCTCGAGACCCGTGGCCGCGTCTATTTCACGGCCTGAAAGAGGATTCTGGTTTCCACCGGTGCCCTGGTATTCTGGCGCTCCCGTGGACTCCATCCTGTCCGGGACGGGGCGGCTCGCGTGAAAGTCCGGTCGGATTTGAACGCGGAACTACAATTTTTGTCAAAATTGGGGAACTTTTTTATAGGGGGCTGGCATCGTAAATGCCCTAGTAGATTTGTAAGGAAGTCCATTAGATTTATGAATGTTCCTATGAAAACAGCAGTTGCCAGCACCATGACCGCTAAAGCCAAGACCACCAAGACCAAGGCGTGTCCGTCTGAACGTCGGCCCGAAATCCTCCGCGAATTCTTCGCGGCTTCCCTCATGCTCGCTGCTATCAAGAGCAGCGATGCTGCAGGTCAGCAAGCGATGGTGAGCCGCTAAATTTTCCGCCGGGCATCCTCGGCGAGCGGCGACCAGTTTAGAGACCGGCCTTCGAGCCACCAATATAAATACGTTCTCGAAATCCCGGTGGATTGGGTGCTCACGTATTTTCGTTCCGGAACAGCGTGATCTCTCCCAACAGAGTGTCCTGCGAGACGCGGAACTGGTGCAGTTTGATCAGTTCCAGCATGGCTACGAAAGTGACAATGACCTCATCCCGCGTGGTGGCTCCGGCAAAGAGGCTGGTGAAAGTGATCGTGTTGCCAGCGGGCACATGGGAGAGCAGGAACTCGATCTTGTCCGCCACCGTGAAGCGGTCGTCCGCGATTTCCTGCATCTCCTCCTTCTGAAAGCGGGTGAGAATTTTCTGAAACGCGCGAATGAGGTCGAAAATGCCCAGTTCCGGCATCCCGTGCACGGGTTCCTCTTTCTTGATGTCGGGTAGTTCGGGATTAGCCGGGTAGACGTTCTCCATCTGCATCTGGCGGCGCTGGAGGAAACTGGCGGCGTCTTTGAATTTCTTGTATTCGATGAGCTGGCGGATGAGTTCCCAGCGCGGATCCTCCTCCTCCGTTTCTTCCGCCGGCGGCTGCACATGCTTCGGAATCAGCATCCGGCTCTTCAAATACATCAGATTGGCTGCCATGACGATGAACTCGCCGGCGACGTCGATGTTGAGCATCTTGAAGGCGTCGATGTATTCGATGTAATGCCTCGTGATCCGCTCAATATTTACATCAAGAATGTCCACCTCATCTTTCTTGATGAGGTAGAGCAGGAGGTCGAGAGGACCTTCGAAGATATCGAGTTTGACCTTATAATCGTCCACGGGCGGGCTGGGAAAGGGGAACATGTATAAAGCCCTGGGTTCCGTTCATGCCAGCGGTTTTTCTGCCCGGATTTCGCGGCTGCTTCGACGCTGCGGGCCTCATTACGGGCACATAATGTATTGGCGCAAGGCAGGGTGCCAGAGAGGAAGTATGCCAGCGGTCGTTGACCCGCAGGAAATCAACGGTCGCACTCGCCCATCACAAAGTCGAGCGAGCCAAGAATGGCAGGCACGTCGCTAACCATGTGGCCGGGAAGGAGTTCCGGACAAATGCTCAGGTTGACGAAGGATGGGGCGCGAATCTTGAGGCGGTAGGGTACGCCGCCGCCTTTGCTGTAGAGATAGAAGCCGAGTTCGCCCTTCGGATTTTCGTGGCCGAAATAGACTTCTCCCGGCGGTGTCTCCACGCCCTGGGTGGCGATGATGAAGTGGTGGATCAGTTCCTCCATGCTCATCAGCACCTTGTCTTTTTTCGGGAGCAGGCCTTTCGCTTCGGCCACGTTGATGGGGCCGTCCGGCATGTTCTTGAGAACCTGATTCAGAATCTTCACCGACTGCTTCATCTCCTCAAGGCGGACGAGGTAGCGGTCAAAGCAGTCGCCTACGCTGCCGAGGGGCACATCGAAGTCATACTTTTCGTAGCCGAGATAGGGATGGGCTTTGCGCAGGTCGTAGTCTACGCCGGTGGCACGCAGATTGGGACCGGTAATGCCGTAGGCGATGGCGCGGTCTTTGGCGATAACGCCGATATCTTTTGTGCGGTCGAGGAAGATCTTGTTTCGAGTGAGCAGCTTGTCGATCTCGTCGATGTGCGCGGGGATTTCGTCGAGGAATTTGCGGAGGCCGGTCATGAACTCCGGAGAGGCATCCCGCGTCTGGCCGCCGATGCGGGTGTAGCTGGTGGTGAAGCGCGCACCGGTGAGGTGCTCACAGAGATTGTAGATTTTTTCCCGCTCAGTGAAGGTGTAGAGGAAAACGGTCATTGCGCCCGTATCCATCGCGAAGACACCCACGCCCAGCAGGTGGCTGGAGATTCGGGCCATTTCGCAGCAAATGACGCGCAGGGCCTGACCGCGTTCCGGAAGGGTCCAGCCGAGCAGCTTTTCCACCGTCATGGCATAGGCCACGTTGCTGGCAAGAGGCGCAAGGTAGTCGAGCCGGTCCGTGTAGGGCACGAACTGGTTGTAGTGCATGTTCTCCGCGATCTTCTCATCGCCACGGTGCAGGTAACCTACGTCGGGAATGGCCTTCGTGATGATTTCGCCGTCCAGTTCCAGCACGAGGCGGAGCACGCCGTGGGTGGCCGGATGGGAGGGGCCCATATTCAGCACCAGCTTTTCACCGATGAGGTCAGTGGTGGTATGATGATACTCCTCAAGGCCGCCGAAGGCGCGCGCGGCGGTGTCGGGGGCTTCGATCTCGCGAATGGTAGTGCTCATGTACAAATCCGGGGGCCGCCACGGCTCCCAGTAGTGCTGAGGATAGGAACGCGGCCCGCCCCGGCAAGGCCATTTGTGAAATCTTTCACAAGCTCCCCGGCTAGCCGGCTTCTCGTAGCAAAGCGGGATTGGGGGGGCGCAATCCCGGGTTGAAACCGGCGGGACCATAGCCAGCATAAGCTCTCCCTTCATGAATCTCGTCGATGGCACCCCACCACTTCTGCTCTGTTACTTCCTTGGCGGACTGTCGCCGTCGTGGCTGGCGGTCAAATGCCTTGCTGGCAAGGACTTGCGCGACTGCGGCACAGGCACGCTGGGGGCGACAAATGCCGGGCGGGTGCTGGGCCGAAAGGTTTATGTAATTGTTGCGCTCGTAGACATCCTCAAAGGCTGGAGCGCTATGTGGATCGCGGAGATGATGGGTCTGCAGGGCTGGTGGCTTTTCGCAGCAGGATTGGCGGCTGCGCTGGGACACGTCTGGCCGGCGCTGCTGAAGTTTAAGGGGGGCAAGGGCATGGCTCCGGCCTACGGAGTCATTTTGTTTTCCGCTCCTTGGGCCGCGCTGCTGATGTGGTTGGTTTTCGGTGCGGGCCGGCTGGCTTTGCGCAATACGACCCTCGGCGCCATGCAGGCTTTTTTGGCGGCCCCGCTGCTGGCCATCTCGCTGGCCATCCCGCTGGTCGGGCTCGAGGCGGGATCCGCACTTTTTGCCGCATTGGCGCTGCTGCTGTTCTGGACCCACTGGCAGAATATCAAAACTGCCCTCCAGCGCCGGAAAGCTGAAGCAGCCTCCCCATGAGCAGTCCCTACGTATTTAAAATCGCCGACCAGCCGTGGGAGATTGAGGCCATCCACCGGCTCAATCACCGTACATTCGCTGAGGAAATCCCGCAGCACGACGCAAGGGAGGACGGCACGCTTGTGGATAAATTTCACGACGAAAACATCTACGCAGTCTGTCTCGCCGGAGACGAACTGGCGGGAATGGTGGCGCTCCGGGTGCAACGGCCTTTCTCCCTCGATGCCAAGATTCCGGATTTAGATTCCCATCTACCGCCGGGCCGGCGCTGGTGTGAAATCCGCCTGCTGGCGGTGGAGAAAAAGCACCGCGGCACAGCCGTCACCGTGGGGTTGCTGAAAACCGTGACCAAAGAAGGGGTCTCCCGCGGCTGCGACGCCGTCGTCATTTCCGCCGCCACCCTGCAACTCAAGCTATACAAGCACATGGGCTTCGTCCCGTTTGGCCCGCTTGTCGGCCGCGAAGGTGCGTATTACCAACCAATGTCTCTCAGTATGGAACAACTCATGGCGGAAGCGCCCATCATCCTCCAGGACTCCCTGGCTACCGTCCCGCAGGTGGAAAAACCGGTCAATTTCCTGCCCGGGCCCGTGGCCATTCCTCCGCAAGTGCGCGATGCCTTTCAATCGGCACCGCAATCCCACCGCGGCCACGACTGCATTGAGGCGGTGGGCTCGCTGCGCTGGCAACTTGGCCACATGGCCGGCATTCATTATGCGCAGATTATGCTCGGCAGCGGCACCTTGGCTAACGAAGCTGTAGGCGCCCAAATTCTTCGGCTTGATGCCCCCGGCATGGTCATCAGCTTTGGTGAATTCGGCGAGCGGCTCGCAGACCAGGCGCGCCGGCTCTGGCTGCCGCATGAGCATCTCTGCCTGCCGTGGGGACACGTCCCGGATGTGAACAAAATCGCCAAAATCCTCGACCGTCATCCCGAGGTGCGCTGGATATGGACCACTCATTGTGAGACCAGTAGCGGGGCCATGATGGACCTCGATGCGCTCGCTTTCCTCTGCCACGACCGCGACATCCGCCTCGCCGTGGATGCAATGAGCACTTTCGGGGTCATTCACTGCGACCTCAGTAGCGTCTGGATGGCCAGCGCCGCCAGCGGCAAGGGCCTCGCCGCCTATCCCGGCCTCGCCATCGTGTTTCACAGCGACCCCATCGACCCCGCGCCGGAGAAGCTCCCACGCTACCTCGACCTCGGCCTTTATGCCAGCGGCGACGGCATTCCCTTCACGCAGTCCTCCAATCTTATCTTCGCGCTGAAAATCTCCATTGAGTCGACCGACTGGTGGCGGAAATACGAACGGGTGCGGAGCCTTCACGACTACATCCGTCCGCAACTCGCAGCACTCGGCGCCACGTTCCTAGTGCCTGCGGAGAAGTGCAATCCCGCCGTGCTGACCCTGCCCATGAAGCCCGGTGTCAATTCCGTTGGTGTTGCCAGCCAGTTGGAGTCCGCCGGCTTCCTCGTCAGCGCCCGCAGCAGTTATCTCAGCGACCGCAACTGGATCCAGATCTGTTTGATGGGCGATCTCACCGAGCGCGAAGCGGCCGCTCTTTTGACCGAGTTGGAGCGGATCAATCCGTGGGCTCAGACCTGAAGGCGACCTTTGCCCGCTGAAGGCCATTTCGCCTCAGCGCATTAAAGCGCCCGCGATCCCTCGCTTGGCTGCTGGAAGCAGCAAATTTTTCCCTCACGGGAAGGCACGCTTCACCGGAAGTCATGACTGCCTGTGTTTGAGTGCGAGTTGTATCGAACAAGCAAATCCTCGCCGCCTTCACTCTCGGGCCGCAGCGATCACTGTCACCGGCCTCACCACATAAACCTCCTTCGACGATTAGGTCACCTGTATCGTCGCGGCGGAAGCAGGATTCAACAAGGCCTGTCTGCTGGACGGCGTGAACATTCCTGCTGGTGCGGCCCATACGTCCCGGGTGCATGGATACCACGAACTGCGCATCACAAAGGTGCCCGCCGCCGGATAGTGGGCGGCGAGAAACCCCAAAATCGCTTGGCCCACGATTGTGCCCGGCGATGGGCTTCTTGTTAAAAGCCGGACCGGCAGAGTGTGCAAATCCTTCCTCTATGCGCCTGCGGTGAGGGGCAGGGCTTTGTTTCAGCCCTCCATCGAGGCGAGGAATCGCTCGCAGTCGATGGCGGCCATGCAGCCCATGCCGGCCGCGGTGATGGCCTGTCGGTAATGTTTGTCGGCACAGTCGCCTGCCACAAAAACACCTTCCACGTTCGTCTTCGATCCATGATTTGGAATGATGTAGCCGCTCTCGTCCCGGTCGATGACTCCAGCGAACATCTGCGTGTTGGGCACTAGTCCAATTGCCACGAAAACGCCCGCACAATCTAGCACGCTCTCTTCGCCGGTGACGGCGTTCTTGAGCCGGACGCCGGTCACATCTTTCTTCGTCACGTCAAGGATTTCCGTGACGACGCTGTTCCACACCGGCTTGATCTTCGGATTGGCCAGCACACGCTCCGCCATGATTTT
Organism: Akkermansia muciniphila; assembly: GCA_945861415.1. Taxonomy (GTDB): domain Bacteria; phylum Verrucomicrobiota; class Verrucomicrobiia; order Verrucomicrobiales; family V1-33; genus V1-33. The sequence continues at coordinate 130,798 of CAMAUV010000003.1, read as the reverse complement.
TGAGGCGCGCAATTCGTCGCGGCGATGTATCAGATAAATGATAGAGCCGAATCGCGTAAGGTAGAGAGCCTCCTCGCACGCCGAGTCGCCGCCTCCGACGACGACTAGCGGCTTGTTGCGATAGCGGGGCCACGCTCCGTCACATGTGGCGCAGTAGGTCACACCGTCCTCCTTGAGGATTTCCTCGCTCTCAATGCCCAGATGTCGGTGGCCGGCTCCGGTGGCGATGATGATGGCTTTCGTGAGGTGCATTTCGCCATCGATGGTGACTTTGAACGGTCGCTCGCTGAGATCCACCGCCTCCATTTGGCTGCCCAGCTTCACTTTGGCGCCGAAACGCTCCGCCTGTTGCTGCATGTTGACCATCAGCTGGTAGCCATCGACCCCCTCGACGAAGCCAGGGTAGTTTTCTACGATGGTGGTGGTGGTGAGCAGTCCGCCGATTTGTTTGCCGGTCACGACGACCGGAGAAAGGTTGGCGCGTGCAGTATAGAGGGCGGCGGTCCAGCCGGCGCAGCCGGAGCCAATGATGATGACGTTTTCCATAGTTTGAGAAGAGAGAGTGGATGGAGGGTATTATTCCTCGGTGGATGCGGGCGGGCATTGGACTAGGGCACCGGCGGCGTCAAGGAATGCATTCGGTAAGAGCGAAAGGGCCGGGTTTCCCTTCCGCCGCCCCGCTTTCGGCGGATTGACAAAATAGGCCGTCCGGGTTGACAAGCCCGGGAAGGCCACTACCATCGGCCCCCTTTTTCATGGCAAAACGAGCTTTCCACCGTCCCGCACCGGCTGGGTTAACAGTCACCCTTTTCACTATTTAACAACACATCTTATGTCGAAACGCACTTACCAGCCGTCCAAGCGCACCCGCAAGCAGCAGTTTGGATTCCGCGCCCGCATGGCCACCAAAAATGGCCGCGCTATCCTCTCCCGTCGCCGCCGTAATGGGCGCAAGCGTCTCCTGCCGAAGGGCGTGGAGATCCACTTTAAGCGCCATACGCAAGCCTAATCCGGGCTGGCCTTAGCCAAATTTACCGTGCGGTCCGGGTTTCAGCCCGCGCCGCACGTTTTTTTATGCCCTTGCGCCGCGCGCTCTGCTTTTAGCCTTCTCCGCCTCTCATCAGATGCCCTTGCCTCGAGCCCAGCGGGTGCGCCGCACCGCAGAATTTGCCGACGTGCGGGCCAAGGGGAGCACACAGAGCGGGCGACTGCTCCTCCTTGCCGTGTTGGAGGCGGACGGAGAATCTCAGGCGAGGTTTGGGTTCACCATCACCAAAAGGCTGGGCAACGCGGTGGTGCGTAACAAAGTGCGCCGGCGCCTCGCCTCCATTGCCGCTGAGTTCGCCCCGGCGATGCAGAAGGCGGTCCTCGTCATCAGCATCCCGCGCTACCCTGCGGTGAAGGCGGAATTTGCTGCCCTGCGCGCCGAGTGGCAAAAACTGGCCCGCCGCGCAGGCCTTCTCCTCTCTGTCCCGCCGGCCTCCGGGTCTGGCGCGTCCACAATTCTGCCGCCTGCCAGCCCGTGACGTGGTTTTTTCGCATCCTCATTCGGTTCTACCAGAAATGGATTTCTCCCATTCTGCAGCGCCTTGGCGGGCCTGGTTCCGGCTGCCGCTACGAGCCCACCTGCTCGCAATACTTCCTCGAGGCCGTGGAAAGGCATGGCAGCCTCCGGGGATCATGGCTCGGAATCCGCCGCATCTGCCGTTGCCATCCATGGGGAAGCTGTGGTTATGACCCCGTTCCGGAGACAGGGGAGCGAGATTCCCGGACCCCCGCTTACCCCGCGGAACCGGCCAATGACGAGACCCAAACTTCAAAATCCGAAGGGGATTCGTCCCGCGGCTAGCCCGGCCTAAGGGTCCAGTCCTCCCGCCTTTCGCTTCCTCCAACTTATCCCTCACCAATTTCCCAACCTATGAAAATGAATCGCACCGAGTGGATCGTCGTCATCATCTGCGCCCTTTCACTGGGATGGTGGATGACACGCACCACTCCCCCGCCGCCCCCGGCTGCGGCCACCACTCCGGAGATCAAGCCCGGTGATGCTCCGGCCGCCCCCGCCACCCCCGCCACCCCCGCCACCCCCACCACTCCCCCGGTGAAGGAAGAGACCAACGACATTACCAGCCAGGACGGGGAGGGCAATAAATCGGCGGAGTATACTTTCACCGACATCGGCGGCGGGCTTAAGCAGGTGAAAATTTTGAGCGGACAATTCGCCGGAAAAACCGAGCAGACGATCAACTACGCGCCGAATTACGGAAAGCTCCAGCCCATCGGGGCCCTGAGCACGGCTCCCGGCAGCGTGGAGACCCTAGCGTATACCATGGAGGCCAAGACAGACAAGTCGATCACCTACTCCGCGATCGACAACGGCCTCAAGATCACCAAAATATGGCAACTGGAGAAAGTGCCGTCTGGCAGCAAGTTGACCGAAGAAGGCTACGGCTATCTCTGGAACCTGACCGTCACGCTGACCAATACTTTGGATCAGCCGAAAACGGGTCAGTATTATCTCTATTCTGGCCTCATCGGACGCCTCACGTCCAACCCCAACAGCCTCCCGCCAGCCGGTTCGTGGTATGCCGACGGTGACGCCGTCGAACTTCCCTATTCAGAATTCGACAACTCCGGTTTCATGGGAATGGGCGAACGCGCCCCGACCCCGATCATCGAGGAAAACCTTGAGGAGATGACCTTCACCGGCATCCACAATGAGTATTATACCGTGCTGGTGCAGCCCGATGAGGTAAAAGTCGGTGCGAAGACGAAAACGTGGTTCCAGCGCCAGTGGATTACCCAAGACGAGGATGGAAAATTCTCCGGCCACGGCATCGAAGGCGGCGTAGGATTCGACAGCTTCAATCTCGCCAAAGATCAGAGCTACACTTGGAAGGGCCGCGTCTATGTTGGTCCCCGCTCCGGCACTGTACTCAACAAACTTGGCGGCGAACTCCGTCAGTCCATGCACTACGGCATGTTCCGTATGCTCGGCCGTGCCTTTCTCGGCATTCTCAACTGGTTCTTCATCCACACGAACAGCTACGGTATCGCCATTGTCCTACTCACCCTCTTCGTGCGGATCTGTATTTGGCCTCTGCACATCAAAGCCACCCGCGCCATGAAGCGCATGAGCCTGCTGGCTCCCCTGATGAAGGACATCCGCGAGAAGCACAAGGATGAGCCCCAGAAAATGAACGTCGAGGTTATGAAACTCTATCGTGAGTACGGAGTGAACCCGCTCGGCGGCTGCCTCCCTCTCCTCTTTCAGTTCCCCATCTTCCTCGGCTACTTCGCCATGATGAAGTGTGCCGTAGAAATGCGAGGCCACTCCTTTCTCTGGGTGCCTGATCTTTCGCTGCCAGATACCGTTGCGCACATCGCAGGCTTTCCAATTAACCTCCTGCCCATCGTGATGACCATCACGATGTATATCCAGATGAAGGTCTCCCCACAACCGTCCCTCGCGGACAATCCGCAGATGCAGATGCAGATGAAGATTTTCAAGATCATGCCGTTCTTGTTCATGTTCTTCTGCTACAGCTACGCCAGCGCTCTCGCGCTCTACTGGACGGTGCAGAACATCATCTCGATTGGCCAGACGATGCTTCTTCAGCGTTTCCCCGAGCCTGAGCTCAAGAAGGTCCCGCCGCGCCCCTCTTTCATGGAACGCGCCATGGCCGCCCAGCAGGCCAAGATGGCCCAGCAGGCCAAAAAATCCCAGCCCCGCACCGGCGGCGGCGGAGGCAGCGCCTTCCGCGATCAGCAGAAGAAAAAGTAAAAGGCTCGCGCCACCTGAAGCCCCGTATCGGCGGTGGAGGCAATCTCTTCGCGGCTGTTGTAGCGGCCCCGGTTATCAAGTGGCTGTGATACCGCGTGGAAGATTCGGAACTGGTGTGGCGAAAAGTGCGCGAAACCGCGTGGCCGTTCTACCTCTGCGACTGGCCCTCAGTCATTTGCGGGCTGGCGCTCCTGCGGCGCAATCAGGTTCTCGCCGAGATCGGCTGGTGCTTGGGCATGGGCGGCACGCCCTATGTTTGGTCTATCCTGCCTCATCCAGCTACGAACTGCCGAGTCCCGACTGGTTCGCTGTCTTTGCTGAACACGGCGGCTTCCCCGTCGCCTGCATGGGACTATTCTTCACAGCCCTGACCACTCCGTTCTCCGGTCGAGCCGCCTTCAGCCCGTGCGCCATCCGGATGAGGTGAGGGCTCTAACTGCCAAATTGTCTCGTTATGGGACACTCCGGCCATCATGGAGGACGGGCCGTCGGCGGTAACCTGTGGCCGGCCGGTTGGAAGAGGGGGGCACGCTTCGTGATATTGTGCTTCCCCGGAAGGGAAAATCCCGTATCATGTGCAAGGATTCAGCCTTTTCCCTGGCGGGCTTTGCATCCTACGGTTTCATTCCCCCCATCCACCTCCATGAAACGATCCAATCCCCCGGCCAAAGTATCCCCGGAAGCCAAAACTGCCGAGGCTGCGACTGTAGTCACCATGAAAGGCACCGGCAACGGGCCGGTGAAGTCCCGCAAGAAGCCGACAACCGCCGCTGGCGGGCTCATGCCCATTTTGCCGATCCGCAATGCTGTACTGTTTCCGGGAATGGTCGTGCCGCTCACGATCGGACGGAAGGCCTCCCGCAAGCTCATTGAAGATCTTAAAGGCGGTAAGCTGGGGGTCTTTACCCAAAAGTCGGACACGGATGAGGAGCCCGCCGCCGCCGACTTGCACAGCGTGGGTGTCACCGGGCAGGTCATGCGAATCATAAAGCAAAGTGCTGACACGCTGGTGGCCATCCTGAATGTTAAGGAACGGGTGGCCCTCGTTTCCGCCGGGGTGCCCTCTCCTTACCTCAAAGCAAAAGTGCAGAAACTGCACTGCGCAGAACCGATTCAGACTCCGGAATGGACGGCAGAGATCGCTTCGTTGCGCCAGAGCGCGCTCTCGCTGCTGGAGCATAAGGAAGACGTGCCGGATCAGGTGAGCGTCTTTATCCGCAACATTGACGATCCCGGCAAGCTCACGGATTTTATCGCCGGCGGCATCGACATGGAACTGGAGGAGCGCCAGAAGCTGCTTGAGGAACTGAGTGTGGAGCAGCGTGTGAAATTTCTGCAGGTCAAAGTCGCGTCACAACTACACATTGCAGAGCTGCAGGAGAAGATTCAGAAGGACGTCCAGTCTCAGTTTGGGGAAATGCAGCGCCGTGCGTGGCTCAGCGAGCAGAAGAAAGTGATTGAGAAGGAACTGGGCGAGGGAGGCGACGACGCGGATGATTTGACCAAACTCAAAATAAAGCTGGACGAAGCCAAGCTCCCGAAGGCCGCGCGCACACAGGCGGACCGGGAATTGAAGCGTCTCAATCACGTGCCGTCCGGCAGTCCGGAAGCCAGTGTGATCATGACCTATCTGGAGACGCTGGCGGAAATGCCGTGGGCCAAAACCACGGAGGACAACCTTGACCTGAAGCACGCCCGGCAAGTGCTGGACAAAGACCACTTCGGTCTTGAGAAGGTGAAGCGCCGTCTGGTGGAGTATCTTGCCGTACGCAAGCTCAACCCCAAGGGCCGCAGCCCCATCCTGCTGCTGCTGGGACCGCCGGGCGTGGGCAAGACCAGCCTCGGCCAGAGCGTAGCACGTGCGCTGGGGCGCAAGTTCGCCCGCATCAGCCTTGGCGGCGTTCGCGATGAAGCAGATATCCGCGGCCACCGCCGGACCTACATCGGGGCCATGCCCGGACGCCTCGTCAATGAGGTGCGCCGCAGCGGAGCGGCCAATCCGGTCATCCTCCTCGATGAAGTGGACAAGCTCGGCAACGACTTCCGCGGCGACCCCGCCAGCGCCCTGCTGGAAGTGCTCGACCCCGCGCAGAACCACACTTTCACCGATCACTATCTCGACACGCCGTTCGACCTCAGCCGCGTAATATTCATCGCCACGGCCAACTCGCTCGATACCATCCCTGCCGCCTTGCGCGACCGGATGGAAATCATCGAACTGAGCAGCTACACGGCGACCGAGAAGCGCAGTATCGCGAGCAAGTATCTCTTCCCCCGCCAGCGGAAGGAACATGGGCTCAAGGTGAACCAGATCACGCTCAGCCTGCCCGCGCTCGACCTGCTCATTTCCGAATATACCCGCGAAGCGGGCGTGCGGGAACTGGAGCGCCAAATCGCCAGCCTCTGCCGCGCCATCGCCGCCAAAGTGGCTGCTGAGGAGAAATCCAACCCTGCCATCACTCCCGCTGCCGTGGAGGAATACCTCGGCCCTCCCAAGTTCCAGCACGACGAAAAACTCGACATCGCCCGCCCCGGCGTTGTCACCGGTCTGGCGTGGACACCCGTCGGCGGGGAAATTCTGCACATCGAAGCACTGAGCTATCCCGGCAAAGGCACCGCGCAGCTCACCGGTCAGTTGGGCGATGTGATGAAGGAAAGCGTGCAGACCGCCATGAGCCTTGTCCGCAACCGCGCCGCCACGCTTGGCATCGCTCCGCGCGCCTTTGCGTCCATGGATGTGCATGTGCATGTCCCCGCCGGTGCCGTCCCGAAGGATGGTCCCAGCGCCGGCGTGGCCATGTTCACCTCGCTCGCCAGTCTGTTCACCAATACACCCGTGCGTGCCGATATTGCCATGACTGGTGAGATATCACTGCGCGGAGGCGTGCTGCCCATTGGCGGGCTGAGGGAGAAAACGCTCGCTGCCCTGCGCGCCGGCATCAATACCGTGCTCATTCCGGAAGCGAACAAAAAGGATCTTCCTGACATTCCCGCCGAGGTGAAGAAAAGCGTGCGCATCGTCATGGTGAAAACCGTGGACGACGTGCTCCGCGAGGCCCTTGTGCATTAGTCGGGTCGGTGGCGGTCACGTCTGCAGCTACGCTAACTGATACTCGGGAAGGGTGAACAGCAACGGAAGCGTGACGCGCAATCTTTCTCCCGAACTGGCACCCCTCTGCGCGCGGCGGAGCAAGTTTGCAGCATCGCTGGCGGAGACTGGAGTGAGCGAGGTCCATAAACTTCTGGACTGAATATTACCCTACCGGACGCATGGACCGATGCCACAAGTTACAGGAAGCGCATGGCGGCCCGGGTCCTACTGCGCACGGCAAAAGAGAAAACGGTCTCGGCGCGACAAGTCATCCGCCGCTACCACATCGCGCAGGATGGCGCGCCGCATATCCTGCGCCAGTGCGGCAGTCTGGCCGGCGCCCACTTCCAGAGCCGCAAAGCCGTTCAGCGTGAGATACTGCGGCAATGCGCTGATGAATGCCTCAATGATTTCAGTGCCACGGGGGCCGCCGTCGAGCGCGAGCACGGGATCGTGCCGGACCTCCCGGCTCAATTCGTGAATTTCCTCTGCGGCGATGTATGGAAGGTTGGCGGCGATCAGGTCGAATCTCCTGCCACCCAGAGCAGAGAACAAATTGGACTGAATAAACTCCACGCGCTCTGCCGGTAATCCGAGTCTCTCCGCATTGGCCAGCGCCAGCGCCAGCGCATCGGGGGAGATATCCGCCAGCACCACGCGGGCCTCCGGAAATGCCACGGCTAGGGACAGCCCGATGATTCCCGAGCCCGTGCCCATGTCGAGAATGTCAGCCGGTTTCGTCGAGCCTTCGTGCTTATGCTCCGCGAGAATGCGCTCCACGAGCTCCTCGGTCTCGGGCCTCGGGATGAGCGCCCGGGCATCACATAGAAATTCGCGCCCCATAAACTCCACGGTGCCCAGCAGGTGCTGGAGTGGCTCCCCTTTTCCCCTGCGCTTCAGCAAGTCCCGCAGCGGTGCCAGTTGCTCCTCAGCCAGCGGACGATCAAAGTCCATGTAGAGCTGCATGCGCCGGCAGCCGAGAACCTTAGCGAGCAGGTGCTCCATGTTCAGCCGCGCGTTTTCCACCCCGGCCTTTTCGAGCCAGGGCGTTCCGCTGCGCAGGGTTTCGAGCACCGTTTTCATCAGCGGAAACTAACAGCCTCCGCGGGCAGGCAAGCGTTCATTTCCATGTCCCCACGTCCTTTGCCAAGTCCGTAAATCATTACCCCGGTGAACAGCAGCAGGGTCAAGGGTTCTGCGGATTACCGTCGTAAGCCGTGCCCCATAGAGACTTCCGCGCTGTTGTAGTGAGGCCCTGAGCTTGCCGCCCGGAGGATTCGCAGCCCGCTAACCGGCCGTGGAAGCTGGGCAGTGGTGAAAAACCCAACCGGCTCACCGGATTCGATACCGGCTGGCGCCCGCTCAACTGAAGCGCGGAGCCTAGTTCCTGACACCGATGACTTCGCGACAATACTTCAGGCTACGCTCCAGTTCGGCCTTCTGGTAATCCTGTTCCGCCTTCTTGCGGTCCCCCTCCGGCTTGAAGGAAGGGATGGCTTTCCCGCGTTTGGCCAGCGCAAGGAATCTTGCAAAGTCTGGCGGGCGGATCTCCTCGTAGCCCTTCCAAAACTCCGGCTTCAGGTAACTGAAACCCTTCGAAAACCCGCTGATGATTTCCATGATGAACGGTGCGCCGGGTGCCAGCTCGGAAAAGCGCCGGGCGTAGGCCTTCATGTCGATCATGCCCTCGCCCACCGCAGTCCACGCCACCTGAGCGCCGTCTGCATCCTCCCAGATCATGCTGTCACGAATGCCAGAGCAGACGGTGTAGGGGCCGAGAATTTCCAGATTCTGCATGGGGTCTTCAAGTGTCCACGTAGCGTTCCCGCTGTCGATCGTGCAGCCCAAAAAGTCTTTTCCCGCCTCTTCGATGAGGCGCTGGAGTTCCGCTGCGGTCTCGCCGCCGGCGTGATTTTCGATCGCGATTTTCACACCGTTATCGAGTGCGTAACTGCGCACATTTTTAAATACTGCGATGGTATCTTTTTGCCGTGCGTTGATGCCGCCCGGGCTTTTTCGGTCCTCCATGAAGCCCTGATAACAGCGCGCCACTGGAGAACCCAGAGCCTTCGCCACGCGGATGGTCAGCTTCAAATGCTCCTCCGCTGTGCCCCATTTCGTTGGAAAATTCTTCGCCGACGGACAGATGCCGCCAGTGCCGGCATAGAGCTTTAAACCTTTGTCTTTCGCACGCTGGGCGATGTCCTGAAGATACACGTCATCCATCTTCTCATAGACATCAAGGTCCGACATGAGCAGGCAGTCCACCTTGAGTTTGGCGGCATAGTCGATGAGCGCCGGAGCCTTGAGTCCAAGGGCACGGACGGAGAAGTTGTCGAAGCCAAGTTCCAGCTTCACTGGAGCATCGGCGTTGGCCGAAACAGGAACAGCAGTGGCAGCAGCAGCAGCGGCAGTGGTCTTCATAAACGAGCGTCTGGATGTGGAAAGCATGACTTGCGCCTACTGCCGGGCTTTTCCGCAGGAAAGCTGAAAAACGCGGAGTCGCGCAGGCTCCAGATTAGTCCTGCACAAAGGCATCCGGCACGCCCCAGTGATTGACCTGAGCGAGTGTAAACCCGGCAATCAACTCCGCCTGTCCCTCCGGTCGCCGGTAGAAAAGGAGCGCGCCATCCCGCACCTCCACCCAGTCCGCATGGACCCACATGATTTTGCCTGAGTTCAATTTGATACCGTACTTTTTCATGGGTCGCGAATGACACAGCCGTGATGCCCGCGCCAGTGGAGAATTCTCCTCACCTCACCTGAATGGCATCGCGGACGGAACGGAGGGGCCGCTCCGCACGGATCACTTCGCCGTCCTTCTCCGTGCAGGTGATGAACGCGGCTCCCTCTTCACTTTCACACACCCACATGAGCGGCAGGCTACACAACTGCCCCGCCTGTGGGCATAGCTCGAGGGAACGAAGAACCGCTGCACCCGGGGATCGTAAAACCGGAAGGAGACAATGCGCCCGTCCGGCAACCGCGCCTGAATGAACTACTGGAAGTGACCCAGCACAGCACCGAACTTTGTATCGCATGGAACCCCAGCGAACATGCCCCGGTTGTGCCCCCAGAATTCACGCAGGATACAACCCAGCACCTCACTCTCCGCCTCCGCCTTGACCAGCCAAGGCGTATGGGTGAGCACCGGAGGGCCCGTCTCGCTGCGAAAGAGGCAGGCGTGACGGAGATTCATGCTTTCAAAAGCATCCGGCAACTGCCGCACTACAGCGCCATCAAGGATAGCATAAATAGCAGACGGCGACGCAGCCGGATCGCAAATGGCATCTCCAAGTTGGCGCTGCACGGTTTTACTCATCATGGTAGCGGGATGTTAGCGGCCGCCGGAGCCGCCGTAAAACGCTGCGCCCTGCGCCGCATCTCCGGCGTGCGCCGTCTGGCTCTCAGCGCGGCGAAACACCGCGCCATGCTTACCTGCTACATCGGCAGTCACGGCGCACAGCGTTTCTCCTGCGGATCGGCACCGCGTTATCTGGACGAACTGACGCATTACTTCCTAAGCGCAAAAGTGGCAAACGAAGGCCACGCCGCCGCCATGGAATCGACGCACTTCGAATTTCCGGGCGGAAGTTCCAGTTTCACCGGCACAGGTCAGTAGTGCGGTATGATCCGTGACTGCGGAACTCGGCGGTCATCTCGTTTTCGTCGGCGAACACACCAGCGAGGAATCTCTAGGTTACATGAATGGCGGTGTGGACACAGGCGCGCGCGCGACATACACAAGCCCTTTCTAACTAGTCCGCAGTTTACCTGCGTTTTGACAAGAGTTATGAGGCAATGCGCTCACCATCGGGCGGGGTGCGAAAAATACCAGTTGGTTAATCAGTCCCGGGCGGACAGGAAATTCCCCATGAGTTGCAGACCGGTTGCTTGACTTTTCTCCGGGTGAAACTGGGTGGCGAACATGCGGCCGCGCTCTACGGCGGCGGCAAATTCCAGTCCGGCATACGGAGTAGTGGCCGCGATCACTTCCTCCTCTTCCGGCTGCGGGTAGTAGCTGTGCACATAGTAGAAAAAAGGATCGTTCCCCAGACTGGCCCATGCCGGATGCCCCGGATGAACCACGTGCGCCGTATTCCAGCCCATGTGCGGGATCTTCACTCCTGGCTGTTGCGCAAAGCGCACCACCTGACCGCGCAAAATGCCCAAGCCTGGCACACCTGGGTTTTCCTCCCCGCCTTCAAAGAGCACCTGATATCCGATACAGATGCCGAAAAACGGCCGGTCCGCCATGATCCAGTCGCGTAGCGGTCCGGTGAGACCGCGTTGCTCAAGAGCCGTCATACAATCCGAAAAGGCGCCCTGCCCAGGAAAGATAAGCGAAGACACTCCCTCCAGCGCGTCCGCATCATGCACGAGCACCGGCTCATGGCCCAATGCTCGCACGGCATTGCGCACGCTCTGCAGGTTTCCGCCGCCGTAGTCGATGATACCGGTCATGGTGGTGGTAGTGTTTAGTTTTTAGTGCCCTAGTGCTCAGTATCGAATGGTGTGGGGGCCATCACTAAGCACTACGACACCAGCCACTAAAGCACTTCTTTACAGCATCTCCTTCGTACTCGGCACCCCGGTTACCCGCGGATCGATGCGCATGGCGGCATCCAGCGCCCGGGCGAGGCCCTTGAATATTGCCTCGGCCATATGGTGGGCGTCGCGTCCGTAGAGGATTTCGACGTGGACATTGGCGAGAAGGTTGTGGGCCAGTCCGCGGAGGAACTCCTCCACCAGCTGAAACGGAAACGCCCCAATGTTCTCCACCCGCTCTGGCACGCGGTGCTCCAGATACGAGCGCCCGCTGAGGTCCACCGCCACCCGGGCCAGCGTCTCATCCATGGGCAGATAAGCCCAGCCGTAGCGCACGAGGCCCTTTTTGTCGCCCAGCGCCTGACGCAGAGCCTGCCCCATTACGATACCGATATCCTCCACGGTGTGGTGGTAATCCACGTGCAGGTCGCCTTTGGCCACGACTTTAAGGTCGATGAGGCTGTGCTTCGCAAAAAGCGTGAGCATGTGGTCGAAGAACCCGATGCCCGTGCTCACGTCCGCACGGCCCTGGCCGTCGATGGTCAGCGAGAGAGTAATGTCTGTTTCCGCTGTGCGGCGGGCGATTTCAGCAGTGCGCGCAGTGTTCATAATTTATTTGGCTCCAGTCTTGTTGCCGGCGGCAGCAGCCTGTCGGGTAGCATCGTCGAGCGATTTTTTCACGGCGGGATCTTTAGCGAAAACCTTTATCGCATACTCCAGCTTAGACTTGGCGGATAGCCACTGCTTTTCATAGATGTGACGCAGGGCTTCCTGATATTTTTTGGCTGCCTCGGCCTGACCTTTGGTGTCGATTTTGTTGAGGTATTCCGTCTCTTTTTTGGCCTGAGAGAGCGCATCCTGAACGCTCTTCAGGTCGTGCTTATCGTAGCTGGTGAGACGGATCTTTTCTTTCTTCTCCTGTGCGACTTTCTTGCGGAATTCCAACTGTTCGGCTTTGATCTTGTCCTCCAGTTCCTTCTTCTTTTCCGGAGTCTGGCTGCCCAGCAGGCGTTTGCGCTCAGCGTCGTAGCCTTTTTGCTCCTCAACGGCTCGGGCGATGGTGCCCTCAACTGCGGCCATGCTTTTTTTCATCAGTTCCAGTGAAGGTACGTAATCCACAGCGGCGGAATACTTTGCATCCATTTTGGCGAAGGCGTTGTGCATTGCCACATACTCGCGCTTCTTGAGTTGGGCCTCCATTTGCACACGCAGGCGGCGGGCAGCGATGTTGTATTCGTCCCACTTCAGTTCATCTGCTGTGATCCATGAGCCGCGCACCTTGGTGCCGCCGGCTTTCACTTTGGCCAGTTCCTCTGTGTAAAGCTTCAGCAGCGCCTCCACATCTGCGCGCTTCTTGCTGGTCTTATACTTGTCCAGCCATGGCTGGATACTCAGTTTGATTGCTAATTCGTAGTTGGCCGCGGTCATGCCGTCTTCCGTAACCTTCAACTTCGCCATCAATGCGGCGGCTTCCTTTTCATCAACCGGCAGCCTCTTTATTTCCTTGATTTCGGATACCTTGACCTCTTCTTTGGATTTTATGGTGGCGGAGAACTGGACTTCGATGATCACCTGCGTGGGGGTTTCCTCTAGGATGGTGCCTTCCCACACGGTGCCGTCCTTCAATGTAATGGTATCAGCGAAGGTGGAACTGCCGATGGCGGCGGCGAGAAGAGTGAAGAGCAGTTTTTTCATGGAGGTGTTTTGCATGGGGGTGATGGTTGCTCCCTAGAGCAGCCTCTGGGTTTTGCCAATGCCGTCTGCGGGTTTGTATGATATGTCCCGGATTTCTTCGCTGCACTCAAGCAAAAAGATGGCCCGCAGAAAAATCTGACGGCTAGCCTCCCCGGCAGCGCTCCCGGGCGCGATTTTGGTTTCTTGCCAATTTGCCGGCCCACGTCACGCAAGTTTTGTTGTGAGAAAATCTCCCACCGTGACTCTTACCGCCTGCTCCCTGCGCACCGTATGCATCGTTGACCCGAGTGGCAACAGCATCATTCCCTAAGCCAGCCTTTCGGGCCCAACTATCCCGGCTATGACACCATTCCCAGCGATCCGGCCAACACCCGTGTCCGCTGTCAGGACAAGCGCGGCCGTTACACAGGCTCCTTGTTACCCGGTAGCCGCTACCGCTTTGTGAGCATCAGCCAGAACGAAGCCATGGCCTACACCACCGAGGGATGCTGGAGCTAACGTCGCACGGCCTCCGCCGCGGAGGCCGCGAGGGGAATGCTCAGTCGAAAGATATTGTTTCCCTTCGCCTCCAGCGTGAGCGTGCCGCCATGGGCTAACGCGATTTCGCGCGCAAGACTGAGTCCAATGCCTAGTCCTTTGCCCTGACCGGTGCCGCCCGCGTTGGTGCCGCGCTTGAAGCGGTCGAAAATGTCCGCGCGCTCATCCTCGGCAATGGGCGTGCCGGTATTGCCGATTCTGAGCACCGCGAAATTTCCTTCCCGACTGAGGCCGGCCGTGATCTGTCCGCCACGGTGATTATACGCCACGGCATTGCGGAGGAGGTTGTGCACTGCGCGTGTGAGCAGCACGGGGTCCGCCTGCACATGGATGCCCTCGGTGATTTCGGCTTCTATCGTGATGTCCCGTTCTTCAGCCATCAGCCCTGCGTCCTCCAGCAGCGGCTGCAGCCATGTGGAGAGATCCAGCGTCTCCCGGTTCGCCGCCAGCAGTCCTGCATCCGCACGGGAAAGTAGCAGCAGACCTTCGATGATCGCCTGGATTTCATCCAGTTCATCCAGCAGGCCCGCATACGTGCGCTGCTCGTTCGAGCCGTCGGCGCAGTGCGACAGTCCGCTTTCCACGGTGGCGCGCATCACTGCGAGCGGCGTCTTCAATTCGTGAGAGGCATCGGCGCTGAACCTTGTAGCCTGCTGATAGCTCCGCTCCATGCGCTCCAGCATTTCATTCCACGAAGCGATGATACGGCGGAATTCCGTGTCGGCCCCCGCGGGGTCGAGACGTTCATTGCTTTTCCCCGGCGAGACCGTTTCGATGCGCTGCGTGAGCTGTTGCACCGGCGCCAGACTGCGCCACGCGGCAAACCATGCCCCCGCCGCGATCAGCAGCAGCGCGCCCGGGACGGTGAGCATAAAAGCGCGCGCGGTCTCCTGCAAATCTGCGGCATACACCGACTGGTCGAGCAGCACGCGCACGAAAACCCCGCTGCCTGCGTGGCCGAATACCCCGGCACGCCATGTCTTTCCTCCGGTCTCTACGGTCGAAAACTGAGGCTTGAAAATAAGCGGACGCCGCGGGCGGTCCTGCGGGTTTGCGTCCGAAGGCGGCGGCTTGTCTTCAAATTCCCGCGGCCTTCCCCGTCGCGGCGAGCCCGGGCCCTCCCCGGGTGGACTTGGTCCAAAATCGTCCGGCGGCACTGCCCGGGAGCGCGGGCCGCCGTTGTCATCGGGCGGCGCGGTAGGTTCGCGCTCCACCGTCTCCGTGTTGTGCGGAAGACTTTCGGGAGCCAGACCTTTCGGCCACTGCGAGGAAAGCACCGGCTTCTCGCCGGGCTGATGGACTGCAAAGGCCCGCCCCATCTGCCGATCCGTGCCAAACCTCTGATTGAGCATGTGCTCCGCCTTAGCTGCTGAAAGATTCATCCTCGCGGCGAGGGCGAGCGGTAGCCCCGCGCTTTCCAGCTCCCGGTCCAGCGCCTCCATGCGCGCCGCTTTCAGCCGGGTCCATGCCGCCACGGCGAACGCCCCCAGCACCACCGCACATACCAATGCCGTGATGAGCGCCACCCTTGCCCGCGCCGAGCTTACCAGCTTCATCGCTCACCTCCCCGGAACCGGTAGCCTGCGCCGCGCACGGTCTCGATAAGATGCGGCCCGTTAGGCTCTTCGATCTTTCTCCGCAGCCGCCCGATGGCCACATCCACCATGTTCGTACCGGTGTCGAAATGCAAATTCCACACATGCTGGCCAATCTGCGAGCGGGTGAGCACGCGGCTAGGTGCACGCATAAAATACTCCAGCAGCGCAAACTCGCGCGAACTCAGTTCCAGCGCATCCGCCCCCCGCTTCACCTCGCGGGTGAGCAGATTCATGGATAGCGGCCCGTTCTTCAAAATGCTCGCTGGAGTGCCGCCCGTGCGCCGCAGCAGTGCATGGAGCCGGGCCACCAGTTCTTCCACATAGAACGGTTTCGTGAGATAATCATCCGCGCCCGCATTCAGCCCCTCCACGCGTTCATTCAACTCACTGCGCGCCGTGAGCACCAGCACTGGCAGCGTGAGCCCCTTGCCCCGCAATGCGCGCAGAATGCTCAGGCCGTCACGACCAGGCAGCATCACATCGAGGACCATCGCGTCGTAACTCTCCGTTGTGGCGTTCAGATAACCTTCCTCGCCGGTATGAACCACATCCACGGCAAACCCATTCTCCTTCAATCCTTGCTCGATGAAGCCGGCGATCTTCTTTTGGTCTTCGATGACTAGAATGCGCATATGCCGAAACCTATGGCACAACTTCGCCGCGATGAAAGTCCTGTGAGCTATTATGACAGAGGTGTCATCAAGGCGTCATCGGAATGTTGGACTTTTGGGGGCAGACGAATACCGGAGGGGCGGAAAAGGTGTTAGGACTGGGGCCTGAAGTTACCGTTAAGGCGAAGAGAGCGCAGAGGAGGATTGGGATAGAGCAGGCGATTCCGTTTATCCTCAAGTTTAGGACGAAGGCTACCGCTCCCGATTACACTATTTTTATCTCTGCGCCCACTGCGCCTCTCGGTAGGCCCTAAACAGTATGGCCCGGCGGTGGTGTTGTGGGAATCTCTGTCACCTCGCGCGCAGATATGCCGCCACATCCGCGGCTTCTTGCGCGGAGAGCCCCATTTGCACTGCGCTCATCATCAGACTGCGCCCTCGGAGACCGGTTTTCTCCTTCACTCGCGCCACCGGCACCATTTGAGTTAGGCCGCCGGGGCTGCGGACGATGAGCGGGTCGCTGTCGGTGAGAAGCAGTCCTTCGATGATTTGACCGTCCTTCGTCTCCACCCGGATGCCGTGGAATCCGTGCGCGATGTCCGCTTCCGGCTCAATGATGCTCTTCAGCAGTGCCTCCGTCGTTTGCGTGCGGCCGAAGGTCGTCAGGTCCGGCCCGTAGTCCACGCCCACTTCGCCGATTTGGTGACAGAGAAAACATTTCGCGCTCACGGCCTCGCCGCGTTTGGCATCGCCGGGGAGTTTCGCCGCGTCCGCCACGGTGTAGGTGGCCGCCACCGGTTCCGGCGGCGGGGCCGGGAGCAGGGTGATCTTCTCCGGATCGTAAATCCCGCGCTCCTTGAGCACTGCGTTCAGGTTGTGGACCTTCCATGTGTTGTCCTTCCGGTTCAGCAACCACCACAGGGCGGTTTCGCGGACCATTTCGTCGGCTTTAGCCGTGGAAGGCGGGTCTGCCTTTCCGGGAGGCGGGGGTTGTTTTCCTTTCGCAACTACCACCTCCAACATCGCCGCCGCCGCCTCCGGCGTCACGTTGAATCCGATGGCCGTCAGCGCCTCCAACCGCGCCTTGAGAGGGAGTTTCGAAAAGAGCGCGCGGGTTTGGAAAGCGGGGATACTTTGCGGCGGGTGAAGCTGGAACATCAGCGATGAAACGTAGTTCCCCCACCCTTCTGGCTTAGAGCTTTCCTCTTTGTCTGCGAGCATGCGTCGGAGCTCTTCGTTCTCTTTTCCACGAAAATTCTTAGCAGCTAGATGTTGAGCCGTTTGGTCTCCCTTTTCCACCAGCTTTTTAAGATCACCTAGTTTACGGGATTGAAGTTTTTTGTGGCGCACGGCTTTTTGAGCGTTCTCGAGCCGAGCAACCCAGTAGTCTTTATGCTGCCCCTTCATGGCGGAGGACAGCTCACTCACAGTGTTCTGCCCAAACTGCTGCAGCGTGTTTAGAGCCTGGCCCCGGACATTCACCGCGTGACTCTTCATTGCCTGAATGGCCCCAGCCACCGTCGTGAATTCCACCTTCGGCACCACACTCTTAAACCCCTTCGGCGCGATGCGGTAGATGGTGCCTTCCATGGCGTCGTCCATGGTGGCGTGGCCGCCGGTGCGGGGATCGAGCCAGTCGGAGATGTAAAGCGCGCCATCCGGGCCGACAGCGATGTCGCTGGGGCGGAAGAGGGTTTTGGTGTCTTCGGGTTTGATGCCTTTGCTGCCGCCTTTGAAATCCGCGCCGGCGAATTCGCCCGCTTTGTTCGTCGTGAGGAAATCGAACCGCTCCAATTTCCAGCCCGCGCCATCCGGCTGCGGCTTATAGCCGAAGATGGTGTTCCGCGCGGACGCGCAGACGAGGAGGGTGCCTTCGTGCTTCTCACCGAGCGCGCCGTTTTCATAGAACACACAGCCAGTCGGCGCGCCACCGCCATAGATATCGCCGGCGGGAGCCACGCCCGGGTCATCCTGACGCCATGTAGCGGTTTGGATATTCTGTCCCGGCCGGCGGTCGGCCTGCCATGTGCGCGCGCCGTCGGCACTGGCGAATCCGTAGTTCCCGCCCTCCAGCACGGCGAAGACACGGCACGCGGGCTGGTCGTCGTTGTCGCTGGCGAAGATGTCGCCGAAGCTGGTGACGCAGTTTTCATACGAGTTGCGCAGGTTGTGCGCGAGGATTTCCACATTGCTGCCGTCCGGATCCATACGGGCGATGAACCCGCCGACATAGGCGCGCCCGTCGTCGCTTTTCTGACCGGCGATTTCGTTGGGATCCCAGTCAGGGAGCTTCGGATCCTGCGGCCAGCGCGATGCGTCCTGCTTTGCCGATATGCGGAAAGTCTTGCCGCTCTTGTCGGTGAATTTCGCGCCGCAATTTCCCGCGCTGAAATACCATTTCCCGTCCGGCCCCACGGTCACACTGTGCAGCGAGTGGTCATGATTGCGTCCATTGAATCCCGTGAGCAGCACCTCGCGCGTGTCGCCTTTGGCAGGATCGAACACGGCATCGCCGTCCTTGTCGGTATAGACCACGAGGTCCGGCGCCATGCTGACCACGACTTTGTTTCCGATGACCGCTACGCCTAGCGGCGTGCGGAGAAACGGCTCTTGCACGAAGGCCCACGACTTGTCCGCCTTGCCGTCCTTGTCCGTGTCTTCCAGCACCATGATGCGGTCGCCCTTGGGCTCGCGGTCGAACATCTTGCGGTAATTCACGCCCTCCGCGACCCAGATGCGCCCGTGCTGGTCGATGTCGATGTTCGTGGGATTGCGCAGCAGCGGCGGCGCGGCCCAGACGGTGACCTCAAGGTTGGGGTCAGCGCATTGAAACAATTCCACCGGCACCGGAGCGGCAACGGCAGTGAGAGGAAGCAGAAGAGCGAGCGAGCGGATCATGAGGTGAAGAAGGGCCGAAGTGAAAATGACAAGCGTGTCATCTGCGTGTCACAGGAGCGACAGAGTAGTGTGTTCTATTACCCGTGAAATTGAAAACAATTTCACGCCCGGCACAAACCAAAAACCGGGCTGTCACAACAAACACAACCAAACAAAGAAAACACCCACCATGAAAACAACACTGACATTGATCCTCGCCGCCCTCGTCGTCACCACTGGCTTCACCTATGCCCGCCCACGCGGCGGCGCTCCGGCCGGCGGCGACCGCCCGGTGCCCCCAGCAGTGCTCGCTGAATTCGACACCGACGGCGATGGCGTGCTGAGCGACGCCGAGAAGGCCGCGATGAAAGCCGCCCACGCCGCGAAAATCACTACCAAGTTCGAAGAACTGGATACCGACTCCAGCGGCGGACTCTCCGCAGCCGAATTCGCCGCCGGTGCTCCCGAGGGCGCCGATGCCAATAAGGTAGCCGTGCATTACGCCAAGCTCGACGTCAACAGCGACGGCAGCGTGACTGCTGAGGAATTCGCCGCCCGCCCGAAAAAAGGCGGCAAGCCGAAGCGGAAGTAGGCTCCCGCAGATGCAGTTGAACCGCTGAGCCGTAAAGAGCGCAGAGATTGATATGCTGCCAACTCTCGCTGCCTCTACCACTCTGCGGTAACTGCATCCGCACTCCAAACCACAGACAGTAGTCCGGGCCGGTCGTGAA
This sequence comes from Akkermansia muciniphila, assembly GCA_945861415.1. Taxonomy (GTDB): domain Bacteria; phylum Verrucomicrobiota; class Verrucomicrobiia; order Verrucomicrobiales; family V1-33; genus V1-33. The sequence continues at coordinate 111,326 of CAMAUV010000003.1, read as the reverse complement.
GGCCGGCCCGGGCGAGGCCCTTAGCAATTGCACTCCACGCCTCTCATTCTATGCCCCTCTCTCTTCCCCAACACTTTTGTGTAATCCTCAGCGCCGCTATTCCCGCAGCGGCATTCCTCCTCGGATGGACACTGCGCCCTGCAGTGCCGACAATCTCCCCCGCCGTCCGCACTACGGCTTCCGCCGCTGTCACCAGAGGCATGGCGGTGGAGAAAATGGCGGGCGCGCCCGGCAAAATAGAGGCTGCTGGTGCGCCCACCGAAGTTCCCCGCACTGGGCCAGCAGGCAGAATCGCGGCACTGCTCGACCACGCTGCCACTCTGGATATCCGCGGCACGCTGGCGGCACTGAGAACGCTCGATCTGCAACCCGGGGCCGATGGCGGACTGGCGCTGCAGATTTTTCTCGCACGGTATGGGGAACTCGATCCGCAGACGGCTCTTACTTACATAGACACGCTCCCGGGTTCTGAACGCACCCTTTCCGCCGCCACCGTGATGAGCGCATGGGCCGCGCGCGATCCACAGACTGCTGCCGCTCATCTTGAGGAGGAAACCGGCGGGTTTGGGCTCGACCCTGCCGCCGCTGCACTAGCCGCACGCGTAGTGACCGCCGCATGGGCCGCGGACAATCCTGCCGCCGCCGCCGTATGGGTGCAAAATCTGGAAGACGATTCTCTGCGCGCAGAGGCCGTGCCCGCTCTCGCCATCTCACTTGCCATAGAAGATCCGTCGACGGCGACGGCATGGGTGAACAGCCTCACCGGCGAAGACCACAGCTCTGCTGCCGGAGCCGTTGCCGCGCAGTGGGCGCAATCCAGTCCGCAGCAGGCCGCCGCATGGGCGCGGTCGCTTTCCGGCGATTCCGCCCTTGCCGCTGTCGAAGGCGTTGTCCTGTGGTGGATGCTAGCCGATCCCGCTGCGGCCTCGCAGTGGGTGAACACCTTGGCTAGCGAGGTTGTCCGCGACACCGCCATTGTGGCGCTGACAGACTCACCTGCGATCCGCAACGACGCTGCCAGCGCCGCCGCATGGGCCAACGCAATCCATGACAGCACGCTGCGGGATTCCACCCTCGTTTCCGCCGTGGAACGCTGGCGCTTGCAGCAGCCAGAGATTTTTCATCGTCGGTGAGTTTCATCACTCCGTCACCATCAGCGTGAATGGCCACACGTAGGCTTGGAGGGTGACCAGCAGAGAAACGAGCGCGGCCAGCACGAGGCTGTGGAAGAACACGCGACGGAGAATCTGCGACTCCATGCCGTAGCAATCCGCCGCAGTGCTCGCGACGACGATGCTCTGGGCGTCGATCATTTTGCCCATCACGCCGCCTGTGCTGTTTGCCGCACACATGAGCGGAGCACTGATGCCGGTCTGCTCTGCAGTGATGCGCTGGAGGCTGCCGAAGAGGACGTTGCTAGCGGTATCGCTGCCGGTGAGTGCCACGCCCAGCCAGCCAAGCATCGTTCCAAAGAACGGATAGAGTGGTCCCGTGGCTGCGAGGGCGAGTCCCATGGTGGCATCCGCGCCGCAGAATTTGGTTAGGTGCCCCAGCCCCAGCATGGCGGCGATGGTGAGCAGCGACCACCGCGCCCGGTGCAGACTGAAGAACCAAATGCGGAGCAGTTCGACAATGGAGAAGCGCAGCCATATTCCGCTGATGATCGCGGCGAGAAGAATGCCCGTGCCGGTGGCGCTGTGGACGTTGAGATCTAGCGAGGCCTTCTCCGGCTGTGCGGGTTTTTCCGGCGTGGGTGTCGGTGCCACGGGTGCGCTGCGATAGACGGATTCATGCAGCGCCGGCATGTTCACCGACGGCGACCAGAGATTCTTCAGCGGGCCTTTCAGCGCGCCGAGCGCAAAGACGATGACGGCGAGCAGCACCCACGGTGTCCATGCACGGCGCTGCTCGGCGACGGTGGGGCACTCCGTGGTTTCTTTGCGCGCATCCATTTCTCCCGCGGTTGGCTGCCATCCGTCCCGCGGCTGCCAGCGCTTAAGCAGCAGCACCAGCGCGCCCATGCTGGCGAGACTGCTCACGATGTCCACGAGCCACGGGCCGTGGAAGTTGCTCACGAGATATTGCGGTATGGCGAATGCGGCTCCCGCGGTGAACGCCGCAGGCCACACTCCGCGCATTCCCCGCCAGCCGCAGAATGCCCACACCACCCAGAATGGCACCAGCAGCGAAAAGAACGGCAATTGCCGCCCGGCCATGGCTGAAAGTGTCATGAGGTCAATGCCCGACGCTTTTTCCAGGGCGATTATCGGCGTGCCCAATGAACCAAACGCCACAGGGGCGGTGTTTGCGATGAGCGAAAGGCAGCACGCCTGGAGCGGCCGGAAGCCCAGCCGGATAAGGATCGCCGCTGTCACGGCCACGGGCGTGCCAAATCCCGCTGCGCCTTCAAAGAAGGCCCCGAAGCTGAACGCGATGAGGATCACCTGCACCCGCGGGTCCGGCGCAATGGCGGCAAGGCTGCGCTGCAATACTTCGAATAGTCCACGCCGTACCGTCAGCTCGTAGAGGAACAGCAAATTCACGATGAGCCAGCCAATGGGAAACAGTCCGTAGGCCGCGCCATAAGCCGAAGCCGATGCGATCATCGCCACCGGCATCTTGTAAATTACGAGCGCCACAAGCACCGCCGCCGCTAGGCCAGCCAGAGCGGCGGTGTGGATCTTCATTTTCCCCAGCGCAATGCCGCCTAGCAGCACTAGCACCGGCAGGGCCGCAGCGGCGGTGGAGAGGAAGGAACTGCCGAGAGGGTCGTAAATTTGCGTCCATGTCATAGACGCGACTTCGCCAGCAGAGCCCGCAGGGCAATTGCTGTCTCCCGCGCAGATGCGGGAGGAAATGGTGCGCGGAGAGGGATTCGAACCCCCGACCATCTGTGTGTAAGACAGACGCTCTACCGCTGAGCTATCCGCGCCGTTGAAGTTCGGCAGTGAGGGCGGAGGGCAGCATCGGTGTCAAGGAGGGAGACACACAGGACACGAATGTCGCTCCGGTCCAAAAAATGACTGAAATCCCGTCCCCGTTTTTGGTCTTTAGAAAAGATTAGCCGTTACACTAGCTCCGCCACCTTAACCGCCATGAAATTATTGAGGCTCTCCCTATTCTAGCCTGCCGGCGGCCCTCAGCAGTTCGCTCACGCTCAACACTGGGGAGAATGCGAAGTCGCTCACCTTCGACGGCCCCTGCACGCTCGCCGGGGGTGGGCTCGCGCTGGCTACGGCCAGCAGCACCAGCCATCACGACACCGCTCACCATCGCCACTTTCATTCAGAACACCGTGACTTGTCAGATCAGCACGACGTTGGCCACTGAACTCGATCAGGACTATTTATTGGAATTTTCGGAGGATCCCGTGAACTGGTCCACAGCGGAGCCTTGGACCGGGGGTGGAGCAAATCATGCCGTCATCAATTCCTTAGCATCGCTGGGTCGCCAGTTCCTTCGTGTATCAAAAGATGACGGCGGCGGTGGTGGCTAGTAGGACTTGGCTGTATTCCTGTTGCGCCGGGGAAAAGCCGGTTGCTTGAAATAGCAGCTCCTGCTTCCCAACTGCTAGCTAATCCCCGCTAGCCGGTTCCCGCTGGCATGGTCGTGGGGATGGCTGCATTTTCCAACCAACTCTCCAACTATTCACTTTAACATGAACGCCGCCATCCTCGCCAAAGCCGCCAATGAAGCCCGTGGTCTCGCCATGGACGCCGTCCACAAATGCTCGTCTGGCCACCTCGGCCTGCCGCTCGGTTCGGCAGAAATCGGGGCAGTGCTCTTCGGCTCCGCGCTCCAGTGCGACCCGGGCGACGCGAAATGGCTGAACCGCGACCGCTTCATCCTCAGCGCGGGCCACGGCTCCATGTTTATCTACTCATGGCTGCACCTCGCGGGCTATAATCTGTCGCTGGAGGAGGTGAAAAATTTCCGTGTGCTGCACTCGCTCACCCCGGGCCACCCGGAGTTCCATGAGACCGAGGGCGTGGAATGCACCACCGGCCCGCTGGGTCAGGGCGTGGGCAATGCCGTGGGCTATGCGCTTAGCGGAAAGATGGCCGCGGCGAAATACAACACCGTGCAGCACACGATCATCGACCACCACGTCATCGCCCTTGCCGGCGATGGATGCCTCCAGGAAGGCGTGGCGCGCGAAGCCGTGGCCTTCGCCGCACACAGCGGGCTCGATAACCTCATTCTGATCTTCGACAGCAACGACGTGACGCTCGATGCCATGGCGAATGTGACGCAGAGCGAAAACACACACGCCGTATACGAAGCTCTCGGCTGGGACGCTGTTACCATTGATGGCCACGATCTTGGCGCTATCGCCGCCGCCGTGGAGGCCGCGAAAAAGAACGACAACGGCAAGCCGAAGATCATCGTGGCGAAGACGATCATCGCGAAAGGCATCCCGGAAGTCGCTGGCACCGCCAAGGGCCACGGTGAGGGCGGCGCGAAATTCGCTGACGCAGCGAAAAAGGCGCTCGGCATTCCCGAGGGCACGCATTTTCACGTCAGCGACGATGTGCGCGCCTACTTCGCCGATGTGAAATCCAAGCGCGCCGCCGCGCACGCCGAATGGCAGAAGACTTTCGAAGCATGGGCCGCCGCGAATCCCGCGCTGGCCGCTGAGCTGCATGCCGCACGCACTGGTGGCCTGAAAGCCGAGGACCTGCTCAAGCTCGTCCCCGAATATCCCTCTGAGGGCAAATCCGCCACGCGCAATTGCGGCGGCGAAATCCTCAACCACATCGCCAAAGCCGTCCCTCAGATCATCACCGGCAGCGCCGACCTCTTCGGTTCCACCAAAAACTACATCAAGGACGGCGGCGACTACTCCGTAGCGAACCCCACGGGCCGCAATATCTGGTTCGGCATCCGCGAGCACGCCATGGGCGCCATCTGCAACGGCATCGCCTACGACGGCCTCTTCCTCGCCAGCGGCGCGACTTTTCTCGTTTTCGCCGACTACTGCCGCCCCAGTATCCGCCTCGCCGCCCTCGCCAAGCTACCCGTCACCTACATCTTCACACACGACAGCGTCGGCGTCGGTGAAGACGGCCCCACGCACCAGCCTGTGGAGACCGTGAGCGGCCTCCGCGTTATCCCCAACCTCGACGTCATCCGCCCAGCCGATGCCGAGGAAACCGCCGCCGCCTTTGCCGCCGCCTTCAGCCGCGCCGATGGCCCCACGCTCCTCGCCCTCAGCCGTCAGGACCTGCCGCTCATGGGCTTCACCAGTGCCGCCGTCCGCCGGGATGGCACACTCAAAGGAGGCTACATCCTGATCAAGGAAACCGCCCCGCTTACAGCCATTGTCCTCGCCACCGGCTCGGAAGTTCAGTGGGCCGTCGAAGCCGCCAAAGGCCATCCCGGCGTCCGCGTCGTCAGCCTCCCGTGCTTCGAGCGTTTCGACCGCCAGCCCCAGTCTTACAGAGACGAAGTCCTCCCCGCGAGCTGCACCAAACGCATCGCAATCGAAGCCGGCGTCACCTGCCTCTGGTGGAAATACGTAGGCACCCAAGGCGCAGTCCTCGGTATCGACCGCTTCGGCATCAGCGCCCCCGGCAACACCGTAATGAAGGAACTGGGAATGACGGCGGATGCGGTGAAGGCAGCGCTGGGCTGAGGCAGTTGATCGAATTGGACTCTGTTTACCGCTTGAGACGAAGTTGAGACTCAGAATCCAAAGATGCACCGGCGTGCTCCCAATCTTTGGGGCTATCACTCTCCTTGGCCCAATCCTGTGGGGCGGTAAAATTTTTCTAAAAAGATCGAAATTTCAGTTGCGGGATGAAATTGACGCGCCAGACTCACCCCTCCTTCCTGCCCGCCGCATTTTGCCAGGGTGCATAGGATTTATCGGAAGCAGCACCGGAAAAGACGCTGCTATGTGTGACAGGCTGTCCTACCCATCAAGTGTGTGGTTGGCGCATGGCTGTGGCTCGCCCGGTATCTCTTATGCAACGAAGATACCTTAAAGTTTAACTAGCCATGCCAACCATCAATCAGCTCGTCAATAAAGGCCGTCGTGACAAAGCGACGAAGTCCAAATCGCCGGCTCTTGCAGACTGCCCTCAGCGCCGCGGGGTTTGCCTTCAGGTGATGACACGTACGCCGAAAAAGCCCAACTCGGCTCTCCGGAAAGTCGCCAAGGTGCGCCTGACGAATGGTTTTGAAGTGATCGCCTACATCGGCGGCGAAGGCCACAACCTCCAGGAGCACAGCATCGTCCTCGTTCGCGGCGGTCGTGTTAAGGACCTTCCCGGTGTTCGCTATCATATCGTTCGTGGCTCTCTGGACTGCCTCGGAGTGGATAAGCGCCGCCGTGGCCGTTCTAAATATGGTGCCAAACGCCCGAAACCGGGCCAAGCCGCCGCCGCCGCCGGTAAGGGCGGGGCCAAGAAGAAGTAACCCCGCATTTTAACCCAACTAATTTACTCACAGGCTTATGGCTCGCAGAAAGCGCGTATATAAGAAAATCGAACAGCGGGATTCACGCTTCGACAGTGCCCTCGTGGCCAAGTTTATCACCCGCCTCATGGCTTCCGGCAAGCGTTCCATCGCGGAGCGCATCCTCTACGCCGCCATCGACAAGGTGAACGAAAAATCCGAAGCCGTTGACCCGCTGGAAGTCATCAATCGCGCTGTGGAAAATGCCAAACCGCGCCTCGAAGTGAAAGCCCGCCGTGTCGGCGGTGCGACGTATCAGGTGCCGCTGGAAGTCGCGCCAGACCGATCCGAGTCCCTTGCGATGCGCTGGATCATCAATTTTGCCCGTAGTAAGAAGGGCACTCCGATGCACCAAGCGCTGGCTAACGAAATCCGTGATGCCGCCTCTAACCAGGGCAATGCCATCCGCAAGCGTGATGACATGCACAAGACCGCTCAGGCCAATCGCGCCTTTGCCCACTTCCGCTGGTAATCCTTACCAAAACTTTTTTCACCTTTTCCCGAAGAATGTCCGTCAATCCGAACAGCCCCAAGCGCCAGTTTCCTCTGGAGCACACCCGTAACATTGGTATTTCCGCGCACATTGACGCCGGTAAGACCACTCTCACGGAGCGTATTCTGTTCTACACCGGCATGATCCACAAAATCGGTGAGGTGCACGATGGTGCCGCCACCACCGACTGGATGGAGCAGGAAAAGGAACGCGGCATCACGATTACTTCTGCTGCTGTGACCGCCAGCTGGAAGCAGTTGCCTACACCCGGTGTGTTTAAGATGTTTGAGGGGATCAACCATCGGATCAACATCATCGATACCCCCGGGCACGTGGACTTCACGGCAGAGGTGGAGCGCTCCCTTCGCGTTCTCGACGGTGTGATTCTTGTGTATTGCGGTGTTGCCGGTGTTCAGCCTCAATCCGAGACTGTTTGGCGTCAGGCCACCAAATATAAGGTGCCCCGGATGGCGTTCGTGAACAAGATGGATCGAACTGGCGCCAACTTCGACCGCGTTGTCGATGACATCCGCAACAAACTCGGTGCTCGTGCCTGCCCGATCCTTATTCCCATCGGCGCTGAAGACCAGCTCAAAGGTCAAATCGACGTTGTGGGCATGCAGGCCATCATATATTCCGACAACGACAAACTCGGTTCGACCTACGAGTGCCAACCGCTCACGCCAGAACAGAAAGCTCAGGCGGACCTCGCTTACGAGTATTTGAAAGAGTCCCTCTGCGATGTGGACGATGAACTCGGCATGATGTTCCTCGAAGAGAAGCCCATTGATGTGAAGGACGTGAAAGCCGGTCTACGCCGCGCGGTCATCGCAAACAAGATTGTGCCCGTCGTCGGTGGTTCCGCCTTCAAGAATAAAGGCGTGCAGGGCCTCATGGACTCAGTGGTGGACTACCTGCCGGGACCTCTCGACGTAGAGCCGATGATGGGTCAAGACCCGGACGATGAAAATCTCAAAATTGAGGCGGCGCCGAGCGATCATGAGAAGTTCTGTTCTCTAGCTTTCAAACTCTGGTCCGACAAGTTTGTGGGTAAACTCGTTTTCTTCCGAGTTTACTCCGGTTCCGTTACCAAGGGTGACACTATTTATAATCCCCGCACCCGCAAACGTGAGCGTGTGGGCCGTCTGATTCAGATTCAGGCCGCGCAACACACAGATATCGACACCTGCTACGCCGGTGACATCGCTGCTATCGTGGGTATCAAAGACGTCCGCACCGGTGATACGCTCTGTAACGAAGACCGCGAGATGCTGCTTGAGCCCCCGACCTTCCCGGATCCAGTGATCAGCATGTCCGTCGAGCCCAACAGCAAGCCGGACCAAGAGAAGATGGCCATCGCCCTCTCCCGTCTCTCTGACGAGGATCCTACCTTCATCGTCCGTACAGACGAGGAGACGGGACAGACGATCATCGCCGGTATGGGCGAGTTGCACCTCGAAATTATTTGCGACCGCCTAAAGCGTGAATTCAAAGTAGAAGTGACCTCCGGCAAGCCGCAGATCGCTTACCGTGAAACGATCACCAAGGCCGCCGAATACGTGCATGGAAAGCTGGTCAAGCAGTCCGGCGGACGCGGTCAGTATGGGCATGTCGTGATCAACGTTAAGCCCAACGAAAAGGGCAAGGGTTTCACCTACGAAAACAAGATCGTGGGCGGGGCTATTCCTAAAGAATTCCAGAAGCCAGCCTACGAAGGTATCGAGGATGCCATGACAAATGGCGTGGTTGCCGGTTACCCTGTTGTCGATGTTCATGTTGAGCTCGTCGATGGATCCTTCCACGATGTGGACTCCAACGAAAACGCATTTAAAATGGCGGGCATTTTTGCCTTCAAGGAAGCCATGAAAAAGTGCGGACCTCAGTTGCTCGAGCCGATCATGGCTGTGGAGGTGACGACCCCGGAAGACTACCAAGGTGATATCATGGGAGACCTCAACAAACGCCGCGGAAAGATCAGCGGTTTGGAGTCCCGTGACAACGCAGCCATCATCCGCGCCGACGTGCCGCTGGCTGAAATGTTCGGTTATTCGACTGCCATCCGTACTGTTTCTCAGGGCCGTGCCAACTATAGTATGACCCCCAGCCACTTCGATCCGGTCCCGAACAACATCGTCGAACAAATCGTGGAACAGCGCGGCGGCAATCGTCGCGGTGGCCAGCAATAATTTTCAACCCAACCGTTTTACCATGCAAAATCAGCGTATCCGCATCCGCCTCCGCGCCTTCGATTTCCGCGTTCTCGACAAGAGCGTGCATGAAATCGTGGAAACAGCGAAACGCACTGGTGCCCGTGTCGCAGGCCCTATCCCTCTGCCGACCCGCATCGAAAAGTTCAGCGTCAACCGCTCGGTCCACGCGGACAAAAAATCCGCTGACCAGTTCGAGATGCGCACTCATAAGCGCCTCATGGACATCGTTGACCCCACAGCCCGCACTGTCGACGAACTGAAAAAACTCAACCTTCCCGCCGGCGTGGATATTCAGATCAAGATCTGATTTTCATTCCCTTCACCTAACAATTTACTCGTCACCCGAATATGAGCCTCGGACTCCTCGGCAGAAAACTGGGCATGACCCATGTGTATGACAACGCCACCGGTAAGGCCACCGCCGTTACCGTCGTCGATGTCAGCGACAATCAAATCATTCAGGTTAAAACCGCCGACAAGGACGGTTACACCGCTGTGCAGGTTGGCATCGGTGAAAAGAAGCCCGGCCGAATCAACAAGGCGCAAACCGGCCACTTCGCCAAGAACAACGCGACTCCGAAGTATGATATTCGCGAGTTCCGAGTGGAAGCCGACGCCCCCGCCGCCGGCACCCAACTCAACGTAGACCAATTTGCCCAGGGACAGTGGGTAGACGTCATTGGTGTTACCAAGGGCCGCGGTTTTGCTGGCGTCGTCAAGCGTTACAACTTCTCCGGTCAGCGTCAGACCCACGGTTCCATGATGCACCGCCGCACAGGCGCTATCGGATGCCGACTCACTCCCGGCCGCGTCTGGAAGAACCAGCGTATGCCCGGACACATGGGGGTCGACAATCGCACGGTGCAAAATCTTCAGGTCGTGGCCGCACGTCCGGAAGATCAAATCCTCCTCATCAGCGGCAGTATTCCCGGCCCCAAAGGCGGTCTTGTGATCGTTCGTCCGGCCAAGAAAAAGCCGGCCCCCGCCGCCAAGTAACATTCACGATTTGTAACCTACCATGGCAGCTCAAGTCCTTACTCTAGACGCCGCGAAATCCGCCAAAATTGGTGTGATTGAAAACGGCCGCGGCACCCAAGCCGTTCACGATGCCGTGACCGCCATCCGTGCTAACGGCCGCAGCGGCACCGCCTGCACCAAGCGCCGCGGCGAAGTCGCGGGCTCCAACAAGAAAATGTATCGCCAGAAGGGTACCGGTAACGCCCGCATGGGTGAAAAGCGCTCCCCAACCCGTGTTGGCGGCGGCACGGCTCACGGCCCGAAGCCCCGCGATTACTCGAAGAAAGTTTCCAAGAAGACGAAAAAACTCGCCTTCCGCAAAGCCCTCTCCGAGCGTATCAAGGCCGGAGACGTGCTCACCGTCAATACCTTTACAGTTAAAGACGGCCGCACCGCAAGCTTCTTGAAGGAGTTGGCCGCCCTCGCTGGCGAGGCCTCCAAGGTCCTGATCATCGCGGCTGCCTTTGACGAACTCACCTATCGCGCCGCCCGCAATCATGCTGCCGCCCTGCTCATGACTGCTGATGAGGCCAACGTAATTCATCTGCTCAACTACCGCAAGATCGTCGTAACCGCTGACGCTATGGAAACCCTCGCCCGGAGGACCGCCTAATGAAAGACGTCTATCAAATCATCCGCAACATCCGTCTCAGCGAGAAGGCCGCTCTGGCCACCGAGCTGAACAACGAATACGTGTTCGAAGTCGATACCAAGGCCAACAAACTGGAAATCGCTCAGGCGGTGAAATCCATCTTTGGCAAGAAGGTGGATCACGTCCGCACCATGCGATATGACGGAAAAGCCCGCCGCAAGCGCACTGCTCAGGCTGGCGTCACTTCCTCATGGAAAAAGGCTATCGTCCGGCTCGCCCCCGGTGAAAAAATCGACCTCACCTAACGCCCACTCCTTTTCAACGCCGAGCTGACCTAACGTTATGGCACTCAAGACTTTCAATCCCATTACCCCTTCCAACCGTTACAAGGAGTGGCCTGACTACTCCAGCCTGACGAAGAAGAAACCCGAGAAGTCCCTTCTCTTCACCAAGAAGAAGACCGGCGGACGAAACAACACGGGCGTGATTACCTGCCGCCACATCGGCGGCGGTCACAAGCAGAAGATCCGCATGGTGGACTTTAAGCGTCTCAAGCGCGACGAAGCGGCCAAAGTGGTTTCCGTAGAGTATGATCCCAACCGCAGTGCGCGCATCGCACTTCTGGAATACAAGGATGGCACCAAAGCCTATATCATTGCCCCCGTGGGCCTTGAAGTTGGAGCTACCGTTAGCGCCGGAGAGAAAGCCGCTCCTGCCGTTGGCAACGCCCTCCCTCTTTCCTCCATTCCGCTCGGAACCGCGATTCACTGCGTTGAACTCAAACCGGGCCAGGGTGGCCGTGTCGCCCGCGCCGCCGGGCAGTCCGCTATGCTGAATAACCGCGAAGGTGACTATGCTCTGCTTAAGATGCCCTCCGGCGAAATACGCCGCGTGCACATTAAGTGCTACGCCACGGTCGGTGTGATCGGAAACTCCGAACACATGAACGTTGTTTCTGGCAAAGCCGGCCGTACCCGCTGGAAGGGCATTCGTCCAACCGTACGCGGTATGACCATGAACCCTGTCGACCACCCCAACGGCGGTGGTGAAGGTCGTTCGAAGTCTGGTGGTGGTCGCCAGCACCTTCTCAGCCCATGGGGCCACGCGAAGGGCCAAAAGACCCGCAAAAAGCATCACAAGACTGACCGATTCATCGTTCAGCGCCGCAATGCCAAAAAGAACGGCTAATCCACCTCAATCAAGGAACTAACCACTTATCCTCATGGGCCGCTCCCTCAAAAAAGGACCTTTCGTCAATCAGAAGCTCCTGATCAAAATCGACAAGCTCAACGAAGCCGGTCAAAAGCGTCCGATCAAGACGTGGGCCCGCGCATCGATGATCACGCCCGACTTCGTAGGTCACAACTTCCTCGTCCACAATGGCAAGGACTTCGTGAACGTTTATGTGACTGAAAACATGGTCGGTCACAAACTCGGTGAGTTCTCTCCTACCCGTATCTTCAAGGGTCACGGGGCTCACACCGCCAAGGTTACCAAGTAAAACTTTTCCTTCATGCGTTCGTCTATCGTCAAAATCTCAATCTGTGTTTCCGCTGCTCTCGCAGTGGCATGGGCTGATTTGTCGATAGCGCAGCAGCCTAAGGACGAGATTTTGCTTCCGGGAGCGCCCCTGCCGACAGCCGAGGTAACGACCAAACCTGCCTCCACGCCGGTAGAAACTCAGGCCGTTTCCGGTGAGGAGCAAAAGCGCTTCGTTTCGGTGTGCGAAGCACTGGCTACATCCAACCTTGAACTGGAAACACTGCGCGAGCACTACGAACAACTGAAACTGCAAATGGAAGCGATCGGTGTCGCCGCCATTAAAGGCGACGAGCGTTCTCTCCAGCAGCGTTTACTGAAAGCCGTGGCCGATCTTCGGGCCACTGAAAAAGATCGCCTCGATCTCGCAGAAAAAAGTAGCCGTCTGGCAGAAGCCGCGGCGGCCCATATGTCCAACCCTGGCTCTGCACCTCTCAAAGGTGGCTTGGAAGAGGCTATCAAAAACGTTGTTTCCGTTAAAAAGAGTACTTCCGGGGATGCAGTTTCTCTTGAAGCCGCCCGTGTGGTCTCCTACAAGCCCGACATTGGGCTGGCCGTGATCAATGTCGGGCGCCAGTCTGGAGTGCGCATGGGCATCCCTTTGCGCGTTGTCCGTGCCGACCGTTCTATTGCCAACGGTCTTATCGTCGATGTCCGCGACCGCATCAGCGGTTTGCTCATTACCGGTTCAGTCGCTACCGCCCTGCGCGCAGGCGACGCCGTGAAGCCAGAAGTTACCAACCCATCTCCTAAACAGTAAATTTACTGCCCGCACATCATGGAAGTACGAGCCCTTACCAAATACGCCCGCATCTCGCCGCTCAAAGCGCGCCAAGTAGCCATGGAAATCCAAGGTTTGCCTGTCTCGGCAGCTCTCAATATCCTGAACTTCACACCGAAAAAGGCCGCCCACCTCTTTAGCAAGACACTCAAGTCCGCAGTGGCCAACGCTGAGCACAACCACGACCTTAGTGTCGACAGCCTTTTCGTAAAGACAGCCGTCGCCAACACCGGTCCTGTCCAAAAGCGCATCAAACCGATGGCCCGCGGCTCCGCCAACCCCATCCGCAAACCTTCCTCCCACATTCTTGTGGTCGTCTCCGACGGAAAATCCGCCGAGTAATCAGACCCCTTCAATCCGCCTCAATTTTCTTTATGGGACAAAAAGTAAATCCGATTGGTTTCCGCCTCGCCGTTAACAAAGACTGGCGCTCGAAGTGGTTCGCAGGACGTCAGGAGTTTCCCGAGTACCTGCACAGCGACATCAAGATTCGTCAATATCTGAAGAGCAAACTCCAGTTTGCCGCAGTTTCCCGGATCGTCATTGAACGTGCATGGAACAGCATCCGTGTTACCCTTTTCACGGCCCGTCCGGGTCTGGTGATTGGCAAGCGCGGCGCGGAAATCGACGTGATGAACGCCGACATCAGCAAAATGTCCGGGGGCAAGGTGGTCAAAATCGATATTTTTGAAATCAAGAGCCCTGAACTCGACGCCCAACTGGTTGCTGAAAACGTGGCCGTGCAGCTTGAGCGCCGTATTTCCTTCCGCCGCGCCATGAAGCGCGCCGTCCAGACTTCCATGGAATTCGGAGCCCTCGGCATTAAGATCCGCGTCGCCGGCCGGCTCGGTGGTGCAGACATCGCCCGTGCTGAGTGGTATCGCGAAGGCAAAGTGCCTCTCCAAACACTGCGCACGCCGCTTGACTACGGATTCTGCGAGGCACATACCGTTTATGGTCGAATCGGCATCAAGTGCTGGGTCAATCGTGTGGTTAACGCGGAAGGCGAAGTCCAGGCCAGCCAGCAAGCCCGTCGCGCCCCGCGCGGCGATCGCAAAGACGGTGACCGTCGCGGCGGTCCCGGTGGCGGCAGAGGCCGCGGTGGCCCCGGCCGTGGCCGTGGTCCCGGTGCCCCTGCACCGGCAGTAACAGCCCCTGCACCGGCAGTAACAGCCCCTGCGCCCGCCGAGGAGCCTTCAGCCCAATAATTCATTCTCACCCTTCCAATCTAATCTCAAGCCAGTCCGATAAGTTATGGCGATGCTTCCCAGTCGAGTTAAATACCGCAAGTCCCACCGTGGCAGCCGTTCCGGCAATGCCCAAACCGGGACAACCGTCGCCTTTGGCGAATACGGACTCCAAGTCCTCGGTCGCGGATGGATCAAAAACAACCAGATCGAGGCCTGCCGGGTGGCCATCACCCGTAACCTCAAGCGTAAGGGCAAGGTCTTCATCCGTATTTTCCCTCACAAGCCAGTAACGGCCCGACCGCCGGAAACCCGGATGGGCAAAGGAAAAGGTGCTCCTGAGTTCTGGGTCGCCGTGGTGCGTCCGGGCAATATGCTCTTCGAAGTTGCCGGTGTGCCCGAATCCCTTGCCAAGGAATCCTTCCGACTCGCGGCAGCCAAACTCGGAGTGCCCTGCCGCTTCGTCCGCCGTTCCGCTAACGCCTAACCCACTCTTTCCGATACTGCCATGAAGATCAAAGACATTCGCGCCAAGTCGGTGGGGGACCTCGCCGACGCCCGCCGCAGCATGAAGCAGGAGATGCTCAATCTCCGCATTCAGCAAAAGAGCGGTCAGTTAGAGAATCCTGCCCGCATCAGGGTGCTCCGCCGTTCGGTCGCCCGCATTGAAACTGTCATCAACGAACTGGCTGCGAAGAAGGCGGCCGCTGCGAAATAATCGCGCTGCTAACTTTTCCAAGGAATCATTCCCATGTCCGAAAACGCTTCCAATTCACCCGCCGCTGACCGTGGCCGCCGCAAAAGCCGCGTCGGCGTTGTCGTCTCCGACAAGATGGACAAAACCATCGTCGTTGGCGTGGTCCGCCGCGTGCCGCACCCTAAATTCGGCAAAATCATCAAGAAGACCACCAAGCTTTACGCCGAGGACGAGAAAAACGAAGCCAAAGTCGGCGATCGTGTCCGCGTCGTGGAATGCCGTCCCCTCAGCAAACTCAAACGCTGGCGCCTCGTCGAGGTGCTGAAGCACTAATTTCTTTCACTCGAAAGCCAAACCACATCCCAACTATATATTACCATGATTCAAATGGAATCCAAGGTGCAGGTGGCTGACAACACGGGAGCCCGTGTTGCTAAGATGATTGGCGTTCTCGGTAAACGCTCGCGCGTTGCCGTGATCGGCGATATCATCACGGCACACATCCGTGAAGCCAGTCCCACCGGCAGCGTCAAAAAAGGAGAGGTCGTCAAAGCCGTTGTCGTCCGCACAAAATTCCCCATCCGCCGTGATGACGGAAGTGTCCTCAGGTTCGACAGCAACGCCATCGTTGTGATCGACAAGGACCAGAATCCGAAAGGAACACGCATCTTTGGGCCGGTGGCCCGCGAGCTGCGTGACAGGAACTTCATGAAAATCATTTCCCTCGCACCGGAGGTTCTGTAAGCCATGCCAAGCAAAGCTCACGTCAAAAAAGGCGACAATGTGACGGTCATTTCCGGTCACGAGTCCATCAAGGGTAAGTCCGGCAAAGTACTCGCGGTTTCCCCGAAAAAGGGCACCGTGATTGTCGAAGGACTGCGAATGATCAAAAAGCACAAACGCGCTTCTCAAAACAACCCTCAGGGGGGAATTATTGAGAGCGAAGGTCCCATCAATCTCTCCAAGGTCCGCCTATCCGAAGCTCCTGCGAAGGAGAAAAAAGCGCCGGCCAGAGCCAAAAAAAATAAATCCTAACCTCTCACCCATCGTCCGGTTATGGAACCCGCTCTCAAAATACACTATCTTAATAACGTGATTCCGGTTCTCAAGGAGAAGCTTGGTGTCACCAATATCCATCAGGTGCCGAAGATCGAAAAGATTGTCGTGAACTGCTCCTTCGGTAAAGCTGCGGACCGCAAGCAGGCTGTCGAGGACGCCGTTAATGACGTCCGCACCATTACAGGACAAAAGCCTATCATCACCAAATCCCGCAAGGCGATTTCCAACTTCAAGCTCCGTCAGGGTGAACCTCTCGGCGTCAAGGTGACACTGCGCGGGAAGATGATGTGGGAATTCCTCGAGCGTCTGATCAAAATGGCGCTGCCCGTGGTTCGTGACTTCCGCGGCGTCAGCCTAAAGGCCTTTGACGGCAGCGGAAACTACACCCTTGGTATTTCCGATCAGTCCATCTTCCCTGAAATCGAAATCGACAAAGTGAAGCGCCAGTTGGGCTTCGACATTTGTATTGTCACCACCGCTAACGACAATGACGCCGGCCGTGAACTGCTGCGCGCTATGGGCATGCCCTTCCGCGATAGCAAGCCTGCATCGACGAAGCTGGATCAGGCCGCCGCATAAACCCTACCGAACAACTATCCGTCTCCGCGACTATGGCCGCACTTTCCGATCCCGTTTCCGATTTCCTCACCCGCTGGAAGAATGCCAGCCGGGCACGCAAAGAGGAGTTCTCTGCACCGTTTTCCCGCCTCAAGGCGGAACTCGCCCGAATCCTCCAAGAGGAGGGTTATATCTGGTCCTACGAAGTCGACACCACTGGTGCCCACCCGGTCATCAAGGTGAAGAACAAGTTCACAGGAACCCGCGCCGTCGTCACCGAAGTGAAGCGCGTCAGCAAGCCTGGTCGCCGTCAATATGTGCAGGTGGATGAAATCCCCCGTGTGCTGGGTGGCCTCGGCATTGCCATTCTCTCCACCAGCCGCGGCGTGATGTCCGGCTCGCAGGCCAAGAAGCAGCGCGTAGGCGGTGAGCTTCTCGCCATCGTTTGGTAACCCCCCAACGCAAATCGACACCATGTCTCGAGTAGGTAACAAATCCATCATCCTCCCCGCCAAGGTCACCATCAAAAACGACGATGGTAACATCACGGTGGAAGGCCCTAAGGGCAATCTGAGCCACAAATTGCCCGCCGGCATCACCATGAAGACGGAAGGCAGCACATTGACCTTCAGCCGTTCCGGAGAAGACCGTTTCCAGAAGGCGCTCCACGGCACCAGCCAGCGCCTAGTTGGCAACATGATCAAGGGCGTCAGCGAAGGCTACGTCAAAGATCTCGAAATTCACGGCACCGGCTTTCGTGCTTCGGTTAAGGGCAGTGCCCTCGACCTCTCGCTCGGATACAGCCACCCGCTGCTTCACCCCATTCCTTCCGATATCAAGGTGACCGTTACGGATAACACCAAGATCAAGGTCGAGGGGATCGACAAGCAGCGCGTGGGCCAGTTTGCCGCCGACGTCCGCAATTACTATCGTCCTGAGCCCTACAAGGCGAAGGGAGTCCGCTATGCTGGTGAACAGATCCGCCGCAAGGAAGGCAAGAAGGTCAAGTAACCGCTTAAGAACACCAACCTCTTTTTGGCAAATGACCATTAAACGCAAAGAAATCCGTCAACGGATCCACAAACGTATTCGCCGCAAGGTGCTGGGCACTCAAGCCCGCCCCCGCCTCGCCGTTCACTTCTCGAATCAGCATGTCTATGCTCAGGTGATTGACGACGTAAAGGGAGTCACCGTAGCCAGTGCCAGCACTCACGTCGAAGGCGTGGGCAGTGGAGCCACCATCGCCAGCGCCATCAAAGTCGGCCAGATTGTCGCAGAACGTGCGAAATCGGCAGGCATCGAGAACGTTGTGTTCGACCGTGGCGGCCATATCTATCATGGCAAAGTGAAGGCTCTGGCCGACGCTGCCCGTACTGCCGGTCTCCAATTCTAATCATCTCACCATGTCCACAGAAACAGTTACTACCGATACCGTTCAGGGCTTCTCCGGCTCTGACCGTCCTGACATGGCCGAGAAGGTCGTGCACATCAACCGGTGCGCCAAAGTTGTGAAGGGCGGACGCCGTTTCAGCTTTTCGGCGCTGGTTGTTGCCGGCGACCGTCAGGGGCGCGTTGGCTACGGCTTCGGCAAAGCCAATGAAGTATCCGACGCCATCAAGAAAGCCAGCGAGGCCGCCCGCAAGGCGCTGCAGAGCGTGAGCCTTCGCAACAACACAATCCCCCATCAGGTGACGGGCGAGTTTGGGGGCGGCCACGTGCTCCTCAAGCCAGCCAGCCCCGGAACAGGAATCATCGCCGGCGGCGCCGTCCGTGCTGTGGTGGAAGCCGCCGGGGTCAAGGATATCCTCGCTAAGAGCCTCGGGTCTAAGAACCCGGCCAATGTGGTGAAAGCTACATTGGATGCGCTTCTTCAACTCCGCACCCGCGAGCAGTTCCTGAGCGCCCGCGGAAAGCTCAAATCAGACAAGCCCTAAACCGCCGGACTGGCCGCATTCATGGCC
The DNA here is from genome assembly GCA_945861415.1 of Akkermansia muciniphila. Taxonomy (GTDB): domain Bacteria; phylum Verrucomicrobiota; class Verrucomicrobiia; order Verrucomicrobiales; family V1-33; genus V1-33. The sequence continues at coordinate 92,773 of CAMAUV010000003.1, read as the reverse complement.
TGAACCCTCTAAAGCGCGAAAGTTAAAAGAATTCCTTTCCCCTTTGCAGCCTCCGGTCCCCTCGGGATTGTCAGTCAAACCATCAATAATCCATTTACCCATGAACCTCTCTACACTCGCTCCTCGCCCCGGTGCTAAGCACCGCGTAAAGCGCCTTGGCTGCGGCGAAAGCTCCGGTCACGGCAAGACCTCTGGCAAGGGCCACAAAGGACAAAAGTCCCGCGCCGGCACCAACGTCCGTCACGGCTTCGAAGGCGGCCAGATGCCAATCTACCGGCGCCTTCCCAAGAAGGGCTTTAACAACATCGACTTCGCAATTCGTTACGCTGTCATCAACGTCTCTACTTTGAATGAGCGCTTTGAAGATGGCGCCGAAGTCAACGAAGCCGCCTTGCGCGCGCTGAAACTGGTGAAGGGCGCTCATGACGGCGTCAAAATTCTCGGAAACGGGGAACTAAAGAAAAAGCTCACGGTAAACGTGAATAAAGTAAGTGCCTCCGCCCGAGAAAAGATCGAGAAAGCGGGGGGGGAAGTGGTCGATCCCGCTCCGGTCGCGAAATAACCAGACAACCTTTGAGCGGACGGGCGCAACTCATGTTGCGCCCGTCCTTTTATCACTGAGGACACTTTTTAACGGCACCGACTATTTCCCGACAGTATCATGATTTCCGCCTTCGCCAATATCTTCAAGGTCCCCGAACTTCGCCACCGTGTGCTCTTCACTCTCGCCATGCTGGCGGTGGTGCGCATTGGCGCGGCCATTACTATGCCGGGCGTTGATCCGGCTGTGGTGCAAGGTTACCTAGACGATGTGGACCGTGGTGCCGGAAATGCGCTCAACAGCCTGATCACCGCGTTCTCGGGTGGCGTGGTCGCCTCTTGCTCCATCCTCGCTCTCGGCATCATGCCTTATATTAGCGCCTCCATCATGGTGCAGTTGCTAACCGCGGTGGTGCCCAAGCTGAGCAAACTCTCTAGGGAAGCCGGCGGCAGGCAAAAGATTACGCAATACACCCGGTATGTCACCATTCTGCTCTGTATCGTTCAGGGCTATATGATGGCCAAAGGCCTTGTAAACCCAGAGGGCAACTTCTTCCTCGGAGGAATGGATGCTTATGTCAAAAAGGCCGGCGTGGAACTGGTAAGCAATCCCTCGTGGGGCTTTTATACCATGGCGGTCATTATCATGACCACCGGCACCCTGTTCCTGATGTGGCTGGGTGAGCAGATTACCGAACGCGGAATTGGCAATGGAACTTCACTGATCATTTCGATCAACATTCTCTCCGAGTTGCCTTTCGCGCTGGTGAACACCTTCAAGAATCTGATTCGTGAAGGCGATCCGACCAAGGCGATGATCCTTGTGGGCTTGATTTGTCTCTTCGTCATCAGCGTTGCTGGCATTATCGTCATCACCCAAGCTACACGCAAGATCGCGATCAACTATGCCAAGCGTATGGTCGGACGAAAAGTAATGGGGGGACAATCCACCCACCTGCCTATTCGCCTGAACTATTCCGGCGTCATGCCGATCATTTTTGCCTCCGCCATTATTGGATTTCCCCCGATGATTCTTGGCCTCTTCTGGCCAGATGCCGACTGGGTCATGAGTTTCCAGAGCCTGATGGGCAGTGCTGGACCTATTTATTGGGGAATTGAACTGGTTCTGATTTTCTTCTTCGCGTATTTTTGGGTGGCGACCATGTTTCAGCCTACGCAAATTTCTGAAGATCTCAAATCGAGCGGTGGTTATGTGCCGGGGATCCGGCCCGGTAAGCCTACAGCTGACTTCCTTGACCATACAATGAGCCGCCTGACATTTGCAGGCGCTTCCTTCCTCTCTTTCGTCGCTATCATTCCTCAGGTCATGACGTATTACTGGCGCGATATTTTGCCCCCGCAGGCATCCCAATTCTTCGGCGGTACGAGTATTTTGATTCTGGTGGGCGTGCTTCTGGATCTGATGCGTCAGGTTGAGACTCACCTGATCCAGCGGAATTATGACGGATTCCTCCGCAAAGGCCGGATCCGCGGGCGTTATGAAGGAGACGGGACCTCCCGTGAGTCCATCACTGCCAATACGAGCCGTGTGGTTCTGCTCTACGCAGTTCTCGCGCTGCTGATTCTCGTGGGCATTTCTGCCGCCATTTATAAGCAGGTAACCGTCAAAGAGAAGAGGGCTGCTAACGCTGAGCAGAGTAAATGAAGGTCCCCATCCGGAAGGGAGCCGAACTTGATGGACTTCGGGAGGCGGGCCACACCGCAGCGGAGGTTTTGCGTCTGACCGCCGCGCTCGTGCGGCCGGGGGTCAGCACCCTGGAGGTCGACCGCGGAGCCGCCCAGTTCATGAGTGATCTCGGCTGCCGGAGCGCTTTTCTTGGCTACCGCAGCTTTCCCGGCCAGATTTGCATCTCGCTGAATCATGAGGTGGTGCACGGTATTGGCCGATCAGACCGGCTGATCCAGCACGGGGATATCGTCAAAATTGACGTCGGTATCATCAAGAACGGCTGGATTGGGGATAACGCGACGACTGTGCCCGTGGGCATGATCCGTCCTGAGGTGCACCAGCTCATTCGTGTTACGGAGGAGTCGCTGCAGGTGGCCATCAGTCATGCCCGCCCCGGGGAACCGCTCCGCAATCTGTGCGGCAGTGTGGACAAGCTCGTGAGGCGCTACGGCTACACTGTGGTCGAGCAATTCGTGGGTCACGGAGTGGGCCGCAAGCTTCACGAAAAGCCGGAAGTTCCGAACTTCGACAACGGCAAGATCAAGCTGCGTCTTGAGCCGGGCATGGTGCTCGCTATTGAGCCGATGGTAAACATGGGAGTCAGCGAAGTGAATGTGCTGGGCGACCGGTGGACTGCAGTCACGCGCGATCACAAGCCCAGTGCTCACTTCGAGCACACGGTGGTCGTCACTGCGGATGGGGCCGAAATTCTGACTCCACGTCCTAGGCTGACGCAGCCCATTGGCTGAGAATTCCGTTGCTTGTCCGTAGCCGGGCGATGCTTTCAAGTTGCCGCGGGTGCGTGCCTGCGCTTTTTAGCGGGGATGACTTTCGATTTAAGCAGCCGGCTTGCGGATTTGGCTTTTCTTGATGCGCGCACGCAAAAGGTGCTGGCATCCGGGGGCTTTGTCACCGTTCAGCAGTTGTTGCTGCACTTTCCATTTCGCTGGGAGGACCGGCGGCAGTTCAGTGCCTGGCCGCATGGCGAGGACAAAGAGCCACTGTGCCTCCATGGCAATGTTACGGACACGCAGTTGAAGCGGTTCGGCTACAAAAAAGCTTTTGTCGAAATCACGATCGACCGGGAGTCTGCAGCTGGCTTGTCAGAACCGGTGGTGCTGCGTTTTTTCAACGCCGCGTGGCTCTACAAGCAGTTTGCTGCCGGTCAGGAGGTGGTGGCTTATGGCAAGGTGAAGTGTGCAAAAAATGGGCGGCTGGTGATTGATCATCCGGAGTATGAAATTCTGGACGGTGATCCGGAGGACGTGCGGATTCACATGCGGCGCATCGTGCCGGTGTACCGTGCCCGGGAGGGCGTGCCGCAGAAGCAACTGCGGCGGGCGATGTTTCTTTTGCTTGAGAACTTGAGCGATGCCGCTCTACCGGATGTGCTGCCCCCGCCGTCGGATGCCGGTGATTTTGCCGGGCAGTCGCGGGCGTTTGCGCTGCGGCGGATTCATTTTCCGGAAAGCATGGAGCAAATGGAGGCGGCGCGGAGGTATCTGGCGCTGGAGGAATTTTTCGTACTGCAACTCAATGTGCTGCGCCGTCGGCAGGACTGGCAGGCGCTTGCCGGTGAGCCCCGTTGCGGCAATGGCGATCTTTATGCCCAGTGGCGTGCTCTGCTGCCGTTCGCGCTGACGGGTGCGCAGGAGCGCTCCATTTCAGAAGTCCGGGCGGACCTCGCAAAGCCGTGCGCGATGAATCGGATGCTCCAGGGCGATGTGGGCAGCGGTAAAACTTTTGTAGCGCTCGCGGCCATGCTTTTCGCGGTGGAAAGCGGGTGCCAGGCGGCGCTCATGGCCCCGACACAGATTCTTGCTGAGCAGCATTATCTCAATTTCCGCCGCTGGTTGGAGCCGCTGGGCCTGCGCATTGCACTGCGCACCGGCGCACGCAAGGAGGACAGCTTTCTCCCGCTGCTCTCCGAAGGCTCGGACGCGCCGCAGATTCTTATCGGGACACATGCTTTGCTGTCAGGAGATGCCGCTGTCACGGACCTCGGATTTGTGGTCATTGACGAGCAGCATAAGTTCGGTGTCGAGCAGCGGGCGAAACTGGTGCGTCAGGGCCGGGCTCCGCATGTTCTGGTGATGACCGCTACTCCCATTCCGCGCACGTTGACCCTGACAGCTTACGGCGATCTTGATGTCTCCGTCCTTGATGAAGTGCCCGCCGGGCGCCAGCCTATTTTCACTGCTGTGCGGGAGGAGCCGGACACGGCGCAGGTCGCGGGATTTCTCAAGGAACAATTCGCCGCGGGGCGTCAGGCCTTCCTTGTGTTCCCGTTGGTGGAGGAGAGCGAAACCCTGCAGGTGCGGTCAGCCACGGTTGAGTTTGAGAAGTGGAAGAAGCGGCTGGCGGGACACGAACTCGCGCTCATTCACGGCCGCGTTTCTGGGGAAGAAAAGGAAGCGGTGATGGCAAAATTCCGCAGCGGCCAAACGAACGCACTCTGCGCAACCAGTGTTATCGAAGTCGGCGTCGATATTCCCAACGCCACGGTAATGATCGTTTTTGATGCCGAGCGCTTTGGTCTCGCGCAACTCCATCAGTTGCGCGGGCGTGTAGGGCGCGGTGAGCACAAGAGCTACTGCATCCTCGTGGCCAGCGGCAAGAATCCGGAGGCGGTGGACCGGTTGCGCACACTGGAGAAAACCACCGACGGATTCGCTGTGGCAGAGGCGGATCTCCTGCTGCGGGGCCCCGGCGACATTCTCGGCACGGCCCAGAGCGGACTTCCCGGGCTGCGACTGGGTGACCTTGTGAGGGACGGCAAACTTGTGCGCACCGCGCGCCGACTTGCCTCCGTTACCATTGAAAACGACCCCACCCTGACCAAACCGGAAAATGCGCGGCTCCTGCCTCTACTGATCAGTAGCGAGAGCCTAAGCGCGCTGAGCTAATGGGCGGCAAGGACCGTCAAGCAGGGGACTGCACGCATCCTGCGCAAGTTGTGAAGGAAATCCGTCCGCTAGGCGCGGGATGGGCAGTATTGAACGCCGCAGGGGCGGTGGTGGTCTAAAAAGGGGACAAGGGAGTTACTTCCCATTTGCTCCCCGGCGCTTTCCTTCCACTATCCCCTTCCGGCCCGTCCTCCGCCATGAAACTCCTCCCGCTCTCCGACCTCCGCTGCCGCCATGCCCGGCGCGGTTCGTCGCTGCTGCTGGTCATGTGGCTCATTGGCATGATGATGATGCTCATTCACAGTGCCAATGTGGTCGTCAGTCAGGACCTGACCATGACCATGGCCCAAAAGCAGGCCTTTCGCGCCCGGCAACTGGCGGAAATGGGGATCAACATCGCGATGAATCCGGTGGTGAAGGAATTCGACTTTGGCCTGCTGAATCAAGGCCCCGGGGTGGCGGATGCCGTGTTGCTGCCGTTGACGCAAAAGTTGGAGGATGGCGAAATGGTCTCCGTAAAGATCAAAGGTGAGGGCGGGCGCCAGAACATCAACTTTCTGCTCCAGCAGGGTGAAGCCAGCCGCACCTTTCTAACCAAGTGGTTCACTATCTGGGGGATGAGCAATGATCAGGCGGCCGTCCTCTTCGACTGTCTGGTCGACTGGGTGGATGCGGACAGCTCCAATCTCACCCATGGACTGGAGAAGAATGACTATGTGGACATGTACGGCGAAAATACTCCATATCCCTTCAACCGGCCGTTTTATGATCTGGACGAAATGACGCTGGTTCCCGGTTTTGATGAAATCACTGCGCTGCTTCCCGACTGGCGGGATTTCTTCACCATCTACAGCGCCGGCAAGATCGACCTGAACGAAGCGGAGGCCAAGGTTATCGCGTCGGCGGCTTTGGCCGTGAAAGGGACCTCCGATCCTGCCCGGGACTATCCAGACTTGCTGGTGGAGGCACAGGAACTGGTCACCGATCGATGGGGCTCTGACGGCATTGAGGAAACAGAGGACGATATCAAGCTTCAAAGTGCCGAAGAAATGAATGCAGCCCTTGAGGGGCTGGGCCTCGATCCCGCGGACTCAATGGTCAGCGCCGTGTTTGGCGTCAATGACCAGACCGTGCACATCGAGAGCGTGGCCACGGTCGGCGAATACCGGAAACGCGTGGTTTTGATCGTGCGCAATCGTAACGGAACTCCCCAAATACTTACTCGTGAAGAAGTCCCCTTGTTTGAATAAATGAAGTCACCCAGTGCCAATACCGAGGCAGGCATTTGTCTGCCGGGAGAACAGTCGTGGGAGTTGTGGAAATACAGCGCCGAGGGCTGGCAGATCGCGCAGACCCTGCCGGTGGATGAAGGCGCAGCCGCATTTAAGACTGCCGGCGTGTTCGGCTATCCTATAAGCGCCGCTTTCGCCGTGCCTGTCCGGGCAGCTACCGGCGATGTCGACCTACTGCCCGATATTGTGGATTTTCAGCTCGAAAAACAGGGGCTGAAGCCGGACACCCCGGTGGGCCGCTTGGTGGACTACCGCACAGTGGAACGCAACGAGACCAATACGCTGATCCTTGCCTCCGTGCTCAACGCGCAGGTGGCCGACGTGCTGCCTAAGGAGGCTCCGCAGCGCTTTGAGATTTCGCCCTACCTCTATTATTTGCCAGATGACCACCTCGTCATCTGGCGGGAGTTGGGCCGCCTCGTTTTTTGCATTACCCGCGGGGACCAGCCGGTCTATTACCACGCGCTTACGAGCGATATGCTGCGAATGGAAACGGCGCAGGAACTAGAGCAACTGCTCATGCCGCTCTTCACCCAGGGCATTGTGGAGGAGATCAAGGGTATTGTCCTCTGGACCGAGGCGGTTGAGCCCGGCGCGGTGGAGGAATTGCAGCGGGTGTTTGGCGCCCGTGTACGTAGCGAGCGCCGACCCGCTCCGGCCGTGCCGCAGGAGGTGAGCAGCATCGAGCCGGTATCGGTGGCCATGGCCAAGATCCGGTCAGCGCGCATGAAGCGCATCCGGAACTACATTCTTCTCGGCCTACTGCTATATCTCGCGGTGCCGGCATTCTCCGCCGCCAGCTATTTCATGGCCAAAAGTGACGTGGACGACCTGCGCGGCCAGGCAAACCAATTGGAAGCGCAATTCGGTTCTGTGGAGAAATCGCTTATCAAGAAACAGGTGCTGGAAGGCGTGACCAACTCCGACCACTACCCCATCGAGCTGCTCAACCAGGCCTTGACCCCGCTCTACCAGCAGAGCATCGGCGTGCGGGTCACGAATGTAGAGATCGAGCGCAAGGTGGACGACAATGGCGCGGAAACGGCAGGCATCACCATAAAGGGGGAGGCCAACGCCAGTGACCGTCCTGCCATTCTCTACAACACCCGCATTAAGGGCAACAACGCACTCAAGGACTTTAAATGGGATTACAAGGTTGAGCCGGCCCGCGGGGCGGTTGTGCCATTCCAGATTACCGGAAACATCAAACCTGACGACAATGCCCCAGCTCAATGACCGCGAGAGACGCATGCTGACCTTTGTCGGCATCGGCACCTTTGTTTTTGCCAACTTCATCGGCTTCACATGGCTCATGGGAGCCCAGGGGAAGCTGGACCGGGAGAAGGGTCGGCTGAATGGTCGTGTCCAGCAGCTCAAGGCGTGGAGCGGCAAGGCCGGCGAGGCCCTGAAGGTGGAGGAGTTCATTGCCGGGAACATAAGGACTTATGCCGACGAAGGTCAGCGGGAGACCCACTTGGGCGATCTCGTGCAGGGGCAGTTGATCAACGGTACTGGTGTGGATGTTACTAAATTCCAGCGTCTGCCGCCCAGGGATGGCGAGCATTTCGACAAGAGCCGTTACCAGTCCACTGTGGAGGGGGAATGGACTGGGGTGATGGATTTTATCTATCGTCTCCAGTCGCCAAAGGATTTTCGTTTTGTGCCCCGCATTACTCTCGTGCCCCGCAAGAACGAGAACAATGACGCCGAGCAAAGTGTGCAGGTCACTGTGGAATTGGAGCAGTGGTGGGCGAAACCAGAGGGCTCCGTTTTCACGAATGAAGAAACTCCCGAAGGAGTTGAACAACCCGAAGCCCCGGGTGTCCAAACTTCCAAACCGTCGGCTGATACTTCGGCTCCTGAAAACAAAGCCGCTGACGCTACTGTCGTGCCCTTGGCGCCTCCCGCTTTGCCGGACCCGACTCCTGCTGAAGCGGCGCCCGTCACCCCGCCCACTCCATGAAAACGAAACTGACTCCCCTTCTGCCCTACGTTGCCTTGCTCAGCATAGCTGCCCCCGTTTTCGCCAATGAAAACGCGCCTGCTGCCGTCACGGAAAATGGCTACACCCCCTATTTGCCAAAGCAGTATGACATTTCCCGTTACGCGCACATGCGGAAAAAGAGCCCGTTCGAGTTCGAAGCTCCCAAAGAGGAAGTGGCCGCTGCGGCAGATCCTTTTGAGGCCGTCTCCCTCGCGGGGTATGCCGGTGGCGGCAAGATGATGTCTGTTTACCTTTTTGTTGGCAAGGAAAAGCAGCGCGTCACCGTCTGGGGCGATGCGTCTCCCATGAGAAAGAGCGACGACAGCGGATTCCGCATCATCGGGCTCAAAAAGGGAAAATCCCTCGCCTCCTCGGAAGTGATTCTGGAAAAGGACGGCCAGCAAAAGCCTATCAAGTTTGAAGAGGATACCCTCAAAAATGCTAAAGGCGGTTCTGCCGGCGGTGGTGGCGGAGGAGTGCAAATGGTGCCCGGCCCGAACGGCACCATGGTCCCCCGGCCGGTGATGCCGCGCCCGGGCGGTAATGCTCCCAACAACGCTGCTCCTCCAGCCCCATTCATCCCTGGCAGGACTCCGGAGAATACGGGCAATAACAACGGCGCCTATCAGAAATGGGCAGAGGCGAACGGAATTGCTGGCAGGACTCCGGCGAATACGGGCAATAACAACGCGACCAATCCCGGCGGGGTCAATCCGCTCAATGTCCAGCAGGGTATCAATAACATGACGGGGCAGCCCAGTGTGACGCAACCCAACGTCCCGCCCCCTCCGCAAACAAATCCCGGTAGCAGCAGAGACGGAAAATCCTCCAACGGCACAGGCCGCCGCCGTGTCGTCCTGCCCACTCAGCCATAGCTTAGGTCTTCCGGGTTCCGCTCAACTTCCTGACCGGTTCCTTCACTGAAATCACTCCACTTTGCCCCATCCGACTTATCATGTCACGCCCCACTCGCCTTCTTCCGCTACTGCTGCTCGCCTTCCCGATGACCGCTCCCGGTCAGGGCTCCGCAAACCTTTCGCCATCTCTCCGCGGCAAACCGTTAGCCCAAGATGCCACCGGCCAGTCAGTCGGAGCCCCTGCAGTTACCGCTCCCAAGCAAACCGTGGTGCCGCCCACAGCCGCCGCTCCCGCCCCGCCGGCGGCTACCCCCGCCCCTGCGACTCCCGGCCTAGCCCCCGGCACTACTCCCCGGCCCCCGGTGACGATACCGGGACGGACTTCGCCCCCGGGCGGACGGGCTCGCAACGGCCCCGGCCTTGCTCCCGCTCCCGGCGCTGCCACGGGCACTGCTGAGGCCACGGAGGAAAACGGGATGTGGGAAATCGCTTTCAAGGACGCCACTATCGAAGAAGTGATCGGGAAGTATGAGGAAATCTCCGGCCGCCACGTGCTCCGCGGGCCCAACCTGCAGGCCCAGTTAACTTTCGCTTCCAATCCACAGTCTCCTTTGGCGCCGGCGGAAGCGATCGAGTTCCTTAAAGCCGGTCTTCTGCTCCAGGGCGTGGTCATTCAGCCCTACAGCAAAAATATAGACAAGGCGCTCATGCTGCAGGGGCAGGGTAACTCCCCGCTAACTGAGCCGCCCAAGGACGGCGGGATCATCTACACGAAACTGGCAGACTTACCCGAAGAGGAGCAGCCCGTTAGCTACCTGCTGACCTTGAAGCATCTTCCTGTGGACGAGGCCTCCCAAGTCTTGGCCCAAGCCATCCCCAACCACCAGTGGACGAAGCTCATTGCTGTTCCTTCCTCCAACTCCCTTTTTGTTCACGAGAGTGTCTCTAATGTCCGCACCCTCGTTAGAGCGGTGGAAAAGATGGACCTCCCGCCTGTCAAGTTGGTGCATCAGTGGGTGGAGCTTGAGCGCGCTTCCGCTGAGGATGTGCAGTCCATTCTTGACCAGATCCTGCAAGCCCAGGCGCAAGGTAAAGGCAGAAGCGGCTCGACCGGATTCCGCAGCATATCCCCCGCCGCCGCTGCCGTCAATCTGCAGCCAGGAGCTGTAGCCCAGCCTGTCGTTGCGCAAGCCGCTCCCGGTGCCGCCAGCGGACAAATGCCGGATGGCAGCAACATGATCGTAAAAGCCGATCCCCGCACCAACCGTGTTTTCCTTAACGGCCCTGAGGAGCACGTCGAATACCTTAGGAAACTCATCCGCGAATTCGATGAGCCCAGCCGTGTAAAGAATCTGCTCACCCAGCAGTTGCGCTACATCCCCGTAGCCGAATTTTTTGACCTCGCCGTGACCTCCCTCGAAGCCACCGGTGCCGGTCAGGCAGGTTCAGGAGGCGGTGCCAGCAGCAGTGGCGGCGGCAGTGCCCGGACCACCGGTGGCCGCAGTGAAGCCGGAGACTTTGGCAGCGGAACGGCTGGCGGTAATGCCCGCAGCAGCATCGCCAACCGCGGCAGTTCCTCCAGCAGCGCTAGAGGTGGTAGCAGTGGCGGCCGCTCAACGCGCCAGAGCGTGGGCAGCGCCGGTGGAGCCGGGGGTGGCACTACCGACCCTCCCCGTGCCCAGACAGTCGGCAAAACGCTCCTCATCTCCGACCCCCGCACCAACAGCCTCATCGTCTCCGGCCCTCCTGATTCCATTCAGCGAGTCAGCGACCTCGTTAAGGAAATGGATCGGCGGCCTTTCCAAGTGCACATCAATGCGGTCATTGCTCAGATGTCCATCGGCGACAACATGGACACCTCCATCGACTTCCTGCGCAAAGTGGAGACCCTAGACATCGGAGGAGAGAGCGTCAATGCCGCCGGATTCTTCCGCTCCGGCCCCAATGGCGCATTCATCGACCCCTCCACCCTCTCCACCCTCGCCGCTTTCCCTGCTACCGGTAGCGGTTTCAACCTCTATGCCGCCGCAGGAGACCTGTTCAATGCGTATGTTAGGGCGCTGGAAACATCAAGCAATTCCAAGCTTCTCGCCAAGCCCCACATCACCATCGCTAACAACGAACTCGGCACCATCTCCAGCGGTGAACGCGTACCGATCCCCAGCAACCAGCAGTCCACTATCGTGACCGGCGGCACTCAGTCGCTCAACAGCAGCATCGAATACGAAAACGTTGTTCTGTCTTTGGGTGTGACGCCCCTCATCAACTCCAAGAACGAAATCACCCTGACGGTTGATCAGCTTAACGACACTATAAACGGCGAAACCGTCATCAATGGAAATGCCATTCCTAACATTGCCACCCAAGAACTCAATACTCGTATCACTGTGCCCAATGGAGCAATCCTTGTCCTTGGCGGATTAATCTCGGACTCCGATTCCAAATCCCAGTCCGGACTACCCTTCCTGAGCAAGGTTCCGGTGCTCAAATATCTCACCGGCTCTAACAACCGCGATAAGCGCCGCCGAGAACTCGTTGTCCTCCTGCAGGCCCGCATTATCGAGACTGCGGATGACATGGTGGATGTGAATGTCAGTGAGCTTCAGCGCACCGTTGTCGGATCCGAAGCCATCGAATTTGCCAAGCCCGAACGCATCACCAAAGACGTCGTCCTCCCCACTTATGAGAAAGATGTCCCCTTCGACACTCCTGATGCCGGCCTTCCCGTAGAGGTCCAAAGCGCAACACCGCGGAAAAATAAGGGGCGCAAGTAGCCTCGAAAGCTAATGAGGGCCTACCCCTCCATCATTCAGAATTGCGAATTTGAACTAAACTTTTACAGGATTTACCCTTTCCTTTCCCCGAAACGGTTCGTGTAACTTGCTCACGGTAAGTTTACTGCGATGTAAATCACGGCAAGGATTGAACCCTTCGCAAAAAAATGCGGGAATTCCGCACGAAATCCTTTACAATCCGCCAATTTTCTTCTAATATCGCACTATATTCCGCCAAATTCCACCCACCAAACCAATGAAAACCAAACTCTCCCTCATCATTAGTGCGACCACGCTCGCGGCAGTCTCGGGTTCCTATGCCCAAACCGCTGTCACTGATCCCGTAGGCTACATCACTCATCCGATCAATGCTGCGGTCTCTGCTACCATTCCCTCGGTTACTCTTGTCGCCGCGACTTTGGTCAACAAAACTGACTTCGCTGCAGTTACTGTCAATGCTGGCGGCACCGCTAGCGTAGAAGCCACTGGCGCAACTGCGGGACTTGATGAATCAAGTTATTTAGAAATTAAGTCCGGACCTAATGAAGGTTGGTGGAGCACTATTCAGAGTTCAACCGCTGGCACTATCACAACGAAAGATGCTTTGCCTGCCAGTGCCGGTGCTGGCACATCATTTATTGTCCGCAAACACATGACTATCCTCGGGTTGATGGGGGCAAATGCCGCTGGCCTCGATACGGGTACGGGTACCGACAATGCGGACGAAGTTCAGATTCTTGATTCAGGCTCTACCCCGCAGGCTGTGCGTAGCTATTTCTATGCAACCGGTGCCGATGGAGCTCCCACTGACGGTTGGTTTGATCCGGGTGGTGGCTCTGCCGACAATGTGGCTATCGTCCCCGGCACTGCAGTGCAAGTTGTTCGTAAGTTGACGTCTGGTGCCTCCATGATATCAGTTGGTCACGTCAAAACTACGAAGACGCAAATTGACGTCTTCACTGGAACCAACTGGATTGCCCCTATGCGCGCCACTGGCGTCACTCTCGGGGCTTCCGGGTTCAACACTGGAGTCACCACAACTGGAGTATTGCAGGGGACTAGCACTGCTGACGCTGACGAAATTCAGTTCCTCCTCGCTCCCTCCGGAGGTTCCCAAGCTCTCCTCACATTCTTTGCCGCCGACGCTGCGGCTACGGGCGCCTCGGGCTTTTTTGACCCCGGAACTAATTCGCAAGACGACAAAAACGTCCCTGAGTATGAAGGCGTGATCCTCAGCCGTAAATCGCCAACTGCAGCGATCCTTACGGTGCCGGCTGTCACAATTGCTCCATAAATTCGTTATTCAATCAACATTCAATCATTTACTACACTATGCATAAAAAACTAACTATCGCAGCTGCTTTTGCAGCGATGCTTTGCTCTGCACAAGGTGCTTCAATCGTTACTGGCACTGGATTCGCTGCTGGGGTTCGCCTCCAGAGTCTTTCAGGAAGTTTGATTACAACTACTGTTCAATATGCTGTCGGTTCATTCTCTGGCCAGCTGCCCTCTAGCACTGCCACTTTTGCAGAAATCAGGTCTGGCTTCAAGGAGTTTGCAAGAACTACCGCAAATGGTGATGCCGCTGGAGCTAAGATTACTAACGGCACAGCAATGACTGCTACCGCCGGAGCCGCGGGCACAACTGTAGATGATTTCAATACTCGTCAGATTTACGTCCTCATCGGAAATACTCCTAATCTTGATAATGCTACAGAATACGCTTTCTACACAGGCACGACCGCTAGTGGAACTAACTGGCTCTTCCCTGCTGATGTGACTGCTGCAAGCAGTGTCAATGCTATTGCAGGTAGCCCCGCATTAATCAATACGATCGTCGGCACTGAAATTGATAATGCGACAGGAAACGATTATCTTAAATTGTACGGAATTCCTGAACCCACAAGTGCCGTATTGGCATTGATGGGCGTTCTTGGTCTCGCGCGCCGCCGCCGTTAGTCGGTTCTCGAATTTTGACACCTTTTTGACCGCACTTGGGTAGCCTCAAGTGCGGTCATTACTTTTATAAATTAGCGTATATTAGAACTGCTTGGTTGCATAATGTAACCGAGCATACGCCCATAGTGCATTACTAACAACTTTACATGGATAAAAAGAAAGTACTCGTCGCTGACCCAATTTCAGAAAAAGGTATCGCAGATCTTCAGGCCTGCCCGTCACTTGAGGTGGTGGTGAAAATTGGCATCAAACCGGATGAATTGCTGGCCACAGCGCACGAGTACGACGGGATCGCGGTGCGCAGCCAGACCAAAATCAACGCCGCCGTACTTGAGAAGGCCACGAAGTTGAAAGCCGTGGGCCGCGCCGGTGTGGGGGTAGACAACATCGATCTCGCGGCCGCTACCAAACACGGCGTCATTGTTATGAACACGCCCGGCGGGAATACCGTGAGCACTGCGGAGCATGCGTTCAGTTTGATGATGAGCCTTGCGCGGCACATTCCGCAGGCACACGCCAGCATGGTGATCGGAAAGTGGGAACGGAAGAGCTTTGAAGGAGTAGAATTAAACGGTAAGACGCTCGCCATTCTCGGCATGGGCCGCATCGGCACCGAATTCGCCCGCCGCGCGATGGCCTTCGGAATGAAGGTTGTGGCCTACGACCCCTATCTCAGCCCGAGCCGAGCCCAGATCCTGCGCATCGAACTCATGCAGACGGTAGAGGAGGCCATCGCAGATGCGGACTTCATCACCATGCACATGCCGCTCACTAAAGAGACGAAGTATCTCCTGAACAGAGAGCGCATCGCGAAGTGCAAGAAGGGCGTGCGCATCATCAATTGCGCCCGGGGCGGCCTTGTTGAGGAAGCCGCGCTGGTGGAGGCACTGCAAAGTGGTCACGTGGCCGGTGCTGCGCTCGACGTGTTTGAAAACGAGCCGCCCGCCAAGGACGATCCCCTTTTGGCGCTGCCGAACGTAGTGCTCACCCCTCACCTTGGTGCCAGCACCGCAGAAGCGCAGGAAAATGTGGGCATTGAAGTCGCCCAACTCCTGAAGGATGCGCTAGTGGACGGCATCGTGGCAAATGCCGTGAACATGCCAAGTGTCGACCGCCAGACGCTCGACGCCATCGGGCCCTATCTCACCTTCGCCGAAACCCTCGGCCGCCTAGCCGCACAACTCGCGCCCAAGCAGTCGGAAGTACTTCGCGTAAACTATAGTGGCAAAGTTAGCGAAATGGATACCACGCTAATTTCCCGCGCGGTGCTCAAGGGTTACCTCGAAGTCGCCTACAGCGAGGGCGTGAATTGGGTGAACGCTCCGTCAGTGGCCGAAAACATGGGCCTGCGACTTACAGAAAGCCGCTTAGCCACCCCAGCGGAATTTACGGAACTGGTGGAAGTCACTGCCGGTAGCGGCGAACAGCGCGCCACTGTGGCCGGCACCTTCTTCGGCAAGAGCCCGCGCATCGTTGGCATCAACGGCCGACGCATTGAAGCCTATCCGGAAGGAACACTCCTCATCTACGAGAATCGTGACCAGCCCGGCATCGTCGGGGCCGTAGGCACGCTTCTGGGACAGCATAAGGTGAACATCGCCAACATGTCACTCAGCCGTGACAGTTCGGGTGGCGTAGCCCTGACGGTGCTCAACGTCGATGGAACTGTGGGCGATGCAGTACTTGCGGATCTCACACGGCACCCTGCAATCCTCAGCGCCCGCGAGTTGAGAATTTGAGGCTCAATTTGAACCGGAACGCGGCTCGGCAGACCGGCTGCGGCATGGTGTATTCCCGGGTTCAGGAGAAATGCTTGCGCAGCAGCTCTAGGCTCCTTGGCACTGCTTTGAGCGGGTCTTCCTTGCCTTCCATTTCGAGTGAAATGTAGCCGCGGTAGCCAGCGTCGCGCATGATTTTGGCGATCCGGTCGTAGTCCAGATCCAGCGAATACCAAAGTCCGCCGCCGTAGTAGGTTTTGGCCTGCATGAGCACGGTTTGCGGCGCGAGCTGAGCTAGGCGGTCATAGGGATCTTCGAGAAAATTGCCGGTATCTAGGGTGACCTGCAGCCATGGGCTCTTGATCGCGTCGACCACACGCTTAACGCCGGCCACATCAATGCCGAGACCCCAGTGGTTTTCGAGGCCCATGATCACGCCGCGCTTTTCCGCTTCAGGGATGAGTTTTTCGAAGCTGTCGATAACCCACTTAAAGCCGTCATTGTCCGTGAAACCTTCGAGGCGGGGCTCGATGCCGCGGTTTGCCATGAGTGCGTCGAAATTCTTACTCGTGCCCCATCGACCGGTGTTCACGCGGATGGTCGGGATGCCGAGTTCGTAGGCCTGTTCAAGAAATTGGGTGGTTTTGAGAATGTTGTCCGTGCGTTTCTGCTCCTCGGGAAAAACAAATGACTGGTGGGTCGAAAATCCCATGAGGTCGAGTCCGAGGGTGAAGGCGCGGCTCTTGATTTTGCGCAGCGCGGCCGGGCTGCTGTTGGTCATTTGCACCTGAAGCACTTCAAGGCCGTCAAAGCCCATCTCGCAGGCGGCCTCAAGGCACTTGTTGATGTCCCGCCATATGTCGGTGGTTTGGTCAAAGTGCCAGAAGGAGTAAGTGCTGACACCGATTCGGTATTTGTGACTGGGTTTGGCAACCCCGGCTGCCGACGGGGCATCGGTAGCGGTGAGGCGGCTGGCGGCGAGAGCGAGAGGGGCGGCGGCAAGAAGTTTTCGGCGGTTCATGTTAGTATCACCTTAAGGCAGTCTCAGATGCGAGGGAAGCAGTAAGTTGGTGGACCGCGCCTTAGTATCGCGGTCGACAGAGGAACACTCCGGGCGCTCATTGCTCGCGCGAACACCGCCGTTGAGCCTGCGTTGGAAGGCGGCGACATGAGCGATCTGGCCCTGTGGGGCTGGAAGGACGACAACGTGATTTCCAAAGATGGTGTCGCGTATGTCAAAGACCCCAGCGGTCAAAACGCCCGCATCACTCAGAGAGTGAAGGCCCAGCCATGGCGGCAGTATCACCTTTCAATTCGCGTGAAGACGAAAGAGTTTTCCGGAACGCCCGACCCGAAGTTCATGGATGGCAACGGGCGCTGGCTTTGCTCAGATTACCTCAAAGTGGCGAAGACTCAGGGCTGGACGGATTATCACGTGGTCTTCAACAGTCAGGGCTGCGCAGAGGCGACGCTTTATCTGGAATGCTGGGACGGAAAGACAGGCGAACTCTGGTGGGATGACGCTAAGCTCGGAGAGGTGGCGTTTCTGAATCTGGTCCGCCGGGAGGGTGCACCATTGCTTGTGACTGCGGCCGGCAATTCGCTGGTAGAAGGGAGGGGTTTTGCAAAGCTCAGCGACCCTCTCATGGGCATAAAACCCTACAACGGTGTGCTCATCGTTTGGCATGAACCGCCCCTTTTGGAGAAAAAGCTTCCGGACGACACGCGGCTGCTCGCCAGCTACTACCGTGCGGCGACTGTCCACGACGATCAGGCGGTGATCTGCCCTTCCGAACCTCGTGCCGTGTTACAGTTGCGGGATCAGGCGAAACGCGTGAACGCATTGGGGGAACCTTCCGGCTCCATGATGAGCCATGACGAGGTGCGTGTCTGGAATCACTGTGCTTCCTGTCGCGCTTGGGGCCTTAGCGCAGGGGAACCGCTCGCCGAAAATGCCCGCACGTGTGTGAACATCCTGCGGGAGATCGATCCGGCGGCGAGAATTTACGTCTGGAGTGATATGTTCACCCCTCACCACAATGCCCGCGACCATTACTGCCTCGCCTGCGGGGATTTTGCCGGGTCATGGGAAGGTCTTCCGGGGGATGGAGGGCGCCATGTATACGACATGGGAGAACAACTTCGGGGATATGGAGGAGTATTTCCGTATTGTCAGGAGTGGGGGAAGATGAGGTGCGGTCAGCCGTCGCCTTGACGAGGGAAAAATTCCATTTCCCGTAAGCAACCGGGCCACAGCTGCGTTTCCTCCGGCCCGCTCATGTCAGAATTCGTCATCCAAGAGACCGTCCAGCTACAATACCCGCACCGTGTGTTCTTCACTGAGGGGGCGTTTGACTCCGGAAACTCCGTAGTCACCCGGGCGCTGGAGGGTGCCGGATCGCCCACCCGGTCCCGCAAAGTGCTGGTGGTGCTGGAGGCTGCCGTGGCTCTGGCGCACGCCGGGCTCGCTGAGAGTATCTCTGCATGGTTTGCTCAGAATGGAGGGAGCCACCGGCTTTCCGGGGCTCCGCTGGTGGTCGAAGGTGGCGAGGCGTGCAAAAACCACTGGCCGCTTGTGGAGCGGTTGTGGGCGGCCATCAACGCGGCGGGCATTGACCGGCATAGTACGCTCATCGCCATCGGTGGGGGAGCCCTGCTCGACCTCGCCGGATTTGCGTCGGCCACGGCCCACCGGGGCATCCGGCACGTGCGAATGCCCACGACGACACTCAGCCAGGGCGATGGAGGAGTGGGGGTGAAGAACGGTGTGAATTTCTTTACCAAGAAAAACTGGGTGGGCTCGTTCGCCGTTCCGCAGGCGGTGGTGAACGACCATCGCTTTCTCCAGACTTTGCCCGCAGATGACAAGCGGGATGGCGTCATTGAGGCCATCAAGGTCGCCCTCATCCGGGACGCTGAGTTTTACGGAGAGCTCGAGCAAAACGCTGCGGCCCTCGGCGCCTTGGACGATGCGCTGCTGCGTCGGCTCATTCGCCGCAGTGCGGAATTGCACGTGCGCCACATTTGCACTGGCGGCGATCCGTTTGAGCTCGGGTCCGCCCGGCCACTCGACTTCGGCCACTGGATCGCCCACAAGCTTGAGCCGATGACCGCCTTTGCACTCAGCCACGGCAAAGCGGTGGCCATTGGCATGGCTGTTGATCTCTTATATGCACAACACACCGGCCGGCTAAGCGAGGAGAATTGCTCGCGAATCCTGAAATTGATTGAAGCTGCCGGATTTTGCCTGTGGCACGAAGCACTGGCCGCCCGTGAACCGGATGGCGAGCTCAGCGTCTTACGCGGTCTGGAGGACTTCCGCGAGCACCTCGGCGGCGAGCTAACCATCACCCTCGTCACGGAGCCCGGCCGTGCCCTTGAGGTTCATGAGATGGACGGGGCTGCGGTCGAGCGCGCTATTCAGCATCTGCGGGACAGAGCCTGATCAATTTCAGGGCGTGCTCTGCTGCGTTCAATGACTGAACTTAGGTCAGTGGTTCCTATCTTGTTGTTTGAACCGGAACAACCTTACCTCTTCCCAAACATCGTTGCGAGAGACTGCAGCGCATCGGTGCTGGCGGACTCTACGGCGGCGCGAATAGCTGCCCGCTGGAGATCGCAAAGTTCTTTGATGCCCTTTTGACCGAGAGCGAGCAGGGTGTTGAACTGCGCAGAAGTGTAGGTGCTTTCCTCGCCGCTGCCCTGCAATTCAACAAAGTTGCCATCCTCATCCATGACGAAATTCGCATCCACAGCGGCATCTTTGTCCTCGGGGTAGTTGAGATCCAGCAAGGCTTCATCCTTGCATATGCCGGCGCTGACGGCGGCCACCATGCGGCGCAGCGGGGTCTTCTTAATTTTGCCTGCGCCGACCAGTTTGTCGAAAGCCAGTGCGCTGGCCACGCAGGCGCCGGTGATGCTGGCAGTGCGTGTGCCGCCATCGGCCTGAAGCACGTCGCAGTCGATGCAAAGCGTGCGCTGGCCCAGTTCCTTGAGATCCACTACGGCCCGTAGTGACCGGCCGATGAGGCGCTGAATCTCTGAACTGCGACCGTCAAGGCGGCCCTTGCTGATGTCGCGCGCCTTGCGGTCATGAGTCGAGGCAGGCAGCATAGAATACTCCGCAGTTAACCAACCGCCGGACACATTCTGCTCTTTCATCCAACGAGGCACGTTCTCTTCGATCGTGGCGGTGCAAATAACCCACGTTTTGCCGAAGCAGCACAGCACGCTGCCGGTGGCGTTGGGGGCGATGTGAGGGATGAATTTGATAGGCCGCATCTGATCTGTGGCACGTCCGTCTGGTCTGCTCATGCCGTGTCAGTGGCGCGGATTTTCCCGGATGCCAAAGGAAACGATGAAGAGTTTTCTACTCCCGGGCTGAAAGCATCCAGACCGCGAAGCTCGCCAGCCAGTGCTCGCCCGCATAGTCGCCGCTGGCCACATGCGGCAGCGAGTCGTCCGCGTGACGCTGAGCGGAATCCCCCAGCAGTGCGCGGAGAGGGTCGCCTTTTGGATAGGCGCGGGCAATGCTCCAGAGACAGGCGGCGCGGGAGAGATTGAGGCCGTCGAGATGCACGATTTTGGGATCGCTGCGGTCGGAGACGATAGCCGGAGTCAGCAGCGATGCGGGCACTTCCGGAAGAAAGCCGCGGAACCAGACCCGGAATTCCTCGACAGGCAGAATACGGCGCATGAGGTCCGCCTCCATCAGCGCGGCCGAGAAGAAGTCCTCCCCACCTGGCTCCCATGAGGCCGGGTAGTTTTTGTCGGCAGAAAAGTAATCCTTTGCACGCTGCGCGACCAGTTTCTCGAGGTCCTTGCGGCCGGTGGTGCGCGCAAAATCTAGCGCGAAGGCGAGCCCGAAAGCCGTATTGGGATGCACGCCGGTACGGATGGGATAGGTCTGCCGAGGCAAGAACTCAAGATAGCGCTGCACGAAAGCCTCCGCCAGCGGAGCAAGGTTCGCAGCCCATGCCTTGCCGTCGGGATCGTCCCAGCCATGGAGTTCCTCTGTCAGCTTGAGTAGCCATGCCCATCCGTAGGTGCGTTCAAAGCTGCCTGTGCCGGGGCGCTTCAAATAGGCTGTCTCCACGGCGAGGTTTTCTTTGGTAAGATTCGTCCGCAGCCCGGCGCGAATGGCGGCGGCTTCCGGCAACTCCGCATGCAGCTTGAGCAGCCGGATGAGCATCCAGTGGCCATGCACAGAGGAATGCCAGTCAAAGCAGCCGTAGAAGGCGGGGTGCAACTGCTTCGGGCTCTTCACCGCATCCGGACGATCCATGACATGGTCCATTTTGTTGGGGAATTCCTTCGCGATGCCCTTCATTGCCAGTGCGGCGAATCGGGAGGCCTGTTCGCGGGTGAGTCCCGGAGCAGCCGCAGCAGAGATGGTGAGCGCCATGAGGAATGCGAGGATGCGGCGCATAGTCTTACTGCGCCTTGATGCGGTAAAGCGCCGACTCTCCGCGGAGATAGATCGTGCCGTCATCGACTGCAATGCTGGCCAGCGTCTTTTCGTCGGCGATTTCACTGGTGCCGAGGTGCTTATACTCCCGGCCTGCGGCGAAGATAGCGCATTTCCCAAACTCATCCAGTACGTAGAGCCTGTCTTCGCAGAGGATAGGGGAAGCGGAGCAATCGCGCAGGATGCGGTCGCTCTCCCAAAGCAGTTTGCCGGTTTTTGCTTCACGGCAGGCGACCAGTCCGCTATCGGTGACAAGGTAGAGCAGGCCGTCATCAAAAATCATGCTCGGGGTCTTGGGGGCGAACTTCGTCTCCACCCACTTCACGTGAGTATCCGTCACGTCGTCTGTGCCCGTGGGGTCGATGCCCAGCACTTCAGGTGTGTCGAAAGCACTGCTGATATAGATCAGTCCGTCGCCCATCACCGGCTTGGGCACGATGGAGTAGCCTTCATAAGCCGCGCGCCAGATTTCCTTGCCGGAGTCCGGATCCAGCGCGTTCACCATGTCCGCACCGGGCGAGACTACCTGCAACTTGCCGTTCACCGTGAATACCGAGGAGGTGGCGAAAGCGAATGGTCGCTTCGCCTCCGTGGGCCTTGTGAACTTCCATGCCAGTTCACCACTGCTTGCCTGGAGCGCCGCGACGAACTGCTCTTTGCTTCCGTCACAGGAGAAGATGAGCTTGCCGTTTACGAGGATGGGCGAGGCTCCGTTGCCGTGCTGCGGCTCATAAAACAGTGAGCGGTTTTCCCACACCTTCTTGCCGTCCAGCGTGAGGCAGGCGGTACCCTGATGGCCAAAATGAACATACACTTTCCCGTCTGCAACCAGTGCTGTGGGACTGGCGTGTCCATTCTTGCGGTGAATGGAACCCGGAGCCGTCGCCCCTTCCTGAGCGAAGACTTCCTGATCCCAAAGAATCTTCCCCTCGGCAGCGCTGAGGCAAAGCGCACGTAACGACCGGTCTGCTTTCGGACTGGCTTCGTCGCCTGCGGTGACCACGGCAGTGGTGAGGTAGATCCTGCCGTCCACCAGAACTGGTGAAGACCAGCCGCGTCCGGGAATTTCGGCGCGCCATGCGATGTTCTTTTTCCCGTTCCACTCCAGCGGCAGGTTTTTCACTTTGGCGTGACCATCGCCGGCAGGCCCACGAAATTGCGGCCAGTCGGCGGCGAAGAGTGAGAGGGGAATTGAAGCGAGAAAGATAGTGGTTGAGCGGATCATGGCGCGCTCACAGGAGCAGAGATGCGGCCCGATGCAAATCCGCTTTCACTCTCCCCCCGGCCCGAATATACCGCCGCGCTGCGGCCACGATGGCGTCCAGCACTTCGAGGTATTTCCGGAAGGCCTCGCGTCCCTCCGGAGTCAGTGTGTAGTTGGTTTGCTGGCGTCCTTTGATTTCTCGCGACTCGCTCAGCAGCCCGGCTTTGACCAGCGTGCGCGCCTGAGAAAGCGGCCGCCGCTACTCATGCCGAACTGGGATTTCAGGTCCTGATAAGGCCATGAGGTCTGCGCCGCGAGCAGGGTCATGATGGCGAGTCGGCTTTTTTCGTGGATGGTTTTATCGAGTTGTGAAAAGTCGATCATTCTGCGGTCGGAAGCGACGGGTTGGTGCCTGCGGCGGAGTCGCGGTGGGACTCGGATCAGACTGCCGCGGCGTAAATAATGTGCAGCAAGCTAAACGAGAACGCCATATGCAGGACCGCCGCAGGATACTGTCACTCTTTGGGGTAATGCGTGCCATACCATTCACGCACGGATGGCAGGAAAGTCAGAATGCCGAAAGCAAAAAAATCCTCCGCCCAGCGCCTGTATGGAGCGTGGTAAGAATGATCCCGTGGCCAGCAGTGCGAGCCCTTAGACCAGAATCCAGTAGGCCGAGACATCTGTGTGGAATTGTAGCGAACCCTTGCTCTCCTGCGCGACGGTGAGCAGGCCCATGATGAACCCCGCAATCAACGGCGGGTCATCCGGCTAGGTCGGGCATGGGGCGGGGAAAGGCTAAAGGCTGAAGTTCACTTGCTGCGTGCGGCCTGTTTTCGCAGGTACTCTTGAAACTCGGACTGAAGTGTTGGGGGATTGCGAGCGTTGAGCATGGCCTCATCCAGCGTCATGTAGCCGTTACAGCAAAGGTGCAGCAGGCTGTCGTCAAAGGTGTGCATGCCGGAGGACGCTCCCACCTGCATCAGACTGTAGACCTGCTCAAACCGGTGATCGTGGATCGCGGCCCGGATGCCATCGTTCACCACCATCACCTCGGTCGCCATTACCCGGCCCGGTGCGTCCGCGCGCGGGAAAAGCCTCTGGGACACGACCCCGATGAGAGCCCCCGCCATCTGCGTGACGATTTGCGCCTGTTGGTTTGAGGAGAACACGTCCACGATGCGGTCCAGCGCTCCCACACAGCTGCGCGTATGCAGCGTGGAAATAACAAGGTGTCCGGTCTCCGCAGCCGTAAGCGCCGCGGCGATGCTGTCCTGATCCCGCATTTCGGAAATGATAAGCACATCCACATCCTGCCGCAGGGCTGCACGGATGGCCGCGGGGAAACTGTGGGTATCGTGCCCGATCTGACGCTGTTTAATGAGCCCGTATTTGTGCTCGAACGCGTATTCGATGGGGTCCTCGACGGTCACCACGATGTTCGAGCGTGTTTCGAGAATGCGGCGCGTCATGGCGGCCAGCGTCGTGCTTTTGCCCGTGCCGGTCACCCCCGTCAGCAGCAGCAGGCCATGCGTGGCTTTGCAGAAATTCGCCACTGTTTCTGAGTGCCCGAGGCTCTCCAGTTCCGGGGCTTCCGACGGAATATAGCGGAAGGCGGCCTCCACGTTGCCCCGCACAATGTGGGCGTTTCCTCGGAACCTGCCCACATTTTCCACATTGAGCGCGAAATCCAGCTCCCAGTCCTTCTCCAGTTTGGCGCGCTGCGTGTCCGTGAGGATAGCCATGATCAGTTCCCGGCAGCGTTGCGGTTCCACGTCGTAGTCTTCCAGCGGCACTAACTTGCCGTCGATACGGGCCGCCGGCGGCGCGCCCACTGTCATGTGAAGGTCAGAGCCGCCATGTTCGCGCGTGGCAGAGAGGTAATCAAGAATGTCTCGGTGCATAAGATGATATAAGGTGTTGGCGCCATCAAAGCCGTTTCTGGGGTGGTGAGCAATCACCTTTACACTCGCTAAACAAAAATTTGGGGCTCTCTCAATTCAGGCCCGCTGCGCTTTGCGGCGTCACAGGATGCTGCGCAGGTCCTTGAGATCCGGGTCTGTTCGTGCGTAGCGGCGGAGTTTTTCATCCATCTTAAGCGCTTTTTTGAGCAGGGGTTCCGCATCCCTAGGCTGCCCGAGGACCGCGAGGTAGCAGGCCATATTGTAGTGAAAAAGCGGGTCGGTCTGAAGGGAAACGGGGGCCCGGGTGAGCAGGGTGCGGGCTTCCTCCGTGCGACGGGACTCGTGCAGTGCGTAGGCTGTGTGAATGAAGACGGCGGGGCGCTCGCCGGGAGCCTCGCAAAGTCGCAGCCCCAAGGGAATAGCTTCGTCCCAGCGTCGCTCCCGGATGAAGAGACAAAGCTCCATTTCGTGGACCTCTGGTCTGTTACGATCCGCCGCGTTCAGCGTGGCAAATTGCTCCCACGCCATGTCGTGCAGCCCGAGATCGGCGTAGCCTTCCACTGCGGCAAGGATACGCTGGCGTTCGGGGCGATTGGGATCGGTGTTACTCATGGTTTATCTGGTGGCGGATGGGCTCGATTCCGTGGTCAGTCCGAAGATGCGGGGCAGGGAAGTGTGAATTTCACGAAGCAGCCCATTCAGTTCAGCGATTGCCGCATGGGCACCCTCCGCCCAGCGTCCGGTGGCGAAGTGCAGATAGGCGGCATCAAGGCAGCGCTGGAGATGGCGGGCGCCGACGAAGGGCTCAAGGCCGTAGCCCAGTGTCATCCACGCGCCGCCGCCGGATACGTCGACCAGCAGAAGCACGTGGCGGTTGCCGCTGCCGGATATTTCGCCTGCGCCCGGATGGCAACGATTGAAGACCCACATGGTATAGGCCGGGCCAAGAGTGTCTCCGGGCAGAGCTATAAAGGCGGCGGTAAATCCGGCCTGTGGAAACTTCCGCTCAAAGCTCTTGATGGCGCGATTCAGGCGGCGCGCGTCAGTGCCGGAGAGCACGCCCGCGTTGTCGCTTACTCCCGAATCGAGCCTCGGTGGTGCGCCGAAAAATGCTGATGCCTTCTCCATCGTTAGCCCGCAGCGGGGGCAGGCGGGGGAGTCTTCGTGCACGGGACTTTGGCAGTAGGGACAGTTCATTGGTCGGTCCGGTTTTCTGTCCAGTTATCCGGCGGATTCTCCTTAGTCGAGCTAAAAGCCGCGCGAAGTGCCACCGGTCCTCACTCTAGGCGCTGGAGCTTGTTGATGCGGTAGCGGGCGGGCAGGAATTCCTTGTTATCCTGTTCCGCGGCGGCGGCGTCCACATGGATGAGTTTCGGGAAGTCGCTGAACTCGATCTTGTGCACGCCATTGATAGGAGCCGCAAAGGCTCCGGCGAGGTCTTTGATATCGTTCACGGGAACGTCGTTCACTTTGGTCACGATGAGACTGCGCAGACTCTCGTAGCCCTGAATGCTGGGACTGGGGAGGACGCCGCTGAGGAAGACGAGCTTGCGGCGACCTTCACGGAGGAAGTCCTCCTGGTTTTCACGGGCAAAAAGCAGACGGAACGGCGAACGTTCGCGCCACTCGCGGCCGCCCAGTTGGAGATACGGCTGAGTAAGTTCCTGAAACAGCAGACCTCCCAGTAGCAGGTAACGCGGGCCGCGGTCGAACATGTAGGGATCGACAAGGTAGTCGGACGCCGGGCGGCGCTCCATTTTGACATCCACGTCCACCGGTTTACCGTCGCGGTGGATCTTCATTTTGACGATGCCGCCAACCGGAGCACTGCGGATCAGATGGCCCGCCGAAAGTAGGCCTAGGTCGGGATCGGTGTAGTTACCGCGGCTATCGATCTTGTGACCGGCGACTTCCAGAATTACATCGTTTTCCTTGAGTCCGGACTTCTCAGCGGAAAATCCAGGTGTAACGCTGGTGATAAGTATACCGCCTTCCAGTGAGTCGATTTTGAGTAGCCGGCGCAACTGGGGGTCAAGGGTCTGCGCGGTTTTGGCGCCGAAATTAGGCACGCCATCGTAGGGCGCGGTCTCTACGTCCTTCAGGAACCGGTCGATGATCGATGGCGGGATGATGTCACTGACCTGATCGCGGCTGTTGTAGCGGATGAGCATACCAGCGAGTTTTCCTTCATGCACGACGGGCAGGGTAAAGGTGCCGGCGCGGTATTGCACGGCGCCATTGGCCTGGAAGATCAGAAGGCTGGTGTCTTCGAGGAAGTAAGGGGCGAGATCCGCGCGGGAAAGTTCCGCCGTCGAGGAGACGGGCGCCCCGTTGGCTTCAAACTGCCAGATTGTCAGGGGGGCTTTGGGCTTGAGCGAGGTGTCCACTTCTAGCGGCACCATGCCGGCGAAGAAATCACCGGGATCTTCTACGGGCACGATTGTGGCGAGGTTCAACTCATAGTCGACGGCTTCGACTCTGCTCACAAGCTTGCGGCCGCTGGAGGCGATTTCTAGTTCTAGGTAGCTGGCGTCCTGCGCGAGTTCTGCGGTGACGAGCACGCGATTTTCGGACAACAGCGCACCAAGTCCGCGGCGGGTGCTGGGATTCATTTTCTGCCATGGCAGAGCAAAGTTCCAAGCCTGGCTGGTGATATTCACGCGCAGCATGGACTTCTCTGGGGAGGGGCCATGGGCTGCGGCGGTAGAGGTAAAACAGAACGCGGCGGCAAGAGCAGCGGCGATGAGGAAACGGGTGACGAACATGGGTGTCAAAAATGAGCTAGTTGCGGGCACAGGGCTTATTCGATGAAGGCAGGCTCCCCGATGAGATACTTTTTCAGGATGCGCTGCTGCGCTGCTGCGGCCTCCTTTTTGTCGAGCGCAATTGGTCGTCCCTCGCCGAGCAGGCGGATGGTGATGCACCCTCCCTCCGGGTCTTTGGCCAGCGCTTCGGTCACATCTTTGAGCTTCTTGATCTTCACGCCGTTGATCTCGTCCACGATCTGACCGGTGTATTCCCGGATGTGGGTGTTGATGCTGTCCGGCATGATGTTCGTTAGCACCACAGGCTGGGGCTTCACTTTATAGAGTTCGTCGCTGGCGAAATACTGGTAGAAGTAGCGGGTCCGCAGATTGGTGATGTTGTGTGCTCCCATCATCCCTGCACCCATGGGCTGGAAGACCAGCCCGGCAAAGGTCACATAGTTTGGCCTGTACTCATACTTAGTGGCGGTCATGAGGTGATGCTCGACATTTTTGAGAGTAATTTCCGCCTCCTGCTGCTGCTTGTCGCGCCAGAAGCGGAGCTTGAGTTTATCGCCGGAAAACTTCCGCTCCACCACTTCGGCCATTTCCACTTCCTCACCTTCAATTTCGATCATGCCGTTGCTTTTTATCGCGTGGCCATCAATCGCCAGCATTACATCTCCGTGCTTGAGCACACCGGCGCAGGAACCTTCGGCATCCACATTGGCCACAAGCACGCCGATGCTGTCATCCGGCAGCCCCAGAGCCTTGCGCTGGGCGGGATTAAGCAGTTCGAAATGAGCGATACTCAGGTCCACATAACGGTCGTAACTTCCGTCCTCCACATCCTTTAGGAAGCGCTGAATGACCGGAGTGGGAATCATGTAGCCGGTATTCTGTGCGACACTGCCGCTATAACCCTGGAAGGCCACGCCCACCACGCTGTTACCTTGGAGCACCGGGCCCCCGCTGTTTCCTGGGTTGATGGCGGCGTCGATTTGAATGGCGAGGTGCTGGTCAACCCCGCTGTGACTGTAATCCTGGTAGTCCACGCGGCTCACGACTCCGCGGGTGACAGTGATGCGTTCGCCGCCTATCGGGAATCCGATTACCTTTACGGTCGTGTCCAGCTTGGGCACGGCGTCGCCTACTTGCAGGGGCTTCACTTTCTCGAAAGCCTTAACCGGCTGGGTAAGTTCAAGCAACGCGAGGTCGCAATCGTGGGCGATGTGCTTCACTTTGGCGCGGTAGGGCTGGGGATCGCCCACCTTGCGAATCACTAGGCGCGAGGCATCGCTCACGACGTGGGCATTGGTCAGGAAGAGGTTCGGCCCAATGAGAAAGCCCGTGCCTGTGCCGCCGCCGGGTGTTGCTGGATTCCATGGGGCCTGGTAATCAACCTCAAGGGAGTTGCACTCAATGTTTACGATGCCTTCGTATTGGGCGCCGAGAGATGTTGTGGCTTCATCTGTCTGCTCCTGAGCGGAGAGGGAAACGGTGAGACTGATAAGAACTGCCAGCGAAAGGCTGAGCGGATGCTTTTTCATGAATGATTGGGGAGGAATGGGATTGTTTCTGCGCGGGCCGATAAGCGATGGGCGAATGGAGCAGCGCCGCAGCTTTTGGCAAAGCCGCATTTCGCGGGCGGTCGCGTTCTCCGGCTGTAGGTTCAGCGAAATACTGCCGCCACGGCTGCGGCGACTGCTGGTGCGGCGGCGCTTGCCGGATAGGGCGCCGACTTTTCCTGCTTTATCCAGCTTGAGCCC
This sequence comes from Akkermansia muciniphila, assembly GCA_945861415.1. GTDB lineage: Bacteria > Verrucomicrobiota > Verrucomicrobiia > Verrucomicrobiales > V1-33 > V1-33. The sequence goes on along the minus strand of CAMAUV010000003.1, from coordinate 63,965 downwards.
GGCAAAAACACGCACCAGTAAACGCCATGCACATTCGCGACATTCTCGCTGCACGACGCACTACCATTTCTTTCGAGTTTTTTCCGCCCAAAACTGCGGAGGGCGCTGACCGGTTGTTTGAGCAAATTGCTCAACTGGAGCCCCTGCAGCCGAATTTTGTTAGTGTGACCTACGGAGCCGGGGGCACGACACGGGAAATGACGCACGATCTCGTGGTGCGGCTCAAGCGGGAGACAAAGCTCGATCCTATTCCCCACCTCACCTGCGTATGTCACAGCGAGAGCGAGATCGCCGAAATTCTGGGCCGCTATGCTGCCGCAGGGGTGAGCAACATCCTCGCCCTTGGCGGCGATCCGCCGCGGGACCGCGCCGGTTGCGACCGCAGCGCCGACGCCTTCCGCTTTGCGGCCGGGTTGGTGGGTTACATCAATCAATTCAGCCGTTCCGTGGCGCATCCGGATCCGCGGGGTTTTGGCATCGGCGTGGCCGGATTCCCGGAGGGCCACCCGGCCACACCCAACCGCCTGACGGAAATGGATCACCTTAAAGCGAAGGTGGACGCCGGCGCGGACTACATCTGCACGCAGCTGTTTTTCGACAATCATCACTTTTACGACTTCCGCGAACGCTGCGAACTCGCCGGCATTCGCGTGCCGATCATCGCCGGCATCATGCCCATTACCACCACCTCTGGAATGAACCGCATGGCGGAACTTAGCGGCGGTACGGTCTTCCCTGCGAAACTGCTCAAAGCCATCGACCGCGCCGGAGATATTCCCGACGCCGTGCGCCGCGTGGGCCTCCACTATGCCACCAGCCAGTGTGCCGACCTGCTCAACAACGGTGTGGCCGGCCTGCACTTTTACACGCTCAATCAGAGTAGCTCGACGCGCGAAATATACGCTAACCTCGGCCTGCGTCCTGACTAAGCCGACCGCCCTTTGCGGCCGCTGCTGCTCAATCTCCGCCGCTTCCCCGCGGACCATAACCCGCGACGAACGCGATGCGCCATGCGGCAAAGGTGCCCAGCTCGATGTGCCCGCGGGCCTGACGGGCGAGGTTGAGGTAGAAGTGAAGATTGTGCAGCGTTATGAGGCGGATGCCAAGGATTTCCCCTGCGCGGAAAAGATGCCGGATATAGCTGCGGCTGAATCCACGGCAGGCATAACAGTCGCAGCCTTCTTCGATGGGACGCTTGTCCGCGGTGTAGCACTGGTTCTTTAAGTTCATGGTGCCGCCGGGAGTGAACGCCGTGCCGTGGCGTGCAAGGCGGGTGGGCAGCACGCAGTCGAACATGTCCACGCCGCGCGCGATTAGTTCCAGAATCTGCGGCGGCGTGCCTAGACCCATGGCGTAGCGGGGTTTGTCCTCCGGCAGGTGGGGTTCGGCGCTTTCCACGGCGTGCATCATTTCCGGTTCGGGTTCACCCACACTGACACCGCCGATGGCGTAGCCGTCCCAGTCCATGGCCTTCAGTTCTTTTGCGGCCCGCTCACGCAGTGCTGCATAGCTGGAGCCCTGCACGATGCCGAAGTGCATCTGGCGTCTGCCGGTGTCAGTGCACGGGGCTTTTTGCACGACCCAGTCCTTGCAGCGAGCGGCCCAGCGCATGGTGAGCGCGAGACTCTTTTCGGCATCGCGTTCGCTCACGGGATATGGCGGGCACTCGTCGAAGAGCATGGCGATGTCGCTGCCGAGAGTGGCTTGGATTTCCATGCTCTCCTCGGGCCCGATGAAGTGCTTTGAGCCGTCAATATGGCTTTGGAAGTGGACGCCAGCTTCCGTGATTTTGCGCAGCTTGGCTAGCGAGAAGACCTGGAATCCGCCGCTGTCCGTGAGAATGGGACGGCGCCAGTTGGAGAAGCGGTGGAGACTGCCGAACTCGCGCATGGTTTCCATGCCCGGACGAAGATTGAGGTGGTAGGTGTTTCCAAGAATGATTTCCGCATCCAGCGCTTCCAGTTCGAGCGGAGAGACACCCTTCACGCTACCCTGCGTGCCAACGGGCATGAAGACTGGCGTCTCCACCACGCCATGCGGCAGCACCATTCGCCCGCGGCGGGCTTTGGTTTCAGTGTCGGTCTGAAGGAGCGTGAACATTAAGGCCGTTGGGGGACGCTGCGGGCGGTGGCAAGGGGTGAAGTTTTCAGTGTTGGCTCCCTTACTCATGCTGCTCCTCACGGGCTGATGCGTTATTGCAGGGGCCGAACTGAGAACATAAGCAGCAGGGATGAAAGTACCTGAGTGTCCCCACTGTCAGCCTGCTTCGCCGCCCTGTTGCGAAGGCGCGCACGGGCATAGTCCAGTGAAGCCTCCGGATGGCGCGCAGTATTTTTGCCCCATGTGCCTTGGCGTGATCTCTGATGTTCCGGGCGACTGTCCCGTCTGCGGTATGGCGCTGGAGGCGGCGCCGGGCGTCGATGCGGATGATGGCGATGCGGATCTGCTGCGTCGGTTGAAGTGGGGAACCGTTCTCGCCGTGCCGTTGTTTCTGCTGGCCATGGCTCCTATGATGAGCAGTGCCCACTGGCTGCACACACCCGTAGTCCGCTGGATGCAGGCCGCGCTGGCTACACCCGTCGTCTGGTGGGCGGGCGCGCCGGTTTTCCGAAGAGGTTGGAATTCCCTGCGCTCCCGCCACTACAATATGTGGACTTTACTTATGCTGGGCGTGGGGGCCGCGTGGATTTTCAGTATGGCGGCCATGGTGATGCCGCAGTGGTTTCCGGCGGCGGCGCAGGGCCACGGAGGTGAGGAGATTTATTTTGAATCGGCGGCGGTTATTGTGGTGCTCGTTTTGCTTGGGCAGGTGCTGGAAGGCCGCGCCCGCCGTCGCACGGGAGATGCGCTGCGGGAATTACTGGACTTGTCTCCGGCTACTGCATGGAGGGTGAACGGGGGCAGCGAAGAGGAGGTGCCGCTCGCGGAGGTGGCAGTTGGTGATTTTCTCCGCGTGAAGCCGGGCGCGCGCATTCCTGTGGATGGTGAAGTGACGGAAGGCGCCTCCAGTGTGGACGAGTCCATGCTTACGGGCGAACCGTTGCCGGTGGAGAAAACCGCCGGCGCAAAAGTGACCGGCGGCACGGTGAACAGCACCGGCAGTTTTGTCATGCGCGCCGCTCATATTGGCGCGGAAACGGTGCTGGCGCAGATGGTGAAGTTGGTGGGAGAGGCGCAGCGCAGCAGGGCTCCGGTGCAGGCGCTGGCGGACAAAGTGGCTGGCGTTTTCGTGCCCGTGGTGGTCGCGGCGGCGGCGTTGACATTTGCGTTCTGGATGATGTTCGGCCCGGAGCCGCGGCTTTCTTTTGCTGTCATGAATGCCGTGGCGGTGCTGGTCATCGCATGTCCCTGCGCTCTAGGGCTGGCCACTCCCATGAGCATCATGGCAGGCATCGGCCGGGGTGCCAGGCTCGGCGTGCTGGTGAAAAATGCTGAGCAACTGCAGCGGCTGGAGCGGGTGGGCACGCTGCTCATCGACAAGACCGGCACGCTCACCGAAGGCAGACCTACGCTGGTGGAACTTCAGACGGAAGGCCCATTCCAGAGGGGCGAAGTGCTCGCCATTGCTGCGGCATTGGAAGCCCGTAGTGAGCACTCGCTGGCCGCCGCCATCACTAGGGCGGCGGCGGAGAAGGGGTTGACACTGCCCGCTATCGAATTCTTCCAAAGCATCACCGGCGACGGGGTAATGGGTATGACGGCAGGGAAAATGGTGAGGCTTGGAAGGTCCGGGTGGCTCACGTCCTGCGGGGTGTGGGGCATGGATAAAATGGAATTGCTGGCACACACGGCTCAGGAGGCTGGGCAGACTGCGGTATTCCTTGCTGTGGAGACGGCTCCGGCGGGAGTGTTTTTTATCGCCGACCCGGTCAAAGCCACCACCGCGGAGGCTCTCAAGAAAGTGCAGCAGGCAGGAATTGTGATCATCGTGGTTAGCGGAGACAATCCTCGCACAGTTAAAGCACTGGGGGACAAACTCGGGCTCTGCGATTGTCGCGGAGGGGTAAGTCCTCAGGGCAAGATCGCGCTCGTTAAAGAACTGCAACAGCAGGGTGCCCGGGTGGCGATGGCCGGCGACGGCATCAATGACGCTCCTGCCCTTGCTCAGGCGGATGTCGGGATCGCCATGGGCACCGGCACAGGCGTGGCCATGCAAACGGCAGGCATCACGCTCCTCCGCGGCGATCTGCACGGCATCGCACGCGCCATCCATCTCAGCCGGGCCGTCATGTGCAATATCCGGCAGAATCTCTTCTTCGCTTTCGGCTACAACGCCCTCGGCATCCCCATCGCTGCCGGCCTCTTCTATCCGTGCACTGGCCTGCTGCTCAGCCCCATGATCGCCGGAGCGGCCATGAGTTTTAGTTCGCTGAGCGTTATCGCCAACGCCCTGCGGTTGCGCCGTGCCGCATCATGAATCGCCTTGCTGACCTTCACGGCCAGAGGCAGCATCGCTAACAGTGTTCCAGAACCACCTGCTATGACCCGCCCCGTCCGCCTCCTCATCCTCTGCCTGCTTGCGCTCACTGGCAGTGTCTTTGCACAGCACAATTACGCGGCGGAGGAATTCATTATCGTGAGCGGAGGGCCTTCGCTCCGGAAGTGGGAGGACTACCGTGTGGCCGAGGAGCAGCACGACCGCTACGGCGGCAACTTCGCCAAAGCCGCGCACATCCGCCTAGAGCAACTCCGCAGGATGCATGGTCCTGCGGCCCAGCTAACATGGTTAATTTACCGCCCCGCTTATGATTTGCGCGATCGTGAAGACGCCGTGCGCCTCCCACCTTACAGCTGCAGCATTGGCGAAATCAACGAACGCGCAGCCAAGTGCGGGGCGCGCATTGTCTGGTTCAACAACACGAACTTCCTGATCGACTATCTCAACAACCGGGGTGGCCGCAAGATTGCGGATCTTGAGTTCTTCGTGCACTCGAACAAATACGCCTTACTTTTCGACTACAGCGCCGACATTCTTGGCGTGAGCACCTGCTACCTTCACAGTATTGACCTTCGGCACATACAACGAGGTCTGTTTACTCGCCGGGCGCTGGTGCAGAGTTGGGGTTGCCATTCAGGCGAATACATGAGCCGCGTCTGGAGAAAAGCGACCGGCGTCCGCATGATTGGAGCCATCGGCAAAACAGACTACAAATCCATCAGTGACCATGTCTCCCTGCCTGCTTGTGCGCGCTGGAGTCGTTAATTCGCAGTATCTTAGGAAAACCGCAGGGAAGAAGCATCGCGCCGCCCTAACGGGGCACCCTGCTACCGATGGGGCTTCTTAATTACGTGGCAAATACGGCGGTTGTAAGTCGTTCGGCCCCGGTACAAATATAACCTCGAAAAATTTATCTATGCAACGTATCGCCATCACTCTCCAACAGTATGCGGGTTACCTGCTCGTCATTGGTCTCGCCAGCGTTTTCTATAATCCCGACGCCCGCACCGTTGGCTGGTATGCGGCGGGCAAGACCGGCCTCATTGCGCTGGGGGCTTCCGCCCTCCTCGTTTTTCTTTGCGGTGTGATCGCAGGGAAGGGGAAGGAAGCGGGCGGTTGGGTGGGACTGGTTCTTAATTTTCTGCTGCTCAGTTTCTGCGGCTACAAGGCATTCAGCATCGCCCGACAAGTGTCGGACGGAACGCTGGCGGATTACAAATGGTATCAGGCCACTTTGTTTGCCGTGGCGTTTGTGTTCTCCGTCCTGACCTTTATCAAGCTGGGCACGAGTCTGCGCCGCGATAAACTGGCATGACCCGCCCTTCGCGCCCGCCGCGGAAGTTTCACCCGCATCCATTTGCTTACCATCAGGAGATTGAATTGGAGATTGCCACACTGACCAATATGGGTCAGGGGCTTGGGAGGGTAGACGGTTGGGTCGTGATGGTGCCGTTTACCCTGCCAGGGGAACTGGTGCGGGTCAGCATTTACCGGAACGACAAGAACTTCAGCGAAGGTGATCTGGTAGAGGTGCTCCGGCCTTCGCCCCACCGGGTGACTCCCCGTTGTGCGCTATTCGGTGAATGCGGAGGCTGCCAGTATCAGCACCTCGCATACCCGGAGCAACTGGCGTGGAAACGCCGCCAGGTGGAGGAACTCCTGCGTCATATGGCGAAGATGGAATTCCCCGTCGCTCCCGTGATGACCGCGCCGAGGGAATATGGCTACCGCTCAAAAATCACGCCGCACTTTGAGCCGAAGCGCGATGGGTCCATTCAGAAGATCGGCTTCCTCCGTCATGGGCGGCGGCAGGAAATAGTGGACGTGCCGCAGTGCCACATTGCTACAGACGCCATCAATGCGGCCCTTGATCGCGAGCGCACTGCGGTGCGGGCCCGCCAGTGGAAGCGCGGCGCCACGCTACTCATGCGTGATACCGAAGCCGGTGTGCTTACGGATCCGAAGGCTACCGCACTGACGCGTGTGGGAGGGCTCACGTTCGAGTTCCTTGCGGGTGATTTCTTTCAGAACAATCCATTCATTCTCGAGGCATTTACTTCCTACGCCGTGGACCAGGCTGTCGCTGGCGGGGTGCGGCACATGGTGGACGCTTATTGTGGCAGCGGACTGTTCAGCCTGTTCGCGGCGGAGAAATTCGAAACGGTTACTGGCATCGAAATCTCTGCTACAGCTGTGGAGCGCGCCGCCGGGAACGCCGCCCGCAACTGTATCTCCAACTGTCGCTTTGTGGCGGGCAGCGCCGAAGCGATTTTTGAAAACATCTCCCTGCCTCCGCACGATACAGCTGTGCTCATCGACCCCCCGCGACGCGGCTCCGATGAAGTTTTCCTCAACCAGCTCATCGCCTTCGCTCCGCGCACTATCGTTTACGTGAGCTGCAATCCCGCCACCCAAATGCGCGACCTGCGCCTGCTCCTCGATGCAGGTTGGCAGCTCACCGCCGTCCAACCGTTCGACCTCTTCCCTCAGACGAAACACCTTGAGTGTGTCATCACGCTGAGGAGGTAGCAAAACCGGACGAATTCAGAAAAATTTGAACACTCCCCGCGTAGGGGAGGTCCAACCCGGAAGCATGAAATTCTCGGAACAGGAGGACCACATCGGCATCCACGGCCTCGGGCTCGTGGTAAGAGTGGGTGTGCCGGAGATTGAGCGTGCTATACCTCAGCGGCTGGAGGCGGACATTACCTTGTGGCCGCAGCGGCGGCTTTCCGGGTTGGGGGACGATCTGGTGGGGACCATAGATTATTCGGCGGCGGCCGTGACTTGCCGGGCCACCGCGGCCAGCGGGGTTTTCCAGCTCATCGAGACGCTTGCGGAGCAGCTCTGTTATGCCCTCCTCGCGGCATTCCCTCTGCAGGGCGTGCGGGTCAGTCTGAGAAAATTCATTCTACCGGATACGGAGGCCGTTTCCGTGTCGCTTACCCGCAGCCAAGATGACCTCTCCGCCGCGCCCACTTCCGCCCCTCCCTCACGTTGACTGCCACATTACCAGCCCTTGCCCTGAGCCTGTTCGCCACGGATACCGTTGCCCCACGCATGACCGACGGCGCTTTCACCGAAAAAGAACAGGACCGCCTCCTTGTGGAGCGCTCTCAGGCTGGCGACACTGCTGCCTTCGACTCCCTCGTGCTCAAGTTCACGCCCCGGCTCTACGCCCTAGTCTACAACATGACTGCCAACCGGGAAGACACTGCTGATGTGCTCCAGGAGGTCTTCGCCCGCGCCTACCGCAGTCTACGGAAATTCCGCGGCGAGAGCGGATTTCACACGTGGATCCACAGCATTGCGGTCAATCTCACCCTCAATTTCCTGAAGCGCCGCAACCGCCGCCAGATGATCAGTCTGGAGGAAATGGATACGGCTGTGGAAAAGGACAGCGATTACATGGAACTTGCCGCCGCCAGCGATCCCGTGCGCGAGGCCGGGCTCAATGAACTACAGCAGCATCTCAACCACGCCCTGCAGCAGCTTTCCGAGCCCCACCGCGCGGTGGTCATTATGTTCGACATCCAGGGCATGGCCCACGCCGAAATTGGAAAAATCCTTGGCACCAGCGAGGGCACGATCCGCTCGCGCCTGCACTACGCTCACCGTCAGCTCAAAGGCCTGCTGGCGGACCTTATGAATTAAGCCAGACCACAATTGCCATGAACAAAGACGATAAACTGCACAAGCTGTTGCGCCTCAAGCGCTACGAACACCCGCCGGAGGAGTTCGCAGGGGAGTTTCTGGAGAAATTTCAGCGCCGTCAGCGCGGCGAACTCATGCGCCGCAGTTCTCTGGGCCTTTGTTGGGAGCGACTGCAGGCATGGATGGAAGGCCCGCGCCGACCGGTTTTTCTTTGGGGCGCCGCCGCTGCCTACGCAGTTGTTATGACAGGCTTTTGGCTCTGGCCCAAGCCCGTGCCGGATGCCGCCACCACCATGATGGTTGGCACCCTGCCGCCGCAGGTCAACACCCAGACGGTTTCGACCAATCCCGCCGTGGAGGTCAATGTCAGCACTCCTGCTCCCGGGAAGCGCCGGACTCCAGCTCAGGAGCAGGAAAAAGAGCGCGTCATCGGCCCGGAGTCCCCATCTCCGGCACCGCTGCGCGACTTGTGATTCTTATGCTTTCACGTTGCTGGAAATGGTTCGCCGCGGCTACCGGCGGCACGATAGCAGTGCCGCTCGTCCTCCTCGATACTCCCAGAGGATTTGCGCTCCTCTCTCCCGTCGAGGCCAATGCGTAGGCATGGAAGTCCGTCGCGCTTCCGGAAAAGCCAATCGCAACCGCGCTCGGGGTCGTCATGGAATTACCCAGTACGCCGGATGCCGCGCGGCCCTCTCCCGCAAGGGCCGCTGGGCACTGCGGGAGTCTATTCCGGGACCAACGCCGACTGAACCGCGCTTTTCTTTGCCTGCGCCTAGACCACGCCACCGCGCTGCCCAGAGTGCGGGAATATGATGCCAGTCTCTCTGCGGAGTGCGCCGGCATCCAGTTCCGCGATGTGGTGCTGCGCGGAGTGGAGACCGTCGAGGTGAAACTGCGCCCCTTGCCTACTCCCGCTGCGGCAGTGGAAAAGTCCGGGCGTTAGGGTCGCCCGGAGCACGACCCTCTAAACTCCCTTTAATCTTCAGGCTTCCGGCGCGCTCATGTTAGCCATGCACGGTCTTTTCGCACGTTACTCCCAATCAGTTAGGATCGGCGATTTGTCCTGCTTTGAACGATTTCGTAACAAAAGGCGAAATCCGGCCCAAAACCGCACAAAGCATGAAATTATGACCTAAGAGCAGGAGTGAAAATGACATAATATTCTTATTATCAGTATGTTGCAAATAATTACATCGCAAATCAGAATCGGCGCAAACTTGTCAGCCCGTGCACACGGAAATCCGCACATGCGGATTATGCACCAACAATATCCCCACAAAAGCGACTCATTCCCTAGAGAGATTCGCTCCGGCCCCCCACTGGTGGAAGTTATTCACCCCTGAATTAACCCCTTAGGCAAACAATTCTCCCTGTTCTAATACCACCAGCCCTGCGGAGTGCGAGAAGGGTTGCGGCTCCGTTGGCCCCGCGACCTTGAACCATGCTGTCGGTTCGTCCTGCCCGGCGCACTCCACGTGGCAGTTCCTGCCTGCGGCGGTAACAGCAACCATAACGGCGTCCGTTGCGGCCGCCGGGGAATTGCAGTCCCGGCTCAGGTGGCCGAGCACGATGCTTTTGAGTCTCTGGCTGGCGGTTTCCTCCAAGAAGTCTGCTGTCTGTTTATTGGAAAGGTGGCCGTGGCGGCTGGAGATGCGCTGTTTGGTGCTCCACGGGCGTTTGGTGTCTGCGGCTAGAAGTTGCTCATCGTAGTTTGCTTCTATGAACAAAGCGTCCAGTCCCTGCATTTTGGCTTTCACCAGCGTGGTGGCGTGGCCCAGATCGCTCAGCACCCCCACGGCCGCGCCGTCCGCCCGCAGGAGAAACCCCATAGGATCCACGGCATCGTGCGGAACACGGAAGGTTTCAATTTCAAACCCTCCAAAGGCGAACACCGATCCCCCCGGCACAGTTCTCCAAAGACCTTGTGCGTCCACGCTGTCGCGTAGAATCTCGCGGGTCATGGCATTCGCGAGAATGGGCACCCGGTATTTGCGTGTGAAGACATCAAGGCCGCGGGAGTGGTCGCCGTGTTCATGCGTCAGCAAAATGCCGGAGAGAGAACCCGGATCCACGCCTACGGCATGAAGCCGTGCCGCGAGCTGCGACGCACTCAGCCCCGCATCCACCATGAGCAGCCCGGCGGACGTGCGGAACACCGCCGCATTCCCGCCGCTACCGCTGCCGAGGATGGTGAATTCGATCATGGCTTCACCAACTGCGGCGCTGGCGGCCATGCAAACGCGGGCCTCAGGAATTTGGTCAAACCTCCGGTTTTCCTCCTCCGCCTGTGAGGTTAAAGGATGCCATGTCTATGACCATCGCCGAACTCACCGCCCGCATCTCTGCCTTTCGCGATGCTCGGGACTGGATGCAATATCACAGCCCCAAGGACATGGCCGTGGCCATAATCGCCGAAGCTGGAGAACTGCTCCAGCACTTTGTATGGAAGAGCCCTGAGGAATCGTGGCAGCGCGGACGCGAAAAGCGCGACGAGATCGCCAGCGAAATCGCTGATGTGGGCATTTTGCTCTTTGAACTCGCGGACAATCTAGGGCTCGACCTCGCTGCAGAGATGAATGCGAAGATCGACTGCAATGAGCAGCGCTATCCGGTGGAGAAGGCGCGGGGGAGCAATGCGAAGTACAATGAGCTGTAGAAATGACGAAACCAGAGGGAATTCCGAATGACGATGTCCCCGGGCTGTGCTTCTGACTGAATCTCCAATACTGATGGCTTCCTCATTTCAACCTCGTCATTCTCTATGAAACTCACATTTCTCGGCATCGGCAAAATGGGTGCCGCACTTTGTCAGGGTATAGTCGCGCGCGGCGTTTGCACGGCGGGGGACATCACGGTCAGCGATCCTGTGGCCGCCGCCACGGCCGCTGCCGCGGCCGCTTTGCCGGGACTGCGTGTGGCAGAGACCAATTTGGAAGCGGCCCGCGGTGCGGACGTCGTTCTTCTCTGCGTGAAGCCGGCTGGCATCGTGCCGCTCATCGAATCCCTACGCGATCTGCCGCCCATGCTCTTCATCAGCATCGCCGCTGGCGTGACGCTGGGCGCGATGGAGGCCGCGACGGGACACCATCGCGTGGTGCGCGTCATGCCCAATACCCCCGCCCTTGTAGGCAAAGGCGCGGCGGCTTATGCTCCAGGGGCCAAAGCCACGGAGGCCGACTGTTCGCTCACCGAGCAGCTTCTCGGCGCAGTAGGGATCGTGACCCGCGTGCCGGAAAAGCTTCTTGATGCCGTGACCGGACTCAGCGGCAGTGGACCGGCTTACGTTTACACAATAATAGAGGCGCTCTCCGAGGGCGGCGTGCTCGAAGGGCTGACCAAAGAACAGTCCATCCTCCTCGCTGCGCAAACGCTGGCTGGCGCTGCGGAGATGGTGCTTAGCACCGGCTTGCATCCCGCCGTGCTGCGCGACCAAGTCACCAGTCCCGGAGGCACCACCATCGCCGGCCTCGCCACTTTGGAGGAGAAAGGGCTGCGCTCTGCGCTCATCGAGTGTGTGCGCACCGCCACCCGCCGAGCAAAGGAACTCGGCAAATCGTAGCTATGTCAATCCCATCTTGCCGCCCCCGTAATCGATCGTAAGTGACACGCTCCTCTCCCATGACGAACCGTATCGACGCCGCCTTCTCCCGCCTGCAAGCTTCCGGCAAAAAAGCCTTCGTGGCCTACGTCTGTGCAGGCGATCCCACCCTTGACCGCACCGTGGAGGTAGTGCGAGCCCTCGAGCAGAGCGGCGTGGACATCATCGAGCTGGGTCTGCCTTTCTCGGACCCGCTGGCCGATGGCGTCGTGAACCAAATGGCCGCTGGCCGGGCCCTCGCCGCGGGAGCTACCATGGGCGGCGTGCTGGACCTAGTGCGCCACATCCGCGAGGAATCTCAGATCCCCATCGTACTCTTCACTTATCTCAATCCGGTTTATGCGTGGGGTTTTACCAAGTTCCACGCCGATGCCGCCGCCGCTGGTGCCGATGGTGTGCTCCTCCTTGATCTCCCGCCCGACGAGGACGGCCTCAATGCCGAACTCACCACCGAAGGCGCCGCTCTGCGCCGCATCCGCCTCATCGCCCCCACCACCCCGGCGGAACGGATGAGAGAAATCGCCGCGAAAAGCGAAGGATTCATCTACTACATCAGCCGCGAGGGCGTCACCGGCGTCCAGCAAACCCTCGCCACCAACATCGCGGAGCAGGTCGCTCAAATCAAAGCCGGCGGATCCACCGTACCCGTCTGCGTGGGCTTCGGTATTAGCACCCCGGAGCAATCCCACGACGTCGCCCTCGCGGCCGATGGTGTGGTCGTCGGCAGCGCCATCGTCCGCATCGTCGAGCAGCACGGCCACGCCCCCGACCTCGCGCAGAAGCTCATCGCCTTTGTGAAGCCCCTAGTGGACGCGGCGAAGATCTGAGCCTCATTAGACAGCCATCAGGCCGTGCCTAGAGGATTGGTTATATAGGCGATGGCGCGTTGCGCTCCCAAAGCGGGGAATTGAGGGTAGCACGGTCAGCGATTTACTGCCGCCGCCATTTTTTACCATGCCGCTCCCTGGAACACAGTTCGCTCCGGAAGGCATTCACTTTCGCCCGTTGCTGCCGTCCGCCTCCGCTCCCCGGCGGAGGTCGTTGCGGCAGAGGCACCCTAGGCGCTAATCCGGCTTCGCGAAATTTCGGCTTTACTGCCGGTGTGCTGCGGCATTCGCTTCCTGTGGTGTGACAAATCCATTGCAGTCAGCATCCAGATTGTTGAAGAGGCTGGCAAAAAAGCGTCTTCTTTAGCATGCTCGTGTGCGCTCTGTCGGGCCTTGAAAACAAGCTTGCGAGAAACCATGGAATTCTGGTAGTTGTCTGTGTATGATCAAAAACCTCCTGAGTTTGCACGCCCTGACTCTACTTGCTGTCACCTGCCTCTGCCCATCTCAGACAGGGGCTCATGGCGATGTTCACGAGAGTATTATGCGCATGTCTCAGGAAATCGAAAACCAGCCTGATCTCCCCGCTCTGCGCATGGAGAGGGCCGGGCTATTCAGTCAGCATGGGGAGTTCGAGAAAGCGCTTAAGGACCTCGCAAAGGTGAGCGCATTGGAACCCGGGAATGATTTTGCTAGGGCTCTGCGCGGAGAGATTTTCAGGCGCACGGGCAAACTGGCCGAGGCCCGGGAGGAGCAGGAGGCATTTTTGAAGAAACATCCGCAACACGCTCAGGTGCGCTGGGAATACTGCCGTACTCTTGCCGATACCGGTGATGCCGCTCCGGCCCTGCGGGAACTGGACGCGCTCATCGGCGCGGCGGAACATCCTTCACCGGATGCGGTGGCGTTGAGGCTGAAGCTTACGGAGGCGATTGGCAAGGAGGAGGCGCTTCGATGGCTGAATAGTTTTCTGGAAAAGCATCCACTACCGGTGTTTCAGGAGCATGCGCTGCGGCTGGAATCCGCCGTCGGCCGCACGGTGGAAGCGGTGAAGCGGCTCGATCTCATGATCTCGAGCGCGGCACGTAAGGAGACTCTCTTCCTGCGCAAGGCAGCCATCCTCCATGACGTGGGCGACAAGGCAGGGGCTGCTGCGGCGGCGCTCAGTGCACAGGAATGCATGGTAAAGTTGCCAACCCATCTTCGCGGCACGCCCGCAACCACTGCCCTGATGCAACAAGTAGAGAAAATTCTTTCCAGCAGTAAGTAGATGAAATTTCTTCGCACCCTTTTCTCAATTGCACTGCTAGCCGGGGTTTGCCCTCCAGCCGCCGCTGCCGCCATGACCCGGGGGCCATATCTCCAGCATGGGAATGCCAATGCCATCACCATTTGCTGGCGTACAGATACGGAAGGAACTGGCATGGTTCGCTTTGGCGCCACCGCTGGTGCTCTCGTTTCGCAGACCGTCGAAACCACTCCGGTGAGGAACCACTTCGTCCGATTGATCGGCCTCACCCCGGCGACCACATATTATTACAGTGTCGAAACCGATGGTGAGGTGCAGGCCACGGGAAGCGAGTTCTTCTTCCGCACTCCTCCTGAGGAAGGCGGCGCAGAGTCTGTGCGCTTCTGGGTGATGGGAGATTGCGGCACCGCAGGCACAGCGGTGCGGGCGGTGCGCGATGCCTTTACGCCCCTCCATGCGCAACGACGCGCGGACCTTGTGCTGCTCCTAGGCGATAATGCTTATGGCAGTGGCACTGACGTGCAGTATCAGGCCGCCATATTTGATGTGTTCGCCCAATACATGCGCGAAGTCCCTTTCTGGTCATGCCTCGGCAATCACGAAACCTATGCCGGAGCCGAGTTCAATGGCAAGTTCGCCTACGAAAACATCTTCTCTTTCCCCGTTGCCGGTGAATGCGGCGGGGTGGCCAGCGGCACGGAGCGCTATTTTTCATGGAACCACGGACGCGTCCACTTCATCAGCCTCGACAGTATGACCGCGAGCCGAGCGGTCAACGGCACCATGGCACAGTGGCTCACAGCAGACCTGCAGGCAAACCTCCAACCATGGGTTGTCGCCTTCTGGCATCATCCGCCTTATACCAGAGGCTCGCACAATTCGGATACGGAAGGCCCGCTTGTCGAAATGAGGCAGAACATTCTGCCCATACTCGAAAACCACGGTGTGGATCTGGTGCTGTGCGGCCACAGCCACAGCTATGAGAGATCTTATTTACTGAATGGACACTATGGGCTCTCCGGCGACATCAACGCAAGTCACCGCAAGAACAGTGGCACTGGCCGTGAGGACGGTCCCACCGGCCCGTATTATAAAGCCGGAGCTGGCATGACACCGAATCAGGGTGCCGTCTATGTCGTTGCCGGATCTTCCGGCTGGACCTCCGGCGGCTTGTTGAATCATCCTGCCCACTTCGTTTCCCTGAACCGTCTGGGATCACTCGTAGTCGATGTGAATGACACCCGCATGGATGTGAAGTTTCTGCGCGAGGTCACCGCCGGAGAGGGTCCGGTTTTCGATGACTACTTCAGCATAATCAAAGGGACCCCGCCTCCAGTCCCTGTGGTCACGCGCGGCCCGTATCTTCAAAAAGCGAATCCCACAGAAATGACCATCCGCTGGCGCACGGCCACACCTGCATCGGGCGGCATCCGTTACGGCACTGCGCCCGGTGCGCTCACATCGCTCGCCAGCGAACCTCCTGTTCCGGTCACCGAGCACAGCCTGCGTCTCACCGGGTTGACTCCGGACGCCAAATACTGGTATGCCATTGATGGAAACGGGCAGCCTCTTGTCAGTGGGCCGGATTTTTTCTTCACCACCCCGCCGCCCGTCGGCGACAAGAAACCGGTGCGGGTGTGGGTGCTGGGCGATGCGGGTACACAAAGCGACGAGCAGCGTAAAGTGAGGGATTCCTTCCGCTCCGTTCATGCCGTGCGCCCGGCGGACCTCTGGCTCATGCTCGGAGACAATGCTTACGGGAGCGGGCTGGACAGCGAGTATCAGGGGGCGGTCTTCGATATGTATGGCGGCTTCCTGCAGCAATTACCGCTGTGGTCCTGCATTGGGAATCATGAGACCTATGGTGGTGCCGGGCCGGATGGGAAATTCGCCTACGAGCGCATCTTTGACTTTCCCGCGGCAGGAGAATGCGGCGGCGTGGCCAGCGGGACGGAGCGCTATTATTCGTGGGACTATGCAAACATCCACTTTATTGCTCTGGACAGTGAAACCAGCAGCCGCCTCGCCGGCGGTCCCATGGCGCAATGGCTGGCCACCGACCTTGCCTCGAACACCCAGACATGGACTATCGTTTGTTTCCACCATCCTCCTTATACCAAAGGCACACACGACTCAGACCGGGAGGAGGAGCATATCGAAATGCGCGAGAACATCATTCCAATCCTTGAGCAACATGGCGTGGATCTTGTCCTTGGTGGTCACAGCCATGTCTATGAACGGTCCCATTTTCTCAAGGACCACTCCGGAGACTCCACCACTTTCAGCTTGGCACACAAGCTCGACGGTGGAGGCGGTAGGCTGTCAGGCAATGGCGCCTACAAAAAATACAAAGGTCCCAAATCGGATCAGACGGGGACAGTTTATGTCGTCGCCGGCTCCAGTGGCCAGCGTGGCAGTGGTGAGCTGAACCATCCGGCGTACTTCGTCTCTCTGGCGGAGACGGGTTCTGTCATCATCGACGTGAGTGACCAGCAAATGGACGCGCTTTTTCTGCGTGAGCAGCAGAATCCGGAAGACCCGCCTCTTTATCAGGATACTTTCACCATCCAGAAAGGCCTTACCCGGCCCGCCCAAGTCCCCGCAGGCCTGAGCGTTCTACCACTGGATGCCGCGCACGCGGCTTTACACTGGGAGGATAGCAGCCCATGGGAGGATGGCTACAAGATCCTGCTTTCGATCAATGGTGGGCATTTCAGCATCATCGGCACCGTTCCGCCTGACACCACCGGATTCATTTGCACCGGATTAACTGCCGGCGGCTCGTATGCTTTCAAGGTCCAAGCCTACAATTCTGGGGGTGAAGCTGATTCCGCACCGTATGAGTGGACACATTCCCCTGCGGCCCTGCCAGTGTCTTCCATTGGGATTTGGCGCTTCATTCACTGGGGAGCCGCGGACGCCGCTGGCGTGCGCGCAGATGCCGAAAATCCCGATGGCGACGGCCTTGCCAACCTTATCGAATATGCGCTCGGCACGTCTCCCAGGGACGCCTTCCACGCTCCCGGTTTTTCGATCACGGCATCTCCCGGCGGGGCGGTATTTCAATTCCAGCGGATCGCCGCTGCGGATTTAACTTACACCGTAGAAGTCTCGCCGACCATGGCCGCCGGATCATGGGTCCCCGCTTTCACTTCCAGCGGTTCGGCTAATACCACCGGTCCTGTATCTGTTCCGATCACCACGGCCGCCGGACGCCAGTTCACCCGACTGCGGGTGACCCTCAATCCATAACCACGGGATTAGTTAGGATGCGGTGGCGGGTATTAGAGGAAGGATCCATTGAAAGGGTGAGCGGAACAGTTGCTCACTCCAGCCCGCGCAGGGCTTCGATGGCCTCGACCATCGCCTCCCGGGTCACCTCAGTGCTGACATAGGCATCGCCCAGCCCGCGCAGGAGCACGAAGCGCACAGCCCCCTGATCGAATTTCTTGTCCCGGCCTAGCTTTTCCATGATGGTCTCGGTGAGAATGTTCTCGGGCAGCACCAGCGGCAGACGGAACGCCGCCAGCAGCGTGAGCAGCGCCGTGCTGTCATGCGGGGACAATCCGGCGAACTGTTCGCTGAGCCGCAGTGCCGCGCGAATGCCCAGAGAGATCGCCTCACCGTGCAGCATCTCGCCGCAACCCGCGCTGGCCTCGATCCCGTGGCCGATGGTATGCCCAAAGTTCAGCAGCGCCCGCAGCCCCGTCGTTTCAAATTCATCTTCGCTCACGATCGCCGCCTTGATGGCCACATTCCGTGCGATGAGCGCCGCCAGTGAATCCAAGCGCTCGCTGGCGGAAGCCGCGGCAATGGCCGGGAGCATCGCCCCGTCACGGATGGCCGCGTGCTTGATGATCTCCGCGAAACCTTCGTTGTATTCCCTCGCCGGCAGCGTGCGCAGCGTCTGCGGATCGATGAGCACCCGGCGGGGCTGTTGGAAGGTGCCGATGAGATTCTTGCCCTCCGGCGTATTGATGCCCGTTTTTCCTCCCACGCTGCTGTCCACCACACTCACGATCGTGGTCGGAATCTGGATATACGGAATCCCACGGAAAAACAGACTAGCTGCAAATCCGGCCAAATCGCCGATCACTCCCCCCCCTAGGGCCACTAGAAACGATTTTCGGTCCAGCCCCGCCGTGATCATCGCCCGCGTCACCGACTCCACGCAGGCAAACGACTTGCTCTTTTCCCCCGCCGGCACCGTGATGAGATGCGGCGTTATGCCGGAGGTTCGTAGACCCGCGCACACTGTCTCTGCAAATAGCGGCGCTACATTGGAATCGCTCACTACCGCACAGGCCTTCGCTCCCGGAAACAGCCCCGCCGCATGAGCCCCCGCCGCGCCCAGCAATCCGTCGCCGATGACGACTTCGTAGGACTTTTCGCCTAGAGAAACGGGAACGGTGATCATGCCGGCTGCTTCTTCAGTCCCGCCGCGGCTACTTTCGTCACCGGGTTAAAAATCTGCCCGCGCTTTTTCGTGCTGGTGTGCGTGATCAATTCATCGCGGAATTTTGCCACAAAGCTCTCCGTTGGCCATGCAGAAGCCTCGCCGAACGCACAGATCGTTTTGCCGTCGATCTGATACGCTATGGTCTCTAATTGCGCCACATCCTCCGGCGTAGCTTCACCTGCGACGATGCGGTCGCTGATCTTCTTCATCCACAGACTGCCTTCCCGGCACGGCGTGCACTGGCCGCAGCTTTCGTGCGCATAGAAGTTGTTCAGGTTATTAAGCACCCACGCCATGTCCCGTGTGTCGTCCATGATGATCACGCCGCCGCTGCCCGCCATGCTGCCGCAGGCTGCGATGGTATCAAAGTCCATAGGGATGTCCTCAATGCCGATCTCCTTCATCGTGCCGTCCGGCTGCTTGAGGTTGAATCGCTCATCCGCGCGCAGAACCTTGGCCGACGATCCGCCTGGGATGACGGCCTTCAGTTTCCGTCCTTGTTTCAGGCCTCCGCAGAGATCATTGATGACTTCGCCCATTGTCACCTTGCCCACCTGCACTTCGTAATAGCCGGGCCGCACGACGTCCCCGCTGACGCAAAGGATGCGCGTGCCGTTGTTCCGCGGCGTGCCGAGTCTTGCGTATTCCGCGCCGCCCATCTGGATGATGTGCTTTACGTGGCAGAGGCTCTCCACATTGTTCACAATGGTGGGGCACATGTAGAGCCCCAGTGCTGCTGGAAAATACGGCGGCTTGATCCGAGGGTAGGGGCGCTTGCCCTCGAGAGATTCGATGAGGCCCGTCTCTTCGCCGCAAATATAAGCGCCCGCGCCGCGGTGCACGTAGATATCCAGAGTGAACCCACTGCCTAGAATGTTATTGCCGAGGAAACCCTTGGCCTTCGCCTCCGCGATAGCCTTCTCCAAAATCTGCGCGCCCTCAGGGAACTCTTCACGAATGTAAATATAAGCCGTATTTGCGCCCACCGCAAAGCACGAAATGGTCATCCCCTCGAGTAGCTGGTGCGGGTCCTGATAGATTATGTAGCGGTCCTTGAAAGTGCCCGGCTCGCTCTCGTCGGCGTTGCAGATCAGATACACGGGCTTGGTGTTATTTGGCGGGATGAAGGTCCACTTCACCCCTGTGGGGAATCCGGCCCCGCCACGGCCCCGCAGGCCGCTGGTCTTCACCTCCTCAATGATCGCCTTCTTCTCCATTTTTAGTGCGGTCTTGAGTTGTTCGTAGCCGCCCTCCTTGAGGAAGCGCTCGATGCTCGTGTCCCAGTCCACACGGTCCACATTCTTGAAGATGAGACGATGTTCCTTGGGGTGCGGTTCCTTGCCGGGCTTATACTGGATCATGGGAAAATGAGAGGTTTGGTTAGAAAGAGATACGTCTGCGATGCCTTCCGCGGGCCTCCGGAGCAAGAGAGTTTTCTGCTACCGAGCTAGCCGCCGCGCAGGGGGATGGCCCGCACCCTCCTGTGGCCGTCTGCTGACGTAGAACCCCGAATATCTGGCATGATCAGCCTGCCAAGCGCGCCTGCAGCTCCAAGTTAGGGAATCAAGCTAGGTGGACCTTCGCGCCGCCTCCCTTTACGGCATGCCTCTGCAAGATCGCGTCAGATGATCAGCATGCAGTCTCCGTAGCTGTAAAAGCGGTAGCGTCTCTCAACCGCTTCAGCGTATGCCCGGCGCAACAGTTCCGTTCCGCCGAGGGCACAGACGAGCATAAAGAGCGTGGATTTGGGCAGGTGAAAGTTGGTCAGCAGGGCATCCACACGGTGGAACGCCCCCCCCGGGTGGATGAAGATGTTCGTCTCTCCTTCATGAGGCGTCACCTGCCCATGCGTTCGGGCGCAGTGTTCCAATACGCGCGTTACGGTGGTGCCTATGGCTATGCGGCGCGGGGCGGCTTCGATTTTCGCCGCCGCCTCTTCGCTGATCGCGTAGTGTTCGGAGTGCATCAAGTGGTCTGCGATGAATTCCGCTTTCACCGGCTGAAAGGTGCCGGGCCCCACATGCAGGGTGATGAAGGCGTGCGGCAGCCCTTGCACCATTTCCGGTGTGAAATGCAGGCCGGCAGTGGGGGCAGCCACGGCATCACTGCGGTCACGGCGGGCGTAGACGGTCTGGTAGCGCTCCGTATCGTCGTCGTCGCCATCACGCTTCATGTAGTGCGGCAGCGCGAGATGACCGTGCAGGGATTCATCCACCTCGCGGTCCCACTCAATGCAGCGGATTCCGGTCTCCAGCACCGCGGTCACCATGCCGGTGGCCCCTCCGACTTGGGTGTTCTGGCCCACCCTCATTTTGCGCCCGGGCCGCACCATGCACTGCCAGTGCCTAGGGGTCACGCATTGGAGGCGCAGGAGTTCGATGCGTCCATCATCTGAAAAAAAGCGGGCCTTCGCCACCCGGACATTGTTGAAGATCACCAGATCCTGCGGACCCACTGAAGAGGGGAACTCCCGGAACATGCGGTGCTCCACCGTGCCCCGGGCGCGATCCACCACCATCATGCGCGACGCGTCCCGCTGCTCCAGCGGGCGGCTGGCAACAAGGTCCTCCGGCAATTCAAAATCAAAATCGTCCGTGCGCAGCATCTTGAATTAATCGCTCCATAAAATTAGGTTCCAGCACTGCTGCGGTGAGAGCTGTGGCGCAATCCATTTTATGTATGAAGGCATCATGACTTTCTTCCGAGCCTGCGCTGAGTGATGACGCGTAATGCCCTCCAGCGCCGTTTGATGTATCCGTCGCGCCACCGGTTCCTAAGCCGTTTGAGCTTTGCCTTTACATTGTTTTTCCACCGCACGGCCGCAACTCAGGGAGAGGAGGTGAAGACCCACGCCTTTACGCGGCAAAGCCATTCGTAGAGCCAGCGAAACCGGTTCACCGTCGGCAGTGAGGGCCGGCACAGCGCGGATAGCAGTGCGAGAATCGTGGTGCCGACCAGTTTGGCGGCAACAAGGATGGCCTTGCCCAGCGCAGCCTGACCTTGGGCGATGAAGTAGACCTAGAACAAATTTACCGGCAGCAGCAGCAGAACGGACAAAAGAAAAAAGCCCATCGCAGGATAAGGCGGCGGCTTGGCAATGCCGGCTTCTAACTCCCGCGGTGCCAGCAGCCGCCCGATGGCAGCCATGAGCGCTGGGGGCGATCCCAAATTCATTCCCCCACAAAAGAGGAACAGGGCGGCGAGCACCATCATGGGTGGGGTGAAAACGCGGCGAACGAAACGGTGGATCATGGGCAGGCCGTAAGGATACCGCACGGATACGGTGCGTCGCTGAAATCGAAATTGCTCCGCCGCACAACGGCGCTGGGGTTCACTGCCCCGCAATCGCAGGAGCCTTCAGTTTGCTGACTTTTTGCAATCGCTGGGCTTCGTTGAGCAGCCAGTCTGGCAGCATGAAGGGTTCAAAGCTGACGTGCTGCCAGCGCATCAGACCGTCGGCATCGATGAAGCAGGTGGCGTGCAGGGGCTTGTGCTCAAAGTCATCCCATGCGTCGAGGGCTTTAAAAGCGAGCGTGTCCGTACCGGAGTAGATGGTGAAGGGCGGCGGGTTGCCGGCAGCAGCTACCTCATCAGGCTTGTCGGTGCTGATGGCATAGATCGGCAGCCCGGCTTTCTCGAATTCCCCCGCCTTCCCGGAGAAGGCTTGAATTTGTTGATTACAGTGTGTGCAGGAGTTACCAAGGAAGAGAATCAGAATGTGCGGCTTGCCTTTCAGGTACTCGGAGGAAACCGGCTGCCCCTCTTTTGTCATGGCCGTCCACATGGCTGCAGGCCATGCATGCCACTCGACCGGGCCTAGGGAATTCAGATCGGGGCGTTCGCCGAGACCCGTTGCCGGGGCTTCAGGAATGCGCCAGTCGCCAGTGGCCGCGGCGGCTTCCGCGACGGGGGCGAGGCGCTGGAGCACCGGGGTGTTCAGCTCGGCATGGGCCGCGAGTTCCCGGGTGGTTTTGAAGGCGGCGAGCGCATCATCCTTTTTGCCGGCGGCCCATAGAATGTGCGTCAGCAGAGCCTGCGGCTGTAGCTGCTTATTGGATTTGTTCGCGAAGCCCTTAGCCGTTTCGATGGCTTTTTCCGGATCGCCAAGGGCCAGATGGATGAAGGTCAGACGGTGTTCGTTGACATCCTTGAGTTTCTTCGCGAGCGCTTTGGCCTCCTCCATGCGGTTGTTGGCGAGGTGATCGCTCAGGCGCAGTTCGGTGAGGGGTGACTGGAGCTTATCTATTTTCTTCGTGAACGGCTGCATGGCATCCGTCATGGCTTTGTGGATTTCGTCCGCATTTTTGCCTTTCTCACGGGCCTCGTTTTCGGCTTTGGCCCCTGCCTCCGCCCGCTCTTTTTGTTGAGCGGCCTCTATCGCTTCCAGTTTTGCGAGGGCGGCGCGTCCGGCATTTGCATCACTGCGGCCGTAATAAGCGAGCGCGAGCAGATGTTCACGTTTCCATTGATCCTCGAAATCGGTTCCTGGCTCCAGCGCGGGTGTGTCCGCTAGGGAAATGGCGATGTCCCACAGTTCCCAACGCAGGATTGTTTCCGTGAGTCGGTTACGGCCATATTGCCAGCAACTCCCGCCTTCATCGAAGGTCTGGTTGGGGTCTTTGCCCACCGATTTTGACCGCGGGATGCGCGGCATGGAGATCATATTGGTGGAGATGGTGAGCGCCTCCTGCACACGGCCCATGTAGTTGAGATTGCGCACCAGCCACTCGCTGTTGTGAGCGAAATTGTGAATCTGATCGGGGTAGAGATGATTTGTGATCATCTGCGCATGGTCTACGCGCGCCGCAGCCTCCTGCTGCCATGCACTGTCATACCAGCGCTCCAGATCCGAATAAATATGGCCGGGCATGTGCCACATGTGCGCTACGCCCGGGGCTGACGGCCCGCACATGCCCGCTGATAAAACGGCACTCTTTGGGCGCTCTTTATCCCATAGATGGATGACGTAGTGGTGCGCCGGATGCTTTGGAAACATCGTCAGGACCTGCTGCAGCAATGCATCGGTGCCCAAAGTGCTGGGGTTTTCGATACCGAACCGGTAGGCATTGCGCCACACCATGCAGGCGGCGAAGGCCCGGGCCTCTATATCGTCGGGATAGTCCATGGCGATCCGCTCAAGGTCTTTGACCAGTCCTTTCGCCTTCCCTTTGCGGGCGTTGTCATCCTTTTTCTCTTCGAAGAACTTGCGCGCGCTTTCGATCCACGCTTTTTCACGAGGAGTGAGTTTTTCCAGCGCCTCCCCTTTCGCTTCGGAGATAAATTTGCGCGCGCGCTCCTCGTTTTCGATGTTAGCCATGGCCAGTCCCCAGTGGGCCATGTGACATTTGGGATCCAGCGCCAGCACCGTGCGGAAGGAACGCTCCGCCTCCCAGTACCAGAAGCCGTGCATCTGAGCCACGCCCTGATTGAACCATGTCTGCGCTTCCGGACTGGCCGTAGTCACGGGGAAACCTACCTCACCGCAGCCTACGGCCAGCGGCAGGCGGCGGCGCGGCCCTTCGCTGAAGCTGTCCCCATGAGTAGAGTGTCCCGGCAGCGCATCGGGCGCGGGCGCGGGCGCGGGATCGGGCGCGGGTTTGGCTTCTTGTGCACAGAGCGGGAGTGAGGCCAGAAGAATGAGCAAAGAAAGTCGCAGCATTTTCAAAAATAGCTCTCAATCTACGTCTTTGCTAGCCATTTCCTTGTGATTCGGGGCCTTAATTGCTCCTGCCGGGACTCCGACCTAAGGGAACGATGGCGGCCACGGTCCATCCATGCCCATCACGTGGAGGCGGTAGAATTGGCGAGGGACGCCGGTGACTGGCGTGACCGTGATGGATTGCTCCCCTGCTCCGGAAATGGCGGGCACACCAGCGTCCTGCCACGCCGTAGTATCCGTTGATGTGTAGATGCGGTAGAATCTTCCGTCCACCCCTGTGAAGTTAAACTGCCCCGGAGCGGCAGAGGACTGGGCGAGACGGGTGACTGAGGAAGCCAGTTGCGGATCGGTGCCCATGATGACTTCATCATCATCCGATACGCCATCGCCATCGCTGTCACCGCCGGCGGGCGGCTCTAGGGTGAGCAGGAGATTCTCGAGAATAATCGTTTCCGACACGGAGTCATTGCCGCCGGTGATGATGATTTGCACCGTATTCACGCTGTCGTCGATGGTGTAAGCGAGAGGGAAGTCGCTGGTGAAATCTCCGTCCGCAGTTTTCGCTTTGTTGAACTCATCCTCAGCTGTGGCGCCGCCCCCGTTCATGACACCGCTTTTGTCATTGTCGTAGGGAGTTATCAGATTCACGGGGTTGGCCGTGTTCCCATTGAGGACCAGTTCCACCTTGAGAGTGTCTCCAGCCTCAAATCCGGAGGAGGTGTCGATTGCCTTCAAGTTAGCAGTGAGTGCGACCGGGCCGGAGAGACCGCTGAGGCTTATCTCCTCTGAGGTCAGGACGGAAACGCCGTTGCCATCTTTCATGCCCACCGCCGGCACGGCAGCGTAGTTTTGCCAGTCAGCCGGGATGGTGGAACCAGCGAGGGTGAGAATGTTGGCCGGTCCAAGTCCAAAATTCGTTTTTCCGAGAATGAAAGTGGCGCCCGGCACCGTCTCCCTAGTGATTACGATGGCACTGATTGATTCAGGATAGGATAGGTCCTCGAAATAGATCTTCATAGGTCCGTGGTCCGGAATCCGCTCAAGCTGGATCACTACTTCAGAAGGTGTCGCTTCCATGGAGGAAGTGAGGGCGGTCGCTTCGACCGGGTAGTCCGCATAAACTCTGAACTCCGGTCCGCCCACTGGGGCACTAATTCTGACGTTCAGACGGGCGGTATCGTCCTCTGGTCCGAGACCATTCAACTCGATGATGCCGTTGATAAAAGCAGCCGTGATGTCAGGCGCTGGTTTTGCGATGCCCAGGATAGCCGATACAGTGGAGATCGAGTTGTCAGTCAATACCACGGATTGCTGGCCGGAGCTCAGCAGCCACGGCCCGAAGGCCACGGGATTGGAATCTCCATAAAGACCTGCCGCGGGAAGAGTATTACTAGTCCACCCAGTGCTGGAAGGCGGAGGATTAACTCCGGTGATATTGATGCTGGCTCTGAAGGTATCGTCGGACGGGTCAATTGTGCCCTCGTTGGAAAACTGCGCGCCGGAGTTGGCGAGTGCTTCTAATGAGTGCGAGGCGAGTTCAAACTTGAGTTCCTGTACTGTGAATGACTCCGAAGTGGAGTCGTTGTTACCGGAGATCACCAGTTGCACTGTCGAGGCCGACTCGGGAATGAGAGCAAAAAAGCGGTGCGTAAAATCTCCTGAACCGGTAACTGGCGGAGGCCCGGCAGAGGCCGGGGTGATTTCCGCGCCTGTCATGACACCATTCGCTGGGGTGAGAGTGTCGTAGGCTGTGATTAGGCTCACTGGGTTGGCGGCATCGCCATTGATGATCAATTGCGCGTTGAAGGTATCCCCCGTCTCGCAACCGCTGGAGGTGTCGTTGACGAGCAGATTACCGGTAAATTTAACCTGGCCGACAGCGAAAAGGTCGAGAACCTGAGACCGGTAAACGCGTGCCGGCGCGCCCCCGCCCCTGACGAGCCGCAGGGAAGGGGCGGCCTCATCCACAATCCATGGGGCCGGGACTCCTCCACCGTCGCTGAACAGTGGCTGAAGAGTAGTAAAATTCACACTGCCAATGACCAGCGGAACGGAGGCGATAGAAGTAGCCGTGCAGGCGGAATCGATGGAATCAGTGAAGGTGATGGTATCAGTCGGGGTATTGACCGAAAGGCCGCTGACCGTGTAGGCCGTAGCGTAAGAGCCGGTGGCCAGCGTGCCGTTGTCGGAGAGCCATGTCTGACCTGTGTAAAGCCCGTCCACGGTCACCGTGTAGCCCCATAAGTCATCGCTTAAATCGGGAGTGCCGCGGTCATCGCGGACGACATCGCTAGTAACTCCTGTCATGGTGCACCGTGGTGCAGCCACTAGAATGGAAGCCTCTGCGCCGGGGTTGCCGGTGTCCTGAATGATGACGGTGGCGGTATTGCCCGGCTCATTGAACTCACTAAAGGGCACATTGGTGAACTGCTGGGCTTGGCCGTAGAGTCCGGTTTGCCTGTTCAGTAATCCGGGAGCCACGATGGTGTAGCCGGCGGGATTCACATTGCCGATGCCCTCTACCGTCAGGGTGAAGTCCAAACTGTCATCGCCCGGAATGCGGGGTGTGCCATTGTCGTGGCGCACAATGTTGCTCACTACAGGGGTCATATTCACACTCAGTGGGGACCATGTCAGTTCCACATCATCGATCCCCATGAGGTGATCAGTGCCGACGTCATTGATGTTGCTGTAGCGGATCACAAAGAACTGACCGGGCGGCAACAGGACCCGGGACGAAGGGGCCACATCCACGGGGCGGATGACATTCACCGGTGCCTGGGAAGTCGTGCCGGTGTAGGTGATTTCCGTTTCTGTCATACGGTTCCAGCTGGTGATGTAACTGGAGCCCGGTGTTGCCGCCACACTTGCTGGGAACACGGCGTCAGTAGCGGAGGCGGTAGTGATCATCTCTAGCGCGGCGATGGATGGACCAGTGCGCCACCAGACGAATTGTGTTTCAGTTAGATTGGCGTTTTGGTTGTTCCTTAGAATCTCCACCACGTGCTTCACTCTAGTAAGTTCCATGGTTAGACTGCCGGTGTTTTGAAAATAGAGCATGGCTGACAGCTCCCCCTGAGAGGTTGTGCTGGGATTCCCCAGTGCCCTGTCACGATTTCCAGCGGCTCCCATGGAGAAGAAATTTCCGCCCGAGATGGCGACTAGCCCATCAGCTACCCTGTAGGCATATGCTCCGCCCACAAAACCTGTGGGTGTGGGGCCGCTGCCTGCCCGGTAGAGCTTCCAACTTGGCAAGGTCGAGTCATCCGCCCATGTCTTCGTGGACGTCCCGTTATTTGTGGCGGTCGCTAGAGTATCAAAGTTCTCCGAATACACAACACCGGCATTAGGGATGGCAATCGGTGCCGCCGCTGCATGAATGAGCAGAAAGGAATGGAGCAAAAGGGCTAGGTAAAAGCGGTGCATCTGATATAAGAATCAAGCGGGTGGATTTCTTGAAGCGGCTCTTGTGCCTGAGGAACCTTGAACATTACCGAAGTTCCACGAAGGAATTCGAGGATTATCTACCGCTTTCGCGGAATCCGAAGCGGTCCGCTAGCGCGAGACACTCCCCTAGCGGCCTCATTCCCTCGGAAGTCGCCGGATGGGACAGACAGATGGCCGCCGATGATACGGCAAGGCGCAAGCACTCCGCAGCCGGCAGTGATTCATGAATACCCCAGAGCAATCCTGCGGCGAAGGCATCGCCCGCACCAGTCGCGCCTTTCACAAAACCGGCAGGCAGATTCACCGATCCCTGCCGGAAAGCCGCACCATCCCTCTCCGCGCGCACCGCTCCTTCCACGAAGTGAATGGTCACCGTCTGCCGCACCCCGGCGTCGAGCAGGAAACGCGCCGCCATTTCAATGCCAACCCAGTCCGGACCGTCCCCGGTGCGGAGGCTGGTGCCCGCGAGTTTGCCCGCCTCTATTTCATTCAGGATGAAATGATCCACCCACGGCAGCGCGCTCAGCGCACTGCGGCGGAAATCGGCATGCTCCACACTCACCATGTCCGCTGCGGTGACAAACCCGGCGTCGCTGGCCGCCTGGAGCAAATTTGAAGCGCCGCTGCGCCCGTCCGCACCGATGGCGTCCAGTGCGTCCAGCAGCATGAAGTAACCAAGATAGAACATCCGTGCCGTGCTGCCGACAAAATAAAAGTGCTCCGGCGCCAGCAGGGCATTGGCACCGCGCTGATGGAAAAACGTGCGCCGCCCCGTGCTCTCCACGGTGAATGCATCTGTGTAACTGGTGCTCACCACACCGGTCTGGCGCAGCCGTCCGGTATCGATACCGTGCGCCGCACAGTCATCCATAATCCAGCGTCCGGTCGCATCGGCCCCGATTAGGCCCGCGGCCGCGAGAGGAAACGGCGCACCCATTTTCGCAAGGTCTTTCAGAATGTTATATGGCCCGCCGCCATTGGCACTGCTCTCCCGCAGGATGCTGGCCAGCATTTCCTCGCCGGGATAGTAGTCGATGATCTTAACGTGATCGACGATGAAATTGCCTGCGGCGAGCAGGCCGTTGCGGTTGGGGTCGGGCATGAGTGGATAAGCTTCACAGTTGCTAAGCAGAAGTGTAGGCCGGAGACAATGCCGCAATTTTCCCGCACCTGAGGAATTTGCGGAAACGCAGAGCCACCGCCGGCATCAGCGATGCTAAGAATTCCAGATAATGCGCAGTCCCCTTGCCCGGGACTTCTGACAGACGTAGCAGCCTTCATGCGCGTCGAACTCATCAACACCGGTACGGAACTCCTCCTGGGCAGCACTGTGAATACCCACCTCTCATGGTTGGGGGAAAACCTCTTCCCTCTCGGTCTCCGCATCGCCCGCCAGCTCGCCATTCCGGACGGCGATATAATCCGTCATGCTCTCCTCGAAACAATGGGCCGGGCAGACGTCGTGCTGGTAACCGGCGGCCTTGGTCCCACCAGCGATGACATTACCCGCGAACTCACCGCCGAACTCCTTGGCCTGCCGCTGGAGGAAAATGCGGAGGTGCTGGCCCACATCCAGCGTTACCTTGCTTCTAGGAAGCGCGAAATGAATCCCCACACCCACCGTCAGGTCATGGTTCCGGCTGGCGCCACCGTTCTGCACAATGCCTACGGCACGGCACCCGGCCTCTATTTCGCGCCACGCCCGGTAGCCGCCGCCGGTGGAGCCCTCTCCCCGCACATCATCCTGCTGCCCGGTCCACCGCGCGAGTTGAAGCCCATGTTCACTGACCAAGTCGCTCCTATCCTCCGCTCGTTCACGGGCGATACCGGCGCGAAGGAAATGCGCAGCTTTAAAATCGCCGGGCTCGGCGAGACGCAGGTCTCCACCACCGTCGAAGAGCCCCTGCTTAGCCTCGGTGACATCGAGCTGGGCTACTGCGCCCGGCCCGGCGAAGTCATCGTGCGTGTCATCGGCAGCCGGGAGCAATTGGCGGCGGCGGAAAGCATTATCGCTGCATCCTTTCCGGAGAACTACTTCACCGCCGAAGACGTGCCGCTGGAGCATGTCGCCGTAGACCTCCTCACACGCATGGGACAAACGGTTTCCGTCGCGGAAAGCTGCACTGGGGGGCTCGTCAGCCACCGCATTACGAATATCCCCGGTGCCTCCCATGTCCTCGGGCGCGCCTTCGTCACCTACGCCAATGAGGCCAAAACAGACCTACTCGGGGTGCCTGTGGACATGCTGGCCGCTCACGGAGCCGTAAGCCGGGAAATCGCCGCCGCCATGGCTGCAGGCTGCCTTCGCACCAGCGGCGCCGACCACGCCCTCGCCCTTACCGGCATCGCAGGACCGGGCGGCGGCAGCCCGGAAAAGCCCACCGGCACCGTTTTCATCGCCATCGCTTCCAAATCCCGGTCGGAGCCAGTGGTGGAGCACCATGTTTATCCCACGAACCGAGAGGGCTTCAAGGCCATGGCCTCCCAGGCAGCCCTAGACCTCCTCCGCCGCCGCCTCAGCCGGATGATCTAAGCCAGTAGAACCCTGCGGGCGTAACTAGGGGGTGCTCTTGCAGCCATGCGTTCATTTTTGAGGGTATAAATCGTGCTTTTCAAAAGAACGGAAAACAAGTTGAGCACCCCGGCAGCGCCATTATAAATCCCGCTCCCCGCAGGCCGGGGTTATCATTTCTGATCCTGAATTACTTCAATGAGCGAACCGTTGCCTCCCTCCACCGACGAACCCCAGCTTCCCGTTACCGACGCCGATCCCTCCGATGCCGTATCGCCGGATGCTGGCGCCGATGATCCTCTAAACAAAGCACTTATGGAAGCGTCCCAGTGGAAAGAAGTAGCCCTGCGCTCCGCCGCAGAACTGGACAACTACCGCAAACGCATGGCCCGCGAAATGCAGGACGCCGCCCGTTATGCCAACGCCGGCCTACTCGAAGCCCTGCTCCCCGTGTTGGACAATTTCGACTACGGTCTGCAGGCCGCCCGGGCCGAGAACGAGAAGAGTAACATCTTCATCGGCATGAGCATGGTGCTCAAACAAATGCAGGACTTCCTGCGTGATCAGGGCGTTGAGGAAATCGCTCCCGCGGGTGCTTTCGATCCCAACCTCCATGAAGCCATGTCCCAGCAGCCCAGCGACAGCGTGGTCGAGGGGGAGATCATTTATCACACCCGCCGCGGCTACCGCCTGCGTGATCGTCTGCTGCGCCCGGCCTCCGTGGTCGTAAGTAGCGGACCGGTTAAAAACACCGCCAATCCCTGATGCTTCGCGGGAGTTTTCAGTGTTCGGATTTCAGGACCGGTTCCCGGCTGAGTCTCACTGAAAGCTGAATCCTGAAAAACTGAAAAACTCAACCATGGCAAAACGAGACTACTACGAAATCCTCGGCGTCGAAAAAGGAGCCGGCGCGGAGGACATGAAAAAAGCCTATCGCAAACTCGCGGTCAAATATCATCCGGACAAGAATCCGGGAGACAAAGCGGCGGAGGATAATTTCAAGGAACTCGGCGAGGCCTATGATGTGCTGAGCGATGAGCAAAAGCGTGCGGCCTACGATCGCTACGGTCACGCCGCCTTCCAAGCCGGAGGACCCGGCGCCGGCACCGGACGCGGCGGCGGCGGCGGGTTCCATGATCCCTTCGATATCTTCCGCGAGGTCTTCGGCGGGGGCGGGGGCGGTGGTATTTTCGAGGAGTTTTTCGGCGGCGGACGTCAGCGCAGCCGTTCCGGAGCCCTGCGCGGCAGCGACCTTCGTTACGATCTTGAGATCACTCTGGAGGAAGCAGCCCGCGGTGCCGAGAAACAGATCGAACTGGAACGTGCGCAGGCCTGCGAGAAGTGCGGCGGTAGTGGCAGTAGCAAGCCCGGCGGCGTCAAATCCTGTCCCACTTGCGGCGGAGCCGGCCAAGTCATCACCACCCGAGGATTCTTTCAAGTGCAGCAACCCTGTCCCGACTGCTCCGGCAGCGGCCAGATCATCAGCAACCCCTGCCCCGACTGCCGTGGCCAAGGCCGTTTGGACAAACTCAGCCGCATCAAGATCCGCATCCCCGCCGGCATCACCGACGGTGCCCGCCTTCGCTCCAGCGGAAATGGCGACGGTGGTGCGCGCGGAGGCCCTTCCGGCGACCTCTACATCGTCATCCACATCAAGCGGCACGAAGTGTTCGAGCGTGAAGAGGACGACCTTTTCTGCGAGGTGCCCATCAGTTTCGCCAAAGCTACACTCGGCGGCGAGGTCATGGTGCCCACACTGGACGGCAAGGCATCGCTGAAGATTCCTACCGGCACGCAGAGCGCCACCACCTTCCGTCTGCGCGGCAAGGGTCTCCCGCGCCTCAATTCCTCCAGTAAAGGTGACCTCATGGTCCGTGTGCAGGTGGAAGTCCCCACCAATCTCACCGCCGAGCAGAAGGAGAAACTTAAAACGTTCTCCGACTCCACCGGCGGGCAAAATGAGCCAATGGCGGAATCCTTCTTCCAAAAGGCCAAACGGTTTTTCAGCTGAACTTGGAAGTCCTTGCTCCCGGTGACATGCGCCCCATGGTTGCCCCCATGTCGGACATCGTTGGCATTGATCTAGGCACCACCAATTCACTCATCGGCGTCGTCGAGGCGGGATTTCCCATTCTGCTGGCGGACGAACACAACTCGCGGCTCACGCCTAGCGCCGTGCATTTTCCTGCGGATGGCAACGTGCCAGAAGTGGGTGTCACTGCGCTGCGTCGCGCCCTCACGCAGCCGGAACGCACCATCGTCTCCGTCAAACGCCTCATCGGAAGGCGGCCCGGTGAAATGGATCACACGCCCGCCTACGACACCGTGCGTAACAACGAGGGCGGCGTCTCAGTCAAGGTAGGCGACCTCACCTTCAACCCGGTGCAGATTTCCGCCATGATCCTTCGTCGGCTCAAGGCCTTGGCCGAGCGCGCGCTGGAGCGTCCCGTCAGTCGTGCCGTCATCACGGTGCCCGCTTACTTCAACGACGCCCAGCGCACTGCCACCCGCCATGCGGGCGAGCTCGCAGGCTTCACCGTCGAGCGCATCCTCAATGAGCCCACCGCCGCCGCCCTCGCCTTCGGTCTGGATAAGCTGGGCGAGCGCTCCCGTGTGGCCATCTTTGACCTCGGTGGCGGCACTTTCGACATTTCCATTCTTGAACTAAACGAGGGCATCTTTCACGTGCTGGCCACCCATGGCGACACGGGGCTCGGCGGCGACGATATCGACCGTGCCCTCAACGCGTGGCTTCTGGTTCAGGCGTTTTCAGACGGCATCGTTCCTGCGGAAGCCCGCGCGCGCATTTACGCCTCAGCGATTGAGGTCAAGCACGCGCTCTCGTCCCAAGAAAGCGCCGTCGTTTCGCTACCCTTCCTGCGCGGTGCGGAGAGCTACGAGCGCACCGTCACGCGTGAGGAGTTTGAAAAACTGGCCGCGCCTGTCGTGGAACGCGCCCGCCCGCACTGCCTGCGTGCCATTCACGACTCGGGTCTCGCCTTAGCAGACCTCGACGCTGTGGTTCTCGTTGGTGGCAGCACTCGCATCCCCATGGTCCGGCGACTGGCCGCGGATATTTTCGGACGCGAGCCTGACATTTCCCAACATCCGGACGAAGCCGTCGCCCTTGGTGCCGTCATTCAGGCCGGAATCCTCAGCGGAGCCATGCAAAAAATGGTCCTCCTCGATGTCACCCCGCTTTCCCTCGGTATCGAAACCTTTGGCGGACTTATGAACGTCATCATTCCTCGCAACACCACCATCCCCTGCCGCGCGGGCGAACTCTTCACCAACGCAGTCACCAATCAGCCCTCCATGCTCATCCGCGTGCTTCAGGGGGAACGGGAAATGGCGCGTGATAACTGGGAATTGGGCCAGCTTCAGCTCGAATTTGAGCCCGGTCCCAAAGGCAGCGCCCGTGTCGGCGTTCAGTTTGAGATCGACGCCGACGGTATCCTTCACGTCCTCGCCCGCGATACGAAAACGAACACAGATCGCGTTATGGAAATCCGCAGCAGCGCGGTGGATGTGAACGATGAGAAGGTCGAAGAGATGGTCGCCGCATCCGTGGAGCACGCGTTCGATGACATGCACGAGCGCCAGTGGACTACGGCTAAGATGAAAGCCGAGGAACTCCTCGTCGCCCTCGCTGCGGCCCTCCCTGCCGCAGGAGATGCCATCGGGAATGTCGACCGCATGGCCATCACGGGCGCAGAATCACAAGTCCGCGCCACCCTCGCCGCCGGGGATCTTCCGGCGCTAAAAGCCGCCAATCATGCACTTGATGCCGCAACGGAAACACTGGCCGCCATCATCGTGGAGCGCGCTATGGAAGAGGCCTTTGCTCGTCGCGGCGTCGTGTGATTGCCCTAGAGTGAGTATTGGAAATTGCGGCTACCGGAAGTCTGAACTGTCCATCCACGCGACCCATGCTTTTATGAACAAGGCTTCGGACTCATAGCCATAAAGTTTGCCGATTTCATCAAGCGTCGGCACTTGGTTGGAGACGTCGATCTTCTCACAGAGGCGATTGTAGGCAGAGAGGCGCTCCGGGGCGCTCTGGAGGAAGCGGCTGAAAGCATAGGTAAAGACGATGTTCCGTGTGTTGGCGCCGTCGGCGCTCTTCATGGACCATATTTCCTTGATATTCTTTTCCGGGCCCCACATTTCCGGTTCCTTGCGGATCAGCTTTTTTAGTTCCGGAGCCCAGTCCTTCGCGTCCTTGAATCCCCCGGCGCTGCCGACGTCATTTCCTGAACCTTGGACCCCAATAAGGTTGGTTTCGGATCTGCCGGTGAGCTGGATTTCCTTGTAGAAAGCATGGCCGGTGAAGATGGCGAAACTGCCTTCCGGTGAGGCCCCGGTGACATTGCCGGCCTGCACATCAAGGAGGCTTGAGGCGAGTGTGTGAGTACGGAAGGGATCCCATACGCCGCGCACAGTCTGGCGACGCTGGTCAGTGGTGCGAAAAACGCGGACTTCAGCGAAAACAGCTTGAGCATCCGCATCCGCCGGGGGCATATACAAGGTGCTGGAGGCACTTTTTGGGAAGGTCGCCCGGACGCGGGCGGCCCCCTCTTTATTGCCGGAGGAAGCCAACATATCGGCAAACCAACTGCCTACGTCTTCATAAGCCTCCTGGTCGTTCACGAGGATAACAGCCATCTTCCGCTCGCTCCATTTGGGGATGAAGGTGCTGTGGAAGAAGGCGGTGTCCAGCCACAGGCGCTCGCCCAACTCCGCCAGATCGCCGGGGTCAGTCGGTTTCATATACATGATTTTGAAGTGCGGCGTCTCAAACACCCGGTAGGTGCGGCTGTTGATTTTAAAATCTCCGGCCTCCTTCTTGAACTGAGTCTTATCGATCTTAACATCCTTTGCCGGATTCGGCAGTTTGGGCTTGGGACCGGTGGAGGAACCGAGGGCGGCCTTGGTCTTGTCCGCCGGCGCATTCTCCGCCACGTAATCAAGATCGCCAAAACTGAGGGCACTCTTCGGCACCTGGACCACGGCCCCGTCCTTCTTTCGGAGTTCGACTTTGTCCCCAACGACGCGCACAAGTTCCGCTTCCAGCAGCCTGCCATCGATGCTTAGCCACGTCCGCATCTCGAGGGCTGCGGAATATTGGACAGACAGGAAGAGCGCGAGCGCGCCCGCGGCGGCGAACAAAGAGCGGCGAATGGGAAACGGTTTCATGATAGCTTTGAATTTAGTCTCGCCGGGGGTGATGTCCAACTGGAAATTTCCTCCCGGGGCCGTAAAGCCTTCCCCATTCTGCGGCTGGCTGCCCTTTTCCTGCGTTGGGAGTTGATAAGCGCTGCTCGTCCTTGCCCCCGGGAAACCCGCGCATTACCGGCGCGCTCCTTTTAATATGGCTGCACCCTCATTACTCTCGGTAAAAGACCTCACGCTACGCTTCGGAAACCAGGAAGTGCTCAGCGCGGCCACACTTGCCGTGGGTGAGCGCGAGAAGGTTGGGCTCGTAGGGCGGAACGGCAGCGGAAAGAGCAGCCTCTTACGTATCCTCGCCGGCGAGGAACAAGCCGACGGCGGTGTGGTCTCCAAGCGCAACGGCATGATGATCGGCTACCTCCCTCAGGAGTTCAGCCTAGACGAGAACGGCACCGTGGAAGCTAACGTCCGTAGCGGGTCATCGGAAGTGCTGGGCCTTGTCGAGCGCTACGAAAACGGAGAAGCCCGCGGCGGTGAAGAGGAAGAACTGCTTCATCGCATCGAAATGCTCGGCGGCTGGGACGTCGACTCCCGCGTGAAGACCGCCATGTCCGAACTCTTCTGCCCGCCTGCCGACCGCATCGTGCGCGACCTCTCCGGTGGAGAAAAACGCCGTGTCGCCCTCGCCCGCGCCCTCGTCAGCCAGCCCGATCTTCTTCTGCTCGACGAGCCCACGAACCACCTCGACGCCGAATCCATCCGCTGGCTGGAGGAATACCTCATCAATTCCCGCAGCGCCTGCATCTTCGTAACGCATGACCGCTACTTCCTCGACCGCATCGCCATGCGCATCGCCGAACTGGATGTCGGACGCATCTGGGTGCACGAGGGCAACTACAGCACCTACCTACAAGCCCGCGCCGAGCGTCAGGCCGCCGATGCCGCCAAAGAAGGTCGCCGCCAGAGCTTTCTCCGACGCGAAATCGAATGGGTGCGCGCCGGTGTCAAAGCCCGCGGCACAAAACAGCAGAGCCGCCTCGACAACTACGACCGCATCGCCTCCGAAAAAGCGCCAGACGAAGAGGAGGAGATGGAACTAATCATCCCGCCGCCGCCGCCGCTGGGTAATGTTATCGTGAAAGCCGATAACCTTGGCGCCACCGCCGGTGCCGGAGGCCGCCCCCTCTTCCGCGGGCTGAATATGGAATTCGCTGCCGGCACCTGCACTGGCATCGTTGGCCGCAACGGCATGGGCAAGACCACCCTCCTCCGAACGCTCATGGCCCACCAAGAGCCCGCTGAAGGCACCGTCACCATCGGGCGCAACGTCGTGTTCAACTACGTAGACCAACAGCGCCTGATCCTCGACGGATCGAAGAGCCTCATCGAAGAAATCGGCGGCAACAGCGACTTCATCCAGTGGGGCCCGGAAAAGCTCCACATCCGCAGCTACCTCCGTCGCTTCCTCTTCAGCGGCGAACGCGCCGGCCAGCGTGTGGAAGTCCTCTCCGGCGGTGAACGCAGCCGCCTGCTCCTCGCCAAAATTCTCTGTCGCGGCGGCAACTTCATCATCCTCGACGAGCCCACCAACGACCTCGACCTCGCCACCCTCCGCGTGCTGGAGGAAGCGCTGCTCAGCTTCGCCGGCACCATCCTCGTCGTCAGCCACGACCGTTACTTCCTCGATCGCGTCTGCGATCGCGTGCTCATTTTTGAGGACCACGGCGAACTCCACCTCCAGGAGGGCAACTACAGTTACTACCTAGAGAAAAGCGCCCCGCGCCTCGCCGCCCACCGCGCCGCCGCCAAAGCAGCAGGCAAGCCCCTCCCCGCCGCCAACAAACCCGCCGCCGCTCCGCCTCCCGTCAAAGAAAAGGCCCGCCGCCTTTCTTTTAAGGAAGAGCGCGAACTCGAAGGCATGGAGGCCCGCATCATGGGCATCGAAGAGGAAATCGTCGCTATTGAGACCCAACTCCATGACCCTGGATTTTACATCATCCGAGCCGCTGAAGCTCCCGCTATGATCGCCGGAGTGGAAGCGAAAAAGGCGGAAGTGCAGACGCTCTACGCAAGGTGGGAGGAACTGGAGGCTGTGAAGGCGGGGAAATGAATTAACAACGAGCTATGCCGTATAGAGAATACAGTGGGAGAGGCGTATAAAGTCGTGAGAATTCTATAATTTAAGCCGCATGATAATTCTTGCCAGTAGTTCACTGCCTAGATCCCTCTACATACGCAACAGCTCTACTGCGGTGCGAGAACTTCTCTGATAGCAGCGCTTATGGCGGCGACTGCCTGCCGGAGTTCGTCTGCGGTAAAGCAAAGGGGCGGCATTAGCACGAGGGTATCGCGCACAGGCCGCGTGAGCAGTCCGTGCCTCCGGGCGGCGAGGCAAATGCGGACGCCGGTTTGTTGCTCCCATGGGAATGGCTGGCCGGCGGCTTGCACGATATCGATGCCCGCGATGAACCCGCACTGGCGCACGTCCTCAATGTGCTTCGGATGAGTGGCCCGCAGGGCGGTGAGAAGTTCCGCCATGAGCGCTATCTTTGGCTGTAGTTGTTCCAGGATGCGGCCTTCATTGAATATCGCGAGATTCGCGAGGGCGGCAGCGCAGCCGACAGGATGACCTGTGTAGCTGTGGCCGTAGAAGAAGGTGCGCAATTCATCGTAGCGCCCAAGGAACGCCGCAAAGACGCGTTCGGTGGTCAGCGTGGCCGCCAGAGGCATGGTCCCTCCGGTGAGGCCTTTGGCGAGGCAGAGAAAATCAGGGACGACTTGTTCATGTTCGCAGGCAAACATTTTCCCGGTGCGGCCAAAACCGGTCATCACTTCATCGGCGACGAGGAACACCCCGCGCTCATCACACCACGACCGCAGTTCTCCCAGCATTCCGGAGGGCCATGTTCTCATACCCGCAGCCCCCTGGATGAGCGGCTCAATCACCACGGCGGTGAGAGCGTCACTTTCAGAGACCGGTATGTCGCGGAGCGCCGCCGCGCCGCTCACAAAACGCACCGGCAGTCCGAGTTGGCGGAAGCGGTCGCGAAACACGGGCACTCCGCCGAGCGATGCCGCGCCGAGCGTGTCGCCATGGTAACCGTGATCAAAAGCAAGGAATCCGGTCCGGTCCGGTTCGCCGGTTTGCTGCCGGAATTGCAGGGCCATTTTCATCGCGCACTCAATGGCGGTGGAGCCGTCATCAGTGAAAAAGACGCGCGTCAGAGTTTCGGGCGGCCAGAGTTCCACCAGCGCACGGGCCAGTCTGATGGCGGGCTCATTGGTGAAGCCCAACGCGGAGACGTGGTCGATCTGCTTCAGTTGGTATGAAATCGCAGCCATGATCTGCGGATGACAGTGGCCGTGAATGTTAGTCCAGATCGTGGAATTTCCGTCGAGGTATTCGCGGCCGTGCTGGTCACGCAGGGTGGAGCCCTTCCCGCTCATGATCATGAGGGGCTCATGGTCCGGTGCACACCAGTCCTGCATCTGGGTGAACGGATGCCAGAGGTGCGCCTTGTCCCATTTTATGAGCTCCTGCGGTGGCATGGTCGAAAAAGGAAGCTCTCCGCAGAAATCCCGTGGAGGTCTTCGAGTGACTTTTATTGGCGGCAAATTCGTTTAAAACCGAATACGGAGGCCGGCGGAGACGGTGTCGTAGTCGTCATTACCGGTGTAGGACGCAGTAAAGTCCACGGCTTCGAAGATCTCGAAGAAGACCCGGCCATAGAAGGCCCAATCTTCATTGACGTCGAGATCTGAGAACAAGGCGCCGACTCGCACCTCGACTACTTGTTGCGGAGACCAGCGGAGATGGGGGCTGAGGTAGAGGCCGTTGTCATTACCGAACCCTTCTATATCCTGCCACACGCCACCGACATCAGCCGCGATGTGTAATTTTTCCGGAATCAGCGCAAAGTAACCGCCGATGCCGACAGTATATTGTGAGATGTCAAAGACTGGATTCAGTGAGACGTCAGCGACTGAATTCATATTGGCCCGGTTGCCTGATGCCGCGAGGTAGAAGTGCTCAGCAGGGGAGTAGCTCAGGCTGAGCGCTACTCCGTCGCCGTCAATCATTGCGCTACCCCAATCAGGGTGAATCCATTCACCGATGATTTCATTGTAGGAAGGACCGGCATAGGCGGAAGTGGCCAGTGCGCAGGCTGAAGCGAGGGTCAGGATGGTTTTCTCCATTTGGTTTTTAGCTTGTTGCGATATTCCCTGCTGCACTGGCGGAAGAGAGTAAGTGTAAACTGCGGGATTTTTGGGGCGCTGGCAAACAAGAAAACAACCCTAGGAAAAGTTTTGCGTCGATCGGAATCGAAGTGATCATGTGAGCCTAAGCTAGGGCAGTCGGCACTACAAGAATTGTCCAACCCGTGAAGGCTGTGTCGGGAATGAAGTGATTAGAACAGCGAAGCCCGAAATTCGTCACAAACTTATTCAATTTGCACCATTGAGATACGGGGAGATTCTCGAAAAAGGTTGGAAACCGGCAGGGACCTCAAGCTAAAAATGCCGCGTGACACCCTGCGGCAGTCTGTGCTTTGGCACGGGTATTATGGCTGACTCCCGGACTCTTACCCTGAACCGCCCACTCGATATGCATTTGCATCTGCGGGATGACGACATGTTGCGCATGGTAGCTCCGCATAGTG
The DNA here is from genome assembly GCA_945861415.1 of Akkermansia muciniphila. Lineage (GTDB taxonomy): Bacteria > Verrucomicrobiota > Verrucomicrobiia > Verrucomicrobiales > V1-33 > V1-33. The sequence continues at coordinate 24,286 of CAMAUV010000003.1, read as the reverse complement.
CGGCCCAATTCGCAGGGGCCGTCATCATGCCCAATCTTGTGCCACCCGTCACATCTGGGGAGATGCTCACGGCATATCGCACCCGCATCCTGAAAGTATGCAACGGGGTGGGCGAGTTCGAGCCGCTGATGACACTGTTTTTTCAGCACTACACAGAGTCACAGCTCTCCGCCGCCCAGCCACACCTTTTCGCCATAAAGCTCTATCCGCACGGCGTTACCACTAATAGCGAGAGCGGCATTCACAGCATTAATGCCGCAGAGCCGACCATGAGGCTTATGGAGGAGATGGGCATCCCGCTGCTGGTCCACGGGGAGACCACGGGCTTTGTCATGGATCGCGAGCGGGAATTCCTCACCATTTACGAGCGCCTCGCCACCCGTTTTCCTCGGCTTCGCATAGTCATGGAGCACATCACCACGGCCGCGGCGGTGCAACTGCTCGACCGCTTTGAAAATCTGCACGCTACGGTCACTCCGCATCACCTCGTAATCACGCTGGATGATGTGGCCGGCGGCCTGCTCCAGCCGCATCTTTTTTGCAAACCCATCGCCAAGCGCCCCGAGGACCGCGATGCCCTGCTGGCAGCGGCGCTCGCAGCGCATCCGAAACTCATGATGGGCAGTGACAGCGCCCCGCATCCGCGCCACGCCAAGGAATCCTGCGGCTGCGCGGCCGGCGTGTGGAGCGCTCCGGTGCTGTTGCCGCGGCTCGCGGAATTGTTTGAGAAGCATGGCGCACTCGAGCGCCTGCAGGCTTTTGTTTCGGACAACGCTGTTCGCATTCACGGGCTCAACATCCCCCAGCGTTCGGTGAAGCTGGTTCGCGAGCCATGGACGGTCCCCGCCGTTTATGCCGGCGGCGAATTGCCTGCCGTTGTGCCGTGGGAAGCGGGCCGCGAGCTACCGTGGCGTGTCTCCGCTGCCTGATGGCAGAGACACTGCCCGACATTATGGCCGGAGCGTGACACGCGCACGAAGATAGAGGCGGGCGTCCGAAGGCAGTGGAGCGAACTGCCACGTGCTGCGTTGCATGCCGGCTGCGAGGGGCACGCGCTGCACCAGCACCGCGGCGGACGGCTGCCAGCCGGTTAGCCCGACTTTCGCTACTGGAGGCTGTTTGAGGGTGACCGCTCCGGGAGCGGGGGCGAAAGTCTGCACTACAAGGCCACTTTTTGTGTGGCACTGAGGCGGGGGCGGGGCTGGGGAGGCAGGGTGAGGCGCAGGCGCTCAAGCAGCAGGCGCACATCGTCGCTGGGCTGGGTGTGGCGCGGCAGCGTCAGCACGCGGCCGTCGGTGGTCGGGAATTTCACGTCGATCATTTGCACGGTGGCCAATTTTTCCAGGATGGCGCGCGGGGTCAGGCCTGGAGCAAGGTCGCGCAGGCGGCCTTTGAGGGTGGCGTGCAGGGCGAAGGCGAGGAAGCTGATGAACACGTGGGCTTCGATGCGCTCTTCGAGCTGATGATAGATAGGACGGATGCCGAGGTCGCCTTTGAGGTTCCGGAATGCTTCTTCCACCTGGACGAGTTGGAGGTAGCGCTGCCAAAGTTCGGCGGGATCGGTGGTGGTTAAGCCGCTGAGCACCGCGGGCCCGGCGATGGTGCTCGTCCAGCGGCGCACCGTGGCGCTCACTCCGCCGGTGGTGCTGGGCAGCGTGTAGTCTGCGCCGAGGTCGCAGTTTGGCGAAGTCGTCAGGCCGCGCTCCCACGATGCGCCCCACTGTGTGTTGCTTGTGTTCCAGTTTTGCGTCGTCGCATTCCACGCGCCCTGGCCGCTGCCGCCGGGGAACGCGGTGAAGCCCGCTGGCGTGTAGGTCAGCGCCGTCGCCGTGGTGTAGCCGTAGCTCCAGCCGCTTTGTCCCTGCACGCCGCTGAATTGATCTATGCTGTCCGCCGCAATGGTGCCGCTCTCCAGCAGCGGCCGCACGGGCTGGCGTTCGCCGGGTAGCGCGTTGGTCACGTTTTCGATGCGCGGCCCCGGATTCCCCGCGCCCGAATTTGCCGCACCGGGCGTAGGCGTGGCGAGATAGCCAAGGGTCGCGCCGTTGCTCACGCGGCCCCAGGTCACGTTGTCCGGGAAGACGAGCGCGGGCACGGAATCCACCACCGTCACGCCGCCGGGTGCGCGGAGTTCCAGCGTCTCGCCGTCAGCGTTGAGGCTGAAGTTTGTGTGCAGGTTCAGCGCGGGATTCGTGCGGTCTTTGTTTGAGGCGAACACGCGCAGGTAGCCGCCGCCGGTGATGAAGGTTTGCGCCGGGAATACCCAGTCGCTCCCGCCGCCGTCGCGAAGGCGATAGCCCTCCACGCTGATGGTGAAGGCGTTCGGATTGCGCAGTTCGATCCAGTCCGGCGTGTCGCCGTTTTCGTCGTCGAGGTAGCCGTCATTCGCCGCCATCACTTCATTGAGCACCGGGTGCTGCTGCGGCTCGTTCACGCCCACCGTCGTCTGCGCATTCGCCGAGCCGAAGGGATCCGTGACCGTCAGCGTGTAAGTCGTCGTAGCGGCCGGTGTGACGGCGATGCTGCCGCTGCCGTTTACCGTCTGCGCCGTCACGTCGCCGGGAGATGGAGAAAGGCTCCATGTCGCGCCTGGCTGCGCGTTTCCCGACCACGAGAGCGTCGCCTGCTGCCCGGGCAGCGTGAGGTTTCCCGGCAGCGCCGAGAAGGCAGTAATCTGAGGCGCCGGCGAATAGATCGCAGTGACCTCCGCCGGCGTCAGCGCGTGATGGTAGAATCGCACATCATCCAGCCCACCCTGAAAGGCATAAGTCGCCAGACTGTGCTTGCTGTTTCCAATGGCCACCTCCTGTCCCGCGGCCACCGTGGTGTTGATGGCCAGGGACGCTCCCGTTCCGTTGTAACTGAGCGCCACCGGTACGCCGTCCACATAGAGCAGCACGCTGCCGAGCGTTGCACCCGACTGCACCACGGCAATATGGTGCCACTGATCGTCATTGAGAAACGGCCCGCCGAAGACGCCGCCGCCGGAGACCTCCAGCCGAAGCTGATTGATGCCGGCCCCCGAGCTGCTCCCAATACGCACCGTCCAGCGGGCACTCGTCGCGTTCGAACCGTAGCTGAAAATGGCATCCAGCTGCGCATCCAGAGCCACGGGGTATTTGATCCACGCCGCAAACGAGCGCACTGCGCTTCCAGTCACGCCCGTGTAACTGGTGCTCACATAATCATTTACGCCGTCGAGCAATATCGCACTCCCCTGCCCCGCCGGCCCGGCTAACCACTCGCTGCCGGCGGTGAAATTCGTGAGCGTGCCGGGAAACGAAACATTGGCCGCATTTGCTGCGGTAGTGCCTGTGTTTTCGTTGAAGTTCCAGTGGCCGGTGAGGGCCGCACTCGCTGAACCGGCAGCGCAGGCGAGAAAGAGAAGGAGGACGCGAATGTGCATGGTAGTGAAATAAAAAAGCCGCGGCCGTAATGAAATCAGGCCGCGGCGGGTAAGGAAAGTGTCCAATCAGCGGCGGCGGCGCGGGAGGAATCCCAGCGCAACCAAGCCAAGCAGAGCGGCGGAAGGCTCCGGCACCATGATCGCCTGAATCTGGGCCTGCGTGAGCGCTTCATCATACATCCGCACATCGTCTATGGTGCCCAGGATATTGTAGGCGGCGCTGTGACTGCTGGCACCGATGCGGACAGTGTTCGTGCCAACAATGGTGTTGATGGCGTGACCGGCACCGGCCCCGTTATAAGTGAGCGTCTGCGGCAGGCCATCCACGTAGAGCGCGACGGTGCTGAGAGTCCCGCCAGACTGCACGACAGCCACGTGGTGCCAAAGGTCGTCATTGAGCAGGGTGTCTCCATTGACCCCCGCGCCGGAAACCTCCAGCCGCAGCCGGTAGGCACCTATGGCCGCAGTGTCACTGACCCGGAACGTCCAGCGGTTGGTGGAGGTGTTGTTGCCGTAGCTAAGGATGGCATCGAACTCATTCGGCGAACTTCCCGGTTGGTTCGGGTATTTGATCCACGCAGTCACCGTGCGGGCCACGCTGCCGGCGACGGCCGAATAGCTCGTATTCACCTGGTCATCCACACCATCAAACGCCAGCGCACTGCCAAAGCCGAGCGGCCCGGGCACCCATGCCGCGCCGCCAGCGAGAGTGCCGTTGAACGTTGCGTTGGCGGAATTGGCGGCGGTGGCACCTGTATTTTCGTCAAAATTCCAATGGGCGATGAGCGCCGCACGGGAGACGGAGGTGGCAACAATCACTGCAAAGATGAGAGAGAGGAGTTTCATACCAAAGTTCTACCTCCTGGACGGCCCGCAGTACAAACTGCAAAAAGTGATACTAATATGACAAAAAAGGGAGTGGCCGGCACTGAATACACTGCCGCTGTGTTATGAATGCGCCTCCCATCCGTTTGCCTGATGGCGCAAGGATCCATGGTCACACCGCCATCACTTCCGGGGATTACGCCGTTTCTTTTCGATCAGCACCTGCTGCTGCCATGGATTGGGCGCCTTGTCGGTCCGGTGGATGCAGCCGGGCCAGCAACAGGGACGCCGTTTTCCTTCCCGGAGTTCCTCGCAGGTCCGGCGGATGCGCCGCTCCCTGGTAGGCGCCTGTTTCGCATCGTCCACCCAGCAGATGAATTCGTTCCTGCCGAGGGGCGTGAGGCTTTGCCAGAGAGCGAACACTTCCGCATCCGCGAGCAGTGCGTCGCGCATGTCGTTCTGCATCTGGTGCACGGTGACTTGGACAATTCTTACCGCCTTACCGGTCCCTGAATCTTCCTGACCGGCACCACAATGGAATTTCGCAGATTGCCCGGTTCCTTTTGATCCCGCTCCCTGCCCACGGCGTATGAAGGCTAAAATATTCGCGTGTCCTGATGCTTTTTCCGCACCCGGCGCACCAAAATTCGTTTGAGGGACCGGGAGCGTGCGTTACGGGAGCGTGCAAATTCCCCCCAATTTTCCAAATCACTTCCCAAAATTATGTCTCTGGTCGCGAAAGGTCTCGAAGGTGTTGTCGCAAATGAATCCCGTCTCAGCGATGTGAACGGAGCCGAAGGCAAGCTCTGCTATCTTGGCTATACCATCGACGACCTCGTCGCGAACTGCACTTTCGAAGAAGTGGTGCATCTGCTGCACCGGGGCAAACTTCCCAACCGTGCGGAACTGGCTGACATCACCGCCAAACTGCGTGCACACCGGCACCTGCCGGAGGAGGTGCGCCAGTTCATCAAACTGATGCCGAAGGATGCGTCGCCCATGAACGTGGTTCGCACGGGTGTTTCCCTGCTGGGCGTGCTCGACCGCCGCGGCAAAGATCAGGACCGGGCGCTCAATGAAGAGCGGGCGCTGGCTATCTGTGCCCAGGTGCCGCTCATCATTGCGGCCTTTCACCGCTTCCGTCAGGGACTCGAGCTTCCGGAAATCCGCACGGATCTCAGTGAGGCCGGCAGTTTCCTCTGGCTAATTACCGGGGAAGAACCCGGCGCGGAAGCGACCAAAACGCTGGACGTGGCCTACATCCTGCACGCCGACCACGGCATGAATGCCAGCACGTTTTCCGCCCGTGTAACCGTGGCCACGCTCAGCGACATGTATTCCGCCATCACCAGCGCCATTGGCACTCTTAAGGGTCCGCTGCACGGCGGGGCCAATGAAGGCGTCATCCACATGCTCCAGGAAATCGGCGACGAGGCCAATGTGGATGCATGGGTGGAGGAGCGCCTCGCGAAGAAGGAGAAGATCATGGGCATCGGCCACCGGGTGTACAAAGTGCTCGATCCCCGCGCCCCGCACCTCCAGAAGATGGCCATCCAGCTCACGCAGGAACTCGGCGAGCCAAAGTGGATCCGCATGAGCGAACGCATCGCCACGATCATGCGCGAGCGGAAGGGACTGAATGCAAACGTCGATTTCTACAGCGCCACGGTTTATTACAGCCTAGACATTCCCACCGACCTCTTCACGCCTATCTTCGCCATCAGCCGCGCCGCCGGCTGGACGGCTCAGGTGCTGGAGCAGCTCGAAGACAACCGCCTCTACCGTCCGCTGACGGAATACACCGGCCCTGTACCCCCGCAGCCCATTGTACCCATTGATCAGCGCGCCTGATCTGGGGCGGGTAAGCGCGCCACCGGGGCTGTCAGCGAAGCCCAGATTTCCGCATTGCGGGAAAGCCGCCATGGCGTCGTTTGGGGTTTACTGGTCCCGTCATGTCATTCGTCGAAGTCTTTAACCGCCTGCCTCATGAAAAGTCCGCGCTGCTGCGCCGGATGGAAGGATTGCTGGCGCCGAAAATTCCAGCGGAACTCGAGGGCATGGCCATTGAGGCCGCACGGCTGACCCGGCAGCACTTTGGGAAGACGATGCGGCTCTTTGCCCCGCTCTACCTTTCCAACGAATGCGTGAACAACTGCGCCTACTGCGGATTCTCGCGCGACAACGCGATCTTCCGCGTGACTCTCAGTGTGGAGCAGGTTGTGAAGGAGGCGGAGCACCTCTGCGCGCAGGGATTTCGTCACATCCTGCTCGTCGCCGGGGAGCATCCGAAGTTTGTCAGTAATGGATATCTGGAAGAGTGTCTCGCTGCGCTGCGCGAAACCGTGCCCACGCTGGCCATTGAGGTCGGCCCGATGGAAACGGATGAATACCGCCGCATGGTCGACGCTGGCGCGGAAGGGCTCGTCGTTTATCAGGAAACCTACGACCGGGAAGCCTATGCGGAGTATCATACTGCGGGCCCCAAGCGCGACTTCGACTGGCGTCTCGCGTGTCCGGAACGCGGCTGCGCGGGCGGATTCCGCCGCATCGGATTGGGCGCACTCTTCGGACTCGCCGACTGGCGCACGGAGGCCATTTCGCTGGCCGCCCACGTGGAGTACATGCAAGCGCACTGGTGGAAGTCGAGCTACACCGTGGCGTTTCCGCGTCTGCGTCCGGCCGCCGGTGAATTCCAGCCGCGCACATGGCTGGATGACCGTAACTTTGTGCAAATGGTCTGCGCTTTCCGTATCTGCTTCCCGCAGGTCGGCATCGTGCTCAGCACGCGCGAGCCCGCCTCCCTGCGGGACTCCCTCCTGCCGCTGGGCATCACCGTCATGAGCGCCGGCAGCCACACCGAACCCGGCGGCTATACCGGTCAGGGCCGCGATGACCTGCACCTCACCGTCCGCGGCCGTCGCGTAGAGTTGGAGCGCAAGTCCTCCTGCGAGAATGCCACCGGCCAGTTTGACATCGCTGACCACCGCTCCCCTGAAGAAGTCGCCAGTGTCCTGCGCGCCCGCGGATTCGATCCCGTCTGGAAAGACTGGGATGCGGCCATTTTGGCGTGAGGAAGGAGCCGGGACGGCAGCGTATCAGGGCAACTGATGCACGGTTGCGTGGATGACGCGCTCTGCTTGCTCTCCGCCGGGCAGTTTCAACTGGCAGGTGATTTCGAGGCACCTTGTGGGAGCGAGTCCGGCGCAGTGAATTATCAGCGTGCGGCCATTGAGTTCGGTGCGTTCTACGGTGAGTTGTTGTTCGTTGTCATGGTTGCTGCCGTAGTTGCCTGAGCGCTTGATGTTCCATGTCTTCAAGCGGCACTCGGCCGCAGCTGGCGCATCGCTGAATTCAATGCGGATAAGACCTTTTTCAAAGTTTAACCCGGTGGGCTGTACGGCAGGCTTGCCGGTGTAGCGCACACGGTAAAAGCCGCCGGGCTGGCTCTGCTGTCCAGCCCACGCGAACATCCCGCAGCCGTAAAATTGGCCGTCGCGCGGATGGAAGCGCCCGCGCATCACACCGGTGGGGAACTGGGGCATGGGCAGTGCGCACATCCCGCCCTGAGGAAGGCCCATTCCGCTCTCGTGGGGCACCGTATAAATTTTGCCGTAGCCGTAGGACAGGTTAAGGAGCTTACCATTAAGCGGCCCCCACTTGGCCTCTTTGGGCACCCAAAGCAGTTCACTGGGGGAGCGGTCGAAGGCGTTCGTGATCCAGCAGAGCGGCTGCTTCATTCCGGTATCGCTTTCGTCCGTGATTTCATGGTAGCCCATCATATTGCCGTAGAACTCCTGTGGTCCTTTGCCCTGCACCAGATTGATGCGGTTCTTGGGCGTCCAGTGGCCTTCTTGGTCGGTGACGAAGAAGGTGCCGTCCGGGTTGAGGCATACACCATTGGCCGCGCGGAAACCGGTGGCGAGAATGTCTGTGCGCGAGCCGTCAGCACTCACCCGCAGCAAAGTGCCGTGATGGGCCACGAGCGCAGGTTTCGCATGGCAGGCGGATTTGGCGTAATAGAAATTTCCGGCTTCATCCGTCTGCAGCCCCATGGCGAACTCGTGGAAGTGCTCGGTGACCTGCGCGTCATTGTTGAAGCACTCGATGAAATCTGTCTCTCCATCGGCATTCAGATCGCGGAGGCGTGCGATCTGGTCGCGGCAGGTCACATAGATCGTCTCTTTCACAATCCTGAGTCCCAGCGGCTGAAACATACCCGTGGCGATTCGCCGCCACTTAAGATCACCTAGGGGCTTTTGGGCCGCGCCTTCCACGATCCACACGTCCCCCATCCATGTGCAGACTGCCGCCCGGTCTCCGTCAGCGAAAAAGTCAAAGCCTGTGAGCCGAATCCAGCTTTGCCATGGATTCTGGGCGCTTTCGGGATGCGTCAAAATGTCGGTGGCGAAGGGTCCGTCATCCGCGCCCTGAATGCCTTTTGTGGTCACCACTTCTGGCCACCGGGGCGGCCCGCCTTCCGTCAGCGTCTGCAGATTCATAGGGAAGCGTCCGCCTTTCGTTAGAGCCGCGACGCTGCCGGCATCCGCGCCTTTTGTCAGAGCGATCACCATATTTACCGGAGTCTCTGCGGCGGGAATCACGAGGACGGTGACACCATTCTCATTCACTGTTTTCAATTCTGCCCCAAACACCGTCACTGTCAGCCCGTCCGATTCTGAAGCCAGTCGTAGCTTCATGTCGCGCGAGGACTTGCCGACGTTCAGCGTGCGCAGGATGACCGGCACCGGGCCATATTCCACGCCTTCCGAAGCTTCCAGCACCGTTGCGTCGCCAATGGTATAGCTCAGCACGGTTTGGCTTCCGTGGAAGTATTGCCCGCGAAACTGCGCCCACTGCCGGGGAAGGGGACCGTAGGGTTTGCCGTCCCGGCCGCGGAAGCGCGTGTCTTCCCAAGTGCCGTTCTCAGGATTAGCCCAACCAGGTCCCGGCGGAAGCGTGATCAGTTTGCCGCCGGTGAGTGATGGATGCGTGCCGTGCGAGCCATCGAAGGCGACGCCTTTCCAGTCCATGAAGCTTCCAGTGGTCACCGCCGCCACACCCATGGTGTCGTGATCAAAAACCATCCATGAGCGCCCGCGCGAAACTCCGCCGTCTCCGGCGTCGAGGCGCATGGCAATACCTTTGTAAGCGATGTGGTCTGCCTTCACCCTGTAGGTCCATGTGAGCGCTGGCCCGTAATTCATTTTCAAATACTGCTTTGAGTCGTCCTCGCGCACCTCCTGTTTTGGGAGCGTTTTCATGCCCATCGGCAGCGAAGCGAGCCATGTGCCATCCAGTTTTGTGAACTGCGAGGGATTGTGCGGAGCGAGGAATGTCTCGCGGATGTAATGCACCATCGCATACTTCTGCTCCGCAGTGTATTGCGGCATCGGCATCATCAGGCCGTAGCCCTGCACGAGGGTCTGGTATTGGCGGAAGGGATCGCTGCCGTTCTTAAAAGCATCTTTGTGAAAATGCCGGGATGTGGGCATGGAGCCCTCCTGCAAGGCGTTGCCATGGCAGGTGATGCAGAGCTGATTATAAATCCTTCCGCCCTCCGCGAGCGTTGCTCCACCCCATTTGGAGATAATGTCCGCGTGATCCGTATCGCCCAGCGGTTGCACCCATGAGCCGCGCACTTCCGCTCCGCCGGTCGCGGTTAACGCAACTTTTACCGGCACCCCGGCGATCCCTTTAGGGAAAGTAGCTACACCAGCCGAGGGCACCCAGTTTACTGCCGGGGTATTCACCGCATCCGCTTTTCCGGAACTCAGCAGTTTTGCTTCTCCGTCGTCGAGGGCGCGCTCCCAGATGCGTAGATTTTCCACCGAGCCATCCTTGAGGTCTCCTTCAAAGTCTTTCGCCCCTTTGGCGATGTGGACCTTGTGCTCCGGTTTATCCGGCCGGGTAAAACCATCTTTCTTGCCGTCCGCCTTGCCGTCTACAAAAAGTGTGGCCGTGCCGTCCTTCACCCGCAGGACAGCGGTGTGTGGCTTGCCGTCGTTCAGTCCACCCCTGCTGCCGCTCAATGCTCCCAGCCAGCCTATGTCGTAAAACATTTTCCCTCCGCGAAGTCCCAGCATTCTGGCGCCAGGCTCCCACTTTTCAGGGCTGCACTTAGAGAACAGTGCGCCGTCCCCCTTTGCCGTGAAGCGAACCATGGCTGTGAAATCGCCACTGAGTGAAATGTCCCCAACCCCAACGGGAGTCTCACCACCTCCACTCAATTTTGTCTCCACCAGAGGCTCTCCGTCGACGGAAGCTGTAATGGACCCCGTCTTGCCCGCTAGGTGCTCATACTGAAGATCTAGCTTGCGCCATGCGTCCGCCTTCCCTGACAACTCCAGTGTGCGCGCCTGCCCTAGTTGTAGTGCCAGTCTTGCCCCTTTGGGAATGCGGTAGTCCATGCGCAGACGGAAATTCGCCAGTTGCTCCGGATGTTCCACCGTCTGTGCCACTGCGGAGGGTTCCCAGTTAGGAAAAGCCGGCACCTGTGTCTGCTCCACGGTTAGCGAAGGAATGAAGGAGATCTGTGCCGGCAGCAGACTTGCGGAGAAAAGAAAAATGAGGAGTCCTGAACGAATCATGTTTCGTCTTGCTGCATGAAATTGGCGTTTTCCAGCAAAGAAACGCGGATGCTGCCGCCGGGAGGGAGAGTTTGATTTTGGATTCGGTATCATGGCTTTTCGAAAAGGTAATGGGACACCAGCCACTCGTTGCCGCGGCGGAAGTTCCAGAGTTCCGCACAGGCCATGAAGAAGACGCGCCAGCGCATCACCCATGTTGCGGCCTGATCCGCGCCATATGTTTCGGCAAACACTTGGGCGATCTCCGCTTTGTGGGCATCCATATTGGCCAGCCATGCATTGGCGGTTTTGCCGTAGTGTGTGCCGTTCACGCGCCAGTGCCGGCGGATGCGCAGAGCATCCTGAAAGTAAAGCAGCAGGTCGTCACTGGGCATCTGTCCCCCGCTGAAAAAGTGGCGCGTCATCCAGTCGGATGGGCCTTTGTCCTCATAGTGATAGGCCAGCTCGCGATGCGTGAAAATGTGGACGAACAGAGTGCCCCCAGGTTTCAGCCAGCGGGCCACATTACCGATGAGCAACTGATAGTTTTTCATGTGCTCGAACATTTCCACGCTCACCGCGCGGTCGAAGCGTTCCTCTGTGTCGAAGACATTCATGTCGCAGGTCAAGATGGTCAGGTTCTTGAACTTGCGGGCAGCGGCAGCAGCGTCGATGTGGGCCTTCTGTGTCCGGCTGTTGGAGACGGCGGTGATTTTTGAGTTGGGGTAATGCTCTGCCATCCAGAGCGAGAGTGAGCCCCAACCGCAGCCCAGTTCCAGAACGCGGTCGCCGTCCTTGAGTCCGGCGCGGGAACAGGTCAGAGCGAGCATGTTTTCCTCAGCTTCGTCGAGCGTCTGCGTCTCGGGCTTCCAGTAGCCAGAGCTGTATTTTAAGCGGCGACCGAGGCTCAATTCGTAAAAGCGCGACGGCACTTCGTAGTGCTGTTCATTGGCAACCTGAGTCTGCTCGGCAACGCTGCGGGTGCGCAGATCTTCGACATAAGCCTGCAGTGTGGCGAGTTGGGAAACCGCATCCGGTTGCGTGTGCTCGCGGATGGTGCCGCGAAGCAGATGCCGGATGCCGGCGCGAATTGCGAAGTCGGGCACCAGCCCGGATGAGATGAGACGATCGATATTCATGGACTAATACGCGGAAACCACGGGACGAAGGCGTTCACCCGCCGCTGATAGTCGCGGTAAAGGTCGCCTTTACTCTGGACGGAGTGTTGCTCGGTGAGTGGAATTCCGGTCACCTTGAAAAGAAAATAGAGCATTAGCAGCGGACAGGCGAGAGTGACCCAGCCAAGCGTCAGGGGCAGAGCGGCTAGCGAAAATCCCACCCAGAGGAGGGCCTCAAAAAAGTAATTGGGATGCCGGGAGTATCCCCACAGCCCCGCCTCACACACTTTGCCGCGGTTGGCCGGATCGCTCTTGAAGCGGGCCATCTGCCGGTCTGCCAGCGATTCACCAGCCAGAGCAGTCAGGGCGAGAGCCAGCCCTGTCCACTCCAGCGGGTGCAGAACAGATGAAGCATCAAGGGCGGCCAGCAGAAAGGGTAGCGAAAATAAGGTGGCGATCACCGCTTGGACTTGAAAGAAGACAAGGAACATACCCGGTCCGGGCCATCGCTGACGCAGGGTGGTGTAGCGGGTGTCCTCTTGTGGGTGGTGCTTGCACACCCGGCGGAGGAGATAGGTGCCCAACCGGAGGCTCCATGCGGTGCCTGCGGCAGCGAAGAGCCATTTCCTCAGCGGCAGCCCCGTTCCGGCCACCGCATAGATGGGAGCCAGAAGAGCCACACTATAGGACCAAATGACATCGAGGTAGCCATAGTTCTTCAGCTTCACGCAGGCGATCCACGTGAGCAGGAATGCGGTGGCGGAAATTGCCCACCCGGTTGCCAGCATTGTCATCATGATTTGGAACAGTTCAGACGGTGGGCCATGGAACGCAGCGGGATCCTAACAATATAGTATATCAGGGCCGCCAGCACCGGGGCCACGAGAGCCCACACGGCTATGCCGCGCAACCCGGTCATGCCGTAGTCCTGCATAAACTTGCCGATGTTTTCAAAGAAGCGGTTGATGATGAGAGGAATACTCAGAGGAATAGAGGGCTGGCCAAACAACGCCTCGCCGGCGCGGTAAAACGGGAGCAGAAGAAGGCACTGCAGGGGGAATGTCAGAAAAGTGACGGTGTGAATAATAGGCTGGTTTAATTTCAGCATCCACGCCGCAGGGCTGACAAGGATGGCCCGTGAGCCGAGAATGGGGAAGATTCCGATAGTGAGGCCGAGGGAGATGGTGAGCGAAATCCGTTCCGCGCTAATGCCTTGGGTAAGTTGCGCCACCAGAGGGCCGAGGATGCGCCGCTGCCAGAATCCATCCGGTATTTCTGAAGTCGCGTTCATGGATCCCGGAGCAGCAGGGCCTGAGGTCCGGCTCCTTTGGGAAGCTTAGCCAGACGAATGAGCATGTAGATGGCCATGGCAATGTTTCCCAGCAGCAGGATGCCGGCGAGCCACCCGATCCTGGCCGCCCATGTGCGCTCCCGCCATGCCAGCCAAAGCCAAAAGACGATGAAGGCAAAATAGGTGTCCACTAGCGTGGCAATGAACCACGGGTGTGTCGCCATCTCGCGCGGCATCTTCCACAGGGCCACGTGCATGCTGGCCCATGTGGTCACCGCCAGCATGGCTGCAAGGACGATGACAAAGTAGAGTCGAAGACCTTTCACGGCAGGTCAGGCCCAGGGAAGGCTGCGATTGTTTGGCCGCGTATAGACTGCCTGCACGACACTGATATTTCTCATGGCGAAGGCCGCCTCGCAATACTGGAGGTAGTAGTTCCACTTCCGTATAAAGGCTTCACTAAAGCCCTGAGCGAGCACTTCTTCGCGTTTCTCGTTGAACCTCTTCCACCACTCATTCAGCGTCCTCGCATAGTCCGGACCCATGTCATCCAGACGGTGGAGGGAGAGGTCGCCGGTTTTCCGCAGGGCTTCATTCACACGCCCAATACCGAGCAGCAGGGAGCCGGGAAAAATGTACTTTTGAATCCAGTCCACGCCCTTCTTCATCGCCGCGTGGCGGCTGTCCGGGCAGGTGATATACTGCACACCTGCGATTCCCTGCGGCGTGAGAAGCCGGTGAAGAGTCGCACAGTAGGTTTCTAGGTAGGCATCGCCCAGCGCCTCCATCATTTCGATAGACGCAATCTTGTCGAACCGACCGGTAATATCCCTGTAGTCCTGCAACCGCACATCCACCCTGCCGGCGATCCCTTCCCTCGCAAATAGCTCTTTGGCGTAAGCGCACTGGGCAGCGGAAATGGTGACAGTGGTGACCCTGCAGCCGTAATGGCGAACGGCGTGGCTGGCAAAGCCTCCCCAGCCAGTGCCGATCTCCAGCACGTGATCCGCAGCCTTTAGGTGAAGTTTGCGGCAGAGTGCATCGTATTTCTCCACCTGCGCCTCCTGCAGGGTCATGCCGTGCCGGGAAAACAGAGCGCTGGAATACGTCATGGTTTCATCTAACCACAGTTTGTAGAAATCGTTTCCCAGATCGTAGTGCTCTGCGATGTTCCGCCGGGCAGTTTTGACGCTGTTGGGGCGGATGAGGTGGCGCAGGCGGTTGGCGGCTTTCAGCAGGCCCAGCATACCGCTTTTCATCTTGCTGCCAGACATGGTCGGAGTTTGCTCCACATTGAGAATCGCCCACGAAATCACTCGCTCGATGGAAGGCGTATCCCAGTCGCCATCGACGTAGGATTCCCCAAATCCGATGTCTCCGTAGAGCATGACTTTGCGAAAGAATTCGAAATTCCGGATCAGAATGGACGCCGAAATTTCCGCGCCGGACTCGCCGATTTGCTCCACACCGCCACAGGGTAGCTCAAGGCGGAGACAGCCGGCCGTCATGCGCCGCAGGGCCGCAAGGACCTGAAACTCGGCAAAGCTGGCTACGCGAACGTCTGCCGCTTCGTCGGTGAGACTGAGTTCATTGCTCATAGTGGCGGTTTGGTGAGGGAAGAGTGTGGATTCATAACGCCACGCTGGAGGTGAGGATCGGCGGCTTTGCGGAGATACGGCACCCGCTTTATCCAAAGACGCAGGGCTTGCCAATGAATCATGGTGATGACCTTCAGGGTCACCAGCGGGCATTTCAGCGTCAGTTGGAGGAGATTCCATGTCGTCAGCTGCTTCCGCCGGCCCGTCAGGGCGCTCACCAGAAGGCGGGAATCGCCCTCCCGGTCGTCGATATGAATTTCCAGATGTTCGCAGGGCACTCTGAGCTTGAAGTCAAAACTGGCCTCCAGTCCGGTAAAAGGGGACACGTAAAAATGCTTGGGCGTAACGAGGCGGAAGAACCCTTCGCTCTCCGGTTGCCGAATCAGGTAGGGCTTAATTTCGCGGAAAGTGTTCCCCACCTGAACGACTGCGCAGAGGGGAGTGCCGTCGGCGTTCGCGCAGAAATAAAAAGCTACCGGATTGAAGACGTAGCCAAGCATGCGGGGGAGGCAGAGAAACGTCACGCGCCCCTCGGAGGGCAGTGTCACCCCCTCGGCAGCGAGCCATGAGGTGAGATTGGCCCGGACTCCCGCTGATTCCATTCCGGGCAGGGTGAGGTGATCGGTGTCCCGAAATTCATAAATGCTGCGTCGGTTGTGCGCAAAGCCCAGGACCCGGCTAGCGGCCTCGTCCAGTTCATCTAAATCGAGCGCGAAGTAAAATACACGGTAGCTAAACCCGTGTCGCTTCGGCGTCAGTCGCTGGTGCATGACCCGGCATTCATAGAGACAGGATTGCAGTGGCGGCGGCTTCATGACCAGATCGGCTCGCCGGAGACGGCCCGGGCGCATTCGAGCCCGCTGGTAAATCCGTCCTCGTGAAATCCATACTTGAACCACGCTCCCGCAAAGTAGGTGGTCTGATCCTGACTGATGCGGTTGAGTCTCGGCAGTTCCTTCTGCGCGCTGATGGCGTCGCGGTCGAACAGCGGGTGCCGGTATTCGATCCGCCTGATCACACACTCAGGGCGGATGCGCTCATGGCAGTTCAGCGAAACAAAATAGCTGACCTTTTCCGAGACCCCTTGCAGGCGGTTCATCCAGTAATGCGTCGTCGCCCCCACCGACCCTTCGTGGCCGTCCTCCAGCCGGTAATTCCATGCCGCCCAGCATCGCTTCCGTTGTGGCATGAACTGCGGGTCCGTGTGCAACGTGGCGGTATTGGGCTGGTAGGCGAACGGTCGCAGCAGGAGGGCCTCCATTTCTGTGGGATCTGCCAGCAAACGGAGGGCCTCATCGCCATGGCAGGCAAGGATGACCTTGTCGAAGACCTGCTCCGCCCCACTGGCAAACCGCAGGGTCACGCGCCCCGCCTCGCGGCGCACCTGTTGCACCTGGCGACCGGTGTGGATGCGCCCGCGGAAAGGCGCGGTCATTTTCTCCACGTAGCACCGTGAACCTCCGTCCACTGTCCACCACGGGTGTTGCGTCTTTAGCCCGAGGAATCCATGATTATGCCAAAACCGCAACAGTGTGACGGCAGGGAAGGAACCCATCTTTTCCTGAGGCGTGCTCCAAACCGCGCTGCTCATGGGCACAAGATACAGATGATACATGTCGTCGCCATAGCCTCTGGCCCTGACGTATTCCTGCAGGCTCATCGACTCCCAGCGTGGGTCGTCCAGCGCGGCGATGGCTTCAGAGTTGAAGCGGCTGATGGCCATGAGCATCCGCCAGTGCCGCAGCCGCAGGAGATTGCGTCTCTGGACAAAGAGCAGGCTCAGACTGCCGCCATTATACTCAAGACCAGATGGGCAGTGCTGCACGCTAAAAGACATTTCCGTGCGCTTGGTGGCCACGTCCAGTTCGCGGAACAGCCGCGTCAGGTTCGGATACGTGACATGGTTGAAGACCATGAAGCCTGTGTCTACTGAGACCGGAACGCCGCTTTCCTTCACCACGATGGTGTTTGAGTGTCCGCCCGTCCGTTCCTCCTGCTCAAACACTGTGAGGTCATAGCGTCCGTGCAGAAAATGGGCACAGCCCAAGCCGGCAATTCCGGAGCCCACCACTGCCAGACGTTTCATTCCGGGTGCCGGGTCTGGTGGCCCGCCTCCTCGTAGATGCTGCGTGGCACTGGTTTCAGTTTCCGGATAATCCGCATCCATGAGAGAATCTTCAGCCCCCAGTAGGTTGGGTCAATTTCCCACCAGTAAAATCCCTGGCGCGCACTGTTCATGTAGCGGTGGTGGTTATTGTGCCAGCCTTCCCCTAAAGTTATCGCGGCGAGCATGAAACTGTTACGACTATCATCGCCCGTTTTGAAGCGCTGCCGTCCCCACACGTGAGCCAGACTGTTGATGAAGAGGGTCGCATGCAGCAGCACGGTGGTGCTGATGAAAAATCCCCATACCACCATTTGCCAGCCGGAAGTGCCCAGTGCAGGCCACATCGCATTCAGCCATGCACCCAGCCCGTAGAGCCCCGCACCCAGCAGCGCGGGCACCAGTAGATCGAAGCGGTTTAGAAAAACCAGCTCGGGATATTTTGCCAGATCTTTGACCAGCTGGTAGTCGGTGGGGAAATTGCGGCTGCTCGTCATCCAGCCGATGTGCGACCATACGAACCCTCTCACGCCCGGTGAATGCTTGTCCTCCTCTTGATCCGAGTACTGGTGATGATGCCGGTGCGTGGAGGCCCACCAGAGCGGGCCGCGCTGCACCGAGGAATTCCCCAACACCGCAAAGAGGAACTGCACTAACCGTGAAGTCTGAAAGGTTCGGTGCGAGAAGTAACGGTGATAAAATCCCGTGATGGCGAACATGCGCACCATGTAGAGGAGCACCGCAGCAATCGCCGCCGTCCAACTCCATCCTGTCCAGATCACCGCGATGCAACCCGCATGGATAAAGAGAAAGGGCACGCAGCGGGACCACTCGAATTTGTTAGGTCGTTTCCGTACATCGTCCGCTCCGCCTGGAAAGTAGTCCGAATCGACCCACTGACGCATGCGCTGAAGTATCTTGGCGGCAAGGCCTAGGGTCACGTGTTTATTGGCCGTGTTCATGGTTGTTCCTTTGGTTGGGGCACCATGGCAAAACGAGCGCGGTCATAGCCCTGCGCCTTCAACCTGGCAAAAATCCCGTCCAACGTTTCATTCGGCAGGGATGTCTCCCGCGCCATGATCCAGCCATAGCGTCGAGAGGGATAGCCCACCACCGTCCATTGGTAATCGCTATCCAAATCAATAATGAGATAGGGAACTTTCAGGAAGGGCAGTAGGCGCACTTTCCACTCCGCATTCGTCTCATTGTTCACGACTTCCGCCGTAAAATTGTAGCGCTTCTGCTTCGCCTCAAAACTTCCTCGCCGACAGCGAAAACAGTTGTCGATCTTTCCATCTGGCCGCAGTGCATAGCTCTCAGTAGAGTCCCACGCGTTCTTTTCCGCAAAGTAAGGAATCACAGCAATGACGCGCCATTCACCCATATAACGAGCGAGATCTACATCGGGGACAGTGGTGAGAGGCTTATATTCGGCCATGGAGGGAGTGATGATTGCTCCCGGCCGTGAGGCGCAAGCAGCGAGACATGATGACAAGGAAATGAGCAGCAGAAAGGGGGCAAAGCGCATCAGAAGGTCACAATTAGGGCCCGGGAAAGCACCCGTAGCAATCGCTCATCCCTGCCACTGCGAACATTAAAACGACTGACCCGGGGCTCCGGATGCAGACTTTTGGCTCCTGATTGACGGCGCGAAGCCGGGTATTATTTGGGAACCGTCGCTCGGGCGGGCCTCCATTGCGGGCCGCCGGCAGCGCGGGGGGGCAGTATTGCCCGGTGCGCAGCATGTCGAGGGTGCAACCTTCTATCCATGGTATGTCGGCCTGCGTCAGTCGGGCTTGGAGTTCGGGGGATTCTGTGCCGGGATTGAAGATGACCCTGCTTGGTCGCATGCGCAAGATTTCAGCAGC
Source organism: Akkermansia muciniphila (assembly GCA_945861415.1). Classification (GTDB taxonomy): domain Bacteria; phylum Verrucomicrobiota; class Verrucomicrobiia; order Verrucomicrobiales; family V1-33; genus V1-33. Next base: position 5,510 of record CAMAUV010000003.1, on the reverse strand, counting down.
CATGTTGGGGAGGCGGGCGGCACCAACATACAGAGTGAGGGTGTCCGGGGCGGTTTGGATGAAATCCAGCGAGGCGGCGACGGGGACGTCATCGATTTCCTTCAGCGCGGGATGTATGGGTATCACGGTATGCCCGTGCTTGAGAAGCAGTTGGAAGGCCATGTGAGCATAGCGCTCCGGATTATCTGAGGCCCCGAGGATGACTGTAGTTTCCGGCATGACGACTTTCTATCCGCAGTCGAGAAAAATTCGACTGGAACCTTCGCCCGGTTTGCAGTCAGGGAGAGATCACCATGCGCTACACCGAGAAACTTTCCGCCCGCATCGCCGCCGTCCGCTCGCATCTCTGTGTGGGCCTTGATCCCCGTCCAGACCTTCTGCGTGAGCCGATGAAGGACTTCCTGCTCCGCGTCATCGCCGAGAGCAGCCCTCATGCGGCGTGCTTTAAGCCCAACGTAGCCTACTTTGAAGCAATGGGCTCGAAGGGCATCGAGCTGCTGGAAGAGGTTTTCGCGGCCATTCCTAGGGAGATTCCGGTCCTGCTCGATGCCAAGCGCAGCGACATAGGCGAGACGCAGAAATATTACGCGAAGGCATTTTTTGAGACGTGGAATGTGGACGCGGTGACGCTCAATCCATTCCTTGGTTACGATTCCGTGGAGCCGTTTCTTGGCTACGAAGGCCGCGGCCTGTATCTGCTGGCGGTGACGTCCAATCCGGGAGCAGCTGATATCGAAAAGCAAAGGCTGGAAAACGGGCGGCGAGTTTTTGAACTGGTCGGCGACATGGCGCGACGGGCGGAGGGAAGTGCTGCGGATGTGGGTTTCGTGGTGGGGCTCACGAATGCCGATCCCGACATCCTACCGGCCCTACCGGATGCGCCGCTGCTGGTGCCCGGTCTGGGTGCTCAGGGCGGCGACATCAATTCCCTGCGCGGCAGCGGGAGGAAAGCTCCCGTGCTGGTCAATGTCTCGCGTGGCGTGCTCTTCCCGCCTGAGGGGGAATCAACAGCCGACGCTGCGGCGCGCTGGCAGGCAACAGTGGAAAGTGCGCTGGCGGACTGATTCCGGCGCCGTTCTCAGGACCACTTACTTTTTAGGGCATCCAGGAGTTTGCCATGGATCCCGCCGAAACCTCCGTTGCTGAAGACGGTGATGGAGTCCCCTGGCTGGGCGATGTTCACCGCACGCTCCACGATTTTGTCCACGCTCTCCTCCTGAAAGGCCTCACGACCCATGACCCGGATGTCGTCTAGCAGTTTGGCCACGTCGAGACGGTCGTTCTCGGGCACCTTATGAGGATCGGCCACTGGCGCGAGAATGACGACTTCACTGGCACCAAGGGCCAGTGCCAGTTCCCGCTGAAAAACCTTGCGGCGGGTGGTGTTGCTGCGGGGTTCGAAAATGGCGATCATCCGCCCGCCATGAGAATTATAACGGCGGCGCAGGGCGGTCGCGGTGTCTCTGATGGCGGTAGGGTGGTGTCCGAAGTCATCAATCACCTTCACGCCATTCACTTCCCCGCGCAAATCCTGGCGCCGGGCCACTCCCTTAAATGAGCCGAGGCCCTTCGTGATTTTCGCCACGGGCAGTCCGGCGAACTCCGCTGCGCAAATCGCCATGGCTGCGTTGCGCACGTTGTATTCGCCGTTCATGGGCACCCTGTAGCGCTGTGCGTTTAGGGTAAATTCCGTAACGTCGTCCCTATATGCGATTTCGCTGATTATGCGGTCATTGGACTTGCCAGTGCCCACTTTCACTACCGGCGCGGGGGCGATTTGAATAACGTCTAGCACATTTTCGTCATCGCCATTGGCGAAAATGATACCGTTCCGCGGGACGACGCGGAGCAGGAGGCGAAAGCTTTTCTTAATAGCCTCAAGATTTTCAAAGATGTCGGCGTGATCAAATTCAATGTTGTTCACGATGACCGCCTCGGGCAGGTAATGCAGAAACTTGCTGCGCTTGTCAAAGAAAGCAGTGTCGTATTCATCGCCCTCGAGCACAAAGAAATCACTCTCCGTAAAACGCCCACCGCCGTCGAAATTGCGCGGGATGCCGCCGATGAGAAAGCTGGGATCCTTGCCACCCTCGTGCAGCAGCCATGTGAGCAGGGAAGTGGTGGTGGTTTTTCCATGCGTGCCTGTCACCACAAAGTTCCGCTTTCCGCGCAGGAAATGCTCCTTGAGCACCTCGGGCATGGAGACGTAGCGGAGCTTTCGATTGAGCACTTCCTCCAGTTCCTCGTTGCCGCGGGAGATGGCGTTGCCGACCACGATCACGCCTACTTTCGCCGGAATGTTTCCGGCGCGGTAGCCTTTCTCTAGTCCGATTTTTCGCTCTTCAAGGAAGGTGGAAATGGGCGGGTAGACTGCGCTGTCACTGCCGGTGATCTTGTAGCCGCGTTCTTTCATGGCAGCTGCAACAGAGCCCATAGCAGTGCCGCAAATGCCGATAAAGTGAAAGTGTTTGGAGGTTTTGGAGGGCATGCAAGTTTGCCGATGGCCCCATGCCGGGCGGGGTGCAACCAGAACGGAGGGTTACTTCGCCTTTATAGTGAGGAGGAACAAGCCTCGCATAGCTGAAGAGAGAAGGCGCTCCCGGCGTGGAATGCAGGGGCAAAATTTAACCTGAACTTCTCAGTCTCTGCGAAGCTGATAATACATGGCGGCTCCGATCACAAACAGGCCCAGCGCTCCCTGCATGGAGAGCACAAAACCATAACGGAATCCGACGGCGGAGGACGTTAAGCACATTACGAGGACCATGATCAAACTGATACCACAGAGAAAGATCCATGCGGGCGAAAGCACACTTGGGACGATGCCGCGGAACCGCCGCAATTCTCCGAAGTAGTAGTAGGCAAGGCCGATGAAACCAGCGTAGAGAAGCCAAGCGTAGTCCCCTGAGATCCGTGCATCCCCGGGCGACCAGTCCCACAAGCCGTGGAAAAGAACCGCCCCCACAAACACGACCACAAAGTGCTGAAGCCATTTTGCCGGGGATTTGATCGCCAGCCATAGTGCGAGACCGCTCAAACCTGTTAGCGAGATGTGAATAAAATTGGCAGTGACAAAGCGCCCGAAGACGCTAGTGCCGCTGGTGGAAGCGAAATAGCTGATATTTTCTTCAATGGCGAACCCCAGCCCGACACACGAAGCGGCCACCAGCGCATGGACCGGGGTGGTTTGGCCGCGCAAAAACGGGAGTAGCGGGACAAAGCAAATCAGCTTGGCAATTTCTTCACGAAAACCGATTCCGGAGATGCAGTAAAAGATACTGCGGTGGTCCCCTCCGGCGCGCTCAATGTCAAAATAGTGATGCTGCAGAGTGATGAAGAACAGCGTCAGCGGAATGCTCGCGACTCCCAGCAAAAACGCCGCACCGCCAACCCACCAGCGCTGCAATTTTATTCCGGCAGCTATATGCAGCAGCAAAAACCAGACGATACCGCAGCCAAGGGCGACGGCCAGCCACGCGGGCGATTTCAGGCTGTGGCTCAGGGATGATGTCGTGTGCCAAAGCAGGCCGGCCCAGTCTTCAGCGGCCACCATAATAGCATGGCTGTCATCCCACTCCATCAGGCTGGAGTTGCGCACGATTTCGCGCCAGCCAGCTTGCTGGTAGAATTCTCCCAGGCGCTCATGCCAGTGGCGTCTCACGCAGAGCAGCATCAGGCGGATTTTTGAGTCATGGCCGGTTTCGGCATCCGTAGCGCCCCGCTGATATGCGGCGACGGCTTCGTCAGGCTTTTCCATTAGGGCAAGGAGATCTCCCTCCATGGAGGCGATGAGCCCTGAAGCCGGGTCACCTTCGGTGCAGGCGGCCATCGTTGCGAGAGACGACTCCCGGGGACTAGATCCCGGGCGTATCACACGAAGATAAGTTTTCAGCGCGCGCAGTTCCATTGGCCGGATCACACCGGCGAGCCTAGTTTCGTCATAAGCGACGCTGATCCACTCGCCGGGGTCCTCCTCCAGCACGCTGCCTCCGTAGTTTGCGCGGAGTTGTCTGGCTTCCCTGAGAAGACGGACACAATCCGCTCGCGACTGGATGTCATTCTTCTCAAAAAGCCAGTCCGCCTGCATTTGTTGGTGGAGGTCCTCGATGTCGTCAGGAGACTTCCCACGAAGGCCGAACAGCATAGACAGCAGGACGCCGGCTCCGAGAATGACGATGACGGTTAGAAACTGGAACCGGCCTTGCCGGGTGAGGGAGGCGAATCGCTTTGTTTTGAAGCTCTTCATGGCGCTGGCGTGGGGGCAACCTGGCCTGCGGAGACAGCATAGACCGCGTCGGGGCGGAAGGTGTCGTCGAGCCAGTGAAGGTGGGTGGTCGTGATGAGTTTTTGCGCGCCGGGCGGCAGGACCCGTAGGAGGGAGTTGCGGCGGCGGGGATCCAGTTCGCCGAAGATGTCGTCGATGAGCAGCAGGGGTTCGGTGCCGCGGCGTTCGGAAAGCACGGCAGACTGGGCGAGCTTGAGCGCGAGAGCGAGGGTGCGCTGCTGGCCCTCGCTGGCAAAGCGACCGGCGGGCAGGCCATTGAGCGCAGGGGTGAAGTCATCCCGGTGCGGGCCCAGAAAGGTGACGCGGCGGCGGTTTTCCTCACCGCGGGCGTCGGCTAGTTCGGCGATGAGATTCTCCCCGCAGCCCGGCTCCGGGGTGATGGTGAGCAATTCTTCTGCGCCGCTGATGCTCCGGTGCAGGGCAGCGGCGTGAGGGGCTAGCAGCGTGAGCAGTTCCAGCCGCAGGCGGCGCAGCAGCAAACCATGGTCTGCGAGCACCAACGTCCATGCGTCCACCTGAGGCCAAGGAATGACCGTGTCGCGCTTCAGTAGGAGGTTTCGGGCGCGGAGGGCTTTTTCGTAACTGCGAAGGGCGGACCGGTAGTCCGGAAATAACTGCGAACCCAAGAAGTCGAGGTAACGCCGCCGGGCTTCGGAGGAACCGGAGATCAATTCCATGTCGCTGTTGCCCATCCAAACCACGAGGCCGCTGGAGGCGAGGTAGTCGCCCGGTCTTCGTGTGGGTTCGCCATCGATGCTCAGCTGGCGTTCCGTCCCGCCGGTATGACGCAGTTCCTTTTCGCCAATGGTGCCGGCGACGCCGAAGTTTTCGCTTCCGAACCGGACTAGTTCCCTTGTGCCGGTGCACCGGGGGGATTGGAGCCGCAGCAGCACGCAGGCGGCCTCCAGTAGAGAGGTTTTTCCCTGGGCATTGTCTCCCACGAAGAGCGTGACCCCTGCGGGCAGCGGGCACCGCAACGATGCATAGCAGCGGAAATCCTGAAGCCTGAGAGAGGTGAGCGGCATGAAAATTGTTCCGGACGGTATAATCGCCTGTTGCATTGTCAAAACCGCTGCGGCTAGTGTAGTGCGCGTAAAATAGTGTAACATATAGTTGACACTGGTGTGGCAGTGTGTCTGCATGAGGCACGCGATCGCTATCAAGTTGAGTTCGGACGAGAATACCCTGCTGGTGCAGGTGATTCGTTCGGGTAAAAGTCCGCAGC
>CAMAUV010000002.1 GCA_945861415.1 Akkermansia muciniphila | reverse complement strand
CTGGCCCGGGCTTCGATGACTTCGCGTGCGGCCTGCAGTTGGGCTTTGCGGGTTTCGCGCCGGGCAATTTCCTGCGGGATGCTGAGGCCGTCTTCGAGCGGGGTGCTGTCGGCGTCTTCGGCTTTGGCCATGAGTTCTTTTACTTCGTTCAATATCCACCGCTGTGTGGAGCCGGCCATCACCGGCAGCGACGGCACCATCACGTCAGGCAACATCGAAACCATTGTCTGCCAGTTTCCCGGCGGCGGCTCTGCGCCGACTCACAAGGACGCGGAATGCCTCATCGTTGATCCTGACAGCGGGGACATGTACGTGATTACCAAACGGGAATCGCAGCCGGGCGTTTACTACCTCGCGCACCAGGCCAGCTACTCGGGGACGCAAACGATGACCTATCTCGGCAAGATGTGGGACGTGCCGGACATCACCACGGTTCCCCTCGGTGCGACTGCCTGCAACGTCGTGGGCGGCACCATCTCGCGCGACGGGCACGAACTCATGGTGAAGAACTACGACGCGATCTATTACTTCGCCCGGCCCGACAAATCGGTCTCGATCTACACAGCCCTGACGCAAACGCCGGTGGAAGTCGCCTATGTCGGCGGTGGCTCCGTGAGCCCGAAGAAATCGCACCCGCAGGCGGAACCGCAGGGGGAAGCGATTTGTTTCAGCTACGGCGACCAGGATTACTTCACCGCGTCGGAATACCTCTCCGCAGAGGGCTCATCCTCGACCCGCTTTCCGCTGTTCAAGTACTCCCGCGTCTCAAAAGCGCCCACCACGGTCGTGTTTCAGGACGGCGTCTCCCCAACCGCGGGATACGCCGGCACGCTGGACACCTACATTTGGGGAACGAATCCAACGACGGACCGCGGATCGGAGGCCACCATCGTGCTCGACATCACGGCGGGCACGCCAACGGATGACCGGCGGGCGCTGCTGAAATTCGACCTGTCGGCGCATATCCCGGCCACCGCTGTCGTCGTGGGGGCGCGTTTCGACTTCTGGCTGGCCGCGGAAGGCCAGGGCTGGGCGTGGTACCGGATGCTGGTCCCGTGGGCCGAAAACAGCACCTACAACAGCCTCAGCGGCGGCGTGACCAACGACGGCATCGAAGCCGTCGCCGCGGAAAGCTCGCGCAACGGCGTCAACCTGGACACGATTGTGAGTATCAGCGTCCGCGACAACATCCTCGTCTCCGACGTGCAGGCGATGGTCTCCAATCCATCCACGAACTACGGCTGGCTCGGCCTCAACACCGACACCAGCGGCGATGGTGTGCAGTTCGATTCACGTCAGGGTGCGACCGCATCACGGCGTCCGAAACTGACCGTGCGTTACGTGTAGCAGCCGTCTGATATGCGGCGGACGGATACGACGTATCTCATCTCGAAACACCAGTGAACGTCTCTGGACGCACTTGGAAATGTTCTCAGGTCCGTTCTCATTCCTCCTAACGCATTCTCATAATGCGTTGAGTCTCAACATGGTGCGCGCTGCAGGGTTCGAACCTGCGACCCCATCCGTGTGAAGGATGTGCTCTACCACTGAGCTAAGCGCGCGAAGAATTGCAGGCATTTCGTATATCCTCGGTGCGCTTGCCTGCAACTGGAAGTTTGGATCTTGCCCGACGCACGGCTTAATGGCTTGGAGGGAATAGAGGTTCGCGGGCATTGACACCCTCTGCTGAAGCCGGATGTTGAGATCAGTCATGTTTACCCGAATCCTCCTTTCTGCCGCTGCGCTTGCAGCCATGTCGCTCACGGCCCTTGCGGAAAACAAGGTGCCTCCAGCTCCCCCCGCCGCTGGCGGAGCGACGCAGGACACGAAGGAGAAAAAGAATTTACCGGATTACATCCGCTTCGCCGAAGACGAAAAGAGCGCGCGGTTGGAAATTGCCTCCAAATCCTTCAACCTCCCTGAAGGGGTGACCGTTGATCTGGTGGGCGTCGTCCACATTGCAGATGCGGGGTATTACCAAGGGCTCAACAAGAGGTTCGAAGCCTATGATGCCGTGCTCTTTGAACTCGTAGGGGACCCTGGAGATTTGCAGTCGTCAGCGAAGAAACCGGAGACTGCGAAGAAAGAGAAGCCCGCGGGAGCCATCCATTTCCTCCAGACCAGCATGGGGAAGTATCTGAATCTACAATTTCAGCTCGGCAGCATAGACTACACCCAGCCTAACATGGTGCACGCGGACACGACGTGGGAGGAGTTTGCGGCCATGCAAAAAGCCCGCGGCGAGAGCATGATGGGTATGATGATGCGCGCCATGCGCGCACAGCTTAGCGGAGAAATGGACAGCCTCCCGGCACAGGACCTAGACATCGTGGGCCTGCTGCGCATCCTACTGAGCAAGGACTCCGCTACGGAATTTAAGAAGGTGCTCGCCAAAATGTTTGACCAAGCGGAGTCCATGACAGCCATCATGGAGGGCGAGAAGGGATCCGCTATTCTCAGCGGGCGGAACGAAGTCGTGGTCAAAAAGCTGAGAGAAATTCTCTCCGCCAAAAAGCACCGCGCGCTCGCCATTTTCTACGGAGCCGCCCACATGCCGGGCATCGAGCAGTCCCTCATTAAAGATTTCGGAGCCAACCCAGGCAAAGAGCAATGGCTGGCCGGCTGGACGATGCCGAAAGACAGCCCGGCGGCGGAAAAGAAGGCGGAATAGGAGCCGGAGCAGAAAAAGTAAGGGCTCCTGCCCGAAAAGCGTCTGCCGGTGAAAGCCCCCCTTGCACGGCCGGGCACGCCCGGTTTTGGAATTGCAGCCGCCCGGAATTCTGTGGCGGCGTATTTTTTCCCATTACCATGAACTACGACCTCATCGTCATCGGCGGCGGACCGGCGGGCTACGTCGGCGCCATTCGCGCTACTCAACTCGGCAAAAAGGTAGCCTGTGTAGAGAACGACCGCGCCGGTGGCACCTGCCTCAACTGGGGCTGCATTCCCACAAAAAGCCTGCTGCGGAATGCCGAGTTGTATCACCTGATGAAGCACCGCGCGGCGGACTTCGGTTTCAAGTTCGACGGGCTCAGCTATGACTGGAGTGCGGTCATCGGCCGCAGCCGCAAGGTCAGTGACAAGCTCGCCGACGGAATCGAGCACCTCTTCAAGAAAAACAAGGTGGATTACATCCGCGGCAGCGGCGCCCTGCTCGGCGGAGGCAAGGTGGAAGTGACGGCCGCAGACGGAACGAAGAGCGTGATCGAAGGCGCAAATATCCTCATCGCCACCGGCTGCGCCACCCGCGCCATGCCCGGCCTGCCATTCACTGGAACCACCGTCATCGGTAGCAAGGATGCCATGACACGCGCTACCCAGCCGAAGGACATGATCGTCATCGGTGCCGGCGCCATCGGGATTGAGTTCGCCTACTTCTACGCCTCCTTCGGCACCAAAGTCACAGTGGTGGAAATGATGCCCAATATCCTTCCTGTGGAGGACACGGAAGTCAGTGAAGCCCTCGAAAAGAGCTTCAAGAAGCAGGGCATTACTTGCCTCACTTCCACCAAAGTCACCGCTAGTAAGGACACCGGCAGCGGCGTCGAACTCACCGTCGAAGGCAAGGATGGCAAAGCCCAGACGCTCACCGCCGAAGTCGCGCTAGTTTCCATCGGCATATCCCCCATACTCCCCGGCGGCCAGCAGCCCAAGCTCGATCAGCGTGGCTACATCCTCACCGATGCCCGCTACCAAACCAGCATGAAGGACGTCTATGCCGCTGGCGATATCATTGGTCCGCCGTGGCTTGCCCACGTCGCCAGTTACGAAGCCATCCAGGCCGTGGACGGCATTTTCACCAATCGCAAACCGAAGAAAGTGGAAGTGTTCCCGGGCTGCACCTACTGCCAGCCGCAGGTCGCCAGCGTGGGCCTCACCGAACGCGCCTGTAAGGAAAAGGGCCTTAAGTATAAAGTTGGAAAGTTTCCTTTCATGGCCAGCGGCAAAGCGCTCGCTGTGGGCGAGAGCGAGGGCTTCGTGAAACTCATCTACGGCGAGGAGCACGGCGAAGTCCTCGGCGCTCATATCATCGGCCAGGAAGCCACGGAGATGATCGCCGAAATGGGCCTCGCGATCAACGCCGAGCTGACCAAGGACGACATCGAAGCCACCATCCACGCCCACCCGACGCTCAGCGAAGCGGTCCACGAGGCCACCGGCGTCGCATTTGGTCACGCGATTCACCTCTGATTCGCCAGCTATATAGCCGGTCTATTTCCCGCACTAAGGGGACGGGTGTTCGCTTGCTCCGCGCAAGCGCGAGTCACTTCACGAGGACGCGCTGGCCTTTGTGCTCCATCAAGATTTCGCCGCGCAGGGAGAGGCTGCTGAGCCTGCCTAGACTGGCAAGTTCGTCCACCAGCGCAGCGAATTCCGGCGTGCCTACTTCAATGGTTTTGTCTGGCTGAGCGGCGGCGGTTTCGGGGGTCGTCTTGCTGTCGATCCAGCGGCCATTACGGTTATAGTAAGCGCGGTCGCTGACCTGCTGAACGCTGGCGGTTTCTCTACCGGCGAGCTTTTCGTCGAGGCTCCAGTTACGGCCGTTGAGGGTGGCTTTGGACTTGGCGGCATCCACGTTGAGTTCCTGCGCGGCGCTTGCACCGCCGGCGCGCTGTGAGTTCTTTCTGGTGACCTCCTCCAGCGCCCGGGTTTGGGCGGCAGGGGCGGAGGCCAGTGGGGTGCCGTCGTCGGCGAAAAATGCGGTATATTCGCTGAGCACGCCAAACTCGCGGGAGAGGCGCACGATTTCATCCGTGAGTTCTTTCAGCCGGAGATCACTGGCAGCGATGGTGGTATCCTCGCCCAGTTCGCGCACGGCTTCGGTAAGAACGGCGATGCGGCGCGCGGCCCAGAGGCGGGGGACGTGGGTGTTGGAAGTGAGCGCTTTATCGAGCTGGAAAGAGAACTGGAACTTTCGCTCCCCGCCGGCATCGCGTCCGGTGAGACTGAAATTGATGGGCGCAGTGCCCGCGTAGCGGCCCAGCAGGACGATCTGATCGCCCTCGAAGACATCCGGCATCTTCGCAGGGAGCAGATCCTGGAGCCGCCCGGGCTCAGTGCAGGCGAGAGTAACGTCCGCCAGCAGGGGACCTGCCAGGCGGCGGGAAACTCCGCCCACTTTCACCTCCACGTCCTCGCCGGGAAGAACGAAGGAGGCGGTGCCGCGTGCGCCACGCGCGATGCCGCTGAGCAGCGGCGTATTCACATCAAGGCCAACGCCAAAACTGAAGACGCGGCGCTGATGAGGATTTTCTTTTTCCACCAGCTGACGGATGAGCTTCTCGCGCGTCTCGCCCACAGTGGGAAGGCCGTCAGTGAGGAAAAGCACCATGGGCAGCATGCCGGCGGTGGGCGGCTGACGCAGGGCCTTCAGCAGGGAGTCGTGAATGTTCGTGCCACCGCTGGGCCGGAGGGCGGAAATGTAGTTGCGGATTTTTGCGGTGGTGTCGGCATTCTTCACGACGGGCACCTCGGAGAAAGCCTCGACACCTTCGTTGTAGACGATGAGATTGAAGGCCTCGCCATCGGCCAGTCCTTCAATGATCTGGCCCGCGGCGGTTTTTACCTGATCCAGCTTACCGCCAGCCATGCTGCCGCTTTTGTCGAGCACGAGCGTGAGTTCGCGCTTCATATTTTGGGCCTCGGGGCGTTTGGCGGGCGGGGCGATGAGCATGAGGAAGTAGCCGCCGTTTCCTTTTTCATCCGGGCAGGCCGTAAGGCTGGCACTCATGCCCTCCTGCTGGCGGAGAAGGGAGAGCCGGATGCTGCCGGGCTGGCGCGAGGCGTTGCCGGTGAACGTAACTTTGGTGCAGCCGTTGGCATGGGTGGTGGCGATGTCGTGGCTGGGAGAATACACCGCGCCGAGAGGAACAGCGCTGTTGATGTTGGCCGTGAAGGTCCACGGCACATTGTATTCAAGGCCTTCCGTGCGCGGCAGGATATAATCCATGCGCGGACCATCCACCGGGAGCAGTTGTTCCCACGTAATGCGCACGTGCTGAACGCCCCCGGGCTGCACTGGGAAAACGGAGGACTTGAGCGCGCCGGTGCCGACGAACTCAAGCAGGGCGGGGTCCTTGCTGCGGGCGACGATGCTGTCGTAGAGACGGCGCGCTTCATCTTTTGGCAGGAGTTTCGCCGTGCTGCCCGGTTGGGCGCCGTCAAAAGTGAAGCTCTTAAACACCGCATTGTCAGGGACCGGCAGGATCATTTCCGCCTCAGCTATGCGCGGGCCGTTGTTCTTCACAGTGATGACAAGCGTAGTGATGGCAAGCTGATCCGCGATTTGGACCGCAGCATCCACGGCGGTAACGATAGGCTTTTCGGGTTGCGGTTGATGTCCGATCCAGCGGGTGACGGGCACGAGTTGATGCGGCGATTGTGCAATGGCCGGCAAGGCGGCTGACAGCGAGAAAATTGAAAGAAGTGTCGATGCGTTCATGCTCTTATAGTGCGGCACGGGAGACGCGCCGTCTGTAAGCTGTCTGTAAAAGAGGGACTGAAAATTACGGTGCTGGCCCCTCCGTATCGATAGCAAAAATCCCGGCTGACAGCATCGCGGGAGTAGAGCAGTCAGGTGATATGAATTCGCTGGACGGGGCGGCCACCGCCCGTGCCACTAACATCCACTGGAACCGCTGGTCGGTTCTCTTTTCGCTCGCCGGGCTCACCCTGCTGGTCCCGACGTTTGTGGTGCCGTCCATGCTGGTGGCCAATGCTTTGGATGGAGCGCACATCTTCTCGGTGATGACGGGAATTCGTGAACTGTGGCGCAATGAACACACGTTCCTCGCCGCTCTCATCCTCGTTTTCAGCGTGATCTTCCCCATCGTAAAGCTGCTGATCTCACTGCTCTGTGCCACCGGTGCCTCATGGCTTTCAAAGCGTGTCCGGGCGCGTCTCGTGTGGGCCGCCTCATGGACGGCAAAGTATTCCATGCTCGACGTGCTGGTGGTGGCTATGATCGTGCTGCTGGTGAAGGTGGGCGACTACGTGAAAACTATGCCCTGCCGCGGCATCTATCTATTTACGGCGGCAGTGGTGTGCTCGGGGATCGCCGGCACCATGCTGGAGCGCGGCCTTCGGAAGGAATCAGGGTACCAGCCCTGCCACCGGCCGCACTGGCGGCGGCACTTGCTCATGCTTCTCGCGGGCAGCGGAATTGCATGGTGGTGCTGGATAGAAGCGGAGGCGGAGGCGGGCGGGCGCATTCAAAGTATCGTCATGACGCGCCTCACGGAACGCGGACAACTAAAGCGCAGCATCGAAAAGACCTTTGCCCTGCAGGAGATCACGAAGAAGGGGCACGAGTTTTTCAGCGAGGACACATGGACCCGGATGCGCGAGGCATGGCAGACGATGAATACCGATGCCGGGTGGGCCAAGCCCGAGGCTTTCCTCGTCCTGAAGCGCAAAGACGGCTCCACAGTGGAGACCGCACGCATCAAGGACGTGAACTTTGATGACGAAAATACCCACCTTGAATATGCGGTGCCGCAGGAGGTTTACTGGAATGACCTTAGCTCCATGAAACTGATGTCGAACGTGGTTTACACCAAATTTCTCAACAACACGGTGATGGAGGAGAATGTACGCGCCGATGCGGAAACCTACAGCATGTGGCAGCGCCAGTGGCACGGCCGCATCTACACCTTCAAGCTGGAAGGCCCGCGCGGCGCGTGGTTTTGGCCATCGCTCAATCTTGGGATTGCAGCCCTAGCCGGGGCGTTTTGGGGAGGCGGCGGACTGCTGGCCGGCATCAGAAAGTAACTATGGAATCCCCCGCTACTGCCGCCAATGAAAACAGAAGCCGCCTTGCCGCGCTGCTGCCTGCGGGAGCGGTGGCGGTCATCAGCACCGGCCCGCATGCGCTGCCGTGCGGCGTGGACTCAGCGGAACCGTGGCCAGATTTCCACTATCTCACCAGCCTGCGGGAACCAGGTTCCTTTCTGGTCCTGACCAAAGAGCGCGTGATTCTTTTCCTGTCGCCGCGGGATGCGCTCTGGGAAGGGGCCCAGGAAACAGGCCACGGCATCGGCGATGTGAGGCCGGCAGCGGAATTTGAAACGGTGCTGCGGGCCTTGGCGCGCAGCGCGGAACGGGTGTTCGTCCACGCCCCAGAAAATCCCTTTGCCCCGAGCGAGGACTTTTCGCTTGCCTCGCTCTGCCGCCGTTTGCTGCCGCTGCATTCGCTTGACCGGCTGGCTCCTTTGCTGGGGCGGCTGCGGGCAGCGAAACATCCGGCGGAGCAGGAGGCGATGCGGCGGGCCGGTGCACTGGCGGCCACCGCTTTTCGCCGGGCAGCTGGCTTTGTGCGCGCAGGAGTGCGCGGTTACGAAGTGAAGGCGGAGTTTCTGCACGAGATCATGAAGCAGGGCTCCCGCGGGTTTTCCTGCCCGGCCATTTGTGCGGCCGGCGGCGAGACCCTCACTCTGCACTGGCGCGCCGACCGGCGCCCATGGACCGCGGGGGAGGTGGCCCTGCTGGACTTCACCGTGGAATGGCAGGGTCTGTGCGTAGACATGGCGCGCTGCATTCCGGTGGGAGGGAAGTTTTCGCCGGAACAACGTCAGATCTATGAGGCGGTGGCCCGCGTGCTGGATTTAGCCACCAACCTACTCCGTCCGGGCCGACTGCTCAGCGAATGTCAGGCGGAAGTGGAACTGGCCATTCAATCCGAACTCCTGCGTATGGGCCGTCTCCAGAGCGCCGAGGTGCGCGATCCCCGGCAGCCCTCTCCTGCGCTTCGCCGCTACTTTATGCACCGTGCCTATCACCACACCGGACATGAGGTGCATGATCCTGTGCCTGATGACGTGCCCCTGGCAGCGGGTCAGGTGCTGGCGGTTGAGCCCGCCATATATTTGCCCGCAGCCGGCTTCGGTATCAGGCTGGAAAACACCGTTCTGCTCACGGCGGACGGCCCGGCCGTGCTCACGGACGGATTTCCCATCAGTGCCGGAGCCGTCGAAGACCTCTTGCTCCTCTAGCCTTTCGCGCCTTCTTCCGCCGACATGTCCGCACTTAGTTCCCAAGCCCGTCTCAACCGCTGGGTGGCCCTGCTCGCCGTCACAGCGCTGACGATTTATCTCTCATGGAAAGTGCTTGAGCCCTTCGTTGAGGTGCTGGTGCTCGGCATCAGTCTCGCCGTGATATTTCAGCCGGTGCACAAGTGGTTCGTGCGGAAAACGCGGCGCCCCGTTTTGGCTGCATTCTTATCCACGGTCTTCACGCTCATCGTGCTGGTGGTCCCATTTACCTTCGTCTCTATCACGATGGTAGGAGAAGTGCCGGCAGCGGCGGCAGAGGTTAGGGGAGCGATTCTCGATGTGCAGGAAAAGTGGAATGCGGAGAGCGGTAACTGGCTAGCGGACCTGCGTGACCGCTGGGAACTCAGTAAAGTACTCACGAAAGAGAAGGTCAGCGAAATGACGGACACCGTTTCCAAATTCATCGTGAACAACGCTTTCTCCGTCGTGGGAGGCATCATGGGGTTTCTGCTAAACTTCATCTTCCTGCTCTTCGTACTCTTCTTCCTTTTCCGGGACGGACAAAAGCTGGGAGAGAGAACCGCCGGATTCATTCCCCTGCCGCACGAGCAAACCATGAAGCTGTTTCGCAGGCTGGAGGAGGTGCTGGGTGGCTGCGTGTATGGCGTGCTCATGGTGGCGGCCATCCAGGGACTTCTGGGCGGCCTCACCTTCTGGGCGCTGGGGCTCAAGTCTCCCGTCACATGGGGCCTAGTGATGACGCTGCTCTGCACGCTGCCCATCGTCGGGGCCTGGCTCGTGTGGCTGCCTGCCGCCGTTTACCTCGCCATCCACGGCGATTATACCAAAGCGATTATTTTGGCCGTCGTCGGTCAGTTCCTCATTAGCAGCATCGACGGCGTGCTCCGCCCCATCCTCGTCGGCCAGCGGGCTAAGCTGCACGAACTGGTCATCTTCTTCTCCGTGCTGGGAGGGCTCAAATACTTCGGCCTGCTCGGCATTCTACTCGGCCCAATTGTGATGTCCCTCGCCTACGGCCTCATCACCGTACTTTGGCAGGCGCAAAAAGAGCAAAGCCTCACGCCAGAGGGGAAGTGATGGGAATGCCGTTCTGGCTCTGGCTTAAGGGCAACAGCCTGCCATGAAGCCTGTCCGTCCAGCGCAGCACCGGTTATGGTATTGGTCAAAGAGGCGCCTATAGAGCTGTCACAGGATCAGAGTTCAGGGTCCAGCCTTAGTGAACCAGGACTCTTCCAAAGACCGCCTGACGTCCCGGCGGGGGAGTATCGCTTAGCCATGTTTCCTGGATGGAACCGTCGGGCTCGATCACGGCACCGGTCATAGTTGCGCCAATATTCCATCCGCTCAGGTCGCTCGAAAATTGAACCTGATAGCGAGTCGATCCAGGCACATCGCGCCGGTTGAGCTGCAGCGTCAGCCGTGAAGGGCCTGGCATCGGGGCGATGCTGGTTGTCAGAGCAGGTAGAGAACCAGGGAGCGAAGCATCCGACATCAGCAGATACTCAACCACGCTGGCATAACCGTCCTTGTCAGGATCGTCGAGCGGCCCTCCAGAAAGCCCGGCAGCAGCAGCCCACGTGGCGTAGTCCGGTCGGTCGTCGCCTCCGGGCGATCCCTTAGGCTGATAACTGGCGCGCCAGTTGGCGGGAGCCGCAGGGTCCAGCAATAGATTCTCCGGAAAGCGCCGCACAACACTTGGGCCCTGACCGTCGGCAGCCACCGGCCACGGCAGTCTGTCATTGTAAGTGAAGACAGTAATCTCATTTCCAGCACCGAAACTGAGTTTAATTTCTTCTCCTCCATCGCTGAGCGTATCGCCCGCGTCCCACACGCCGGCGACTGGCCTGCCCGCACCATAGCGAGAGACAAATGCAGCGGAATTCCTTACGACAACTAGGCTGGCGCCCGGATCGATGACGGTGCCAGGGGCAAAATCAAAATCCACGCCTTTGGTGAAGCGCACGTCCGTTAAATCGACGGGCAACACGCTCACATTGCGGAGCTCGATGTATTCGAAATCGGAATCCGTCCAGCCGGCGGCCGTTTCCGCCGCGCTGACCGGAGCCGGGTGATACATGAATTCGTTGATGACGAGACTGGCTTGATAGGGGGCGACATTGGCCGCTGTGGCGGTGAATTGAACGGGGTTGCTCCAGTGGCTGAACCGTCCGGTTTTGTCGCGCATCCGGACACGAGCCCGGTAGGTGTGTCCGGCGCGGACAACGGAAGCCGGAAAGCGAAACTCTGCCACATACGAAATGATGTCAGGCGAGACAAACGCCGCCTCGATTTCCAGCTTGAGTGGTTCCCCGGCGACATGGGCCGGTGCGGTCGGATCGGTAATTTCGGCGAGGCGCCACTGCATGGCTCCAAACGTTTCATTACCCTGAGGATCGATGAAGGCGCTGGTGTTGAATCGCAGATCGTTCACCGGGAACGCGACGGTTCCGGCATAGGTCATCACGGGCGTCGCGGGGATTTTGGTGCCTTCGCTCTGCGACGCCTGGAGGGTATCAAGGAAAGCCGCGCGACCACCGGTGCCGACACTACCTCCGGCCCATGATCCGCCGGTAAAGGCGAAGTTTTTCATGTTCTGCACGAGACTGGCGAGAGAAGTCATGCCGGGGCCGGAGATCCCGGAGTAGCTGCCGGCGTCGGCAGGAGCGGTCCTCCATCGTGCGTAGTCGGCGGAAACGATTCCGGCGATGATGGCGGCGCTTTCATCAATCAGCGAATTGATCTGATCCGGTTGGAAAGCGATATCCCGGACTTCGCGGACGGCGTTGAAGTATTGCGGCCAGAGCGTCGGGTTAGTGCCGGAATCGCCGCCACCGCCACCGGCGGCGAAGAGGGCATTGTAGACGGCATCCTCTCCGCTGTTCCAGTTCGGTCCCCATGAGGCATCGGTGTCGAACGGCAGTATCCATAGCTTTCCGCGGTTTCCGTTTTGCGGGGTGTAGACCGGTTCGAAGTAGTAGGTCATGTTCTTGTTCGCGCTCGGCCAGTAATCGTAGTGGCGCACCGCCTGGCAAATGGCGTGGTAGCGGGTCCATTTGTCCATATTCACACCGGCCTCGATGTCGGCCGGCGGCGTGAAGCCGGTAAGGGTATTCTCGACCCAGGCGTGATCGGCGCCGGTTTTCGTAGCGAATGACGCCTGGTAGCGCTGCTGATCCAGCGGTGCATCCGTCTGGTTGAGGAGCTTGTAGAGGTTGCCCTTTTCCATTTTGTGGGCCTCAAGGAAGCGAATGTCGTAGTCCTCTTGGATAAAGATCAGTCCCTGAAAGTCGCCGCGAAAGGCATCGGCCTGTTCGGCAGCGGTGGTGATGTTCCGCCAGTGAACGAAATGCGCGAACGGGGCCGGAACGCCGTAGGCATTCCATAGCCGGTAGTTCAGCCACTCGTTCAGCCC
Organism: Akkermansia muciniphila; assembly: GCA_945861415.1. Lineage (GTDB taxonomy): Bacteria > Verrucomicrobiota > Verrucomicrobiia > Verrucomicrobiales > V1-33 > V1-33. The sequence continues at coordinate 157,393 of CAMAUV010000002.1, read as the reverse complement.
GAACGTTAGGGATCCGTGGTTTTCGATGCCTTTGCCGGTGGTCAGAGTCTGCCACTTGCGGGGATACAGCCGACCCTTCTGGTCCCGCACCGCCAGATAGGACCCGCGGTGGAATTTGAAACGGAGTGAGCGTTTTCCTGCCCCGAGGTAGCGTCCGTTGCCACCTCGCGTCCGGTACTTGATATGATCGTAGACGATGCCGTCATAGACGAATGTGCCGTTCCAGTTATAATAGAAACGGGCCTCGAGACCCTGGTTGATCTGCTTCGCCGAGTCGTAGGCCATGCAGTCGGTCCAGTCGCTTCCTTTGGCCAGCAGATGATAGACCGGCAGGGTCTGGAGCGTGGCGGCGTTAGTGCTGCCGTAAGCGGGCACTCCGTCGTAGATGAAGCAGGCGAAATTTGACGCCGGATCATCGTTGTAGGGAACCCTGACGGCGGCACCGTTATTGTCGGTGACGGTGATCCGGTAGCGGATCAGCGTGCGGTGCGGCTGCGGGGCGATCACTGCGGTCCAGATGCTGTCGCCGCCGCGGGCATCAAGAACGGTGCCATCGTTCGCCATAGGAATGGTGGTCCAGTTCGCCGCGAGTTCGAATTCCGGGTTCAGCGCCCGGGTCTCGGTGGCGATGTTGTTGCCGGCGGGGATGTTGGATAGGTAGCGCGGAATGTAGCTACCCGGTCGCACGATCTGATAGCTCAGGGCGACGGAAGCCACGCCATCCGGATCAGTGACCGTGGCGGAGAAGACTAAGGGCTGCTGGGACGTCGGCTGCTGCGGGCTGTGCTTCACCTGACGGGCCGAGGGGGGTGCGTTGGCGGAATATGTCCGGTTCACCGCTCCGGCTGACACCGTATCCTTGGTCGCATTGTCCGCCGGAACTACCGATGAACGCCAGCTTCCGCCTAGCGAACCATCCAGCATCGGATGAATTCGTTCCAGCGAGGCCCCGTCGCCGCCTGCCGCCACAGGCCATGGGAATCCGACCGCGTAATCGACTTCATCGACGACGGCGTCGGTTTGGTCGCGGAGGCGGATGGTTTCACCGTCGGAGCTGAGGGTTCCGATCCATGGACCGAGGGCGTTTTTCCCGAACTGGGACTGGACCACCGATGGTGCCGCAGCCACCAAGAGCCATGCGCCCGGAGCGAGGGTTGTGCCAGCCGGAAAAGAATAATCGAGGGCTCCGGAAAGCCGCCACTTAGTGAGGCTGGCCGGCGCTGCGCCGCTGTTGAACAATTCCACGAACTCATTCCGGACGGTGTTGTCCACGCCGTTGAAGTGGATCTCGTTAATGACAACGCCGGTCTGTGGCGGCGTCACGGTCAGGGCGAACGATTCTTCGATGGTGCGGCCGGTGACATCGGTGGCGCGAAGGCGGATGGTGACCGTCTGCCCGCTGAGTCCGGCGAAACTCTGAGCGGCCCTGAGTTGGTGACCGCCGATGGTGAATTTGGCGTTGTCGGTATCGCCGCTGCCGCTGACCAGCGTGAAGGTGTGCGCCTCGCCGGGATTGATATCGGTGGCCGCCATCATGGCCACAAATTGGCCCGCAGTTTTGGCGGCCGGGACTTGTGTGGTATCAAGGCTTATGTCCGAGGGCGGAGCCGGGTCCGGGTTAATTTGAATGGTGACGGTGGCGGCCTCAGAATTGTATTTCCCGTCCTGTGCCCCGAAGGTAAATGTGTCTGCGCCTGTGGCGTCGACAGATGCCGTGTAAGTAAGCGCTGGCGGCGACCCGGTGAGCGTCCCCTTCGCCGGCGGAGTGACGACAGCAAAAGTCAGGGGCGATCCGTTAGGATCCGATCCGGTGAGCGTGAGTGGCAGCGGGGATGTGCCTGCGGTGGAAAGAAAGGGCTGCGGGGTCGCGATGGGGCGTCCCGGGTCGGCAGCGACAGTTACCCCGGCGAGATTCGCGATGTTTCCGCCTCCAGTTTCGATGGCGCGGAGCTTCCATGTCAGATTCTGCCGCACACCCACGAGGTCCGGGATGCTGACCGTATGTGAGGCGGAAGCGGCTGTGCCCGTGGTCACCAGCGTGGTGCCGGATTTCAATTCCCATGAATAAGCCCCGGTGACGTTAGAAAGGTCGACGTTCCATGCCAGTTGCACGGCACCTCCCTCATAGGCGGCGGTGGGGGTGGCGGTGAAGGAAGTGACCTTTGGTCCTCCGGCCGGAACCCCGCCCGAGGTCAGGCTCTCCAGTTCCACAGCAGTCAGGGCATGATTCCAGACGGCCACCTCGTCAATTTGGCCTCGGTAGAATTCCCCTGAGTTAGTGCTGCCGATGCGGAAGCTGACATTAGTAGCCCCGTTAGGTCCAGGAGTGTCCGAGTTGAGCAGCACGCCGTCCATGTAAGTGGACCGGGTGGTGCCGTCATAGACGGCGGCGATGTGGTGCCACTGGCCGTCGGAGTAATTGGCGGATGGCGCGGAGTCGAGGTCCGCATTTCCCCACTGGTGACGCAATCCATTGGTGCCGTTGAGGCGGATGGCGATGACCCTACGGGTTTGTCCAAAGCTGCCCCAGCCCATGATGCCCCGCGTGCCGGTGGCCGTGGGCTTAATCCACGCGGAAAGCGTGTAGGGGCTGTTTCCTAAGGGCAGCGCGGCGATGTTTGCCAGGCAGTAACTGCTGGTGCCGTTGAAGGCGACGGCCCCGCCCCGTTTCCCGGCAGCAATGTAGCTCACCGTCTGCAGCGTGAGGGAGTAACCATTTCCACTGCGGTCTATCCCGGGAGTGACGGGCGAATCAAATGCCCAATAACCGACAAGAGCGGCCGGCACATGAGCTATTGGCGCGAGGAGGCAGGTGAGCAAGAGTGCGAAGCGGCACGGAAGTGATTGCATGGCGGTGGCGGGACTACGAAATTCTTACGATTAAAGCAAAACGGGCGCACTGCGTTATGCAGAGCGCCCGTTCGCCGGCCGCGATCAAGGGATCACGGCTTCTTATAGGTTTACGGATTCGGAATGATCCGGTAGTAGGCGCGGCGGTCTGTCGGGGCTACAAAGAACGACTCATTGACGACGCCGGTGTAAGTCGTGGACCCACCCGTCGCCGCTGCTCGGATATCGTTGTTGATGACCACCCAGTTCACCATATCCGTGGAGGATTCTAGGGTGTAGGTGGCGTAGGGCACGGAAGCGAACGTAACGCTGAGCGCTCCGCCCGGCAGGACGACAAGACCACCGGTCGGCGGTGCTGGTGTAGGGGTGGGGTGGGTTACCAAAGGCAGCCCGGGGACGTCGACGGCAGCAGGCCCAATCGCCCTAAATCCTGCACCAGGTGTGTCGGGCGAGGCGAAAATTTCAATGTAGGAACCGCCTCCGTCTTCCCAGAAAGTGGCGCTGATAGGGTAGGTGCCAGCCTCAAGGAAGATACGGCCAACCGTGCTGCTGTTACCTGTTGGGACATCGGTGAATATGGTCCCAGTGTCGATCAGCTCCGAGGAAGGTTCCCCCAGCCTATAGTAGGCGAGCGGCGAGGATGCCAATACCAGTGAAGAGTAGGGCCGGAGGCGATTCGGATCCACCCCGTTGTCAGCGTGGCTGTTGATGGTGCCCTCATCGAGCGCTGCTCCATAGATCGCCACTTCATCCACTGCTCCATCGATCCGCCAGTCTCCAAATCCCCGCTTACCAATGTATAGAGGTGCAGCATAATTAGCTTTCGGGATGCCCGTTGGATCCTGAACTGCCGGCCCGCCGGGCTGTTGTCCACCACCGATTGCGCCAACAGCAATCTGAGCACCATTCTTATAGAGTCTGGCGGTCGTCCCATCAAATGTGGCCACTATGTGCTGCCACTCTCCAACAGTAACCGTGCCGCCAGCATGGAGGACAATACAGTAAATTTTCTCGTTTCCAAGAATAAACTGCCAGCCATCGTTGCTATACCTGAGATTGTAGCCGCTTCGGTCGTTGCCATTTGCCGGGTTTTGTTGCGTGCCGGCTATCATGGAATTAACTACGGTTTGAGGAGCGCCGGTAGAGGTAGCAGGCTTTACCCACGCTTCCACGCTAAATGCAGTCGTTTCACCAGCAGGGCTTGCCGGATTTAGGCCGGCTACCCATGGAACGGTAACCTTGTTGCCTGCTACATCGGTTGTGGAGATGGCAGTATTCGAGTCACCGGCGATCGCTCCTGGAACACCCGGAATAACCGATGAGAATTCGTCAGAATTCCCAGCTGGAGCGCCGGTGGCAGGCTCCGGAATGAGCAGGCCGCCGAGCGACTGCGCCGTGGCCGAACCACCGCCGTAGATTTGGGCGATTTCAGAGTCACTCAAGACGCGATTCCATTGGGCGACATCATCAATAGAACCAAACCACTCGCGGTTATTGTTTCCAGTGTCCGGGTTGGCCCCGATGTTGAGGTTCAGCAGGGAATTACCTTGAGCGTCATTGATGTTGGGGGCTCCACCGGTGGCGATGAGAGTCCCGTTAACCCAAAACTTGGTGTTCACTCCGCCTTGGCTAGTCGCGACAAGATGGTGCCAACCGGTGCCCGCGGCGACACTGGGGCCATTCCCCGCTCCCTCACCCACTCCTCCGGCATAGGCGACAAAATCTGAACCCCCGCGGCGGGCAATTCGATATTGAGCACCCTCACCGTGGGAGATCGCCGTCTGCCAGCCCGTGTCGAATCCTGCGACGTTGATCCACATAGATGTGGTAACGTTACTTAGGTTTCCAGGGTTCGTGGCGTTGGCACCAAAAAGCGTGTCTGTGCTGCGCGCCACACGCACGAAGCCGTCGTTCTCCTGACCGGCGGCCCCGCCACCGGCGCCATTTTGGTTGGTGGCAGCTCCAAAGAGTCCCGTGCCAAAGGAAATACCGTCGGTTCCGTTTAATCCGGCAAACGTTCCGTTGTCGGCTACGGAACTGGACGTCCCCGCAAGGCCATTGGCTTGGTCGGTGAGGTTATTGTCAAAGTTCCAGTAGTTGACCAGGCCGGAGCGCAGGGCAGCCCCTGATGGAACTGCGAGGCTTCCGATGTTGTTGATCACAAGCTTCGTGCGTCCGATAGTTCCGGCATTGGTGGCGTTCTCCGTAAGCGCACTGAATCCACCGTGAGTGCCTCCCACGGTCAGCTTTGTGCCATCGTCGCCTTGGAAGCCGATGAGATAGCTTCCAGAAACCGGAATATTCAACGTGCTGGACATGCGCATGGCATACTTGTTATCGTCAGCAGCGGTATCCCTCGGCCACGGCACATCACCCGGGATTCGTCCGGTTCCACCACTTTGCGGATCGAAGAAGTTGATTTGCGGCCAAGTCGACGTTGCGGCTGCGGCATCTGTAGCAATAGCAGCGTCAACTGCGGCGTCGGCACCGGGCAGAGTCGAGACAATTAACCCACCGGGCAGAGTGCTGAGCACCGTCCATGCGGACGCCGAAGGGTATGGAGTGACCTGATAGCCAGTCGCGCGCCATGCGGTCGTGTCGCTGTCGTTCAAGAAGAAACCTTTGGCGGCACTGACCTCGTAGAAGAAGCCGCCACCGCCCTCCCATGTGACGTATTCCAGCTTGTAGGTGCCCGGGGTGAGGCGGACAACGCCGCGGGTATTGTGGTCACCCGTGCCGGATGCGAAGTAGAGCACGTTCTGCTGAACTAGGTCCACAGAACCCGCGCCGCCGACGGCAGCGAACTTCGGATGGGGGCCGCTAGCCGCTTTAATGCGGAACATGAAACCGTCGTCACCATGAAGGTTGAAGGTGTAGTCTGCGGCCTCAGTGATTTGGATAACGCCGTGAGCGGAAGTGACGACATAATTGTCATCGCGGTTCACACCTCCATTGTTACTGGTGGACAGCGCATCAGCGGGGAACGGGCGGTCACCTGAGACTATCCCTCCCCCCCCCCCATTGGTGGCTGGATCCACGAAATTTAGCGAGGGCTCGGCGGTATCGATCACATTGCTCGGGGTGAGTGCAGGTGTGCGGTCAGCCGAAGCCGCGAGGAAGTCGAGGGCCGCGGTGAGGTTATCGCCACCATTGAGGCCTTCATTAAGGTAGGTCCGCACGCCCCATGCGTTCGCAGTTCCAAGAGGGCCGGGCAGACTAACGGGCCATGTGCGCGGTGCCCCGAACGGTAGCGAAGGGGCGGTCCAGCTGACCGTGTAGCTGAGAGGGTTTCCAGTAGCAGGCCCAAGCGCTTGGAATGCTGCTTCAGGCGTGTCGGGCGAGGCAAAAATTTCGAACGAGGAACCGCCTCCGTCTTCCCAGAAAGTGGCGCTGATAGGGTAGGTGCCAGCCTCAAGGAAGATACGGCCAACCGTGCTGCTGTCACCTGTTGCAACATCGGTGGTTATGGTGCCAAGGTCAGCAAATGGCTGGAGGGACTCACCTAATCTCCAGTAGCCCAGAGGATTAGCCTCAAGGATCAGCGACTGATAAGTCCGGAGGCGGTTAGTATCTTCAGCATTATTTTTGTGAGCGTCTATCGTGCCCAAATCCAAGGCTGCTGGGTAGATGGCAAGTTCGTCAACAAGTCCAGACCATGCGAAGGCGTTATCAGCGCGTGCACCGACAGTAAGGCTTCCGTCACTGAGGGAAGTGGTGGCAGGGACATAGGTGGTGACACCGGATGCTGGGGCGCTAGCGACTCCGTTTACATAGATGATGGCTTCGGAACCACTCCAAGTGGCCACAATATGATACCAGTTGCCTGCAACTGGAACGCCGCCAGTGCTGATGTTAAACACGGTCGCTTGATTCAGACCGTTATATCCGCGGAAATTCCATCCTAGGACGGGGTCCATGTAGATGAGCCATCCCATGCGGGGATTTGCAAAGTTACCGCTGGAGCACACGCAAGTCAGACCTCCGGGAACTGTCGAAGGCTTCGCCCACAACTCCACGGAAAACGCCGTGGCCGGATTAAGATTCGTGTTGAGCGGCACCCGCAACCTTGTGGCGCCACCTGTAGTGCTAACTGCGGTGTTCGGGTCGTTTGCAATCGCTCCGGCCTGCGACCACGTAGCAGTGGTGACCGGGCTGAAGTTTACAGCGGCACCAAGGCTGCCAAGGTTGGCGGCGATGGTATTACCTCTGCCGATAGTTCCAGCATTGGTGGCATTCTGCGTAAGCGCACTGAATCCACCGTGGGTGCCTCCCACGGTCAGCTTTGAGCCATCGTCCCCTTGGAAGCCGATGAGATAGCTTCCAGAAACCGGAATATTCAACGTGCTGGACATGCGCATGGCATACTTGTTATCGTCATCAGCGGTATCCCTCGGCCACGCCGCATCACCCGGGATTCGTCCGGAACCAGCACCCTGCGGGTCACTGAAGTTGATTTGCGGCCAAGTCGACGTTGCGGCTGCGGCATCTGCAGCAACGGCAGCGTCAACTGCGGCATCGGCACCGGGCAGACTTGAAACAATCAACCCACCGGGCAGAGTGCTGAGCACCGTCCATGCGGACGCCGAAGGCCATGGAGTAACCTCTTGGCCAGCAATGGTGAAATTATACGTCCGGCCAGGAGCCCAGTTGATCGCCTGAGTGAGGGTCAGGGTATTGCCCGTTTTGGAAGGGGTCAGGGTGCCGAGGACGGGCTGGTCTCCGGCAAGGAAATTCCATGCGCCCCCTGGGGCGGTGGACTCTGAAGAGAATCCCCCGTTACCTTCCGAAAAGTTCTCATCAATCATCACCGCTCCGCCGGCGGTCACTTTGACTCCGTAGATTTCCCAGTCGGGTCCGTCTGGAGTAAAACCCTCGTCCCAAGCTCCTAGAAAACGGACATCGATTTCGTCTCCCGCTTCAACATCAGGAATGGTAGCGATACTAGTGATCTTGGCCCCAGCGCTAAAACCAAGCGAAGCCTGACCCCATGCAAGCTGTCCAATCAGCACATTGTTCCCGATAAGCGGACCAGCATTGTAACCATTTTGGGAGAAGTTGGTGGTCTCAAGGTTATTGAATGGTCCCCCGTTGACGCTGACCTGAACCACTGCACCGTCGTAGTTATCGCCCTCAATGTTATAGCGATGCTTAAGGGTGAGCGTTACGGGGCCGTTGTTGGGCAACAGCAACGTTGGGGTAGTGAGCGAACCGTTCAGAATACCTTCGCCGCCGGGGACTGTCCAGTGCGCGACTGCGCCGCCTGCCGTCACAGTAAAGGTTCCCGGGTTAGTCACGCTGGCAGGCGGGATATCCGAGAGTGTAAAGGCTACAGCCGATGTCGAAACTACCCGCGTGCCGTCCAAAGTGGCACCCAAAAAGAGAGTCGAGCGTTCAGTGGTATAATTAGTAGAGATATCCCCATCGGATAGAACGGTGTCATGTATGCGCACCCGGGCGATGCTGAGGCCCGAGTTGAAGCCAGCAGGGACCCCTTGGTCGTTGTTTTGCCCGCCAATGACGAACGGCAAGTCCGCATGGGTAGCTAGCGAAGAGGCTTCTGAGTTCTGGAGAACGCCGTCAGAGTAGACCCGTGTGGTGCTGTCGTCATAAGTGTAGACAAGGTAGTGCCATGCTCCTTGGGTTGGAGCACCGCCGGCATTGTTCCAGCCGAGGTCGGGGCCGCCGCCCCAATGACCGACGGCTCCGAAGGAAGCGTTGTTACCGTAGTTGAAGGCCATATTGGTGCCCTCGCCGCCACCGCGGCGACCCCATGCGACCAAAGTTTCCTCTCCAGCAATCGAAGGATTGTGAGCCCAGACCTCAATCGAACGCTGGGGGAACGCTCCGGCAATCGTGCCGCCGGCAGGGGGCCCTGCGTAAAAGTCGCTACCACCCTCAAGGGTGACCGCATTAAGTCCTGCGACGCTGGTTACTCCCGGGCTTCCCGTGGCATTGAAGTTGCCGGCTATGGTTCCGGTATTGATCCATGTAGGTAGGGGCCCAAGCGGCAAAGCGGTGGCATCGAGATTGACGAGGATGGCCCCGTTCAGAGGCAGCGACCATAGCGGAAACGAAAGGAGCAGGCTTTTCGCGAGATTAGTTCGGTTATAAAGTTTCATTGATTTGTGGGTGTCTATCTGGTTTGGTAAAATACTTTAAATTGGGGTGGATCTAAAAGTCAGTGGAGTGCGTCGGTTGCTGTGATAAAAGGCCAAATCCGCCCTCACACATTGAGAGCGAATAGCAGCGGCATATAGGTTGAACAGCAGAATCCGTGCTGAAGATGGAGGGGACATGCGTGGAGGAAAAGAATTCAATTAATGTGGCCATTTCGTAACACTATAATTATGGAATGCGAGAAGTGTCGATAAAATTTGCATATTCAAGATGCCAATTAGAATGTTCCAAATGCATAATATCAGTGGCGGATCTGAAAATCCTGATTATTATGCACAGAGAACGATCGTATGCTTCTTGAGACCGCTGATATTAGCCGGCACCCGCCTAGAACCTTGTTCCGGGGGGTGCGTTCGGCGCATGCTCCCGCACGTAGCTGGCTGGATTCTCTGCCATCCTCTGCCACACTGGCAGCCCAACATATTTTACATGCCGGGATCGCCTTTGCGTCGCCGGGGTATCAAATCGTGCGCTCCCGGCAATCCACCTCCTTCTTCATGGCCACGTTTAGCGGCGAGGGCCGCGTGCTGGCAGATGGTCAGTGGCAGCGTCTTTGCGCCGGCCAGGGATGCCTGCTGCCTGCAGGCATCCTGAATGCCTTCGAGACTACCGGCACAGAACCATGGGAATTCTGCTGGGTGTGCCGCGAGCATACCTTCGCGCGTGCCATGACGGGCGCTCCAACTCTGGGCCCGTACAATCCTGAGCCGCTGCGCCATGCCATTATGGGACTGGAGGCCGAGGCCGCAGGCGGGGGGGCGTCTGCGATGCACTATCACTGGTCGGAATTGATCCACCTGCTGGAAAAGCGCTTTGCGGCGCTGACAGAGGTGGACGCCTCATTCTCCGCGCTGTGGGAGAGTGTCGCGGCCACGCTGGCCGGCCCGTGGAGTCTAGAGACTCTCGCGCAGACAGCAGGCTGCAGCCGGGAAAAGCTCCGGCAACTCTGCAGCCGCTACCTTGGGCGGTCTCCTATGCAGCACCTCAGCCATCTGCGGCTCGAAAAAGCTGCCCGTCTGCTGATGGAAAGTGATTCAAAACTGGAAACCATCGCCGGCGAAGTTGGCTTCGCGAACGGGTTCATCCTTTCCAAAGCCTTTTTGAAATGGAGCGGCGTGCGCCCTTCTGAATTTAGGCAGACAAAGTCCGCGAACCAGACCTAAACCCGCCCATCCTACGGTGCCCAGGGGCCATTGCTCTGCATGACGTGCAGCCGGAAATAGCGCCGCGGTTTGCCTGGCTGGGGAGTGAGACTGAACTGCCTGACCCCGCCATCTCCAGAGGTGGTGCCAAGGCCTGCATCACGCCATGCCAGAAGCGGGGAACCATCAGCGTCATCGGAGACATAGACCCGGTAGAAGCGGCCCGGTTTTGAAGAGAACTGGATTTGGCCGGGCACCATGGCACTCTGGGAAAGCCGCAGAACGTCATGGGGGTCGGCGGGATTGGTGCCCGCGATGGATTCCTGCGCATCAGAGGCACCGTCCCCGTCGGAATCGCCTCCCGTGGTTTCGGTGAACAGCACATCTTTCACGATAAAGGCCTCCGTTCCGCTGACCCCCGCCCCGAGAATCCGCAACTGCACCGAGTTGGCACTACTGCGGATTGTTGCCGACAAAGGGATGACCCGGTTCAGCGGCGCGGTGCCGGGCTCGAGGCCGATGTTGAACTCATCCCGCGCCCGGTTGGCATTGTATTCATCCCTAGACGTCAGCGGAGCCACGGAGTAGTCAATGTTCGTGAGCAAGTCCCTTGCTCCGGTGCCGGTGTAGCCATTGATGTACCCGTTCTTCGGGCCGTTCTGACCACTGGCAGCGGTAGCGCTGAAGCCGCTGCCGGTATCGAAGGCGTCCACAAGATTGACCGGATTGGCTGTGTCGCCGTCAATGATTAACTCCGCACGGAAGCGGTCTCCGATTTCGAAGTTGGAGGTGGTGCCATTTTCCACCGCGACCAGCGTGGCTGTAAAATTGACGGTGCCTACGGTGGAAAGTTCGAGCACTTCAGTCTCCACCACGGCATCACCCAAAGGTGGCGGACTGGCCATGACCAGCGAGCGGGATGCGGGAAACGGCGCCCACTGAACTCCAGGGGTGCCGGTGGCCTGCACATTGGCGATGCCGTTAAGGAAGTCCCGGCGTCCTACAACAACAGTCTCCGCAGTTGAGGCCGCAGGGATGACAATTTCGAGTGTCACCGGCGTCACGCCGATGGGATAGGAGGCGTCTGCGATCTCAAGATTCATCGTGGTTTCCGTCATGGGCAGATTGCCGAGAGTCAGCCTCAGCGCGGCGCCGGGAGAGGGATAGGCGCCGGCACCGGAAACGGTGATAGGTAACAGCACCGGCGTGGCAGTGAATTGCGGGCCAAGATTGTTTGCGCCCACCGTGATCATCAAGGTCGCCGTGTCATCTGCAGCGCCTAGGCCGTTGTCCTGCCGCTCGACGGATCCTGTCACCACCCCGGCAGAGATGGACGCGGAGGGAGGGGCTAGGTTGAGCACGCTGGAAGTGACGGACGGACTGGCCAATGCATCGCGCAATTGCAGACTGAAGGGCGACCGGCCCGGGAACGGCCCGAAGGTCACAGGGCCAGGAGCGGAGTAGAGACCGCTACGCGCAGGTGCTTCGTTGCTGATCCAGCCCGTGCTGGCCCCCAGATTGTGATTAATGATCCGGATGGGTAGGGAGAATCCGTCATCGGCGGTCGTCAGCGTATTGCCATTACTCCACGTGGCCGCTCCGGCCACGCTCACATCGAGTGTTGGAGTAATATTGCCGCTGAAGGTAATATTGTCGATCAGGATGTGCTCCGACGTGGTGATCCCGGCAACTGTTTGGACAACGATGCGGGCAAATGGGCTGGCCGCTCCCGCCGCCACTGGCGCACTGGCGGCAAGGGTGTGAAACGTGAACGGAGCGGAAGGAAATGGTGCCTGGCTCGCCCCGGGTCCAAGATTCAGGTAGGCAGGACCCGCCGCAATGCTTGCTCCGAATGCGGAAGCATCTCCCGCCACATTGCGGATGTAGGTCGAGGTGATATTACCCGCGGCCGTGTTGGAGAAGTCTCCGTCGGCGGCGATCTCGATGCGGGCGTTGAGTTCATCAAGGGGTTCCAGTCCTGACGCGTTCGTGGAGTAAAATGAAAAGTCCACGGAGCCTCTGAGGATGCCGCCCCGCAGAGCGCTCACATCAATGCGGTCCGTCGTGAATGATACGCCGGTATTGGTGAGGTGAAAATACTTGAGGGAGCCGGAGGACGGTGGCGGCTGAGTTTGTACGTTCGAGGAGGTGATACCCCCGGTGACTCCGCCCGACCATGCGGGTTCGGCGCTGTCAGTCGGCCCCGGCGTGTAGGCGCCGTCCCCTGCTGCGGAAGAACTAAATGTGATCTTGGGGCTGCTGATTGCCGTGACCCGGTGGACGTAGTTTGGGGCTATTATCATCGTCTCTAGGGAACAGTTTGCGTCTGCCTGGTCTTCAAAACGAAAGAGCAACGGTCCCGAGGAAAAGTCCCCGATAGCAATGCTGAAATCCCGCTGCACCCCATAGCCGCCAGTGGTGCCGAAATAGGGATTGCTCCCTAGAATTACCCAGCCTGCGCTAGGATCACGGGGTGTCTGGATCGTTGCCGAAAAGGTCACCACATCATCACTAGTGTCCACGGGATCGGCGCCCGACTGGCGCAACGGCGGGGTCAAGGTAGCTGTCAGCAAGCAGGGCAGTGGCCCGGTGACCACGTTGGAAATCTGCACGTCGTCGATGGTGAAGTGGCCTTCGAGATTGGGGGCCGTGCCCGAACCGGGGCCATTGTCATCCACCCATGCGATGTAGAGGTCAGCGTTGTCAATGAGGCGGCCGGGCACCACAAAGGTTTCTGAGGGCACCGGACCCTCTTCCAGCGCATAGGGTCCGCTGTAAAGCGTCCAGCTGTTTGCGGCGCCGGTCTTGCTGTAGAAGACGTGAATTCCCGCCAGAGGATCGATTCCGGGAGCGGCGGTACCGACAGCGTCTACGGGGCTGCCCAGCGACCACCTCAGATCAAAGGAGATCAAAGGAAATCCCGTGGCGTTCCGGAATCGCCCAATGAGCGCCTGATAACGGTTTCCAGTGGGTCCGGTCAGAAAAAGGCCGGGAGAAGTCACATATCGAATATTGCCGATCAGCTCGCTTGTAGTCGGCTCAGCGGCAAGGACGTTGGCCCCAGCGGTCCAGTTGGTCACGGTGGCTGGCCATGCGAGGGTGGCGGCGACACCGGTGACGGGATTCTCCAAACCGTTGGCTCCTGCGCTGGCATTGGAAATGTCCCCTCCCGCACCTGCGACGGAGACCGCAGAAAAATCCACACCCTCAGGGCTGATCGAGAAGTCCACGGATACGCCATCGGTGGTGATATTGACTGCCGCTGAAGCGGTTCCGAGGGCAGTCATAAGAAGCAGAGGAACCATCAGTCTGTGTGATAAAAGCATTTTTATACAATTTGTTGGGAGCGGGTGCTCGGCGTTTCTAATAAGCTGCCAATGCAGCAATATAGCCGATACACAACCGGCCATCACTTTAAAGCACGAATCAGCAATTCTCCGGAAGACAGTGGGGGACGGTGGCAGAGTTTGCGGTTTCGGTCCGGAACGCCCGATGATTGCATCCGGCGTAACCTTTGTCTCTCCCATGACCCGCAAATCCCCGCTCATCACCGGCATCGAAGGCGGTGCCACGCGCACCACCATCCTTTCCGTTCGAGGCGGAAAAACTGTCGATCAGTTTGAACTGGGGGCCTGCAACGTGCTGATGCCGGAGGAGGAAATGCAGGTTCACTTTCAGCGCATCGCTGACAGGCTGCGGGAAAAGCCTGTCGCGCTAGGCATCGGGCTAGCTGCAGTAAGGGAGACGGCACATGTGGAGAAGATCCACCGCGTGGCCGGCGATATCTGGTCCGGGGTCCCCGTAGTCGCTGTGAGCGATCTGGAGACCGCGCTCGCTGCGGCGGAGGCTCCGGCGGGCGTGCCTCGCGTGCTGGTTCTTAGCGGAACCGGTTCATGCTGCTTTGGCCGCAGCCCGGACGGACGCACGGCGAAAGTGGGAGGTCGCGGCAGCGTGATGGGCGACGGCGCCAGCGCCGTGGACGTGGGACGCGAGGCGCTGCGCACGGTGGCGCGTGTCAAAGACCTGCACCAGCGCACCGGCACCCTCGCAAGGCTCATCCTCGAGCGGCTCCTCATGAAGGAAATCGACGACCTCATCCCGTGGTCGCTGGAGGCCAACAAAACGCAAATCGCGTCACTCGCAGAGATCGTATTCAAAGCCGCTGCGCAGCGTGACCGGGAAGCCGTCGCGCTTCTGGATCACATGGCGCGCCACCTTGCCGACAATGGACGTGCCTGCGCGAAACTGCTGACTGGCGGACGCGGGCCGGTGCACTTTGTGCTCAATGGGGGCATGCTTCTCAAAAATCTTGGCTGGGCGCGCAAAGTAATGCGGCACTTGCTGGCCGGACGTGCGCAGTGGAGCACCGCACCATTGAAGCGGCCTAGCGTCTGGGGGGCTGTAGAACTCGCCCGCCCCCTGGCAGGCACGTCTGCAAAAACCCTGCGCAAAAAGTCTGGTGCTGAGAGCGGTCTCGTTCCGACATGGATCGACGACATGAAAGCGCTCGCCGCCTCGCCCACGGAGCAACGGAATCCGCGCTCTGCCGGCTTCAGCAAATTGACCACCATTGAAGCCTGCACACTGATGCTGGACGAGGACGCGCGATTGCCGGAGGCGCTGCGCAAAGAGCTGCCCGCGTTGGTGAAGTTGATCGATGAAATCTCACGCAGGCTAAAGCACGGCGGCCGGCTCTTCTACGCCGGAGCTGGAACCAGCGGCCGGCTCGGCGTGCTGGACGCTTCAGAGATCCCGCCCACTTTTCGCACTTCTCCGGAAATGGTGCAGGGCATCATTGCCGGGGGGGCGCCAGCCCTCTCCTCCGCGGTGGAGGGAGCCGAGGATAATGCCCCCGCTGGAGCCATGGCTGCCCGCTCCCACAGAATGGGAAAAGGCGATGTGCTGGTGGGCATCGCCGCCAGCGGACGCACCCCGTTCGTGTGGGGCGCTCTCACCGAGGCCGCCCGGCTCGGAGCCTATACCGCCCTGCTATGCTTCAATCCTGCCGTCAAAGACTACGCCGCGCGCGGTCATGGAAAACGCGTGCCTCATCTTATTCTCGCACCGGACACCGGACCGGAAATCCTCACCGGTTCCACCCGCCTCAAAAGCGGCACTGCCACCAAACTGATGCTCAACATGCTCACGACCATCGCCATGACTAGGCTCGGGAAGGTCGAGAGCAACCTCATGATCGACCTCAACCCTACCAATGTGAAACTGCGCGACCGTGCCATTCGCATCGTGCAATCTCTCACCGGCTTGGAAACCCCGGCTGCCCGCGAACTGCTGGAGCTTACGGAGTGGAGCGTTCCCGACGCACTGAAACTATCGCGCCGCAAGTCCCGCCATACCACTAAGTGATTCTAAAAAGAAGAACTTCTTACTTCGACTCGGGAAAGTTGAAGTTTTGTTTCGATGCCTGGGTGCGGATGGCTTTGATCATTGCCGTGTCGAGGCTGCTGCCCTCGCCCTTCTTTTTGAGTTCCTCCGCCACATACTGTTCACGCGCTTTGTTCAGGGTCTGAATTTTCTCCTGAAGGGCGCTGCGTTCGGCGGTTTGCTTGTCCACAAGGGCTTTCAGTTCGTCCCGGCTCAGCTTCCTGAGTTCCTCCGGCAGTTCCTCCTTCTTGACGTCCTCCAGTTTCACCTTCTTTTCCTTCACGGCATCGACAAGGTCCCAGCTCCAGTTGTTGTAGAGGCGGCCACTGGACTTGGTGACGGCACGCTGGACACTGGCGGCAGGCGCGGCGGCTTCCGCGTTTTTGTCCTGCGCCGCCTGATTCAGGGCCTTTTCTTCACCCTGCGCTCCGTAGCGCAAATAGGTTTTATTCAGCTCCTCACTGAGCTTCACGATCTCCTTGTCCTGCGGGGCCTCCACATGGGCCAAGACGCTGTTCTGGTCGATGCTCATGAAGCTTCCATCGGCGAACAAGGCCCCGTCCTTCCATCCGCCCTGAATACCCTCGGCCTCGCTGCCGCAATGAATGGTATTGACGACGATGCCTTTACTCGCCGCCAGCTTGCAGGCAGTTTTTGGTTCGACCGGCCCCTGGGTGAAAGGTTCATTCCCGGCTATGAAGATGACGCGGTAGACGTCCTTGCCGGTGGACCAGGCCAGCTTCTCCGTGGCATCCTTAATGGTGGCGCCGCAATATTCGGACCCGCCATTGATCTGGAGAGCGAAGAGTTCTTGGCTAACCTTGTCGAGGTCCCGGGTCAGTGGCAGCATCAGCTCCGGCTGTGCGCCGTATTTGAATAGCGCCACCTCCACTTCAGGTGTGACGCCATCGCGTTTGGCGGCGATGAATTCGTTCACCACTTTCCAAAGCTGTGCGCGTGCCTGATTGAGGAGACCGGACATCGAGCCGCTGTTGTCCAGTAACAGCGCGATCTGAATTTTTGGAACCGGCTTGGCTTCCACGGCGGTGCCCGGTGTTTGGGCACGGGCGATGAGGGACGTGAACAGGAGTGTGCTGATGACGATGTGTTTCATGGCGGATGGTGTCGAGATAATGGTTTGCGCGGCCTGCCGGATTTAGCGGCCGCTACACTCTACAATGCACCACCTGCGGACGCCGTCTGTAAGTCAGGTGTAAATTGAATCCGCACTCGAAACCTAAACACCGCAGAAGTCATCACACACCCAGCAGGCGCTCCGGATGAGTATAGATGTTGCACCGTCCGCTCCGCAGGAAGCCGCAGAGCGTGATGCCACATTCCTGCGCAAGTTGTACCGCCAGACTGCTGGGCGCCCCCACGGCGGCAATCACAGGGATGCGCGCAGCAAGCGCTTTCTGCACCAGTTCAAAGGACGTGCGTCCGCTGAGCATGAGAATGGTCTCGCTCAAGGGTAGGCGGCCTGCGAGCAGCATGGCTCCGGTCACTTTATCGAGCGCGTTGTGCCGTCCGGCATCTTCGCGGGTGATGAGCAGTTCGCCGGTAAAATCAAACAGCGCGCTCGCATGGAGTCCGCCCGTTTCCGAAAATACCGGCTGTGCAGCCCGTTGCTTTTCCGGGAGATCAAAGAGCAGCTCAGCGGCCAAGGAAGGCGCGGGCGGCACCGGTAGCGGAGCGTGGCTGCGCATGGCGGACTCAATGCTCGCTTTTCCGCACACACCGCAACTCGAGGAAGTAAAGACATGGCGCGTCAATGAGGCCATGTCTAGGCCCTCCGGCCGCGCGAGCAGCACTTCCACCGCGCCGCCATCCGCAGGCACTTCGTCGCAGGTGGTGATATCAAACAAGTCCTGCCGCGTGGAAATGACACCTTCGCTCAGCAGGAATCCCGCGGCGAGCTCCCGGTCGTGTCCGGGAGTGCGCATCACGACCGCAATGCTCCGGCCTTCGACCCGGACCTCCAGCGGCGACTCCGTCACCACCACATCATCCGCGCGCTCCGGAGACAAAGCGCCGGTGCTGCGGGTTAGACGGAGGAGGGAAATGGGGGTAACCAGTGACACAGGCCGCACCTAAAGCGCAGATCCGGCTTTCCGGCGACGGGGATTTTGTTTTTCATTATCGACCGCCGTCTGCGCACGCACTTGCCGCGGGATTCCCGCGGTCCATGCTATAGCCATGCGACTGTCCATCTGCCTCTATCTCTTCTCCTGTCTCTCCTGCATGGTAGGGGCCGGCGATTCGCTGCGGCTGAATCAGCTCCAAGTCATTTGCACGCACAACAGCTACCGGGTGCGCACGCCGGCGGCACTATGGCAGCGCATTCAGCAGCTTCCGGTCCTGCCGGGAGGCAAGCCCCGCGACCTTGACTACAGTCACGCTTCGCTGCCGGAGCAGTTTAAGGCGAGCATCCGCAGCATCAAACTAGACCTTTATGCCGACGCTCAGGGAGGGCGTTTTTGCTCGCGGGCCGGCATGGCCATGGCCGGCCTTAGCGCGAAGCCGGAAGGCAAGGAACTTGAGGAATTGATGCAGCCGGGCTGCAAGGTGCTTCATCTGCCGGACTTTGACTTTGCCAATCACAGCCTCAACCTGAAATCGGCGCTCGTTCACCTAAGAACATGGAGTGAAGCCACCCGGAACATGTGCCCGTCATCGTCCACATTGAAACCAAAGACCAAACACTGCGTGACCGCCTGCCGCTGCCCGGGCTCACCGTCGCGGCACCGTGGGATGCCGCCGCATGCGATGCGCTTGACAGGGAAATCCGCGCGGTTGTTCCGCTGGAACAGTTGTTCACTCCGGATGAATTACGAGGCTCCCATGCCACCCTCAATGCCGCAACCCTTGGCGGTGCGTGGCCGGAGCTGAGCGCTGTGCGCGGCAAAATCCTTTTCGTCATGGAGGGCGCGACCGTGGAAACTTATGCCGCCGGTCATGAATCGCTAAAGGGCCGGGTATGCTCTCTCTATGGGCGGCCAAGCAAAGCGGAGACAGTATTTCTCATCATGAACGATGCGGCCCGGCAGTGTTCGGAGATTTCCCGGCGTGTGCGAGAGGGATACATGGTCCGCACCCGGGCAGACTCAGGCACCACCGCAGCGCGCACTGGAGATGCCATCCGCAGAGACGCAGCCCTAGCCAGCGGAGCGCACATCGTTTCCACAGACTACCCGCAGCCCGATCCGCGTGGCGGAAAAGAGACGGGATGGGCCCTCTAATCCGTCCAGTTTCCAAAAAGGAGCCCAGTGCGCGGCAATCCGGTGACGGCACCAGCGGATGGACCTGCAGTAACCGAATAAGCAGCACAAACCGTGACTGGTTGGGTTGCTATACTGCAGTTGTCCGCTGGGGTTTGACACTCCGCCCAACCAGCGCCAAAGGCACCTCATGATCTCAAAGCTCATGCTTCCCGTCCTCTTTGCTTCTTCTCTTCCCGCTGCGGCGGAACTCTCCGTCTATCCTTCTGCCCGGCGTGATGCACTCGTCGAAAAGCTCCACGGCATCGACGTCGCGGATCCTTATCGTTGGATGGAAGACATCGACAGCAAGGAGACCACCGCTTTTGTGGCAGATCAGGCAAAGTTTGCCCAAGGCTACCTCGCAAAGATTCCGCAGCGTGGCAAATTCCTCGCGCGGCTCAAGGAAATCCAGGATTATGACAAAGTCGGCATCCCCCGGCTAATCTCAGGACGCCTTTTCTACAGCAAGAAGACCGGGCTTCAGAACCAAGCCATCACTTACTGGCGAGACGACAAAGGCGGCAAGGACGCCGCGCTCTTCGATCCTAACACCCTCAGCAAGGACGGCACCATTGCCCTTAGCGGCTACGACCTCACCGAGGACGCGAGGCTCGCTGCCTATTCCCTCAGCGAAGCCGGCAGCGACTGGGAAAGCATTCACGTCCGCGAAGTGGGCACGGGCAAGGACCTCCCCGACGTGATTAAATGGGTGAAGTTTAGCGGCCCATCCTGGAGCAAAGACGGCAAGGGCTTCTATTACAGTCGCTACGCCGAACCGGAGAGAGGCGAGGAACTCAAAGTCGAGAACTACGACCAGAAGGTCTATTACCACACGCTCGGCGAGCCGCAGGAAAAAGACCGCCTCGTCTATGCCCGGCCCGATTTCCCCAAGTGGGGCCTCAACGCAGGCGAGACCGAGGACGGGAAATACCTCCTCTTCTCCGTGCGTGAGGGCACGAAGCCCGAGGACAATTTCTTCTACCGCGATCTGAGCAAAGGGCCGGAGTCCCCCGTTATAGAACTGCTCCCCAACTTCGAGGCGGAGTGGAATTTCCTCGGCAACGACGGCACCAAGTTTTACTTCCTCACCACCCACAAGGCCCCCAACCGCCGCGTCATCGTCATCGATGTGAGCAAACCGGACCGCGCCAACTGGCAGGAGATCTTACCGGAGGGAAAAAGTGTCATCGAAAGCGTCGGCCTCGTGGGTGGAAAAATGTTCGTGCAGCGACTAGTCAAGGCTCACGACGAAGTCACCGTCTGCGACCTTGCCGGCAGGGAGATAGAAAAGCTCAAGTTGCCCAACTATGGCAGCGCCGGCGGCTTCGGCGGCAAGTTCACTGATAAGGAAACCTTCTACGCGGTCACCGGATTCGACACGCCCGGAGCCATCTACCGCTACGACACCGCGACGGGTAAAAGTAACCTGCATGAAGAGACGAAGGTCGCCTTCGACACGGAGGACATCGTTGTCGAGCAGCAGTGGTTCGCGTCAAAAGACGGCACGAAGGTCCCCCTGTTCCTTGTGCGGAAAAAGAGCACTGTGAAAAATGGCACGCTGCCAGTGATCCTCTATGGTTATGGCGGCTTCAATATCAGCCTCAGTCCGTCCTTCAGCGCCAGCCGAATCGCATGGCTCGAAGCCGGCGGCGTCTATGCTCAGGTGAACCTGCGCGGCGGCGGCGAATTTGGTCAGGCATGGCACGAGGCCGGCATGAAGGAGAAGAAACAGAATGTCTTCGACGACTTCATCGGCGCAGCGGAGTTCCTTGTGAAGGACGGCTGGACGAAGCCCTCCCGCATCGCCATCAGCGGCGGCAGCAATGGCGGCCTGCTCGTCGGTGCGTGCCTGCTCCAGCGCCCCGACCTCTTCGGCTGCGCTTTGCCCGCCGTCGGCGTCATGGACATGCTCCGCTTTCACAAGTTCACCATCGGTTGGGCATGGCAGAGCGAATACGGCAGCCCAGACAAAGCGGAGGACTTTAAAGTGCTACGCACCTACAGCCCCCTGCACAACGTGAAACCCGCGAAATATCCTGCCACCATGGTGCTCACCGGCGACCACGACGACCGTGTCTATCCCGCCCACAGCTTCAAGTTCGCCGCCGAACTCCAGCAGGCGCAAAAAGACGACGCTCCCATTCTCCTGCGTGTGGACATTCGCGCCGGCCACGGTGCCGGTAAGCCCACCAGCAAGCAGCTTGAGGAAATCGCCGACATGTATGGCTTCGCGTGGAAGTCTCTGGGCATGGAGTAGTGCTCAGCCATACCGCTTGTTCTCCGCGCAAGGAAGGCCGCTGTTGATTCGCAGCCTGAAACGGCGACGCCTGACGCCACAACCCGCCTAATACCATGCGTCTCTCCTCCGTTATTCTTGCTGCCGTGCCCGCTCTCGTATTTTCCGTTTCCTCGCTGCGCGCAGCGGAGGGCTGGACGAGCAATTTTGAAAAGGCAAAAGCCACGGCTGCCGGCGAAAAACGAGACCTTATCATGAACTTTACCGGTTCCGACTGGTGCGGCTGGTGCATGAAGCTGGACGAAGAGGTCTTCAGCAAGGACGCCTTCAAGCAGGAGGCACCGAAGAATTTCGTGCTCGTGGAAATCGACTTTCCTCAGGAGAAGCAACTGCCGGAGGCCATCAAAGCGCAAAACGAGAAACTACAGGAGATGTATAAAGTCGAAGGATTTCCCAGCATCATTCTTGCCGATGCGGAAGGCCGCCCCTATGCCGTTACGGGCTATGAGGAAGTCGACGCTGCGCACTACGTCAAGATGCTGGCGGACCTGCGAAAGGTGCGCCTGGCCCGCGACGAGGGCTTGAAGAAGGCCGCCGCTGCAAAAGGCGTGGAAAAGGCCAAAGCCATTGCCGCCGCACTCAAGGAAATCGACAAGGCTCTCATTCATACCTTCTACACCAAAGAAGTGGATGAGGCCACTGCCTTAGATAAAGCGGACGTCACCGGGTTGAAGAAGTCCCGGGATGAGTTCGCTTCCCAGCGGGAGTTCGATGAGAAACTCGAGGTGCTCGACGGGGAATTGAGCAAACTTCACGAAGAGAAGAAGTTCGCTGAATTCAGTGCCCGCGTGGAAAAGTTCGTAGCAGACGAGAAACTGAGCGGTGAGCGCAAGCAGCAGACGATGATGATCAAGCTGGCCGTGATCGGTCCGGACAAACTCAAAGAGGCGGAAAAACTCATTGAAGAGGTTATTGCCATCAATCCCAAATCAGGCACCGCGGAGCAGGCGAAGAATGTGAAGGAAAGCCTGAAGGAAATGGCGGAGCAGGTGGAAAAATCGAAGAAAGAATTCGATGGCGAGGACCCAGTCGCGCCGGAGGATGAAGTCAAACCGGAGAAAAAAGAGTAGCCGGCCCCGCGGCGGGGGGCAAACGGCAATCCGCTCCTTCCCTAGAACCCGTTAGTGGGTGAGGCGCAGAGAGCGCGGAGTTGCACTGTGTTGCAAATAGATGGCCGCCTCGCCAATCTTTTCCCTACGGGCCTTTACGGTGATTCTACGAGGAAGCCGCCGGCCGATTTCTCCTGCCGACGGCCGCGATGAATTGACGGATAGAAAACTGGTCCTGGTTTACTTGCCGTAAACCTCAACTTCGATATACTGGTTGGTGTCGTCGATGTTGCGGCCGTTGGACCAGAGACGCACGTAGCGTCCCTTAACATTGTTCGCAGGCATCGGGCGCCCGTTGTTGGTCTCCACCCATGACTGGTCAGTACCGATGCCGAAGCCGGAGGAGTTGTCGAAGTCGTTATTGAACACCGTGGTGGCGGTTTTGAATTCCGGATCATCGGAGATCTGAACGACCACATCCTTGTAGACGACGGCCTGCTTATGGAAGTGCCAAACCCACACGAGGTTGACTTCTTTGGACTCGGCTAGATCGATCTGGACCCACTGCTTCAGAGGCAAGACATCGACGAAGTAGCCGTCGTCGCCGTTTTTGTCACCGTCCGTTATGAGGCTTAGCTCGCCAAGCGGGGCAGTGTCTGAGCAGGTGACAGTTTTTCCTTTGGAGAGGAGCACCGTCCCTTCCGGAACGGAAACCTCAAGAGTAGGCTTGCCTGATTTGTCAAGATTGGGGGGAGGATTGCTGTCCGGCAGCGGGGTGCCCGCGAAGAGGGGCTTTGGCATATCCGGCTTGATCGTGATCTTCGGGCCATTCGAGACAACAGGTGCCGGTGCTGGTGCTGGCGCAGGAGGAATGACCGCAACAGGAGGAGGGGGCGGGGCGGTTGGCGGGGCGACGGCCGGGGGTGCCGTGGGCGGAGTCACCGGCTTGGGCTCAACCTTGGCGACAGGAGCAGAAGCGTTGGGGTTAGCTGCCGGCGCAGGGCCACCCACGCCATCGTATACCGTCTTTTCGGTGGCGGTAGTGAGGGGGTCGAGGCCGAAGGCGGGCTTGTCACAGGAAACGAGAGCAGCAGCACCAGCGATGGCGGTAAGTTGCGCGGCGAGACGAAGATTAGGCTTTTTCATGAAGGTAAGGATTAGGGCCGGGGTTGGATTCAGGCGACTTCGAAGTCTTCGGGTTTGAAATCAATGCGCTTCTTCTCAGCGACCGCTTCGTTGATAGCGAGCACGGCACGAGCGCATTTATAGGCGTCGGCCACAGGGCAGTTGAGGTCGGTTTGCTTGCCGCCGGCGCGCACGGTGTCGAAGAAGTTTTCAAGGTGGTGCTGGTGAGGCGGCTTTTCATCAAGATGCTTCGGCATGGCCGGAAGTTCAAACGGGTCGGCAGCGACAGAAACGCGCGCATCCTGAACGCCCTCGCTCGCCAGCCACGGGTCCGGGCGGTTCCATGCCTTGGGACGCTCCCAGAACTTGTTGTAAACTGTTGCGGGGGGCTTGCGCAGATATCCTTTGGGGACGTAATGATCCCACTCTCCGTCCTGCGTGGTGTCCTTTTCCCGATAGACTTGGTTGCCGGCGGCCTGCTGTTCAGAGATAACGATGGTGCCCTTGGTGCCCATGATCTTCTCGTAGTAGTTTTGGGAACCGGTGGTGGTGAGGACTTGGTAAACGACGCGAACCAGTCCGTGCTGCGGCACGTCGTATTCGTAAACGAGGATGGCGTTGTCGAGGTGTTCGTAGGAGAATTTGGTGCTTGTGCCGTCCGGCATGGTCACATCCCGGTTCTTGTAGTAGTCGAGACCGCCGCAGGCAGTGAGGGACTTCGGGGTGGTGCCGAGAAGCCAGTTGAAAATGTCAATCTGGTGGGCGCCGAGGTCGGATATGGGGCCGCCGCCGAATTTCTTGAACCAGCGCCAGTTGGCGAAGGTGAGCAGGTCTGGATATCCCGATGCTTTGATTTTTTCCATCTCCGCGGCACTAATTTTGGGCAGGAGCGGATTCTTAACGGAGCGGTTCCACTGGCCGTAGAGGTGGGTGATTTGGCCGAGTAGGTTTTCTTCGCGCAGAAGTTTGTCGCGCATGAAGCGATAGCGCGGGTTGCTCCGGCGCTGGTGACCTATTTGAAAGAGTTTTCCGGTCTCCCGTTGAGCCTTAACCATGTCGGCGGCGCCCTCGATGGTATTGGCCATCATCTTCTCACAGTAGACGTCCTTGCCGGCCTCGAGGGCCATGCGGGATTGAGGGGCATGCAAGTAGTCCGGCGAGGCAATGACAACACAGTCAATACCGTCTTTCATCTCATCCAGCATTTCATCCATCAGCCCGTAAGCTTTTGTGCCAACAACGCCCTGAGGATCAATAGCGCGCTTAGCGCTGTTACGCTTATAGTCCCATACGTCACAGATGGCGGCAAATCGCACGCCCGGGATGCGTACCATGGAAGCGGTGAGAGCCGCCATGCCTTGCTGGCCGCAGCCCACGAGCGCGATGTTCAACTGATCTGAAGGCACCGTGCCGGCGGCACGTGCGGCTATACGGCTGTAGCTGAGCGCGGTAGCGGTGATGGCGCTGTTGCGCAGAAAACGGCGGCGGGTGAGATCGTTTTTGGCAGTGGATTTCGGTGTCTTGCTCATGGGAACTTGGCGTTTTAGAATTTACGCATCCCGCCATGGGCAGGTTGCGGCAGCCTGAAGGCTGTTCTTTAGAAGCGCGTGAGGGCAAACCTATTATACTTTACCAGCGCCAAGGCGGCAACGTAGTAGACAGTAAAATTGGAGAGCATCCATACAGTAGGATTGTCCGGCAGGGTCATCTGGCCCGCAGCTAGCGAGACCCAAATGGCAGCCCCGAGGAACAGGGACACGCGGTTAAGGAATCCGACGAGGATACACAGCCCGATGGCGATCATCGCGTAGGGGAGCACCAGAGCGTATGCCTTGAACATGTGACTGAAAGCATTCACCGTTTTTTCGCCCCACACGGCGGGATTATTGAAGCCGCCGAAATCAAAAATAGGCTTGGCCACGTTTCGCCACTTGCCCCAGTCCACCACTTCCCCTGCCTCATTGGTCTTGTCGTGCCAGTAGGTCCACTGGTAATGATAGGGAGCCGCCGGGCTCTTAAATTTCTCAATTCCGGACAGCAACAGCAGCATACCCAAGAGCACGCGAAGTATGAGATAAGCCAAGGTCTGACCTGAGCAGCAACCGCCGGAGACGGATTGGAAGTTGGAGGGCGGAGGGGTATCGTTGGATGCCATGAGCGTGATTGGAATAGTATGGGATGAAATCGAACGGGCAGGATGGGGGTCGTTTTTCAGAATTCCACAGAAAAGATGGCCTCTGCCCGATGCGCCATTGCGAGGCGCTTTCGGCAAAAAAGAATCAGGTTCGCCGCCGCTTGCCCTTGCGGCGACTCTAGATTTCACCGCGTTGGCTTTTGTGTTTGCATTGCCGGGGGGCTACCCTCAATATACCAGCAAGAACCGAAATCTGTCCTCATGGCACAAATCGAGTGGATCGTCTTTACCTGTCGCGCCTGCCAGGGGCTCATTAAGTTGTCCCCTGGACTCGCGACTGCCGGCAGCGTGATTTGTCCTAAATGCCGCACCAAGATGCCCATCCCCAAAGATGCGGCCCACATCGAAGAGGAATCCCGGAGCAGCCAATTGCCATCGACGCGCAACACTGAACCGGGTAGCCCTAACCTCCGCGGCCCCCTGCGTGAGGGGTGGGAGGTCGGCAACCGGACCACCGGCGGCGACCTCGAATTTCGCGAGCGCCTGCACCGGACCACCGAACCCGAGTTTCGCGATGATCCGCAAAATCCTGCGATGAAGCGCGTCAATATGCGCCGCCGCAAACACGAGCGCACGCACCGGGATTTTGACAATCCAGGCATGGCAGAGGAAAGGTCCGACAAGGATTCCCGGCGCGAGATGCGCAAAAAGGCCCGCCGTCACTACAAAAATAATGGCCGCAAATTCGCCGATTACTTCATCCGCCTGCTTGTCGGTGCCCTCGTCGTGCTCGCAGGAGTGGTCGGCTGGCTCGCCTACGATCGTCTCAAGAAGAAAGCAGTCGCCGCTCCGCCGACTCCAATATATATGCAGGTCAAAGATTTGCTTCCCCAAGACGCTGACGGTCCCCCACTGGAGCAGCGCGGCATCGCCAGTTTTGCCACCCCGCTCAGGGATATCATCCGCCGCTTTGCCAGTGCAGCCACTGTGGAGGAAATCCTGCCGCTCATCCGCGACCGGGAGCGCGTCGAACCTCTCCTACGTGCTTACTACACCAAAAGGCGCCCGTGGGAGCCCTTTGATATCCGCAACAAATTCGAGGCGGCCGACTTCGCAAGCATTAATGGCAACTTCATCTTCATCGACCTGATCCTGCTCAACTTCGAGACCCGCCTACTCCTCCTCGAGCGCCGAGGGGAGTCCTTCCTTGCAGACTGGGAAAGCTTCACCGGCCACGGCGAAGTGGAGTGGCCCGACCTGATCCCGAATCGCCCGGAGGAGCCCGTGCTCATGCGCGTGTTTCTCGAGCAGAGTGCCTCCACTGGCTACTATAACGAGGACTTCTCTGATGAGAAAAAGTGGGCCTGCTATAGCATGCGCGACCAAACAGGAGCCCACCAGTTTTCCGCATACGTGGCCCGCGGATCTGAGACCGAAATCACCCTCAAGCAGCGCATGTTCCAGGCTCCCGCCGCCTACCTGCGCCGCGCCGCAGCCGTGGTGAAACTAAGGTTCCTCCCTGGCGGCAAAAGCGTGAAGCAGGTAGAGATAACGCATTTTATGGAAAATGGCTGGGTCTTACGCGAAGGCAATGATATCAAATCTCCCCAGCCCGCGCCCCTACCAAGCGAAGTTCCTCAATCCTCGCCCGAGGGACAAAAACCGCAGGAATGAATGGCAACCGCGGTCCCGCGCTTGCCGGGGAAGAAAACCGCCGCTCTGATGAAGATATGTCTACCCTTCCCCCCGGTGTTACCCTTCCGGAAATCCCCATCGGCGCGCTGCGCATGGATGGGCGGCTGCCTGTATTTATCCTCGGGCCGTGCGTGATGGAATCGGAGGCGTTTGTGTGGGAAATCGGGCGCGCGCTCAAGGCGTTGACGGCGGAAGTAGGAGTGCCGTTCGTTTTTAAGGCAAGCTATGATAAGGCGAACCGCACATCGATTTCGAGTTACCGGGGCATGGGATGCCGCGAAGGGTGTGCGCTGATGGCATCGGTGGGCAGAGAGCTGGGGGTGCCGGTGACGACGGATGTGCATTCAGCGGAGGAGGCGGAGATCGCAGGGGAGTATATGGATGTGCTGCAAATTCCCGCATTCCTTTGCCGCCAGACGGACCTCGTGCTGGCGGCGGCGCGCACAGGGCGGGTGGTTAATGTGAAGAAGGGGCAGTTCCTCGCACCGTGGGATGTGAAGAACATCGCGCAGAAACTGGAGTCGGCGGGAAACGCAAAGTTCTTCTTCACCGAACGCGGGGTGAGTTTTGGCTACAATAATCTCGTGGCCGACATGCGCTCGCTCTACTGGATGCGGGAAATGGGCTACCGTGTGTGCTTCGACGCCACGCACTCGGTGCAGCGCCCGGGCGGTCTTGGCGGCACGAGTGGCGGGGATGGCCTGCTGGCTCCGGTGCTGGCGCGCGCAGCGGTGGCCACGGGCTGCGACGCTGTATTTATGGAAACACATTTCGATCCCTCAAAGTCGCTCTCAGACGGCCCAAACATGGTGCCTTTTGACCAAATGGGCGGGGTCTTGCGCAAATTGAAGGCGGTGCATCTCTCGGTGGCGGAATGAGAATTACGAAACCAGACTGATGAAATCCGAAGGAATGGCGAAGGACGCACATCGAATAACGAACGGGGCTACAGGCGCGCCGGTGGTTCACTGCGTTCGTCATTCTGGTTTCCCTCGGGCTTCGTTATTCTGGTTTCGTCAATTTCCCCTCCTCCTAGCCTGTACAGCGGTCGCGCACAGCCTACCGGAGGTGGACGACATCGAGGTTCCCCCAGTTGCATGGGACTGGACGCGCGGGCGCGGACTGCCGGAGGGGATCCGGGAGAAATTCGCGGTGCTGGTGCCGCCGGGTCATGCGCACACTGGCTTGCGCTATCCTGTCTACAACCGGCGTCAGGCCGATACGCCGCTGAGGCTGGAGGCGGAATTGAATGCGGCACGGGTGGAGCGGGTCATGGACGAATTGGTGCAGTTGGACGGCGTGGACTTTGCGTCTTATGGCGATGAAGAGGAGCCGGGGAAGATCACGCGCACTCTCCGGATGACGCGAGCATGGCTGGACCTCGCATGCGAATTCTTGTTCACCACTCAACCCGTCGAGATCGCGGATGACGAGCACTTGATCCGCAGCGGGGAGATGCTGCACGACCGTGCCAGCGGACTGACCATTTTCTCCGGACGGGTGAACATTTACTTTACCGGGGAGGAGACTCCGGCCACTCTATCCGCAGCCCCGAACACCGCAGCTGGTGCCAAAAAGCCATGAAATTTCGACCTTGCCTCCTTCTCGTCATGGCCATCTTGCCGCTCTCTGCACAGGAGAAAAAGCCTTCCAAGCCGGACGTCTCTGCGGAAGATCGCGCGAAGGTGAATGCGAAGCTCAATGAGTTAAAGAACAAGGAGGAGATCAAGAAGGCATGGGACATCTTGGAGAAGGCCGCTCAGCGAAACAAAGGTGCGGAGAAGGAAGTGGAGCGGCTTAAGAAGGATGGTACGGACATCACTTCCGACGAAGCCAAGAAGAAGTTTGAGCCGATGCTCAGCGATGAAGACAAAGCGGAATTGAAGCGGATCATTGAGGCCGCGAAGCCCGAAGCGCAGGCTGCTCTGGAGCAGCAGCGTGAAAAGATGCGGCTGCAGCAGGGAAAGACGGCGCCGCAGCCCCTGCCCGAGGATCCCGTCCGGCCGGATGCTTTCGACAGCGTCCCGCCCCCGGCGCCTCTCCCGCCGATGCGGGCCGTAAATTTTCCCGCAGCGCCGCTGAGTGCCGACCGACTGATTAAGGGCCCTGAGCGCGACCCGAAGAATCCAGATATTGAATTACCGGACAGCGATGTGCGGCGGCGCACGTGGATCGCGGAGGGAGACGTGCGGTTGCGGCTCACGGATCTGGCGGTGGATGCGGACGAGGTGACTATTCTCATGAAGCCGGGAAGAGCCGCCCCCGCAAAGCCAAAAGCCAAAGTGGCGGACCCGCTGAAGCGGCAGAAGGAGCCGCCGTTCGACCGTCTCATTGCCAAAGGCCGGGTGCGCGTGATGTTTGTGGACAGCTTAGGCCGGGTGCAGGTGGGGCGCGGCAACTATATGATCTACGATCAGAAAACCGGTGAGTTCATTGTGAAGGACTGGCCCGAGGTGCAAATTGAGGACTCACTTCTTCGGGCCCGCAGCAAGGACGCCGTGGCTAGGATGAGCAGGCTCCGGGAAGCAGAGTTCGAAGGCGCAGAACTGGTGACCTTGTCCGGGGCGCTCAAGCTGGAGGATTTCCCAACCGACCGCGCTACTCCGATCCCGGCTGCCGCTCCGGAAAATGGCAGCAACAAAGTTCCCTGACACGACTGCATGGCCGAAAAACCGACCTCCACTGCCAGCAGCAGCGAATTCCTCCTCTCCACGCACGGGCTCATCAAAGAATACGATGAACGCCGGGTGGTGAACGGCGTGGAGATCACCGTGCGGCCTGGCGAAATCGTGGGCTTATTAGGGCCCAATGGCGCGGGCAAAACGACCACGTTTTACATGATTGTGGGCCTCATCGCGCCCACGGGCGGGACTGTCTGGTTCAACGGTCAGGACGCAACAAACCTGCCGATGTATAAGCGGGCCCGACTCGGCATGGGCTACCTGCCGCAGGAGGAGAGCATTTTCCGCAAGCTGACGGTGGAGGAAAACATCATGGCAGTGATGGAGACCACGGGCCTTACAAAAGCTGAGAAAGAGGAACGGCTTAACGGACTAATGGACCGCTTTGGGATCTCTCACCTGCGGAAAAATCACGCCATCACCCTTTCCGGAGGAGAAAAGCGCCGCCTGACCATTGCTCGCAGCCTTGTGACGGAGCCCTCACTGCTAATGCTGGACGAGCCCTTCAGCGGGGTGGACCCTATCGCTGTAGGGGAGATTCAGGAGATCGTCTCCAGCCTGAGCGAGGCCGGGTTGGCGATTTTGATCACGGACCACCATGTTCGTGAGACACTTTCCAGCGTGGACCGTGCTTACTTGATGTATGAAGGCAAAGTGCACCGCGAAGGGACCCGGGATTTTCTTGTAAATGACCCCCTCAGCCGAAAACTTTATCTTGGAGAAAACTTCAACATGTGATATATCGGCGTCAAAAATGGGCGACGCACTGCGAGGAGTGAATAGGAGACGTCCGGAATTCGAGGCGAAGGGGTAATTACGGCATCGGGCAGCGCTGGCTCAGCGTATTTGTTAAAGGACCAGTATTTCCACCAACCTAAACAAAGGAGACAACATGCAAACAGCAAACGTGGACCTGCATATCACCGTCACCGGGCGGCATCTCGAAATTACCGAAGCCATTCGTGACTATGCCCGCCGGAAAATAGACAGCCTGCATCTCGACTACCCGCGCATCATCGAGGCCAAAGTGATCCTCGAAGTGCAGACGCATCACCGTCACTTCTCGGAAATCCTTCTCTTCTGCGCCAACCACATCACCATTGAGTGCAGCACCACCAGCGACGACCTCTACGCTGCCATTGATGAGACGATCAGCAAGATCGCGCGGCGGATGCGGAAGTTCAAAACCCGCCTGCTCAAGAGCCACCGCCCGCGGACAAACAACAGCATTCGTCACCTGGATGAGCACGTCTACACTCCGGCGGACCATGAAGACGAGCACAAGGACGAGGTGGAGCCCGTTCTTATCCAACGCGAGAACTACCGGATCAAGCCGCTGTATCCGGACGAGGCCATTACAGAGCTGGAGCTGAGCGAAAAGCAGTTCGTCGTTTTCCACAATCAGAAGAGTCATGAACTGAACCTGCTCTTCCGCCGCAAGGATGGCGACTACGGCATGATCGTGCTGCCGGAGAGCAGTGGTGAGGGCTGAGACGAAAAGCTCTGCTTTCAAATGATCCGGTGAGCGCGAAGGCTGCAGTAATGAAGCTGCGCTTTGTGCTCACCGGGGAGCTTAAGGCTCCGCGGCCATGCGCTTGTTCCATATGGCCCGCGCACTCTGCGTTCGCGGCAGTCCGCTTTCCTCCCGGTGGCCTAGCTAACCAGCAAGCGCTGGGCGGCGCCATGCAAAGCACCGTGGACGGACTCCAGCAATTGGATGAGTGTATACGGCTTATGCAGGAAGCGGAGGCCGCGTTTCTCGACCAACTCCACCAGCGACTGCTTGTCGCTATAGCCGCTGCTCAGCAGGGCCCGCAGGCTCGGCACGATGGCGTAGAATTCCTCCACAAGGTCGACTCCGGAAGCGTCAGGTAGGACAACATCACTCATGACGAGGTCAATGGTATGGAATTTCTCGTGGAAGATTTCGCGCGCTGCGGCTCCGCTGGCCGCGGTGAGCATTTTATATCCGTTCTGGCGGAGGGCTGCGGAAACGAAGGCCAACACTCCTGGTTCATCTTCGATCAGGAGAACGGTCTGACCTTTGCCGCGCGGGATGTCCATAGCGGTGACCAGCCCTGTGTCCATGGGTTTGGGGAGGGGCTCGTTGAGGGCCGGCAGCCAGAGGCGGAAGCTCGTGCCCTCTCCTTTAACGGAATCTACGGTGACCCAACCGCCGTGATCCTGCATGACACCATGGACGACGCTGAGGCCGAGTCCGGTGCCTTCGGTGCCTTTGGTGGAGAAGAAGGGTTCAAATATCCGGGCGATGGTGGCAGCATCCATACCGCAGCCGGTGTCTTCCACGCTAAGGCGGACGAAGACGCCCTGAGATTTCGCTCCGGGTCGCGGCTGAAAATGCTTGTCCTCACTATCCACCATAGCCGTGCTGATGCGGATAGTGCCGCCCGATGCGGACATGGCGGCCTTCGCGTTGACGGCGAGATTGACGAGGCACTGATCAACCTGACTACAGTCCGCAGAGACCGTCCACAGCTCTGGGGAGAGGTCGAGACGGAGTTGGATCGTTTCGCCGAGCAGGCGGGCGAGCATTTTGTGAACGGACTCAATGTGTTCATTGAGATTCATTTCCTTGCGGGTGGTAATCTGCTGGCGGCTGAAGGTCAGGAGGCGGCGGGTAATGGCCGCGGCACTCTCTGCGGCGCGCTTGATCTCGCGGATTTCGCCCGACCACTGCGAACCCTCCGGCACCTGACTCAGAATACTGTCGCTGTAGCCGATGATGGGCACCAGCATGTTGTTGAAATCGTGGGCGATGCCTCCTGAGAGCTGACCGACAGCCTCCATTTTCTGGGACTGGAGGAGTTGGGCATGCAGGATCTCACGTTCGGATGCGGCTTCGCGGCGCGCGATGGCATTGGCGAACAGGCCTCCGGCAAGTTTAATGAACTGCTCTTCATCACAGCTCCAAGCTCGCGGCGCCCCGTGTCCGCGGAGAAAGAGATAGGCCGACGGCTTTTCACCTGTTCCCAAGGCGACGCCTGCAGCGGTGGTGATGTCGAGCCGCTCAAGATTGATGCGTTCTGCCCGGGCCTCTTCGGGCAGGGCTTTCGTGTCCGCGAGGGTGATAACGCCCTCGCGGAAGATTTGCGCAATGGCCCACGGAAAGCCAGCCTCAGGAACTCGCTCCATCTTGCAAATCGGACCGAGGAGACAGTTCCACTCCCATGACTTTTGAAGCATGCCGGAATTTGCGGCGGACCGGGTGAAGATGCAGGCACCCTCTAGGCTAAGTTCTTCTGCGAGGCGACCCAGAGCCGAAGTGAAAACCGTGTCCGTGGGGGCGGAATCAGCTGCTAGGAATTCCGCGGAGATGTCGGCCAGCAGTTGGGTGCGTTTAAACCGCAGGGACAACTGTCCATTCATCCGCTCCAACTCAGTATTGGCGGTCAGCATCCTGCTTTGGTTCTCTTCGAGACGTGAGGCCATCGTATTGAGATTGGCAGCCAGCATACTGATTTCCCCGCTGCTGGTCGTTTGCTCGGCACGGGTAGAGAGGACGCCTGAGGCGATTCCCTTTGCCATTCCGCAGAGCTCTTCGAGGGGACGCGCGATGCGCCGGGCAAACAGGAAGGAGCATAGCAGGCCCACAAAAACTGCGGCGCCTCCCGCATATATCGTCCGGCGCTGAGCTACCGCTAGGGCGGTCTCGAAGTGCTGCATAGACACCGCCACCTCCACCCAGCCGCCACTCGGCAGGGGATGCAAACTCCGCATCACGCTAAGCCCTGAATGGGGCGATTCAATCTCTTTAGTGCCCCTCTCTACCACTCCCGCAACGTCCGCTTTAACTGTAGAATCCTTGCTCCCCGGAAGAAACAAGGTCGCGGGCATGCCCTCGCCGGCTGGGGCCACAAGGATATAATCCACCGCTCCAGCCACTGACATGAGTTCGAGGGCGGCGGTTCGCAACAGGTCCATCCTAACATCCACTGGTGCCCGGGCCGCAGTCGCAAGGCTTTGCCCAGCCATACCGGCCTGTGTCTTGAGCATCCGATAACCCTCCTCTCTTTGCTGGCTGAGTAGGAATAGCGCGCTCGGCACAACCCCCAACAACGTCACTCCAAGGCACAGGGCCGCTGACCTAGCCTGAAGGCTGCAGGGCGTTGATTTGTGCGGTTTTTTGGACATAGGGTGCGCTTTGATCAGGGCCGACGTTGTTCGGCGAGCCGTGGCAAACGTGGGCAAAGATGAAAATCAGCATATAACTAGACGATTTAATTATAATTGCAATATTTTTGATAATTAATTTATTGTTTTTTGTGGTAGTCCTAGATGTTAGCTTTCTCAAATTTGCAACCTCAGCTTAACACGTTGATCTACAGAGATTTAAACTAGTCACTTCGAGCCCCCGCTAACGCCAGAACCGCTCCCGGAGTGAGCCCACTTTGGCGATAGGACCTGATAGAGACCGAGTCTGCCCTTTTTGCGAGCCTGCGCCCCTGCTCGTCGAGCACGAGGCGATGATGGTGCCAGACGGGCACCGGCAAACGCAGCAAGGCCTGGAGGAGACGGTGAATGTGGGTGCTGGCGAAAAGGTCTTCGCCGCGGGTCACCGTGGTGACGCTTTGGGCGGCGTCGTCGATGGTCACGGCGAGATGATAACTGGTGGCGATGTCTTTACGGGCAAGAATGACGTCGCCAAGAAGTTCCGGTCGGGCCGATTGCAAGCCGCGGTCCAGATCCTGCCATGTGAGCGGCCCCGTTAGGCTCATGGCCATGGCGACATCCAGACGCAAGGAGTAATGCACCGCCGTCTCCAACCGGGCGGTTCTTTCCAGAGGCGAAAGTGACCGGCAGGTTCCGGGATAGAGCGGGCCGTCCGGCCCCTGTGGAGCGTCAATAGCGGCAAGATCACGGCGGGTGCAAAAACAAGGGTAGAGCAAGCCCATGGCTTCCAGCCGCTGGAGCGCAATGTGGTAGTGTGCCATGCGCTCACTTTGCCGCCAGACAGGCTCCGGCCATGACAGTCCAAGCCAAGCCAAATCCTCAAAAATCGCTGCTTCATATTCCGGCCGGCACCGCGTGGAGTCGATGTCCTCCAGTCGCAGTATCATGACGCCGTCGGTGTCACGGGCCGCGGCCCGCGCCGAGCTGGCGGCGTAGGCGTGCCCCAGATGGAGCAGGCCGGTAGGGCTGGGGGCAAATCGGGTGGGCATGTCAGGAACTCGTCAATTTTTCAGAAACGAGGGGAAACCTACTGCCCTGAAAACTGCTCAATGAAAACTTTATCCGGTTCCGCCCGCTCTCCAGTCATCTCACGCCGCTTTCGCTGCACTGCGTGTAACCTGTTTCCACAGAAACTCGATGTGCGGAATGAGGAACGTGAACGTCTGTGCAGGCGTGGCGGCGGCTTCAGCGCGCTCACTTTCACGCATCATTTCATCGGCCGCGTAGAGGGTGGCCAGCGTGGGCTGATCCACGGACTGAATTTCGAGAAAATGGGTTCTCACATTGATTATTTCGTCCGGCGGCATCCACGCGGAAAGATTCACCGGACTCTTGACCGAAGAGAACACCATGAGGCGACACTGCGCGGTGTGGGGCCGTCCAACACAGAACCCATGACCACTCCGCTCACGCGCGAAGTCTATCAGCGATGACCAGTAGACGCGGTCGCTGTAAGGTTCGCTGCCGAAAAGGACTTCTGCGTCCGGCCCGATCCATGACCCCGCGCTTTGACCCGGGGAACCCTGAAGCGGATGGTCCAGCCAGCGCACGATGGCAAGCCTGCGACCAGCAGACTGGAGCAGGTGAAAGATGCGCTCCTGATCAATGGCAAGCCATGGGGCGTTGAGGAAATGAATGCGCAACTGGTGAAAGCGGCGGTTGAGCTGGGACTCCACGGATTCCACCGGCTCGGGCGGAGCGGGCCGCAGGACGGCTGGTTCGTGTTCCCGCGGTGCCGGGATAACGGCACCGGAAGTGAGCGCGGATTCTTCTTCCAATGGCGGCAGCATGAGCGAGAGCGCTTTGCGCAGGCTCTGAAAGGCGGGGCCAACGGCGGGCCGCGGCTGGTTGAGGCCTTCCGCTTCCTCTTCGATGGCATCATCCGGAATTTGCAGAAAGGAATCCGGACGCGCCCAATAAAGGCCGGCATCTTCTGCCGTGACTGTAACCGAGGGAATGGCCGTTATCGCACTGCGGCTGAGTTCCGCCGCCGTGAGGGAGGAAACGGGTCGGCGCTGAGCAGCTTCCC
This sequence comes from Akkermansia muciniphila, assembly GCA_945861415.1. Taxonomy (GTDB): domain Bacteria; phylum Verrucomicrobiota; class Verrucomicrobiia; order Verrucomicrobiales; family V1-33; genus V1-33. Next base: position 121,382 of record CAMAUV010000002.1, on the reverse strand, counting down.
AAATGCCGCAGGCATAACGAAGCACAGCACGCGGGGAAATCTTCCGCCCGGCCTCGTGGGAGAACCATGCCGGCAGATTCAGACGGTGGAGAAACTGTGAGACCTCCAGCGGCGAGTGGCCGCATTGTGTCAGGCGTGTGCGGATCAAGTCCACGGCTTCATCCCGTCCAATTCCTCCGAGGGTGATCTGATTCCCCGTGAGCCGGTCCTCAATGGCGCTGGGGATAGCGCGCTGGAATGTCTGCGTCCAGAGGTCCTCATTTACGCTGAGCACTTGCACGGCGCGGGAGAGCAGCCGCCGCATTTCTGTAATGAATCCGGCAATGCGCGCGACGCTGGCGGTTTCGTGATGGAAGAGATCAAGGTCATCAAAGACCAGCACTAGGGGCCTAACTCCAGCCGAGAGGCGGCAAAATTCCACCACACGCTGCCTCGCTCCCGCTTCACCCTGCAGCCCTGCGGAGACAATGCTCATTCCCTTCTGAGAGAGAGCCGGACCGCTGGGCTGGAGCACACTCCAACGCAGAGATTCCCAACGCACGGCCTCGCCGTCGTTACGGCCCTGAGCATACGCAATGAGCACCCGCAGCCAGTGCGCCGCCGCCTCCGCAGGCAGTCCGGCCATGTTGCCCGTTGTAGTGCTGGCAAACGGCAGCAGCCGCTCAAAATGCTCGGCAAACCACCGGGCCACCGGCTGCGTGGCGCTCGTGAAGTCAAACAACTCGGCCCACCGATCCTCAAGTGCCGCGAGCGCTTCCGCGGGATTCGCGCAAGGAACTTGGCGGTCGCGGATCATCTGCTGATTCACCAGTGCAAAAAGCCGGCGCGCCACCAGATCCAGCAGGGAGAGGCTGCCGACTTTCGTGGCGTGAAATGTTTCCAGTAACCGCCACAATAGTGCACTCCATAGCGCTTCACGCTCCCGGTCAAAAGGCACGGCCACAACGAATGCCCGATCCCCCATCTCTTCCGCAAGGCGCGCCAGCAGATGAGATTTTCCAAAACCCGCCCGTGGTGCACTCAAAAGCACCACCGTGCCGCCGCCTTCAGTCGCACTTTCCTCTTGGCTGCGGCCCCCAGCACGGGAGACGATTTCTTTCAACTCAGAGATAGCCCCGCTGTGCAGCGGATGCACGCCGCCGGTCTGAGCCGGCAGGCCATCGGGATAAATATCAGACGCAAACGGGTTTCCGTTCATGAGTTCTTTGTGAGGGGTTCCTTCTCGTTGGGTGCGGATGCGGGTTGGAGTCTGGTAGTCATAGCCGAATTGGCAAATTTGACAACGAATTCTTTACAGAAATTGCAAAAATTCGCAAAATTGCGCTGGCTAGCAGGAATGCCAACTGCTTTAGATGCCTATAGTTATTTTAGTGAAGCTAAATATCGCGAGTTCTGTAATATCTATCCGCTGGCTCAGAAGCTGCTTTTACGGTCCTACCGGAGGCTATTCCGGAAAATTACACGACGGAAGTCGCCAAAGGGCTCACACCGTGTCTGATGTGTTTCGCTACCCCGCGGCAACTTCGTCACCGAAACTCAAAAACTTCTCTTCTGCTCCGATAAATCCGCGGTTTATTAGACGTCCACTACTTTCCCACCACCGGCCAACACATCATGGACGCTCTCAAAGAATTCTTCACGAAGCCTTTCGTCTGGGGTTTGTGCCTTGGTCTCCTTTTCTTCGTGCTCTCCTTCTGTAGCCACTTCAAAACTAAGCGCGAATACCGCCGCTATCGACGGCACCTGAGTGACAAGCTCGAACTGGAGGCCCGCCAATACGAACTCATCCGCAAGGAAAAGGAGAGGCTCACAAAAGAAAACGAGAGCCTCCGCCTTCGCATCGGTCAGTTCAACGAGAAGCCTGATCATAGAGTGATGCGCGATCTGGAAATCTATGCGCGCGCCGAAAAGCGCATGATGGTGCAGGCCCCAGGGTTTGCGCCGGCATGGGAAACAGCCAAATCCGCCGCTGCAGATGAACTAGCAGGCGAAGACAGTGGCCGCAGTCTGCCCAAGCGCCTGTTCTCACGGCTCTTTGGCAACGGCACTTCCCGCGAGGCCCTGCCTGCGGAGTCCGCCACCAGTGGCCCTCCTGCTGCGGACCCTCACAGCGTCACGACAGCTCCCGCTCCGGAACCTCCCGCTGCCGCGGCTACACCAGCGGAAGCAAAACCCACCTAACGTTCCCCTGCCCTCATGAACCCCCTCGACGAACTCTACCAGGCTGTCATTCTCGAACACTCCCGCCGCCCGCGGAACAATGGTCCGCAGCCCGTACCTCCCGCTTTTCACGCCGAGGGCGTCAATCCCTCCTGCGGGGACGAGATCGAAGTCTGGGTGAACTTCACGGAGGACGGAAAAATCGGGAAAGTAACCTTTCAGGGTCAGGGTTGCGCCATCAGCCAAAGCGCCGCCAGCATCATGACTGTCAAAACTGCGGGCCGCTCCGTGGAAGAAGCCCGGGCGATGCTCACCGGGTTCCACGAGATCGTTAGCACGGAGATTGATCCTGACATGGACCGATTCGGCGAGCTGGCCGTCTTCGCCGGCGTGCGCCAGTTCCCCGCCCGGGTGAAGTGCGCCATGCTTGGCTGGCGCGCCCTTGAGCAGGCGCTCAACCGCTCGGAGGCTTCGGTGACCACGGAGTGAGGCCGGTCGTAGAGTTTGGAGCCAAAGCCCCCATTTTCCAGCCGTGAGGAACCGAAAGCCCGCGGTTTTGACAGAGAGACTCTGGATCTGTATGACTTGCGACGGGTGCCGAATCTGGAGGCTCAGGAACTGGCCGCACGCCTGCCTGCTGTCTTCGGGGATCCTCCACGGCCCCGGATCACGCTGAGCGTTGCTCGCGGATACGACGACGAATAGTCTCTGCCGCAGGAACGGGAAGCTCAACTGAGCGCGCGCGACCCGGAACAGCACTGGACGGAAGTCACTGCGGAGGCGGCGAGAACATTTCAGGAATACTTCAGTTTTTCTGATGCCGAAGGATGGCGGTTTTACCTGCCCGCCTTCCTTCGCCAGTATCTCGCCGAGTTTCCTCTATGCAGCTACGATGCTGTTTTTCATGCCTGTGTTGGGCGTGCCCATTTTAAGCTCATCACACCCGAACAAACGGCGTTCGTCGATGAAATCATCGCGCTTTGCCGGACTTGGGATTGCGGGTATTAATTACATTACTCCTAGAAAGTGAACACGTTTGCGATGAATTTCGGGTTTCGACATTCTGATTTCGTCATTCCCGGCGCAGCTTCCACAGCTCAGACAAGTTATGTGGTTCCGGCTGCGCCGGGTTGGGGCGGAAATCCGCCGGGACTCAACACCCCTGGATTTCTCCGTAACTCCCGCCACGCTTGGCGCGTTTCCTCCCGCGTCATGTTTACCCGATTTCTCCTCTCTCTTCTCCTCAGCTCCAGTCTCACCGCTGCCGCCGGAGATCACCTCCTCAATAACCCTCGTCAGCTCACCTTCTCTGGCAAGCGCGCGGGTGAGGGGTATTTCAGCGCAGACGGAAAGCGCATGATCTTCCAAAGCGAGCGCGAGGAGGGAAATCCCTTCTACCAAATTTACCTCCTTGAGTTTGAAACCGGCGACATCCGCCGCCTTTCCAATGGCAAGGGCAAGACGACCTGCGCCTGGCTGCATCCTGACAATAAGACTTTCCTCTATGCCTCGACTCATGCCGACGCAGACAGCCCGGCGAAGCAGCAGGCGGAGTTGAATGAGCGCGCCGAGGGAAAACAAAAACGCTACGCATGGGACTACGATGAAAACTACGAGATCTACGCCGTGCCACTTGCCGGCGGGGAACATGTGAACATCACCAAAACCCGCGGCTACGATGCCGAAGGCAGCTACAGTCCGGATGGCCAATGGATCGCGTTCGCTTCCAATCGTCACGCCTACGCAGAGCCTCTCACGGCGGAGGAACAAAAGAAGTTCGACCTGCAGAAGTCGTGGCTCATGGACATCTATCTCATGCGCGCCGATGGCAGCGAAGTGAAGCGCCTGACGGATGTGCGCGGCTACGATGGCGGCCCGTTTTTCAGCCCGGACGGCAAGCGCATCTGCTGGCGGCGCTTCAACGAAGAAGAGACGCTCGCGGAGATTTGGACGATGAATGTGGACGGCAGCGATCAGCGCGCGGTGACGAAATTTGGCGCGATGTCATGGGCTCCATATTTCCATCCGTCCGGCCAATATCTCATCTTCACCACCAACAAGCACGGCTTCGACAACTTTGAACTCTACATCGTGGATGCAGAGGGGAAACACGAGCCGGTGCGGGTCACAGAGACAGATGGCTTCGACGGCCTGCCCGTGTTTCATCCCGATGGCAAACAGCTCTCGTGGACCAGCAACCGCACGCCGGACAAGACTTCGCAAATCTTCATGGCCCCGTGGGATCACGCCGCGGCACTCACCATTCTGGGGCTGAGCACGCAGATTACTACCCCCGTGTTGGCCGCACCAAGGCCCGAGGATTTCGCTTCGGACATCACGCCTGCAGACGTTCAGCGGCACGTGGATTATCTCGCCTCCGACGCGCTCGAAGGCCGCGGGACCGGCACCCGGGGCGAAGAACTGGCCACGACCTACTTTGCCAACCAGCTCAAGGCCTCCGGGCTCGTGCCTGCAGGCACCGACGGCGGCTGGCTGCATCCGTTTGACTTCACCGCCGGTGTCGCGCTGGGCGATGGCAACGCGCTCACGATCAAAGGCGCACAGGCAGGTGAACTGCGTGCGGGCAAACAGTGGACGCCCCTCACCTTTTCCCAAACCGGCGACATCACAGAGGCCGGCATCGTTTTTTCCGGCTACGGCATGGAAGCACCGGAAGGCCGCGACGATAAAGGCAAGGCCACGCCAGGTTATTCGTCCTACTTTCATCTCGATGTGAAGGACAAATGGGTGATGATGTTCCGCTACGCACCCGAAGGCATCAGCCAGGAGGAGCGCGTGCGCATGGCGCAGTTCAGCAGCCTGAGGCACAAAGCCCTCACCGCCCGGCAAAAGGGCGCGCGCGGCATCATCATCGTCAGCGGCCCCACCAGCAAAGTGACGCAGCAGCTTGTGCCCATGGCATTCGACGCCAGCATGGCAGGCAGCGGCATCGCGGCCCTTTCCATCGACGACATGCTCGCCGCCGCACTGCTCAAGTCCTCCGGAAAAGACCTCAAAGCGCTCCAAGAAAAACTGGACACCGGCGCGCAGGAGCAGGGATTTGATCTGGCGGGTGTCACCCTCGGCGCGAAACTCGACATCCGTCAGGAAAAGCGCCGCGGGCACAATGTGCTGGGCAGGTTGAAAGGCCCCGCCGACAGCAAAGAACCCCCGGTGCTCATTGGCGCGCACATTGACCACCTCGGCACCAGCGGCGGCAGCGACAGCCGCGCCGCCGACAGTGAAAAGGCCACCATCCATCACGGCGCGGACGACAACGCGAGCGGCATCGCCGGCGTGCTGGAAATCGCGCAGGCCATGGCTGCTCAAGTAAAAGAAGGAAAACTCACGCTCACCCGGGATGTGCTTTTCGCCGGATGGAGCGGCGAGGAAATCGGCCTGCTCGGCAGCAACGCATGGTGTCGCGATATGGCAAAGACCACTGGCGATGAGAACGCCAAACTCACCACCCAGCTAGCCGCCGCGCTCAACATGGACATGATCGGCCGCCTGCGCGCCAACCTTATCGTCCAAGGCCTCGGCAGCAGCCCGTGGTGGGCCGGCGAAATCGAAAAGCGCAACGCCGTCACCGGTCTCGCGCTCCAAACCCAGCAGGACTGCTACCTGCCCACCGACGCCTCCGCCTTCTACCTCCGTGGTGTGCCCATCCTCAACGCATGGACCGGCAGCCACGAGGATTACCACAAGCCCAGCGACACCGCAGACAAAATAAATGAAGAGGGTGCCGCCCAAGTCACGAAATTCATGTTCCTCGTCGCCCGCAGCCTCGCCAGCACTGCCGATGAGCCCGCGTATCGCGAAATGCCCAAGCCCGCTGAAGGCGCCCGCGGCGGGATGCGCGTGTATCTCGGCACCATCCCCGACTACGCGCAGGAAGGCGTTGAAGGCGTCAAACTCAGCGGGGTCGCCGCCATCGGCCCCGCCGCCAAAGCCGGCGTTCAGGCGGGCGACATCATCGTGAAAGTCGCCGGCAAAGACATCAAAAACATCTACGACTACACCTACATCATGGGCGTGCTCAAGATCGGCCAAGAGACCGAAATGGTGGTCAGCCGCGGCGGCGAAAAGAAGACGCTCAAAATTACGCCCGGCAGCCGGGATTAAGAAGAACCCGGAAGGCGCTGCTGCCCTCGCGCTATTCCTAACTCTTCTCTAACCCGGCATGCCATCCACCCACCTTTTGCTTTACTGCCATACTGTCTTTTCCACAAAGAATCGCGCACGGCTCATCACACCGTGATGGTTTGGTGGACTCCGCGCGTTCATAGGCGGCAGCATAGGCAATATCGGCTTCGTGCCGGAAGCCATCGGCGGAGTTGAGGATCATTTGCACCTGATCGTAGGCTTGCGTGCCACGCGTTGACTCACGGATGTGGTGCGGGACATTAAGTCGAATTCCTCCCAGCGGGCCAATAACGAAGGACGTGTTCCAGGATTCCAATGGCAGGAAAGTTGTGGAACTTTCACGGTGAGTGATCATCTCGCAGGACAAGCCAGCGATGATATCGCGCGGAAGCGCTAAACACAAACTTCGAGGCAGTACATGGCCCCGCTCGGAGGGCCTCAAGCGCTGTTGCAGAACATCGACTATTTATTTCCAAGAGACTGAACTGGGAAGTCTCTTTCCGCCCAGCTATGATGATCGATAGCAGCCCAGAACTCAGGGGGCCTTTCCGGAGGAAACCGGCCATCACCGCCCACCTTAAGATAATCAGGCCACAAATAGCCGACAATAGCTTCTGCGTGTTCCAAAGCGTTGATGAATGATACTGCATCCAACGTTCCATGTTTGAAATGCAATGCTGGGCGAGACGATAATTCCCTAAAAACAACTGCCACTTAATGTGCCTTCACCTTAATTGAGATGTCTGCCCTACTGAAGAATTCTCTACGTCTCTCATTTTCAGAGCCAAGCGGCTTTCCGGACTTAGCTTCACGAACTAATCAAAACAGAAAGGTTTCAAAGGTGGGCGCATACAGCTCGAAACGCCAGATATGTCACCGGGCTCTAGGCAAATTTTTCAGCCCAGCCATTCAGCGCAGCCATAAAGTCGGGGATGCTCCCGAGAGTATCCATGACGAGGAGTAAGGTAAGGGCAGTAGAACGGAGGTTTATAGAAATGACGAAGGCTGCATGAGAAGATCTGAAGTGACACGGGTGGAAACCGGGCGGCGATGACCTCGTCAGGGACGCAGACCGAGCAGGGCGAGGAGACGGCCGGTCCTTCCGAGTTCGCGGCGGTAGGAGTAGTAGTGGGAGGGGTCGAGGGCGGTGCAGGTTAGGCAGTCATGGATCTGCGCGGCGGGCACTCCGGCCTCACGGCAGGAGGCCTGGATCATGGCGGGGAAATCGACGTCGTATTGCGGCACGCGGATGCAGGGGCCTAGCTGCACGAGGAGATCGGCGGGACTGGTGCCGTAGTGCGCCTGCATCACGCGCACGGCATTGCCGGTGATACCTTTTTCGGAGCCCTTTTTGCCCGAGTGTAGCAGGGCAATGGCGCGTTGGACGGGATCGATGAGGTATACGGGGCCGCAGTCGGCGACGTGGATACCCAATGAAAGGCCAGGGGTGTTGGTCACGAGTCCGTCCACATTGAGCGAGTGGCGCGGGGAGCTAGCGCTCACCACGGCGATGTCTGCGCCGTGAACTTGCTCTGCGGTGAAGAAATTCTCCATCGTAAAGCCCAGCGCCCCGACGGCGGCGCGGTGATAAGTAGCGAGACGCTGGAGGACTTCGACCTTGTCCCGACTGGTATCCACCCCAGGCACGCGCTGCACGAAACCGTGCATACACAGGGTATCATGCGCGGCGAGGGCGGGAAAGGTCTCAATGATAGAAGCGGCAGCGGTCATACGGCACCCAAAGGCGTAACCGCAGGGCTTGTCCACCGGGGTGAAAACGAATGGCCCGTTGTGCAGTACGGATCAGGCGCAGTCACTGGGAATCAGTCTTCCCATGACCTGCCCTTATCCATGCGCTCCGGTAGGGCCATTCCTCTAGGTAACGCACTTTCTATGTCAGAGTTCCGCATCGTCCCCAGCGTCGAAGCGGTCTTTATCCGGCAGGGCGCCGGTGCGGCGCCAGACGAGGGCGCGGTGGATGGACTCAGCCACTGCAGGAACGCGCAAAGCCTCTGAGGGGACGGGGCCGATGAGGGCGTCGATGATGGTGGGCCGGCCGGTGGCATCGAGCATGATGTTGCGCTCGTGCAGATCGGCGATGCCCCAAGGGTTGCCGTCTACAGCGCTGATAACGACCTTCTCGCGCAGTCCTCTACTGATGCATTCGACACCTTTGATCTGTCCGATAGCCTCATGGCGCTCGTCTTCGAACCAGCGGCGGTATTCATCCGTGGTGAGGCCCTGCGAGTAGGGCCGCCTTCTGGCCTTAGGTTGTTTGACAATAAGAAAATCGCCGGTTTCTGCCAGCCCGACGATCTCGGTGGGGTGTGCTCCCATTTCATGAAGGAGGCAGATTTTCTCAAGAGTGTCGGTCAGCCGCGCGGCTACTTTGTTCATCTCCATGCCTTCACCGGAGGGGGTAAAGTGGAGCTTCATGCCCAGTGAGCCGGCAGGGGTCAGGTCGAAGAGTTTGTAGACCACCTCAGAGGCATCATCAAGGTAGGGCTGTGCCTCCGCGCCGCTTTGCAGCTTGTTGAGGTCTCGGGAGACGAGGAATCCCTCGTCGCTGTGGGTCAGCCCAAGGTGGCCGAGAGGGATGAGCGGGACTTTCAGTTCTGCGGCTCGTCGGGCAACAAGGGCAGACCAGCCAGAAGGCGAAACCGGTTTCCCGGATGCATCGAAGTGAGTTGCCTGTACGATGCAGCCCGCTCGGAGTCGGTTAAGGGCTGCACATTCATCTCGGTTGGCGGGAGGGAACTCTGCGCCGGTGATGGTGGTGGACATCCCGGTGAGGAAGTCGATGTAGATGGGGGCGTGTTCATTCAAGGTGCAGACTGGCTGACAAGTTCTGTGGGCCGGCGGGCTGAGGGATCAAACCGGATATTCAGATTACCACTGACCGGCCGGAATGTCACCATGCATTTGCGGAAATGCTGCCCAGAGCATCAATAGGCGTCCAGTGCGCGGGAATCGCCGCGTGCGGTGCAGTGCCGGGCTTCGCGGAACAGATTACACCCCCGTGAGCGCTTTCAGATTTCGGCGGTAAATCGCGGTATCGCGCACTTCATTCGCCACGCTCAGCGGACGCGCGACTATGAGCCCGGCGTGGCCGCGGTAGGTGCTGAGATAGCTGGAGATAGTGCCCTCAATGATGACGCGCTTGAATTCCCTCGAGGCATGACAAAACTGCGCAAGGCCCTGCGCATCCTTGAGGATGAGCCCCACGTGGCTGCACACGCCGCCCAGGGATTTCGTCACGATGCCCGCGATGTCTCCCTCCGCGAGCTTGCTTTCGATGGCTGCCACTTTGTCCTTAGGTATGTAGAAGACTGGCAGCGCGCTCACCTCCGCCTCAATCTTCGCCATCTGGGGGCGGAGGCCGGGATTTTTGCGCAGGTAGCGGTAACTCTTCCAGAGCACCGTCATCTCGCGGCTCTCTCGTCCGGTGAGCCGCTGCACACCGGGCAGGCTGCGGGAAATCTCGCGCACATTGCCTCGCGCTTCGTTGTCAATAAACCACTCGTTGAGGTAGTGGATACGCTCAAGGTAGTTGCCCGTACAGCACCCGGCCCGATAGCGGGTCCACTGGATTTCCAAGAGCAAATACTGCGGCACGCAACTGGGCCGCGGGCGCTCCAGCATCCGGGCAAATGCCATCACCGCCTCAAAGAACGTCCAGCAGTCGAGGCCATCGAAATTGCAGGACGGGCACTCGATGCGGTCGTCTATCTCCAGCGTGAATCCCGCGTAGGGCGTGCCAATGAGTTCACGCGCGATATAGCCGATGCGAGTGCCAATGGGAAGCCCGCGCCAGTTGTTCGCCACCGCCTTCGCCGCGATGGCGCGGAACTTTTCCTACCCCCTAAAGGTAGTGGTTAGCGGCAGGTGGTCCACTCCGGCCACAGCCGGGCTGCAGACGGCGAGAGAGGAAGCGGAAAGAAGGAACTGACGGCGGGAGAACATGCGTAGAAGAGTAAGCATAGCACCGCCACTGCGGGCGAAAAGCGCATGGTGTCACTGAAGAAGGGACTCCCGCCGGCCTAAGCGAGATTATCCGGGAGCCATTTTATGCCTGCAGGGGAAGCTATCACACGTCGTAGGCCCGCCCCGTGCGTTTTTCGCAATAGTGGACGAAGCTTTGATTGCACACGGACACTCCGCCGGGGGTCGGGTAGTCCCCGGTGAAATACCAGTCTCCGCACTCGGGTGAGATGGCGGCGTGCAGGTTTTCCACTGTCTGGAAAAGCACGATGACTTCTCCTTTCCAGTCGCTCTCAGGATGAACGAATCCACTGATGCGACTGGAAATTTGTTCGTTGGTGAATGGTTCGTAGATCGCCTTCACCACGTTGCGCTGCTCCGCAGAGGGCTTCAGCAGTTCCTCTTTGGCCTGACGGCAGGTTTCATCGATCAGACTCTGCCGGCCGGTGGATTTAAGCAAGTCCATGGCGGCCTGAAAGGCAATGAATTTCCCGATCTCGCTCATGTCGATGCCGTAGCAGTCTGGATAACGGATCTGGGGTGCCGTGCTGGCCACCACGATCCGCTCCGGATTCGTGCGCGTGAGCATTTTCAGAATGCTCTGCTTCAGCGTAGTGCCGCGGACGATGGAGTCGTCAATGACCACGAGGGCATCGTCCGGCCGGACTTTGCCGTAGGTCACATCATAAACGTGGCTGGCTAGCTGTTGGCGGCTGCCCTCCTGACTAATGAATGTACGGAGCTTGATGTCCTTGTGAGCGATCTTCTCTCCTCGTGGCCAGTTGCGAAGGATGAGGTCATCGATGAGACTCTCAGTCAGCCTGCCGCCGGCCGCAGCATCCATAATGGCCCGCTTCACCTCCACCCGGCGGTGCTCCCTCAGGCCATACATCATGCCTTGGTAGGCGACCTCCGCAGTGTTCGGAATGAAGCTGAACACCGCACGTCCAAGGTCGTTATCGATAGCCTTGATAATCTGCGGCACCAGCGCTGCCCCGAGGGCTTTTCGCTCTTCATAAATTTCCGGATCATTCCCGCGGGAGAAGTAGATGCGCTCAAACGAGCAGGGAGAGAATTTGGCCGGCTCCGTAAACCGCTCGCGCAGGATGGTGCCGCATTTCTTAATCACCACCACGGTACCTGGCTCCACCTCATGAATTTCCTCCCGGGCGGCGTCAAACACCGTCATGAGCGGAACGCGCTCGCTGGCGAAGGCGATGACTTCATCCGACTCGTAGCAAAAGCACGGACGAATGCCGCGCGGATCCCGCAGGACGAATGAGTCCCCGTTGCCGACCTGTCCGGCGATGGTGTAGCCCCCATCCCAGTGGCTGGCGCTGCGGCGGATCACCTCCACGATGTCCAGCCGCTCACTGATAATCCTAGGTATCTCCGCGCCCGGGGCACCGGCATCCCGCATTTCACGATAGATGTTCGTGTGCACTTCATCGAGATGAAACCCGACCTCCTCCAGCACCGTCTGGGTGTCGGTGCTGAAGATGGGATGCTGCCCGCGGTCGATCATGAGCTGATTCAGCTCCCGCGCATTGGTCATGTTGAAATTGCCCAGCACCATCATGCTCTTGGTGGGCCAGTTGCTGCGGCGCAGATAAGGGTGACACGAACTGGTGGCAAATTCGCCACTGGTTCCGTACCGCAGGTGTCCCATGAGCAGTTCCCCCCCGAAGTCGAAATTCTGCTTCACGCTTTCCCCGTCCTTTGGATTCGCCCTGTTTTTCCGCAGCAGCGCATTATAGTTCTCCATCAGTTCCCGAAAGACTCGCCCCAGAGAATCGGGCCGCGCCGATCGCACCCGGTGCTGGTAGGGCAGACCCAGCGGCATGTTCAGTTTAGTGCAACCAATGCCGACTCCATCATGGCCGCGGTTGTGCTGCTTCTCCATGAGCAAAAAGAGCTTCTGAAATCCCCAAAGCGGATTCTGGTATTTGTCCGCGTAGTGCTGCAGCGGTTTGCGCAGCCGGACGAAGGCCACGCCGCACTCGTGCTTAAGGAAGTCGCTCATGTATTTTGGGTGAAGTCGAGGAGAGACGGGAACGCATGGCGGCACAGCCCTCCCGCGCAAGAGGCGAATCCGGATTACACAGCGCCGCCCGCTAAAGAAAAACCTGCCGCAGGCGGACCGGGGCAGGTTTTCGTAATGGAATTTCCGGGATGGCAGGACTACTCGGCGAGCAGTTTCTCCACTTTCTTCTCAAGGTCCTGCCGGGCATTGGTGTCCACGACCATGCCCTTCTTATCGACCAGCCACATGCGCGGAATGGAGTCGATGCCATACTGAGTGCCAAACTTGTTCTTCCAGCCCTCTCCGTCAAAGTACTGCGGCCATGGCATTTCCTTCTGCTTCGTCATCGTATCGAGCTTTTTTTTGTCCTGATCGAAAGAGATGCCGATAATTTCGAAGCCTTTGTCATGAAGGGCATTGTAGGTCTTCAAGACGTTGGGAATCTCCGCCACACAGGGTCCACACCATGTGGCCCAAAAGTCGATGAGCACCACTTTGCCCCGCATTTTGGAGAGGTCCACTTCGGTGCCGTTGGTGGCCTTAAATGTCATCTCAATAGGCTTCTCCTTGAGAGCCTTCTCGGACTCGAGCGTCTTCATTTGCTGCTCAATCGCCTTATTCATCTGAAGGTCAGGGTGGGCCTTCATGTGGGCCTCTGCGAGCCTAGCAAACTCCCCCGCATTATCTTTAGACTCCATGACGAGTATGAAGCTCGCCTGGCCTTTGGTTTCCTTGTCAGCATCATCTGCGCCCGCAATGTCTGTAAGCAGCTTTTTAATATCCTCCTCTGATTTAGGATCTATTTTGAGTGCGCTGCGCGCGCTATTGAGCTGCACTTCGTGGAGGGCGAGCTTCCACCGACGGGCGTCGTTGGGATTGGCTTTGGTGAAGGCCGCTGCGGCTTTGTCAAATTCACTCAGATACTCCGCATAGATGTCTTCCGCCTCCGCGCGGGACTTCGGCTGCTTTTTCGGCCCCTTGAGCATGGATTCCACGGCTTCCCATGAACCTTCAGCGGGTGCCGGCGTTTCAGATTTTTCCTCACCCGCCGCCTTGGAGGCATCCTGGGGAGCCTTTTTTTTCTCATCGGCAAAGACCAGTCCGGTGAGGAACTGGAGTGTCAGCAAAATAGGCGTGATTCTCATAGTGAACTTGCGCATCAGGGAGATTTGAAGGCACCGCAAGCTGGTGTTCCGGTAAAAATACGGTGTCTCCCGGCCTCACTTCCCGGAACTACGGGCGCCCGCAGCATGAATGGCACCTTTTCTCAGGGCCGCCAGCATAACGGGATTGGTCACGCGCTTTCCATCAGCACCAGTGACGCAGAGTGAGTCGATCGCCGCGCCCTTTTCCGTGCTGATCCGGGCATTCGAAATCTCAAGCCCGAGGCGGCCTATGACGCTGAACAGAGCGTAGAGGAGACCGATACGGTCCACTGCCTGCACCTCCACGGTCGTATGCTCCCGGCCGGGTTCATTATGAGCAGCAGCAAAGACGGGAAACTCATCAAGCCAGTCGGCCGGCGGAGCGGGTTGGTCGGCTTTGCGCTTCCCAATCAGCGCGTCGAAGTTGATGTCTTCACCCGTGCAGGCCCGGGTGAGCAGCTCGGTTACTTCGCCGATGGTTTTTTCGCTGGTCACCGGGGCGAGGCTGGTGGTGCAGACCCAGAAAATGTCCACCACCACGCCGTCGGTGCGGAGGAATAGGTCGGCACTCAGGATGTTGATACCGCAAGCTGCGAGCGCTCCGGCAGCTTTGGCGAGGAGCATGTGCCGGTCCCACGTGACAAGGGTAACTTCGCTGCAGCCTTGCTCCGGTCTGGCCACCCATCGAAGTTGAGGACGAAGGACATTCCGCGCCTCTTCTTTACGCAACTGGCGAAAAAAATGACGCACGGCGCGAATGTGCAGTGCGATGTCTCCCGGCTCGCGAAAATTAAAATAGCGGGCGGGCATGCACTCAAGATGTGCATCAATTTCCTCAGTGCTACTTTCGCCGGCGTGCGGCAAAATGCCCTCGCGAATCTCGGCCAGCGGAGCATGCATGCGGGCGGCGAAATTCTCTTTGTCATCCAGCCATGCCATAGCCGCGCAGTAGAGCTGGCGCACGAGACTCTCCTTCCAGTCTGTCCAGCCCGCCTCATTGGTTGCGCGGCTGTCCGCGCAGGTGTGCAGATAGAGAGCGTCGAGCCATTCCTTGCTGCGCACTATGCGGCAGAATTCGGCAATGACTTCCGGGTCGTCCAGATTCCGCGTGGTGGCGGTGCTCCAGAGCAAAAGATGATTGTCCACGAGGAAGAGCAGCTTCTGGCGGCGCTTGTCCGCGATCTGCAAACGGCGGCACACGGCATCGGTGAGTACAGTGCTGCCGTAGGCGTGGTTTTTGGATTCCCCGGCGCGCCCGGTGTCGTGCAGTAGCAGCGCGAGATAAAGAATGTAAGGGTCCTCCAGATCGTGAAACAGTTTCTGGTGGAACGAGAGCTTCGGCTCCCGCGTGTCGCTGAGTTCGTCGAGTTTTTCGAGACACTTGAGCGTGTGCTCATCGGCAGTATAGCGGTGAAAGAACTCATGCTGCACGAGGTCGGTGAGGGGCATGAATTCCGGCATGTAGCGCCCGAGAATGCCCACCCGGTGCATCCGGCGCAGGGCCGCGCCCACTTCCCCTTTGCGGCTGAGGATGGCCTCCCATGTTTCGCGGTTGGTCTTCTTATAGCGGAAGGTGTGGTTGATGAGCGAATAGTTCTCCTTCACCAGCTTGCGCACCTGAGGACTGAGCTTCAACTGACGCAGTTGAGTATGCCGGAACAGCCGGATGAGGCGCCCGCTGTCGGCTTTGAAAATTTCATCGTTTTCCGGGAAGATGAATCCGTCCCGGCTGTGAAATCCGTCGAATGATTCGCTCTTCGCGCGATTCTTCAGCGCAAGGAAGCTGAAGATACCTGGCTTTTTCTCTTCCTGTTCGAGTTCGAAGCGCTCCATGAGCGAAAGGTTGTGCTGATACAGGTGGCGCGCGTGGTGGTAGTAGTCGCGCATGAAGTTTTCTGTGCGCTGCACCATCCGGCGGCCTTCGTAGCCAAGATTGGTGGCCACCACTCCCTGCAGGCGCAGCGTGAGCACATCTGCGGGCTTCTTCTCCGCATAGTGCATGTCGTTGCGCACCCGGAGCAGAAAGTCATGGGCCTTTTGAATTTCCTGACCGCCAAAGACGGAGAGCTGCCGCTTCTTCACAAGTTCCCCGAGATCCCGTATGCCCAGCTTAACAAAACTGCACCAGACCATGTTGTGGTAGTCGCGGAGTCCCCCGCAACTGCTCTTCACATTGGGCTCTTGGAGATACACTGTATCCTCAAAGCGCTTATGGCGCGACACTAGATCTGCCATACGCCTAGCCAGAAATTTCTTTTCACGTCCTGTAATACACTGGCGCGTGAAATTGTCCTCAAATTCATCATAGAGCGCGCGGTTACCCGTGATGAAACGGCTCTCGATGAGAGCGCACACAGTTTCATGATCCCGGGCGGCAAACTGAAAGGTCTCCTTCAGTGAGCGCACTGCATGTCCTACTTTGAAACCCGTGTCCCAGAGCATAAGGAGCACCTTCTCGATCACCTCGCGCGTGCCAACGGAAAGTTCTTTTCCGCCGCGCTCCGGATGAATGAAATGAAGGTCCACATCGCTGCCCCGGTTGAGCAGGCCGCGGCCGTAGCCGCCCGTCGCCACCAGCGCGACCCTCACGTCCGCATGGGATTCCTCGAGGGCTTTACCAAAGACATTGCACAGCACCACATCCAGCAGGGCTGCCCGGCTGGAACAGGCCTCGATGCCGCTGATGCCCGCTTTGTGCTGGAGACGGATACGGTGCTCCTCTTTTTTGAGGAAAGACTTGTAGAGCTTAATCAGGCCCGCAGGTTCCGCGCTCTGGTCATGCCCGGGAGCAAGAACACGCTCTGCATGGGCCTCCACCTTCTGGAGGTGACGCACGGGCAGCGGAGAGGTGACGGCAGAAAGTCTGACTCTATTTGGCACCAGTTGCTTCTTCGTTTTCCTTCTTCACCACAGGGTTTTCAGTCATGAAAAGATAGACGCCCATTCCCCCCGCCGGGTGCTTGAGGGGCATCTGGCTGGTGATTTCGCTAAGCAACGATTCCCGGAATCCGCGCGCATTGGCGCTGCCAAGCGTGCCGGAGGTTCGCAAGAGAATGTAGTCGCGCCACTCAAAGTTTACCTGCTGCGGAAAAAGCAGCTCGGTAGGAGGGGTCGCCAGGATGTAATGGCTCAAAAGAATCCCCGTAATGGGTTGTCCCCGGATCTTGCCATAGGTATTGAGGTCTTCCCACTGCTGTTTATTGCGCGGGAGCCAGATGGAGGCCCGGTCGGCATACCATGCCACCGCCCATGGAATATCCGTGATGATAGCTTCCTTCTCATCCACCATGCGCCCGTATTCGGCGATGGCCTTGGGAACGTAATAGGGATATAGTGTGCTCCGCAATTCATGTCCAGAAACCGCCGTAGCCACCCGATTGGGCGCCTTCAGCAGGGTAGGCAGGGCGCTCACTAACACGGCAAGAATGAAATGACCGTTACGTACTATGGGCATGTGCAGCGGCAGATTCAGCCGGTTCCACAGCACTGCGAGGAAAGCCAGTCCGTAGCCCGTCATCACCGGCATAAACATGATGTGCAGGTTGTTAGAATCCGTTTCCTGTTCCTTCGTGTGCGGCTCAATTCCGTAGATCGTCATGCCGACGGTCCCGAAGAGCCACATGCCTAAAATACACCAGCGAAAGTCTGCGATTTCCCGCCTCCGGAAGGGATGCAGCAGCGCGAGGAAGAACAGCGGGGCCACCACAACGGCGCCGAAGTAGTTATAAATGTCCCCAATCTGATTGATGCCGTTGAGCATGATCTTAGACGGCAGCCCGTTAAGGTCCAGAGAGCCGGAAGTCTGCTCAAGGTCGCGCATCAGACCGGCCTCATCTCCAGCGTTGGCGTTGCCCGCATAAAACAGGTAGAGGCCGGATCCCAGGGGGTTGCCTGAGTACTTCATGTTGTGAAAGATCGGCCACCAGATGGTGATCAGGAGGAAGACGCCAACAAGCGTTAGCAACTGGACACCGCGGGGATTGAAATAGAATCCAGCGAAGAGAATAAGGCCGAGGAAAGGCCAGATGGCCATCCAGTGTGCCAGTGCCAGCAGGCCCATGAAGCCCCCGGTAAGCGCCACCCAGAGATACACAGGCTTTCCATTTTGGGTGCCCTCCACCGCCTTATAGAGGAAATAGATCGCGAAGGAGAACAGGAACAGCATCAGAATCTGCGGCAACCCGGACTGGGAGTAACGCCAGAGGCTTTCGCACAAAAGCATCAGAAGTGCGGTGACCCCTCCAATCCGCGCGTCGAATATCCGGGAAATGAGGAGGTAGTTGATCCCGATGGAGGCTAGCAGCAGGATCATGCTAACACCCGCGATGAAGACATCCGGTGTGTAGAGGCGCTGTTCGGGAGACATTGTCCAAGTATCCTTAGCCATTCGCAGCACGAGCGAGTTGAGGATGGGATTGAGCGGGGAGTGATAGGTATCAGGCATTCCGCCGGCAAAAGACGGCCCCCCCCCGGGCCCGTCATCCTTCTCCATTTTAGTGCGCACCTGAGAGAAACAGAGCGGTTTGATGACCTTGGTCGTGAACGAGGAACCCCGGGCGATCTGCCGGGCGATTTGCGCCTGCTCCATGCCCTTCGCCGAAGAAAGCCCCCGGAAATCGATGCCGAGATAGAAGTAGGTCACGCCGATCAGCAGCAGCAGGAAGAGCGCGCGGCGGATCATCATGCCAGCGTCAAGTTCCTTGGCGGTTACGGTGGGTTCCGGTGCGTTGGACATGAAGAAGGATGAGTAAAATGAATGGATTTAGACGACGAAGGCACGAAAGAGTTCAAGAGAATCTTAACATTCATCCGGACCCGGGCGCGGATTAGCACCGTCCCTTGCGGGGCGCAACGCTTTCCGCGGATGATTTCATGGCTGCCCTTGTGCCGGAACTGTAGTGATTCGAGGATAGTCTAACTTCACAAAATCCTAAACTCATGCGCCCGCTTTCCTGCCGTCACCTCTTGGCACTCTGTGCCGTTCTCAGCGCCGTCAGCCATTCCGCCATGGCCCAGTTGCCCCCGCGTCCCGCCGTGGCGCCGACAGCCCAACCTGCCCCTCCCCCCAAGCCGCTCAAGGAGGAGGACCTCGCGAAACTCCTCACCCAGGTAAACGAAATTTCCAAAACTAGGGATGAGAAAATGTTTGGCTACCTCTCCAGTGTCATCCGCGAACTCCGCGAGGCGGGAACCAGCGGGGACAAAGCCTTCGCTCTCTGGCTCGACTGCATCAAGGACGTCGAATACGACCAGCGGGGGCGCGGTGCCGCGGAATTCAGTGAATGGAAGCGGCGCCAGACCAAGGACTCCAACCGGGAACGCGACGAAGGACTCCGCCTGCAGGTGCAGTGGCTCGCCATCGTCCTCATGGAGACGCATGCCAAAACGGATGCCGCCAAAAGCGAAGCTATCTCCGCCGCCGCCGCCTTTCTCGATACCATGGTGGAGCAGGCAAAGAAAAATGAAGGCAACCTCGGCGGTCCCGCCGGCGAGAATGTGATGGGTTCTGTCTTCGCCCGCCGCTTCAAGCTGGATACTGGCGGAGCAAAGCAGGACGGCGCCGGCTCGCCGGGGGACATTGATGCCATTTATGACCGCATGATCCTGCCATTCCTGCGCTCCTCAAAACAACCTGCGAGCCTCATGAACGCGTGGACCCGGCGGATCGCGCAACAGACCGCACTCGCCGAGGCTAAAAAGTTTCCCGAAGCGAAGGAGAAATTCATGACTGAAAAGCTTCCGGAACTCAAATGGGGGCAGACGCGCGACCTGTTTCAACTTGGTCAGGAGGAATCCGCCGCCCCTAACTTGCTATCCATAATCAAAGCCAACATGGCCCACCGCCGCGCGGGAGAGTGGATTGTCGAGTTGAAGGGACTACTCCAGAAAAAAGCCACTCCTTCCGCTCTCCCAGCCGGGGAAGCAACACCTGCTCCCGCCACGCCGGCTCCGTCTGCGCCATAGCGGCAGGTCCTTGCCGCCACTTATCGAACCGCCTTGCTTGACGATGTCATCCCCTTCTGGCTCCGGGATGGATTGGATGGTGAAAATGGCGACGTCATCGCCTCGCTTGATCGCGACGGGACGGTCATGGATACAGACAAGATCGTCTGGTTTCAGGGCCGGGCCAGCTGGATGTTCGCCACCCAGTCAAAATCGCCCTCTTCGAGGATGGTTTTGGCATTTTTGAAGCGGAAAAGTTCGGTGGTGGCGACCTGCGCGGGACGCTGGGCGAACTGATCTCCCGGACCATTAGACCGCGGTCGTCGAGGTATTGCTTCAAAGCCGGAAGGATGGCAACACTCGGAGAAGGCTACTGTGCGCTGGGTTCGAAAGCCCCGCCGCAGAGCAGGGCGAGGGCTTCACCGCAGAGATACAAGGAACCGCAGATGAGCATGCGGGCCGGGCCCTCCAGCGCGGAAGGGAGGGAGTCAAAGCACCGGACAGGAATGCCGGCGGGCGCATGGCTGGCGAGTTCGGCAGCGGGGACGGCGCGCGGACTGTTCACGGTGACGAATGAGAAGGAAACGGCGATTTGCCCAAGCAGTAGAAGAGAGGCAGCGAACTCCTTGGCAGCCACCGCTCCGAAAACGATGTGCGCTTTCTCCGCTCCATATTCGTGCCGCCATGCCGCGATAAGGCTCGCGCTACCGTGGGGATTGTGCGCACCGTCGATGATAAAACGCCCACCCTGCACCCGCTGAAACCTCGCCGGCCAACAGGTGTCCGCCAGACCCTTGCGAATGAACGCCTCCGGCACGCGAAATCCCGCCGCGTCCACTGCAGCGGCGGCGAGGGCGGCATTCCATTGCTGGTGCCTGCCGGGCAGGGGCAGCGGGCCCAGCCATGGGGCATCGATAAAAGTGATCGGTGCGCCGAGCCGGGCAGCAGTTTCCCGCAGCAAGGCCTCCGCCTCCGGTCGCTGCGGAGCACAGACCACAGGCACCCCGGGCTTGATGATGCCAGCCTTTTCTGCGGCGATTTCCGCCAGCGTGCTGCCCAGCCACTGCTGGTGATCCATGTCGATGGGAGTGATGACGCAGGCGGCTGGCGCGATGACATTCGTGGCATCCATCCGGCCGCCCATGCCGGTCTCCAGCACGATGATTTCTGCGCCGCGGCGGTCCAGCCAGTCGAGGGCTAGGGCAAGGGTCAGTTCAAAAAACGTGGGGTGCGGATTCCAGCCGGAAACGATGGGACGGAGAGCGGTAATGGCGTGCTCCACTTCCTCCATGGCGGGCATTTCCCCGCGGAAGCGCATGCGCTCGCAGAAACTCACCAAATGGGGCGAGGTGAAGAGCCCGGTGCGCTCGCCAGCGGTGCGCAGGATGCTTTCGATAAAGGCGCAGGTGCTGCCTTTGCCGTTGGTGCCCGCCACATGGATGAAGCGCTGACTGCTGCCGGGCAGGGCTAGCTCCCTCAGCAGGCGGCGTGTGTTGTCCAGCCCCGGCTTGATCCCAAAAAGCTGCACGCTGTAAAGCCACTCTAAAGCAGTAAGCAGCGGCGGCATCTTCCCTAAAATTAGGCAATGACTGTCGCCGCGCGTCCCTCGATGACGGTAGGCGCGGGCATGAAGTAGCGCAGAAACTGCACAATCTCGCCGCGCAGGTCATGGCGCTTCACGATGCGGTCCACCAGACCGTGGGACATCATGAACTCCGCGGTCTGGAATCCCGGCGGCAGCTTCTGGTGTGTGGTTTCACGAATGACCACCGGACCGGCAAAGCCGATGATACACTTTGGTTCGGCAAGAATGATATCGCCCAGCGTGGCGAAACTGGCGGTGGTGCCTCCGAAGGTAGGGTGTGTGAGCACGGAAATAAAAGGCAGGCCAGCCTCGTGGTGCATGGCCAGCGCACCGCTGGTCTTGGCCATCTGCATAAGGCTGAGAATGCCCTCGTGCATCCGGGCGCCACCGCTGGCGCTGACGATGATGCAGGCCCGGCGCTCTGCCGTGGCCGCCTCAATGGCACGTGTTAGTTTCTCCCCGACCACGCTGCCCATGCTGGCCCCCTGAAAACGGAAGTCCATGACCCCGAGCGACACCGGATACCCCTCCATGGAGCCCCGACCTGTGGTCACCGCTTCGTTTAGGCCCGTCTTTTTCGCGCTGGCCTCCACCTTTTCTTTGTAGGCCTTAAAGCCCAGCGGGTTCGCTGTGCGCAGATGGCTGTCCATCGGCTGCCACGTGCCCTCATCAATAAGGGAGTTGATGCGCTCCTCGGAGTCGAGAGGGTAGTGGTGACCGCATTTCGGACACACACGGAGGTTTTCGGAGAGATCGATCTCATGGAGCATGGTCTCGCAGGCCGGGCATTTCTGCCACTGGCCCTCGGGCATGTCCTTCTTCTTCTCGCCAAAGCCTTTGAGTGAAAGTTTCTTAAAAAACGACATCGGTCGGTTGGTAAATCTTTACCTATTGTGGCCGGGACGGAGGATTGGGCAAGTGGTAAGCCATACGCGGCCGGGGGCTCATACGGACACTGAACAGACTACGGCAGCGAGAATTTCAGCCGGCCCGCTGGCGGCGCTTGCGGAAGAAGGCCACGAGCGCGGGGAGCCAGTCGGTGCCGTTGGTGAACTCAAGGAGGTCCACGCCAGCGCTACGGATGGCGGCGGCGGTGCGATCGCGGCGCGATCGCGACTGGTCACGGAAAGTGTCACGCACTTTTTGTTTGCGGGTATCGAGTTCCAAAACCTGACCAGTCTCGGCGTCCTCGACGCAGATGCGGCCGACGTTGGGAAGCTCCTCTTCGCGGGGATCGGTCACAGAGACGGCGATGACGTCGTGGTGCTTGCTGGTAATGCGAAGCTTGGTGCGCATTTTGGCGAGCTGCTCGTCGAACGGGGCAGAGGGCAAGAAGTCGCTAACGATGAAAACGATGGCGCGGCGGTGGATCACCCGATTGGCAAAATCGAGCGCGGCGGAGATGTCGGTCCCGCGCTTCTCCGGCTGGAAGAAAAGGGCCTCGCGGATGAGCCGCAGTATGTGGGTGCGCCCTTTGGCGGGCGGAATGTAAAGCTCGACGCCCTCGCTGAACAGGACGAGACCGACCTTATCGCGATTGCGAATAGCGGAGGCGGCGAGCACACCGGCGGCTTCTGCGGCCACCTCGCGTTTGCTGTCGGCCACCGAACCAAAGTCGGAGGAGGCGCTGATATCGATCATCAGGAGGATGGTCAACTCGCGTTCCTCGGTGAAGAGTTTGATGTAGGGATCACCGGTGCGGGCGGTGACGTTCCAGTCGATGGTGCGGACATCATCGCCGGGCACGTAGTTACGCACGCGGTCGAAGTCCATGCCTCGACCTTTAAAAACGCTGGCGTAGCGCCCGGCCATGGCGTCGTCCACAAGTCGCGTGGTGCGCACTTCCATGCGGCGCACGCGCCTGAAGATTTCAGCGGCGCGGGCTTCGGTTTCGGCGTCGGGGTTGGCGGGAAGTTTCATTTGTAGCCGGGGCATCTTGCCCGCATAGCTTATAGGAATTGGATTGTGGGCAAGACGCCCACGCTACGGCACCGGCAGTTCGTTGAGAATACGCTGCACGAGGGCTTCGCTGGTAAGGCCTTCGGCTTCGGCTTCGTAGGTGGCGACGACGCGGTGGCGGAGCACGTCCATAGCGATGGACTTCACGTCGTTGGGCGTGACGTAGCCGCGGCCTTCGATGAAGGCGAAAGCCCGCGCAGCAAGTGCGAGGCCGATGGTGGCGCGGGGGGAGGCGCCTACTTTGATGAAGGGCCCTATACGCACGCCGTAGTCGTCCGGGCGGCGGGTGGCGTGAACGAGGCGCACGATGTATTGCTTCACCCGCTCATCAATGTAGAGGCCGCTGGCGACGTTGCGCGACGCCTGGATGGTCTCCAGCGACACGACAGGCTGCGGCATCGGCAGGTCGATACCGGTGGCGGCGAGGTCGAGCACTTTGAGTTCTTCACCTTCGCTAGGATAGTCCACGACGACCTTCATGATGAAGCGGTCGAGTTGGGCCTCGGGCAGCGGATAGGTGCCTTCCTGCTCCAGCGGGTTCTGCGTAGCCATGACCATGAAAGGCTGCGGCAGCTCGAAGGAGGTGTCACCGATGGTGACCTGCCTTTCCTGCATGGCCTCCAGCAGGGCGCTTTGCACCTTGGCGGGAGCGCGGTTGATTTCGTCGGCGAGGATGAAGTTGGCGAAAACGGGGCCGCGTTTAACTCGGAATTCGGCAGCACGGGGATCAAAGATTTCCGTGCCCACGATGTCGGCGGGCAGCATGTCAGGGGTGAACTGGATGCGATTGAACTTCGCGTGAACGAGGGCGGCGAGGACTTTCAGCGCGAGGGTCTTTGCCAGCCCTGGCACGCCTTCGAGGAGAATATGGCCACGGGTAAGCAGGGCGATGAGCAGGCGGTCCACAAGTCCAGTCTGGCCGATTAGATAGCGACCGATTTCCGCGCGCAGGGGAGCGATCCACTGCGCCGAGGCGCAGACAGCGTCAGAGGATTCCATGGGGGACAAAAGTGGTGGTGGTGGCAGTAGAGGTATGGACATGGTGAAGAAAACGGGAGCCGTGAGAGGGCGAGGCGGGCCAATCCGTGGCGCACCCTGCCCGGGGCTCAACCGACCAAATTAGCGGCGCGGACGGGTAAATTTTTCTGCAATCTGCGCAATGTGAGCGGCGGACATTTCGCGACCGGTTATGCCCGGGCGGGCGAATGAAATGCGGCAGGAGTGCCGCGGGTGCCTTCTGCTGCGGCAGAAAGCGCCGCACCTACCATCCTACTTCACCCACATCAGAATCAGCGCAGTTAGGAACACATTCACCAGCGCCAGTTCGAAGAAGAACACCCAGCCGAGCTTCATCAGCTGGTCGAAGCGGAAGCGGGGCAGCGTCCAGCGCACCCACATGAAGACAAAGATGAACGCGATGACCTTTGTGAGGAAGCAGCCGAACTGCAGCAGCCCCACCCACCAGTGGTCTTTCGCGAATTCCGCAGTGGGGATGAACGGGATGCTCCAGCCACCGAGGAAGAGCGTGATGATGAGTCCGCTGCCGATAATCATGGCGGCGTATTCGCCCATGAAGAACATAGCGAACTTCATGCTGCTGTACTCCGTGTGGTAGCCGCCCACGAGTTCCGTTTCGCATTCGGGAAGGTCGAACGGCATCCGGTTGGTCTCCGCAAAAATAGCTACGGTGAAGATGATGAAGGAGATGAACATGGGCACGAGCAGCACCCACTGTTGCAGAGTCCCCCAGCCGTGCCCGGAGAACGGCAGCAACGCCCAGCCATTAGTATCCTGCTCCAGAGCGATGCGGCTCAAGTTCAACTCCCCGTAAACCATGAGCACCGGCACCACACTGAGGCCCATACTGATTTCGTAGGAAATCATCTGACTGCTGGAGCGCACGGCACCGAGGAATGGATACTTCGAGTTCGACGCGTAGCCAGCGAGCACGATGCCATAGACGCCGAGGCTGGTAATGGCGAAAGTGTAGAGCGGCCCGACGTTCAGGTCGGCGATCACCATTTTCACCTCCTCACCGAGGATATTGATCGTGCTGCCAAAGGGAACCACCGCAACGGTGAGCATGGCCGGCACCATTGTGAGTACGGGCGCAAGGATGAAGAAGAACTTCCGCACGTGCCCGGGCGTCAGGTCTTCTTTGAGGATGAATTTCAAGCCGTCCGCCAGCGGCTGGATAAGGCCTAGGAAGGGGATATCCTTCTTCGCCCCAAAGATCGTCGCCGGAATGCCCACGCGGTTTGGCCCCACGCGGTCCTGAATAAAAGCACTCACTTTGCGCTCCGCGAGCGACGACAGCGCCACCAACGGCAGGACGACCAGCAGGGTCATCACGAAAATCTTGATGATGGAGGCAATGATGAATGGTTCCATGAGAACGGCAGACGAAAAGACTAATCACCGCATATTCCCCGCGAAGCCCCGCCAGCAAGGCGATTGTGAAGAATTTCACAAGCTCCGCCCGGCTGGTTGCCTATGGAAATCCGACCTGCCACTAATCGCGTGAGGTGGCATTTCGTGTTACCCAAGGTGCCGGGCGGGGAAAGCAACGCCGCAGTGATCCCCCCTTTCGCCTCGTGAGATTTTCTCCAAAAGCTGCGCTCATGCGCTCCCCGAAACTCCGCAAATGGCTCCGCCGGCTGCTCTACCTGTGCCTTTGGCTGGCTTCGGGATGGTGGGGGCTGCCGTGGTTATTTCCGTGGCCCAGCGAGTTGAACAAAACTCCGCAGCGTGCGGCGGAGATTACCGATGCGGCTGGCACGCCACTGCGGCGGTTGCTGGAACGCGATGGTCGCCACGCCGGCAGCGGGCCGCTGGATCAGGTGCCACGCGCGCTGGTGCTAGCCACGCTGGCGGCGGAGGATCACCGCTTTCGCTCGCATGGAGGCGTGGACTTTTCGGCTACCGCGCGGGCCGTGAGGGATGCCATTCTATCCGGTCGCAGCACTTCGGGGGCGAGCACCATCACTCAACAGTTGGTGAAACTGGCCAAACCCCGGCCGCGCACGGTTTGGACGAAGGTCAAAGAAATCTTCACGGCACGCCGCGTCGAGATGTCGTGGAACAAGGACAATATCCTTGCCGCCTATCTGGACCGGCTGAGCTACGGCAGTTTGGCCCACGGTTGCCGGGAGGCTGCCCCGACATTTTTTGCCAAGCCGCTGGCGGACTGCAGCCTAGCAGAGTGCGCGTTCCTCGCCGGGCTGCCCCAAGCACCCACGCGACTCAATCCGTGGCGCAATTTCGGCGCAGCCAAAAAGCGTCAGGAGTGGATTCTGGGACGACTCAGGTTGCTCGCATGGATCACGCCGGACGAATACACGCGGGCCACGTCGGAGCCCCTGAGGATAAAAAAGAATGCGGCTGATTTTCGCTCTCCGCATCTGGTGGACATGGTCCTCGCCTTACTTCCGGACGACCTGCCGCCGGGCTCCCGCATCACGACTACGGTGGATATGGAGGTACAGGAACTCTGCGAACGCGCGATCCGCGACCGACTTTCCCGGCTAAAGGATCAGAATGTCAAACAAGCCGCCGCCGTGGTCATCGAGAATGCTTCCGGACGCGTGCTGGCGGTGGTGGGCAGCCCGGACTACACCAGCGCCGACGGCGGTCAGGTGAATGGGGCCACAGCGCGCCGCTCGCCGGGCAGTGCGCTAAAGCCGTTCACGTATCTGCTGGCTCTGCAGGGCGGGCAGAGCCCGGGGAGTATCGTGCCGGACCTGCCGGTGGAGTTCATGACGCCCACAGGCATTTACCGGCCAGAGAATTACAATCACCGCGCCGCGGGACCGGTGTCTTTGCGGCAGGCGCTGGCCAATTCCCTCAACCTCTCTGCCGTGCGCCTGCTCCAGCAGCATGGCGGCTCAGAGGCCTTGGTGGTGGCGCTGCAAAGCGCTGGCATCAACACCCTGACCAAACTTCCGGAGGACTACGGACTGGGCCTGACCATCGGCGGCGGCGAGGTGACTTTGCTGGAGTTGACCTGCGCCTACAGCACGCTGGCCCGGCTAGGCATTCAACGCCCCGCTGTGTTGCGCGCAGATGCGCCGGAAGCGGCCGGCCAGCGGGTGTTCGATCCCGCCGCCTGCTTCCTGCTGGCGGATATCCTCGCGGACAACGACGCGCGGGTGCGCTCATTCGGTCAGGACAGCGCGCTGCGCCTCCCCTTCCCAGCAGCAGTCAAAACCGGCACCAGCACGGACTATCGAGACAACTGGACAGTGGGTTACAATCCACACTATACCGTGGGCGTGTGGGCGGGAAATTTTGACGGCAGCCCCATGCGCGGCGTGAGCGGTCTGAGCGGCGCAGCACCCATTTTCCGCGACATCTTCACATGGCTGGAAGCCCGACACCCAGTGCCATGGTATGACCTGCCGCCGGAAGTCATCGAACTGGAAGTAGATCCGCTCACCGGTGCTCCGGTGCCCCTGTCTCTGCGCGGCCGGCGGCCCAGTATTCCGGAGAAGTTTATGCGTGATCTTGCACCCACACCTAATAGCGATACAAAGGCAAACTACGATGCCGGCGGCCGCATCCTGCTGCCCGCGGACTTTGCCATATGGCTGGCGGGACCTGACAACTGGCTGGGTAATCAGGCCGTCGCCTCTGCGCGCCCGGCCGGCGGGCAGGGATTCCGCATCGTCAGCCCGCTGCCCGGCACCTCACTGCTACTCGATCCAGACCTTCCGGAGGGCGGCCGACGGCTGCCCCTGCGCTCCACCTTGCTGGACGCTGAATGGTCCAGCCCAACACTAAAAATCGAGCGACATACCGGAAGCTTCACCGCGCTGCTCACCCCGGGCCGTCACGAAATCAGCGCCCGGCACACGACCGGCGAGGAAAAGCGCACGTGGATCATCGTGAAGGTCCTGTAGAGATTTCCGTTTTCCGTTTCCTTTTTCAACACTCACAGTCAGGTTCCTACTGAAAATTGATCACTCCCGCATGACCGTCCTCCCCGGCATTGACCTCGTAGAAACCGCCCGCATCGCTTCTTCCATTGAGCGGCTGGGGGAGGCGTTTCTGGTGCGGGTGTTCACGGTCGAGGAGCGCGCGTGCTGCGAGAGCCGGGGAGCCGCGCGCATGCAGTCATACGCCGCGCGCTGGGCCGCCAAGGAAGCCGTGGCCAAGGCGCTGGGCACCGGCATTGGCGCTGCAGCCGCCATGCATGAGATCGAAGTGTGGAATGAGGAAAGCGGCGAGCCCCGGCTGCGGCTGCACGGCTCCGCAGCGGCCACTGCCCAACAATTGAGCGTGAAGGAACTGCGCCTCAGCCTGACCCACACAGAGCATTACGCGGCCGCGTTTGTGGTCGTGGTCAGAGAATAGCCGCCTCTTGGTTTTGGCAGACTGGAAGCACTGCGAAATGGCGGGTGGGGACGCCTGCGATACGGGCCTTCACTTCCCGCTTTTCTCCATCAGTTTGCGCAGGGCTGGCAAATACGCATCGCTCATGCTGTGGCGCTCCAGCACATCGCCGGGTGGTTCCCACTCACGGCTTTTAGCCCAATTCTTCACGAACTCGATGGCAGCTTTCGCCGTCGCCCGCTTCCCCCCTTCATCTGCGTTCCCGTCTGCGCTGATCCATACTGGCTCTCCCCCGTGCCGAAAGATCTTAAGTTCTTGCGGCAGGGAAACAAAAGGAAGGTCATCGACGGCGGACAAGTCGATCGGCACGGCATCGAGGGCGAGCACGATGCGCCAGTGCCGGCCGGGGATCGCGGTCGCGAGAGCCTTGTGAAATTCTACATCGCCCGTGACTGGTGAACCGTAGGTCACCACGCCCTGCACGGGCAGCTTCTCTACAATGCTGATCTGTGCAGCGGCCATGACCGCCAGCGCCCCGCCGAGGCTATGGCCGGTGATCCAGATTTTCGCACTCGGATGGGCAGTACGGGCCGCCATGAGCTTCGTTTTCAGGTCCGGCCAGAGCACCCGGAAGGTGTTGACGAATCCCCCATGCACCATCCCAGGCATATCCGTGCTGAACTTCACCGACTGCGCCCATGCATCCGTGAGCAGGTCCACAAGATTGATTTCGGTGCCGCGGAAAGCGATGACGATGTTGTCTTTTCCTAAGGCAATGAAGGCCTGGGGGCCTGGTTCCCCCTCTTCGAATTTTAACTTCTTTGGCAAATCGAACAGGCAGGAGAGCGACTCCACCGTTTCACAGCCGAGAATCGTCTTCACCTTATCCGCAGCCTTGCTATCGTAGGCGAGAGCCGAAGCCTCTGCCAGAACTAGAGCATTGGCCGGGCTCCATTTGGAAGCCGCATTGTCCAGAGGCGGGAGTGCTTCAGGCCTCAGGGTCAGCATCATACTGAAAAAGAAAGACAAGACGGCGCGCATCGCGGACGAATAGAAAACGGAGGGCGGAAGTTCAAGAGCGCGCACTGGTTCGCTCAATTCCTCATTATCCGTGTCATCCGTGGTTTTCCCCGCACGCCATTACCGGGCAGGAAAAAGCCTCCGCAATTCGCACCGCGGAGGCTTCGAGATTCACAGTTGATTGGCCGGACCGTTACTTAGCCTTCTCCTCCCTCGCTGGCTCTTCCTTCGCTGGCTCTTCCTTCAGGGGCTTCAGAGCGGAGGGCTTTTCCGTAGCGGGCTTTACCTCATCTTTCTTGGGCTCTTCCTTCTTCGATTCTTCCTTTTCTTCAGCCTCTTCTTTCTTACGGCGCTCCGGGCGGTTCTTCTTAAAGTCGGTTACTTTGAGGGCTTTGTTTTCCTTAAGCGCTTTGGTGACCGCAGACTTTTGGACAGGCTTACCGGAGCTGATGGTGGCTTCCACCTTGCCATCCTTCATGGCGCACTCCTCGACGTTCACCTCTTTGATGCCGGCGAGATAGGCTCTCACTTCCGCCGCTGCGGTGTCTCCGCTGCCGCCTTCAACGACAACAGTCCATGTAGTCGGCGGGGTCTCCTTCTTTTTCGATTTTTCTTTCTCGTCTTTCTTGGGTGCTGCTCCGGCAGTCATAGCGACACACAGAGCGGCGAGGATGGCGATGAGTTTCTTCATTGGGTTGCGGATGGTTTATTAGGTTATGCGGCTCCGCGGGTGATGATGCTGGAACCGACTAAGCGATTATGGAGCGGGCACATTTATTCTCCACAACTCAGATTCCTCCGCACTCACGCCCCCGCGGCGGCGCGGATTGCGGTGGTGAGAGCGGCATCCTGCGAGCGAAAAACAGTACGCAAGTCCAGCTTCACGCGGTCCCCGGCGATGTAGCCCTGCACGGGCGGGCTGCCGGTGCGGAGTTTCCGGGCAAAAGCGCTCAAACTTTGGCCCTGCGGCTCAAGGTCTAACGTCACGCTGGGCAATTCACTCTTCGGCATAGTCCCGCCGCCGCAGCGCGAAGTTCCCTCCCCAACACTGGCCGAAACCGGACATCCGGCGAGCGCGGCGACCACGGCCTCCGCCCGCGGATGCAAATCCTCCGGCCGCAGCGCCAGCATCTCCAGCAACGGCAGCGGCGCACGGCGCGGGTCCATACCCTCTCCCTGCATGTAAGCGAGATACTCCACCACCGTCTCCTGCAGGGCCGTGGCCACCAGTCGGTCGCAGCGCAGAGCGCGGAACATGGGGTCGCGCTTGATGCCCGCCACCAGTCCCGCCTTACCACAAATAATCCCCGCTTGGGGCCCGCCGAAGAGTTTGTCTCCACTGAAACACACAAGGTCGACTCCCGCGGCGAGAACTTCCTGTGGCGTGGGCTCATGCTCGATGTCTCCCGCAAGATGGGTATCCACCACGGCACCGCTGCCAAGGTCGTCTACCACCGGCAGGCCGTGCTGCCGGCCCAGCAGAGCCAGTTCCTCCGCAGAAGGCTCGGTCACAAATCCCTCCATGTAAAAGTTGGAACGGTGCACTCGCAGGACCATGGCCGTGTGAGGCCCGATCGCCCGCCGGTAATCTGCAATCGTCACGCGGTTGGTCGTGCCCACCTCACGCAATACCGCACCGCTGGCTTCCATGATTTCGGGCACGCGAAACCCGCCGCCGATTTCAATCAACTGCCCGCGGGAGATGACGACCTCCTTGCGCTCACCGCCTGTGATGTGCCGCAGAATGAGCACAAGGGCGGCGGCGCAGTTATTCGTGATGGTCGCCGCCTCCGCGCCGGTGAGCACCGCCAGCCCGGTCTCCAGAAACCGCGCACGCTTGCCCCGCTCTCCGGAGTCCAGATCGAGTTCGAGATTATTGTACTGCCATGCGATTTCGCGAAGACGGTCCGCCACGTTGAGCGAGAGGGGCGAGCGTCCGAGATTGGTGTGAATCATGACGCCCGTGCCATTGATGACCGGCTGAATACGGCTGCGGGCAAAAGACTCCAGCCGCACCCGCACCCGGACCACCACGGCATCAAAACCTGGCGGCTCCTTCCCGCCCAAAGCCTCCTCGCGTATTACCTGCACCTCCTGCCGCACCAGATGCACCAGCAGCGCCCGCGGGAGGGAAGCCGTGCCCTCAAGCGGCTGGAGAAGCTTCTCTACGGAAGGCAGATGACGAAGCAGATCTTTGGAGGTGATAGACATGGTTCAGGAATTGCTGCCGGCTGGGTTCTTGCGGCCAGCTTCTTCAGCGGCTTTCAGGATTTCTTGGACAGTAGCAGGCTTTTTGACCTGTTCCTGCGAATGAGGAATCGTCCTGTGTGAAATCAGCACGACGGCAATTATCAACAGCACAAAAGCCACAATCAGGCTAAGCATTACCTTTTTTACGGTCAGGCGGTTCAGGCCCCCCGTCGGGTTTTGAACGATGTCTTTCCTCACCTGAGTCGTCGGAGAAGCGTGAGGATTCTCCCCGCCCACCTGATGCGTTGCAGGAGCACGTCCGCTGACCGGTTGTCCGGGCCCGGTCGGCACTTGGCGCCCCGGCGTCACCGTTTCCGCGATGACCGTTCCGCCGGACGTAAGCAAATCCTTGAGGGAAACCCACTGGGTGACCCCCACTGGAAGCACCCACGATTCCACCGTGAGCACCTGCACTTGCTGCATGCGGAAGAGCTCGCTAAACGGCACCGGCCCTGAGGATTGTCCCTGATCATCAACGTAATAAAAACTTACCACCCGGGCCAGCGCCTCCAGTCCTCGCCGCCCTCCGGCACCACAAGGGTAGCCAGCGTGATCTGCTCGGAGACAGTCATCATCAAAAGAAAATTCAAAGACTCGGGACCACCGGGCGTGTTGTCTGCCTGGAGATAATAATAGCCCATTGAGACAGGATGCACCGCAACCAGCCGGGACGTCGATCCCGCAAAAACACTTGCACTCGGCACAGCATCAATGTTGGACGCATTTCGGTGCCACAACCTTGTGCTTAACTGCGGGCATAAGGGGATCCCAATCAGAGTTGTCGCGAACAAGGGTGCCCGAAATGGGTTCGCAATCTGCTGATTCGACACTGATCTCCCTGCAGGCTGCGCGAGGACGCCTGTGCGTCGCCCTAAAGCACGCGGCGCCGGTCATCCTTCTCACCGCAACTGCACACGAAGACGAAGCTGCTCGCGCTGCGCGGCGTTCCACGGAATTGCGCTGCGCCATTGGTAGGTTATGCCCCCGGTGGCGTCGGGAGCGGCGCTGTGGAGGACCATGGCGGCGGGGCTGCTGTCCCAGATGTCGAGTGCAGTGGTGCGCTCAGGGAAGAGAAGAACATCGTCCGCGCCGCGGTTCACGCGGACTGTCAGGGTGAGGAATTGATCCGCTCCGATGGTGATGAAGCTCGCGGAGGGCAGTTGTGACTGGCCCGCGGTGGCGGGGTTGCCGAGGAGGGCGTATTCAAGAAGCGCGCTCAGGCCATCGTTGTCGGTATCGCTAAGGTCACCAGACTGGCCGTTGGCGGCTTTCCATGCGGAGAATCGCTGGCTGTCGTAAAGGCCGGGGCAACCATCGACCGCGGTGCTGAGACGCCAGTTTTGTGGCAGCGTGTGGTCAGGCAGAGTCCACGGGGCAATGAGCACGAGACTATAGCCGCCGCCATCGGCTTCTGCGGGCCAAGGGGCGGTGTCATCATAGGTGAAATCGCGTACGGTGGTGCCCGCGCCGAAGCTCAATTTGATCTGCTCGCCACCGTTGTTGAGGTTGTCGTTTCCTTTGAAGTTCCCGGCGATGGTGATGCCCGCGAGCTTGCCGCCGTAGCGGGCGTTGAAGGCGGCGGTGTTCTTCACGATGACGGCGCGCTGCCCGGGAGCGAGCGAGGTGACGGCGCTGCCGGCGAAATTGAAGTCGATGCCTTTGGTGAAACGGATGGGCGACATGTCGAGGGTGGTGGCGCCCACGTTCATCACGGTGATGAATTCAAAGTCGTCCTGATCCGTGGAGGCGGCGAGTTCTGCGCCCTGAGGATCGCGGGGATGGTACATCACTTCGCTGACGACGAGGCTGTTGAAGTACAAGCTCACATCAGGAGCCGTGGCCGTAAACTGCGCGGGCGCACTCCAGTGGCTCCAACGTCCGGCGGCGTCCTTGTGGCGGACGCGCACGCGATAGAACGAGCCCACTTCTGCGGCGACGGGCGGTATGGTGATGCTGTTGGTGAAGCTAGTAATCTCAGGGGACTCCCATGAGCTTTCGATTTCATAGTCGCGGCGCGCTTTCGCATAAGGTAGGTAGCCGGGTGCGGTGGGATTCGTGATCTTCGCGATGCGCCACTTCATGGCCGAGAAGCCGCTGGCAGAGGGCGAACTGTAGGCCCCGCTGGTGAAGGTCATGGCATTGGTTGGCACGCTCGCGCCGGGGCCGGTGATGGCAGGTGTGGCGGGGATTTGCGCTTCATTGAGCAACATGCGCTGAATAACCTTGGCGCGGCGCAGGCTAATATAGCTTTTCAACTTGGCGATCATGCCCGCAAAGGTGCCGACGGCTGTCTGCGGATTGTAGTTTGTTCCGTCGGGGGAATCCAGTGATGCCTGGTAGAATCGTCCGTAGGCGGCCTTGCTGGAATTCACATTTGTGGAGGTGAGGATGGGATTCCAGTCCCACATGGCGTGGTCGGCATTCACGAAAGAAGGCTGGCCGGGCTGGTAGATGTGCGAGGCCATTTCATCAATAAGCATCCCGGTCTGCTCAGCGTTAAAGAGCAGGTCATGGATTTCACGTACGCGGTTTTGCAGTTCCTGACGCAGTGGTGGAATGTTCCAGATTCTGCTGAGGAAGGGCTCGGTGGAATTTCCGCTGGGGGAAATGCCGGCCAGTTCGGAGTCCGCTCGGTACATGTTGTCCGACCATGTGAGGTCAAGGTCCCACGGGAGCTGCGTCCACTTATTCGTCTCGCTGTTGTGATAGTAGAAGTAGTTCTTCCCATCGCCAATGTCGTAGTGGTGGATAGCATCGATGATAGCGCGGAGGTCGTAGTAATTATCCAAATCGCAGTTCGCACGCCACCACGCTTCGGTCTGCGTGTATGCTTGGAAGGCGGTTAGGTCGCTCTTATCTTTCGGCTGGGAAGCACCCTGATTGTTCAATTCACCGGTGCCCCCTTCCATCTTGTAGAGATTGCCGTCGGGCAGGCCGTGCTCATCTAGAAACTGGCCATCCTGCTGTTCTATGGCGAGGTAGAGCCCTTGGAAGTCATCGTCGTATTGGCTGGCGGTGTTGTTCGTTTCCGACGGGCGCTCGATAATGCGGAAGTGCGAGAACGAGGTATGCTCGCCCGGACAACCAGCGAGTTGGAAGAGGCGGAAGCCCACACTCTCGAAGAGGCCCTGCTCACCCCGATGCCAAAAGTCGCCCTGCTGGATGCACGATGAGAAATTCAGCTTCTTCCAGCCTTGGCCGAATTTCTTTCCGTAGTTGTCGCGCACCACAAGGTCGTGGCCTTTGTTGAAGTCAAACTTCCACATGTTCTTGCCCATTTCAAAACGCCACACGCCTCCGCGCGTACGGAAGCGGATGTGGTCGTAGACTTTGCCGTCGTAGCAGAGGCAACCCTTCCAGTTGTAGAGCGAGTGGCCGTATTCCGCGCCCGCGGCCTGCGTGCTGCCGTCGCCTTTCACCACCGGAACGGCCTGAGCGCCGGCATGTTCTGCGGGGGTGGTGATAAGGTGGAACGGTTGCACGCTGGAGAGCATCTGCGAGGAGTAAGTTACAGGAGCGGTGGTGCCCGGCTTCACTGCTCCGGACCACGCGGGGACGTCGCCATAGACAAAGTAGGCGAAGTTAGGCTGCGGGTCATCCGCGTAAGGTGCGCGCACACTGAGCGCGGTGCCGTCGGTGGCGGTGAGGCGGTAGCGAATGAGCCGCCGGTGAATCTGCACACTGGCGGGAATGATCACGCTAAAGATCCCGTCCCCGGCAATTAGATCTCCCGCGGCACCGCCGTCGTTCATGGCGACCGTCGTCCACGAGGCCGGAGCCTCGTAGCGGGCATCATCTATTTTAATGTAGTCTCCGGGCTCAACGATTTGATAACGCAGCGAGGCCGCCGGCACGCTGTCGGGGTCGGTGATGAGCGCGGATACGCGCACGTCCTGCGCGGGGCGAATCCAAGTTTGACCCACCGTCGGCATCACGGGATCATGATTCACCTGACGAATCGCGGGCGGGGCGTTGGCGGACAACACGCTGTTGATAGCACGAGGCGTAGGCCCGCCGCCGGATGTGCCGGACGGCCGCTTGAGGTCGGCATCGATCCAGAAGTCGGAGGAGCCGTTGAGCGAATCATTCAGCGCATGGATGCAAAGAACATTCGTGCCCTGCTGAAGGATGGAGTTGGGCGCTGCGATCGTGCGGTCCTCCGACGTGGCATTGTAGCCCTCATGGTTTCTTCCGGCCACGCCATTGAATGGAACGAACGCTCCCGCGGCCGGCCCCAGACGCTGTACTTCCTGCCCATTAATCCAAACAATGCAGCCGTCATCGCACCACACGCGCAGCACTAGGTTGCCCGAGACAGGGCCACTCAGGTTGAACGTATGCCGCAGATAAATACCCGTGTAGCCGGGTGGCGATGAGGCATTCCGCATATCGCTTAGCAGAGTCGCCGCCGGGTCTCCGTAGCCGAATGGCGCCCCCGTCGCCGGACTAGTGAGCCATGTGCTGTCGTTGAATCCGATGGTGCGCCACGCATCTGTGGGTGCGGAAGGCTCGCTGAGGGCTTTAAAGTATTTCCAGTTCTTGCTCGCTGCGGCGACATACGTGACTTCCGGCGAACCAACAGAGCCGCCGTCACTGCGCCGCCAGTTGCCGCCCACGCTATTATCCATCGAGGGATCCAGCAGTTCGATGCTGTAGTTGGGAGGGTCGCCCACCGTGGGCCACGGAAAGCCGAGTTGATAGTCCACCTCATCAATGGTGTTTCCCACCGCGTCCTTGAGGCGGATGGTCTCGCCGTTATTCGAGAGAGAATTCCACCTCGGCGTCACGCCATTCTGCCATGACACCACACCCGTGCCGCTCGCGCTCCACTTCGCCTGCAGGGTGGCCGGATCTTCGCACACCACCAAATATCCGCCTGCCGGAATACTAGAACCCGCGGGGAGCGTGAAGTTGATGCCTTGGTCAAAAAACCAGCCTGCGATGTCCACAGTAGCGGCGCCTGGATTGTGCAGTTCAATGAACTCACTGTGCACGGTCGGATCGTCCTCGTTATAGTGGATTTCGTTGATTATAATCGGCGGCGGCGTGTATGCTGGTGTGGTGAAGGTCTGCGTGGCAGGAGCCCATGCTGATCCCGCGGCGTTCTGGGCGAAACAGCGGTAGTAATAAGTAGTTAGCGGCGTGAGTGGCGAAGCGAGTTGCGAAAACGCTCCTGACTGCGCCGGCAGTGCGTAAGCCGTCTGCCACGACGCTGCACTGGTGCCGCCGTCCGACGGGCCAAAGTAAACCTTCACCACGGGCACGTCATTGCCCGCGTTTGTTACCTGGCCGCGGAGAGTGGCCGAGATGCCCGTGACACCAGTGGGCGTAAGATTAGCCACTGCCGGAGCCGTGGCCACACCGGTCGTGAACGAAGCCGTGGCCGCGGCCCATACCGTGCCGGACGAATTCACGGCGCGGTTTCGGAAATAATAAGGCGTGCCAGGAGTGAGCCCCGTGAGGCTGCGGGTGTGGGCCGTCGTATTCGTCACCGTGCCGATCACCAGTTCGTTGTCCCATGGACCCGAAGTGCCCGCGTCATTGTCTCCCCAGAAAAGCGACACCGTCGGCGCGGGATTTCCCACCGTGGTAAGTTGACCGCCGACGGTTACCGTGCTTGCCGCCACGCCGGACGCCGTCGTGTTCACTATGACCGGAGTCGCTGGAGTATCCGCTGCCTGATAATGTGCCAGCACCCGTGCGGCACTCAGCGCTGTGCCATACACGGCCACCTCATCGATCCAGCCGTTGAACGGAATCGCAATGGCGTAGGCTGTCGCGCCGGAATGATTCGCACCGATGAATAGCGGCGCATTCGCCGAGAAGCTCTGGGCATCCGCTGTGCTGGCCACCTGCACACCATCGAGATACAACAGTAGCGTGCCCGCCGAGCGCGTGGCCACCAAATGGTGCCACGCATTGATCGTCGTCGTGGTCCCATTAATTTGACCATTATGCCACCCGCCGATCTGCCCGCTCGCTGCTTGGTTCGCGAAGAGCCCGAAGTCGTTAGCGTTCTTATAATTAAACATATCTCCCCGTGTGGAGACCGCCGTTTTGTACCACAACTCTACGGAAAAATCACCTGTGCCCAACTCAAACACACTGCTAGGCTCAACCCGAACGCGGCTCGTAGTGCCATTGAACTGGGCGCAAGTCCCGAGCGCCGCGAACGCACTAGCCTGCCCCAGCGCACAGTTCTGGTAAGCCCCGGGCTCAGAGGTTCCCCCGCCACTGTCTGCAGCGGTGGCTCCGCTGGCTTCATCAAATTCCCAGTAACCGATTGGATTATCCGCCAACACGACGCTGCGATAGGCGGGCTGAGCGGCAAACGAATGAGCTGTCAGAAGGACATGAGTGAGCAGTGAAATCAGGCGCATATTATTTATAGTCCCGATCCTGACAAAACAGGATTCGGCTGTCACGATTAATTTCCCCTCCGGCCTCATTTTCCACAGCTGCTTGCACAGAAGATCTGCGTTTGAGATCACATCTCTTCACGCGGTCCTTCTAGCCGTCACGGGTGGTGACGAGCTTATAAAGTAACGAGTCCGTTCTTCACTTCTTGTTCGCGGCACCAGCCCTTGATCTGAAGTTCATTAAACATTTTGCCCACGATGCGGCGCAGCAGGCCTTTGAGGTTGGCGTTTTCCAAGTCTTGGAGAGCGCGGATGGACTGCTCCTTGTAGCGCTCAAGGAGCATCTGCACGTTCTCGGCGGCTTCGTCCATGTTGCCTTTGAAGCGCTCGCGGGCAGTAGCTTCGAGAATGTTGGGATGCACGGCCTGTGAGGAAGCATTGGTGTCCTCTGCCCGATCATCAAGGTCGTCCCGGATCTGGTAGGCAATGCCCAGGGCCTCACTGAAAGCAATGAGCGCTTCCTCCACTTCGTCGAGCCGTCCGGCATGAGCGGCGCCCAGCAGGAGCGCCACCGAAAATGCAGGGGCGGTTTTACGGCGGAAAATTTCCAGCACCTGGCTCACGCTCAGGGGCTTTGGACTGCGCTGCCATTCCAGTTCCATACCCTGACCGCGGCTGAGTTCGCGCTGACCCTCACTGGCGATGCGGATCATTGCTCCGAGAGCCGTGGCGGGCACTCCCGCCTCTGCCAGCAGGCGATAGCCTTCGCCAATGAGCAGGTCTCCCGCATTAAGGGCGCAAGGAATTCCGTACTCGGCGTGGAGCGCGGGCTCGTCGTAGCGTTTGTCGTCACCGTCTTCGATATCGTCATGAATGAGGGAAGCCTTGTGGAAGCACTCGACAGCGACGGCAATTTTCTTGATGGTATCGGTGAGTGGAGCCTCGGCATTGCTGCGCAGGGCCTGACTGACGGCGACGGCGAGAAAGGGCCGCCAGCGCTTGCCCGCACGGGCCAGCCAGTTGCGGGAAATCTCCTCTGCGTGACCATCAGGAGCGCCCATAATGACATCGATATTTTTGCGGGTGAACCACTCTCGGACTTCGTCGTGCAGTGCGTTGAGATTGAGCCGGCGGGTTTTGTCTTCGCTGGTCAGGTGTATGTAGTCCCACACCCAGTCGATATCCACGGTGGTATCGATGCAGTCATCCTGCAGCAGTGGCACGGCGACAGCGGGAATGGCTGCGGCCTCCACATAAGGGAAGGTGCGCTCCAGCACAGGCAGGCAGGAAATGCCCACGATGGCTTCGATCTTGCCGGTCTGGATGAGACTCATGACGATGGCGCTGCCCTCGGCCACGAGCACGGCGTAACCCAGACGCTCGGCTTCGTTTTGGAAATCTTGGATGGTACACAACCCGCATTGTTTACAGAGCAGGCCGAACTCATCGAACGGGGCCGGGCATTTGCTTTCCACCCGCAGGCACTTCGGCATGAGCAGGAGGCGGCGTTCGTAGGGAATAGTGGCGAGGGATTCGCGCCACAATTCGTTGCTGAAGAGCACGCCCACATAGTCGCGGTGAATGGGGTCCAGCTTCAGTTCGCTCACGATGCGTTGGGCGTGGGCGATTAGGTCCTCCTGCGGCAGCGGCGGCACGGGTCTTTCCCGCTCCACGTAGTCACGAATGAAATGTAGAATACGATCCCGCTCAATTTTCGTCTGGGGAATGTTCTTCTTCGGCGTGCGAAAGCGGCGCACCGTCAGGGGAATTGGCGGAGGCAGCGGGGCTTTGGCGATGGGAGGAGATGCGGGTGGTGCAGACATGCAGTTGTGGGATATGGGCGGACGTTATGTATCGCTGTAGCCAATGCGCAACGCTTGTCTGCATTCCGGCGATGCGGGGATTCCGGGGCATTTGGAGGGCTGAAAACGGGCACTTCTGCTCCTTCGCCGTCTCAGAAGCGGCTGACACGTAAAGTTATTCCCCGCTCTGGAATTCGCCCTCGCCTCTGACGCGCACCCTGCTTCCCATTGGCGCATGAATCCAGAACAGCAACTCGCGTCCCTCAACCTCGTCCTACCCCCGGCCCCCAAGCCCGTCGCGGTCTACAAGCCCGTCATGGTGGTCCACGGCCTAGCCTACGTTTCCGGTCATGGTCCCGTCTGCGCCGACGGATCACTGATCCGCGGACGGGTGGGCAGCGACCTGACCTTGGAGGAAGGTTATGCGGCGGCCCGGCAGGTGGGACTTGCGATCCTCTCTACGCTGCGGTCGCAATTTGGAACTCTCGGTGCGGTGAAACGCGTCATCAAAGTCCTCGGCATGGTGAATTCCGCACCCGATTTTCTCGATCACCCTAAAGTGATCAACGGCTGCAGCGAACTCTTCGCTCAGATATTTGGCGAGGATCACGGCATCGGGGCCCGTAGCGCTGTTGGCATGGGCCCACTGCCCGGCAACATCGCCGTGGAAATCGAAGCCATCTTCGAACTTGCCTGACTTTATGCTGCCTCCACTGCCGGAAAACGCCGCGGAGATATCCTCGCCAGCACTCCTGCTGCACTGGGAAACCGTGGAGGATAACATCCGCCGCATGGTCTCCATGGTCAAGTCGCCGGACCGGCTGCGGCCGCACTGCAAGACGCATAAGCTTTCACAGATCATCGCCCGGCTGGCCGAACTCGGCGTAACTAAAGCGAAGTGTGCGACCATAGCCGAAGCTGAAATGGCCGCCACGGCCGGGGCCGCGGATGTCCTGCTCGCCGCTCCACTGCTGGGGCCTAACACCGGACGGTTCCTTGAACTCCAGCAGGCTTTTCCAACCGTAAAGTTCAGCGCGCTGACCGATGACTCCGGGGTGCTGGAGTCCGTGAATGCCGCCGCGCTGTCCGCCGGTGTCCGCATCGCGCTCATGGTGGATCTGGATGTCGGTCAGCAGCGCACCGGCATCACTCCCGGGCCGGAGGCTGCAGCCCTCTACCGCCGGCTCTGTTCACTTCCCGGGATTGTCCCTGCTGGGCTCCACGCTTATGACGGTCATCTCCATCAGACGGACGTCGTCACACGTGCCGCCGCCTGCAATTCAGCCTTTGCCCCGGTCAAAGCCCTGCGGCGGGAACTGGAAGCCGCGGGACTACCTGTGCCACGGGTTACGGCAGGAGGCTCGCCCACGTTTCCCATGCACGCTCTCCGCGCGGAGACCGAATGCAGCCCCGGAACCACGGTGCTCTGGGACGCGGGCTACAACCGGAAAATGCCCGACCTACCCTTTCGCCCGGCTGCGTTGTTGTTAACCCGGGTTATCAGCAGGCCCGCAGCCGACCGGCTTTGCCTCGACCTTGGCCACAAAGCAGTGGCCAGCGAGATGCCAAATCCGCGCGTGATCTTCCCGGCGCTGCCCGGGGCCGCCGTGGTCATGCACAACGAGGAACACCTCGTGCTCGAAACCCCGCTCGCGGCAGACTTTCCGCCCGGGACTCCCCTGATAGGAATCCCATGGCACATCTGTCCCACCGTTGCGCTGCACAGCTTTGTCCATGTGCTTCGCGACAACCGCGCCGTAGAGACATGGCCGGTGACCGCGAGAACACGGAGGATTTGTCTCTGACGGCTACTTCTTCTTCTGCTCTGTCAGGTGTTTCTTCACCGTGTCGACATCGCTGGTGGGCGGCTTACACATTTGTCCGGTGCAAATGAACGCCGCGGCGGGCCGGCCTTCAGGCACCTTCATTTCTTTGGCCATCGGCTCTACCGGCCCGGCCGTACCGAGGATCACGCGGTGCGGCTGGTAAACGGAGTGCGCGGCCTTAAGAAGGGCGCGCCCTTTTTCCACATCACCGGCGATGACGACACGAAATGGTTCGCGCCCTGCGATGGCCGCAGCCTTGATCATGAGCGGCACGGCGGCAGGCATTTCTACCATCCGGTTGTGGAAAGCCAGCAGGCACTGCTTCACCTTTTCATGCAGCGCCTTGTCGTCAGTTATGTATGCCAGCCTGGCTAGCGCCAGCATCGCCACGCCGTTCCCACTGGGTTCGGCGCCGTCATAGTCATCCTTGGCGCGATAGAGCAGGTCGTTGGTCCCGGTGCTGGTGTAGAAGCCGCCGCCTTTGGCATCGAAAAACTTCGCCACCATGCCTTCCTTCAGCGCGAGCGCGAACTCAAGCACGCTCTGATCGAGTGTCGCTTCGTAGAGATCCACGCAGCCATTCAAATAAAAGGCATAAGCGCTGAGAAGCTGGGTGGTGTCGCGTTCGCCATCCCGCCAGCGGTGATAGAGAGTCTTTGTGGAGGCGTCCCACATCTTCGACTGAACAAATGCAAAATTTTTCTTCGCTGCGGCCATGGCTTGCGCGTGATCAAGGATCACCCCAGCCCTGGCCATGGCGCCAAGCATGAGGCCATTCCATGAAGTGAGGACTTTGTCGTCGAGATGCGGCCGAATGCGTTTGGCGCGGGCATCGAAAAGCTTCTGCTTCACAGCTGCCAGCCGCTTTTGGCCGGCCTCGTCAAGTTTCACCCCCGGCTTCGCCACGCTGAGCACGTTCTGCTTTTTGAGAGGATCCGGATGGCTGTGGTCCTCGAAATTGCCCTCCTCTGTCACTCCGAAAAACTCACATGCCCACTGTCCGTCCTCCGCGCCCAGCAACTCCGTGAATTCCTTTTTCGTCCACGCATAGAACTTACCTTCGTGTCCTTCGCTATCTGCATCCTCGGCGGAGTAAAAGCCTCCGTCCTTGTGTGCCATGTCGCGCAGAATGTAGCGGATCACGTCGCGCGCCACGTTATGATACTGTGCGTCGCCGCTGATGAGTCCGGCATTAAGATAGAGGTCGATGAGTTGCGCGTTGTCGTAGAGCATTTTCTCAAAGTGCGGCACCAGCCATTTCTCATCGACGGAGTAGCGCGCGAAGCCTCCGCCGATCTGGTCATAAATGCCGCCAGCCGCCATCATGCGGCAGGTGTGAAGCACCTGATCCGTGTGCTGTTTATTCACGCCGTGGTGCGCCGCTGATAGCAGCATGAGTTCCGGGCCCTGCGGGCTGGGAAACTTGGGGGCCTTGCCCCATCCGCCCCATTTGGAATCATAATTCTCCGCAAACCCCGTCGCGGCTCCATTGATAAACGCATCCGGCAATTTCGCCCCGACCTCGGCGCTCTTGCCTTCGGTGGCAAACTTCTCCAGTTCCTTCGCCAGATTCTCTGCGTCCTTCACCACTGCATCCTTGTTTTCGCTCCACAACTCCGCGACCCGCTTTAGCGTCACGATGAACTTATTCTTCGGAAAATAGGTGCCGCCGAAAAAGGGCTTCCGGTCCGGTGTCATGAACACATTCAGCGGCCATCCACCGCCCATGCCGATGGCCTGCATCGCCGTCATGTAAATGCCATCCACATCCGGGCGCTCCTCGCGGTCCAGTTTGATAGCGATGAACTTCTCATTGATCACCATCGCCACATCTGCGCTCTCAAATGACTCTCGCTCCATGACAT
Source organism: Akkermansia muciniphila (assembly GCA_945861415.1). Lineage (GTDB taxonomy): Bacteria > Verrucomicrobiota > Verrucomicrobiia > Verrucomicrobiales > V1-33 > V1-33. The sequence goes on along the minus strand of CAMAUV010000002.1, from coordinate 77,987 downwards.
GGCACCAGTGGCAGGTGCTGTATCCGATGCTCAGTAGCACGGGCTTTCCCTCCTTCTTTGCCTTTTCGAACGCCTCCTCTCCCCAAGGATACCAGTCCACAGGATTGTGCTGATGCTGGAGAAGATAGGGCGACTTCTCCTTCGAGAGTCGGTTGGTGTGTTTAGCGGCGGTTTCTTTTTTCACAGCATCGGGAGCAGCATCCGCAGACATAGCAGGCAACAGAGTCAAGAGAAAGGCGGCGGCAGTGCGGAGCATAATAGAGCGGGGAAGTGTGGAAAGAGAGCCACCATTCGGCAGCAGGTGATGATGATTCAGGCCAATTACGTTGCGATTTCAGAAACTTGGCGCTTTTATGCTGCGCGAATAAGGAATGTGGCTTTGATAACCGGTGTCTGCCCTATGCCGCAGAAATGGCAAGTGGAACCCGCCCGATGGCTCCTGACCGTCAATGCGGGCGGAATTCTTTTGTCTTCACGGGGGATCAGGCTGAGTCGGATCATCCTATGCCCAAACTCTGCGCTGTTCCCAAAATCTGGATGGTCCCTCTCTGCAAAACCGGTGAGATGACGCTCCGCCAGTGGATCGACATGGCCGCTACACTACCGCTCGACGGCGTGGAGTGGTACAGCGGTTTTCTCGAAATGGAGGACGAAGCGAACTGGACTCCGCTGCGTGACTATGCGGCGGCGAAAAACCTTGCCATTCCCATGATGTGCTGCTCGCCGGACTTCACACACCCTGATTCCGCCTTCCGGGCGAAGGAGATTGAAAAGGAGAAACACTGGATCCGCATGGCGGCGGCTCTTGGCTGCGGTTTCTGCCGCGTGCTCAGCGGGCAAAACCGGCCGGAGGTTTCCCGCGCCGAGGGCATCCGCTACACAGTGGACAGCATCTCCGCCTGCCTGCCTTGCGCGGAAGAACAAGGAGTCACTCTCATCATCGAAAACCACTACAAAGACGACTTCTGGGAATACCCGGAATTCGCCCAGCCAATGGACATTTTCTGCGATATCGTGAAGGAGATCGAGCACCCGCGCTTTGGCGTGAACTACGACCCTTCAAACACGATACTCATCGGCGAGGACCCCATCGAACTTCTGCGCAGGGTGGCCCCGCGTGTAGTCACCATGCATGCCAGCGACCGCTATCTCGCAGAGGGCACGCTCGAAGACCTGCGCCGCGAAGAGGGCGGTGTGGTCGGTTACGCCAAACGCCTCCGGCACGGCGAAATCGGCAAGGGCATGAACGACTACGACGCCATTTTCACCATCCTGCGCGACCACGGTTTTGACGGCTGGATCAGCATTGAAGACGGCGTGGACGGATTCGACCAGCTCGCCCGCTCCGCCGCCTTTCTGCGCCGGAAGATGGCGGAATACTGGCCGCAGTAAGATGAATGTTGCGTGGCTGTCTCGAGCCACTGCGTCGCTGAAAGTCGTGCCGATCCAGTTGAAGGCATTCAGTCTCTGATTAACGTCAAGATTGCCATTCGTTGGGACAAGATAGCGAGTTGTGGTGCCGGAAGTGACGAGGGAGGCGCTGGCAGTCTTCTGGGCCATCCCGTAAAGGATACCTTCAAACTGCCGCTGATAGGCGGGTGAGTATTCATCTACTGCTTCCAGCGGCTCGCCTGCCGGAATATGGCTTAGTTCAAGGAATTCGCCGGAACTGCTCAATTTGAAATTTATATCCAGCGCCCGGTCGGGAACGCGCCGGTCTTCTTCTCTGACCCAAACCAACAGCGCCCCTGCTGGCCGGGAAGCGGCCCGACTTACGGAGTGGATCCCCGGGTGGACCACGGTGGTAATAATACCCGGACTTGCGGCGGCGACAGGTCTGCGCTTTAGCAGCACTAATCACATTCTATTACTTTTCTTATGAACCGCCGTCAATTCCTCACCACCACCGTGACCGCCGCCGCGGTCGCTCCGCTGATTGCTGCTGACGCAGCGCCGAAAGACACCCGCTGCTACGAACTTCGCGTTTATTATTCCCCAGAAGGCAAACTGGATGCTTTAAATGCCCGCTTCCGCAATCATACCACGAAACTCTTTGAAAAGCACGGCATGACGAACGTGGGCTATTGGATGCCTCTAGAAAATCCGGAACGTAAGCTCTTTTACATTCTCTCATATCCGGACCGGAAGGCCCGCGATGCCTCATGGAAGGCCTTCATAGCGGATCCCGACTGGAAGAGAGCTGCTTCGGAATCGGAGAAGGACGGCGGGCTGGTTGCCAAGGTGGAATCCACTTTTCTCACAACCACGGATTATTCGCCGGAAGTGAAGCCCGCGAAGCATGACCCTGCCAAAACCTTCGAGCTGCGCATCTACACCTGCTCGCCCGGTAAGCTGCCGAACCTCCATGCCCGCTTCCGCGACCATACCATGAAGCTGTTTTCCAAGTACGGCATGAAACACTTCGGCTACTGGACGCTGGATAAAGGTCAGCCCGGAGCAGAGGACACGCTGCTTTATTTCATTTCCCATGATTCCGACAAGGCACGTCAGACCAGTTTTGACGCCTTCCGCGCTGATCCGGACTGGAAGACGGTGCGCGAAGCTTCGGAAAAGGCAGCAGGGGGTTCGCTAACGGTTAAGGACGGCGTGCTCTCGGTGTCCATGTTAGCAACCGACTATTCTCCCGCCAGCTAAGGAATGGCGGACGAACTGTCTCATCTCAACGTCCGCGGGGAGGCTCGCATGGTGGATGTATCGGCCAAGCCCACGATGGTGCGCCGTGCCCTTGCGGAAGGCAGTATCCGCATGGCACCGGCGACGCTGTCGCTCATCCAATCCGGCGGACTGCCCAAGGGCGATGTGATCGCCACCGCCCGGATTGCGGGAATTCAGGCGGCAAAGGAAACCGCCCGGCTCATACCACTCTGCCATCCACTTCCACTCGCGGCGGTGGAGGTGAATTTCGACTTTGAGCCCGGGGTCTTGCGCATCACCGCAGCAGTCAAAACATCAGCTGCCACCGGCGTGGAAATGGAGGCGCTCACCGCGGTGAGTGTGGCGGCGCTGACCCTCTATGATATGTGCAAGGCCGTGGACAAGAACATGGTGATCGCAGACATCCGGCTCCTTGAGAAGACGAAGACACCGCTTCAGGACTGAGGAGTGTAGAAGCGCAGCGCCTCGATGTTCGAGCCGAGATTCTTCAGCGGATAGACGCCGGCTTCACCGCCCTTACCCGGGTCTGTAATCAGATAGTCCAGCCCTTCTTTGCCGCATACCACCACAAAGTGCGTGATGCCACTCTGGTAGCGGATGCGGACGATAACCGGGTTTTCTTTTTCTAGGTTTTCATCAATCAGCTGGTAGGACGCATCGTTTTCGTAGAGGTCCAGTTTACGCGGACTCAGTTGCGCGGCGGCCTCCCATTTGATCCATGCCTCAGGAGTGTAGCCATTGTGCGCCTGAAGGAAATCATTGAGGCGCTGCGGATCCGTATCCACTCCATAACTGGAAAGGATCATAGCGGCAGCGGCGACAGCGCAGCCGGCGGAAGCCAGCGTGTCTGAGGAACTAGGCCCCAGCGGGTTTGCGCCCCAGCGCGGATCACTCTGAAGGAACGAAGGCACCGGAATGACGAGGCGTTTTCCAAAGGGCTTTCCGCCGCTCGGCGGCAAGCTCTTGCTGAGTGTGCTCCAAGTTACCTTCCACGCATTGGCCCGGCGATAGCTCGCGATGAAATAAACGACTAGGCCGGTAAAGACGAGCAGGACAGCAGCCGCGATGACGAAGCGGCGCATATTGCCGGTCTGCGCGGGAGGGGGGCTGGCCTCTTGCGCTTCCGTATTGCTCATGGGTTGAGGAATCCTGTGAGCGGACTGGTAGCGCTGGCTGTGTAAAGACGGGACGGCAGTCCGGCTTCGTAAGCCTCTCGCCCTGCTTCCACCGCCATGCGAAAGGCATGCGCAATGCGCACCGGATCTCCCGCCGCCGCGATGGCTGTATTCACCAGTACAGCATCCGCTCCCATCTCCAACGCCTCGGCGGCATGGCTCGGTGCTCCGATGCCCGCATCCACCACCACCGGCACAGTGGCCTGCTCAATGATAATCTCAATCTGCCGCTTTGTGGCCAATCCCTGGTTACTTCCAATGGGTGAGCCCAGCGGCATCACCGTGGCCGTTCCGGCGTCCTGCAATCGGCGCGCCAGCACAGGATCTGCATTGATATAAGGCAGCACGGTAAATCCCTCCTTCACGAGGATTTCAGCGGCCTTGAGCGTCTCAATGGGATCAGGAAGCAGATAGCGCGGGTCCGGGTGTATTTCGAGCTTCACCCAATTGGGGAGGCCCGCAGTCACGGCCAGACGCGCAAGGCGCACCGCTTCCTCTGCGGTGTTCGCGCCGCTGGTATTTGGCAGGAGTAGATACTTCTTTGGATCAATGAACTCGAGTATGTTTGCAAACGGGTCACCTTTTCCGGAAAGGTCCGCCCGGCGCAGTGCCACAGTCACAATTTCACATCCGCTCGCATCAAGTGCAACGCGCATGACTTCCGGCGAGGAAAACTTTCCCGTGCCGGTAAGGAGGCGGGAGTGAAATTGGCGGCCTGCAATGGTAAGCATCTACGGGCACTTGTGAACATTGCCCGGCACCGCCGCAAGCAAGAACCCCGGCCTCAGGCATTCAGGGCCGCCCCCGAAACTTTTTGATGACTCTGCCTGTCTTGAAGCGGTGGGGCATATCGCCGGTTTTCGCTGCGCGGAGGCGTGTTAGAGCCGGACTGCTCCAATTAAGCAAACACGGGTAAAGCCCTTGCCCGCGGTGCGGCGCTGACTTTACCACTGAACGTCATGGCAGATCAGACAGGTAAGATCAAAACTCCCCACACACTACAGCCCCTCCTTGACCGGCCGGTGCTGCTGTCATTACTGCTGGCGATGAATACTGCGGCGCAAGGTCCGCCGACCGCAGGGCCCGCGCCAACTCCACCGGAAGAGGACATACGGCCGCCACGACCGCCGGTGGAAATACCAAAAGTGGAGGATTTCCCATGGTCAACATTATGGATCAGCCTCGCGGCCGCGGCCGTGTTGGCTGGTCTCGTCTGGTGGCTGCTTAAGCTCCGTAGGAAGCAGCGCACTTTTGCTCCGCAGCAGCGGGCTCTGGCAGCTCTGGATGCAGTGGACCGCGAACGGACCAAGCTGGAGCCCGGGCCGCTGGCTGATAGCGCGGCGGGAGTGGTTCGGCAATTCATAGCAGACCGCTTTGGCATCGCAGCCCCGGCCCGGACGACCGAGGAATTTCTCCGCGCGCTCACCAGCGGAGCGCCCCAGCCGCTGGCAGCGCATCAACCGCTACTGCAGCGCTTTCTCCAAACTTGCGACGCGGCTAAGTTTGCCGGTGCCGAGTTTGACAATGCGGAGCGGCTGGAACTCATCAGCGCAGCCTTCAATTTTGTGCGCGCCGCGGGCGAGCCCCAACCTGAAGGAGGTAAGGCATGAACTGGAACTGGCACGAAATCGAGTATGCCCACCCGCACCTTCTCTGGCTGCTGGCTGTGCCTGTCATTCTCCTGTTCTGGAAAGGTAGACACGGCAGACCTCCAGCGTTGCGCCTTCCCACCACCATGGATGCGACTGTCACCGGGCGGCTGCCGCATTCAGCCATCAGAGGATTTCGACTGCTGCCCATGCTACTGGCCATGGCCATGGGCATCGTGGCTCTAGCTCGCCCGCGCATTGGCAAAGGCACCATGGAGATTGAGGCTAGTGGTATCGACATCATCCTCACGCTCGACGTCTCGGGCTCGATGCAGGCCATGGATTTCACACTGAATAATCAGCGCGCCATGCGTCTGGAAGTGGTGAAAGATGTGGTCGCCAACTTCCTCAAAGAACGCCCGGGCGACAAGATCGGCATGGTCGCATTCGCCGGCCGGCCTTATCTGGTCGGTCCTCTCACCATGGACCACGCATGGCTCAACACCCGCCTCGCAGATGTGAAGATCGGCATGGTGGAGGATGGCACGGCCATAGGCTCAGCCATCGCCAGTGCCGTGGACCGTCTGAGCCGCTCGGAAGCCAAAAGCCGCATCGCCATTCTGCTCACCGACGGCGTGCAAACAGCAGGCGGCGTGAACCCCGAGACCAGCGCCGAAGCCGCGAAGAAACTTGGCATCAAGATCTATACCATCGGTGCCGGCACTAACGGTGAGGCCCCCATGCCTCAGCGCGACGTATTTGGCACGGTGCGTCTGGTACCCACGAAGGTCGAGATCGATGAAGCGATGCTTACCAAAGTCGCAGAGCTTACAGGAGGCAAATACTTTCGTGCCACCGATACCCGCACCCTGGAAGACATCTACGCAACAATCAACGAACTGGAGAAAACCGAGCGCAAGGTGAAGCATTTCAAGAGCTACGAGGAACTCTATCTCTGGCTGCTCATCCCCGCCATCAGCATCCTCCTGGTGGAATGGCTGCTAATCCATACCATCTGGCGTCGGCTGCCGTAAAGCGGCGGCTTCGCTGGGAACGGAAAGCCCCACGTAAACAAATGAGAAGTGGCTAGACGGCAAAAAACCGTGACACCAGGATTTATCGACCTCCGCTATTTGCCGATCTGGAAGGCCGCCGCCTGCTTAGTGCTGCGGGCGAAGATGAGGCCGTTGGCGAGCGTTGGTGTGCTCCAGCATTTGCCATCAAGCACATCGGCGCGTGCCAGTTCCTTGTAAGCATCGGGTTTTGCCGAGAAGAGGATCAGTTCCCCTTTATCTGAAAGCGCGAGGATGCGGTCACCGGAGAGGATGACATTTCCAGGGCCGAATCCCTTTTGTTCCCACTTCACCTCACCGGTGCGAATGTCCACGCACTTCACGGGGCCTTCGCCGTAGTTCTTGAACTGGAACATGCCGTAAAGGTAGCCGTCTTTGATGACGGGAGTGCTCCAGTGGTTCGCAACATCGTTGCCCTCTTTGCGCCACAGTTCTGTGCTGGACCACGCGCTGCCTTTCTTCTCGATTTTGTAGGCACCACCGCCCACGCCGTAGCCGGCGGAACAATAAACGACGTCTTCAAAAACGACGGGCGATGCGGCCGTGCTGATGTTGAATTTGTATTCCTGACGCCAGAGTTCTTTACCGTCCGCCGGAGTGAGGGCGACGAGACCGCTCTTGGCGAAAAATATGATCTGACGAGTGCCGTGGATGGTGGCGGCGGCAGGGGTGGCGTGGGTGATAGTGTCGTCCCCACTCTTCCATTTAAGACTGCCGGTGGCCTTATCCAGAGCGATGAACGCCGCGCCCGCGCCCCCGCCGCTCACAATGACGAACTCTCCTTCAATGAGGGGCGAGATAGCGTTCTGCCACCTGATGTTTTTGCCGCCGAATTCTTTGGGTATGTCTTTGTCCCAGACCTTTTTGCCGCTCTTTGCATCGAAGCAGTAAAGGTCGAGGTTGCTGCCGTAGACGTACAAATTGTCACCGGAAATGGTGGGGGTGCTGCGGGGACCGTCGCCACCTTTATTGTCACCAGTGCCGTCGTCGCCGCCACCGTCATACTTGGCGAGCTTCAGCGGCTGAGCCCAGAGTTCTTTTCCGGTCGAGGAATCAAAGGCTACAACGTGTTCCGCTGGCGAGCCTTCGAGGTCACGGGTGACCAGCGTGGAGGCGATACCGCCGCTGACTGTGATGCTGCTGAATCCTTTGGCTGTATCTGCTTTCCACACCTGTTTCGGTCCGGCGGTGTCCCATACTTTGCCAAAGTCGGCCGGGGTTGTGCCGTCCCCGTTAGGTCCACGATAGGAAGGCCAGTCCCCCCCCGCAGTAGGGCGTGGCGGGAGGGCGGAGAAAGCAGAGGAGGCGGAGAAAGCGATGACGGAAAGCAGAACTTTAGATTTCATAAATGCTGAATGACAAGACAAAAAACAGCCAGTTCGTCAAGTTCTCATCTGCGGAGCGGAACGGTGGGAAATTTAGAACAGCGGAACTGAAGGATTGCTGTGAACGGATACTTCTGGCACTCTTGTTTCCGGCGATTCGCCTTACTCCCCATGAGAGGTATTCCCTTCCTTATTGCAGCCCTTTTGTTTTCCGCCGGGCCCGGCTCTGCCGGTGCATTCATTAGCGAATTCCTCGCCATCAACAAGGGACCGGATGTCGATGATCTTGAACTGACGTCCGACTGGATCGAAATTCACAATCCCGATGCCACTGCGGTGGAGCTTAGTGGCTGGACCCTAACAGATGAGCCTGCCCAACGCGCCAAGTGGACATTTCCTGCGGTGACGGTTCCGGCCGGTGGTTATTTGGTCATAGGCGCTTCCGGCATGGACCGGAGGACAGCGACGGAGCCGCTGCACACCAACTTTACTCTTTCGGGCAGCGGGGAGTTTCTTGGGCTGTATCCTCCCGCCGGTAATTGCGCATCCTGCTTTCAGCCCTATCCGAAACAGTTCTCCGGCTACAGCTATGGGCGGGCGGGGGACGGGGCGACGGGTTACTTGGCCATGCCCACACGCGGCTCAGCGAATGCCGCTGCCGCGCTCACCGGCTACACGCTCGACACCCATTTCAACGTTGAGCGGGGGTTTTACTCATTGCCATTCACAGTGGCGCTGACCTGTGACACCCCGGGCGCAATGATTCGCTACACCACCGATGGCAGCCAACCGGACGAATCCAGTGCCCTGTATGCATCACCGGTGAACATCAGCGCCACCGCCACTCTGCGAGCGCGGGCTTTTTCGGCGAACCGGCTGCCGTCAAACACCGATACGCAGACTTATATCTTTCCGTCCGGGTGGGCGACTCAGCCGGCCGGCCCCGCGGGTTACCCGGCAACTATGGGGAACTCCGCCGCATTCACCGGTGCAAAGGATAGAGCGGTTTATGGCATGAGCACCGCCATTACCGACAGCGCGGCGTATTCATCCCTCATGCTGCCAGCCTTGACACAAACGCTGCCGGTGCTGTGCATTACGGGGCGGGTGCCGGAGCTGTTTGGCGATGCCAGTATTCAGGGTGACCTGCGCAGCGGCGATGCGGAAGTAGCGGTGGGAGTGGAATTTTTTAATCCGCTGAATACCGGAGAGCGCTTTGCCGCCCGCGGCTCACTGCAGGCGCACGGGGGAGCGGTGCGCGACATGGCAAAGAAGGGCTTTCGCATAGACTTCAGCGGAGGCACAGGAGACGGGCCGGTGTCGTTCCCGCTTTTTGCCGGAGCCGTCAGCGAAACCTTCGACCAACTCGTCCTGCGGCCCGGCGGGCATGACAGCTACACCATACGGAGCCGCGATGGAAACCTTGATACGAATGACGTGCCTTTCCATGCAAGTTATCTTCGCGACCAGTTTCTCCGGCGCACGGAAAATGAAGCCGGTCTGCTGTCGCCGCGGGGGCGTTATGTGCATCTTTGTCTCAACGGGCTCTACTGGGGGCTCTACGACCTACATGAACGGCCGAACGCTGAATTTTTCGCGGATCGCGCGGGCGGAAATCCCGCTGAGTGGGATGTGCTGCACCACAGCAACACCAACAGTAGCAGCGGACTAAATCAGGTCGTGGACGGCACCGATGAGGCGTGGGACACCCTGCAGTCGCTCTGCTCATTCCCCATCACGACAAATGCGAAGTATAATCAACTGACCAACTTGCTTGGCCCGGAGCGCTACATTGATCACCTTTTGATCCGCATGTGGGGCGGAGATCACGATTGGCTGGGTCCGGTGGCGGTGCCCACCATCACAGGGAATGCGGCGGCCTTTAACGCGAAAAACTGGTATGCTGTGCGCAATACTAGGACCACCAGCCCGGGCGCTTGGAGATTTTTTACATGGGATGGGGAAATCACCATGGGTAATCACCTGCTGATATCGCACCTTGTGGACCGGGACTCGACTCTCCCCGGACTCTTCTGGCCCGCAGTGAATATGCGGAAGCTCGACATGGATTTCACCGGCATCGCGCAAAGCGGCACCCCCGCCGCTCCATGGAATGCACTGCGGGCACATCCGGAATTCCGGCTCAATGTGGCGGACCGCGCTCAACGGCTCCTGTTCAATGGCGGCTTGCTCAGCCCGCAGGCGGCCGCGGCACGGGTGAACGCTCTCATAAGCGAACTCGACCTGCCCATGGTGGCGGAGACCGCCCGCTGGGGAGCCGCGGCCGGTGCCGGACTTTCCTTCGTGAACGGCGTGCTGACGCGTTCATGGACCAGCACGCCACAGATGACGCGTAACACTCACTGGCGGCCCGAGGTTGCATGGATCCGAAGCACCTTTGCAGTCCAGCGCGCGGAAATCCTGCGTGATCAACTGCGCGCCCGGGGCCTTTTCCCTCATACCGAAGCGCCTCCAATCACACTTACTAACAATGAGGTCTCGCTCAGTTCCGTCTCCGGCGGCACGATTTACTTTACGCTAAATGGAGCCGATCCCCGCGTGCCGCTGGTTGGCAGTCTCGATACAGAAGCGCAAGTCTACACTGCTGCCTTCGCCGCGCCCTCAGGAAGGTTTACGGTCAATGCCCGAGTGCAGAGTGACACTGGTGAGTGGTCTCCCCTTGTGGAGAAAACCTTCACCACCGCAGTCCCGCCCACCCCTGCTTCGCTTGCCATTACGGAAGTTTATTATCACCCGACTGCTCCCTCCGCTGATGAAATCGCCGCCGGTTTCCACGATCGAAATCAGTTCGAGTTTCTGGAAATCACAAACGTGTCCAATGCCCTAGTGGCCCTAGACACGCTGCGCTTCGCGGCCGGCATTGACTTTGACTTTGCGGAGAATTCCACTGTGCACGATCTTTCCGCCGGAGCCAGTCTGGTTCTGGCGACCAACTCCGCCGCGTTCGCATTGCGTTTTGGAAACACCCTCACGCCAGCCGGGATTTTCCAGCACGGCACCAAGCTCTCCAACAACGGTGAGCGCATCAAACTCGTCACCCGCGCGGGCGCAGTGATCGCCGAATTCAACTACGACGACGAGGGCACATGGCCTGCCGCAGTCGATGGCGGCGGGCACGCCCTTGAACTGCTGGCTCCTTTCTCCGGCACCAGCGAAGACGATGGCGATCACTGGCGCTCCAGCCTGCCCACTCCTGGCAGTGTGCGCTCAAGTCTGGCTTTCACCGACTGGCTCAGCGACTATTTCACCGTCACAGAAATCGCCGCCGGGATCCTTACGGCAGAGGACGCAGACCCGGACGGAGACAGCCTCACTAACCTCATGGAATACTACACGCGACTCAATCCGCGGCGGCAATCCAGTGCGCCGGTGAAGCTTTCTCCGCCTGCTGCGGGAGGGGTGCGTTTCACATGGGAGCGCCGCTCGGATGCTTCCGGCATCACCGGAGTGACTCAGATCTCCTCCAATCTCGAGAGTTGGATCAATGCTGCTTCCTCCGCAGGCCTTGCTGTGAGCAATGTCCACACTGACCGCGGCACCGTCCTTCAAACACTCGAGTTCACGCCCGACGCCAGATTGCGGCAGTTTGTGCGTCTTAAAGTGACCCGGCCCTAAACCGTTAGCGACGTGGGAAAACCGTGGTGAAGTAGTACAGCGCCCGGTGCAAATTCTGCGGCGAGGATGTCTCGTCCATCACTTTACCGTCATAGACGAGGCGAGCCACGTAACCGAGGTAGCTGCGCTTGCCGTACGCTTTGGACTCCGCGGCGCCAAAGGGTGGCCGGAGGTAGGTAGCACGCAGGACCTCCGTTTTGGAGGTGTGCCAATCAGGCAACACGGAAACCCATTCGACTTTTGGAGGGTCCGCAAGGCTAAGGTCAATTTCAGACCCGTTCACATGCTCGAAGAGAAAGACCTGAACTTCGATTTTCCGGGGATCGAAAATGGCGGCCACCACGGCTTCGATCGGCATTTCAACGACCACCTGCTCGCCGGTGAGCACTGTTCCCTCAATGGCGCGGGAGGCGTTGATGCTGCCAAATTTCAGGGGGCGAAATTTATCCTCCGCGGCACGCTCGTCGATGTGGTCGCTAAGAAAATTGGCGTAACGCTGCACGGCATCCGCGAGACTGCGCGCGATGAGGGTGCGGTATTCCGGCGCAGCGAGCTTCTGCGCCTCCTCCTTATGCGAAAGATAGCCCAGCCGGCAAACCGCGGCGGGCATGTTGATGTCGCGCAACTCACCGAAACGCTGACGCTTGAGGCCGAGGTCGACAGTCTTCAAATTCGTCACGGCGCTGCTTTGGATTACGGTAGCCAACGCCAGACTTTCACGGTCATTGACGTTTCCTGCGTAAAACTTTTTGTCGATCTCACCGTCCTCCTTTTCACCGGTGGCCGGAGTGCCGGCAGGCGGCAGGGTGTTGCTTTCAAACCCGCGCATTTTCGCGCTGCTGCTGCTGCTGGCGCGGAGGGAGATGAAGATTGATTCATCCGTGACTGAATCCGCTTTTTTCCTACGGTCCTCAGCAGACGCGAACACATCGCTGTCGCGGGTGAGCACTACATTGAATCCCCTAGACCGGCAAAGTTCCGCCATCTGTCTGGCCACATCCAGCGTTAGGTCTTTTTCGGCGATGAACGGCGACTTGATCCCGGTCTCCTTTCCACCTCCGGCGGGGTCGATGACCACGGTTTTCAAAACGGCCGGATCGCGCCGGTCATTCGGGCGCATGATGGGGTCGAGCACATTGCGAACATCGAAAACGCTCACCAGCGTGCGCCCGTGCTTCTTTGTCACACTGTAGGAAAAATAGAGCGTCCAGCCGTTGAGTTTGACCAACCGGCTGGTCCTGTTGAGTTCGATGCGGAAGTATTTGTTCTGTATGACGACCATGTCCCCGGAGACGACTGGTTTGGGCATGTCGTAGTAGGTCGCGACCTGTTCGGCGGACACATAGGCACGGCCATTATGATACTCCGGCCGCCATTCCACCTTGGGTTTTGGCGCAGCCGTTTTAGCCGGAACTGTGCCCGGCTTCGTCTTCGGAGCAGAGCGAGCCGGCTTCTCAGGTAGCGGCGTCTTCTTTGCAGGCGCATCGGACGGCGCCGCCCAAAGGACCGCGGTAGAGAGGAGCATGGAAAATAAGAGCGAGAAATACCTCACAGTAAGGTCGAAAGGGCGCCTTCATAGCAGTGGTTTGCAAATTGTCGCGCGCAGTGTTTTGCCAAAGACGGCACCTGTGGTCTGTTTTTGCAAGTTCTCACGCGCCCTTGCTCACAAAGCTGGCGGACTTTAGCCGTGAAAGCATCGTCCGCATCGTCCGCATCGTCCGCATCGTCCGCATCGTCCGCATCGTCCACAACGTCTGAACGGCACTTCCAACTGTAATGTAACCTGTCAACGCACTTTGAGAAGGACCGGGCGTTCCCCGGCGCGGGCTGTGGCCAGAATGACTAGCAGTGTCAGCAGCAGCGGGGGCGCAATCATTTCACGGTCTCCATGCGCAGCAGCGTGATGCGGGTGGTTTGCTTGAGCGGCACAAACTGCGGCGAGCCGTCTTGCGCGGAAGCGATACCAGCAAGCGTGGCGGTGACGTCCCATGTGGTCACCGATTCACGCGCCCAGCCGAGATCGGTATCGAACCACACGGCGCCCGTCATTTTACCCTCCGCGTCCTTGAGCCCCATGAGACTAGCCTGCAGCGTGGAGTTGAAATCAAGGCTGCCGCTGACCGGGATTTCGCAGCACTGCGCCCCGCCGCGGTTAACCCAGCCGCTCATGGTGCAGGTCCCGTCCATGTGCAGGGAACCGACAACGGGAATCTCGAATTTCGCCTGGAAGGGCCACGTCCCGCCGATGACCACGGGCTTGTCCGGCACCGCAGGCAGCATACCCAAGCGCAGCAACTGCGTGATGTTCGTCCTGCTGAAAAACGCCTTCACCGGCGCAGCCACGTGAGGGGCTTTCTTCGTGATCTCTGTAACAGCCGCATCGAATTCCGGCGTAGCAGAGATCGTTCCGAGAGGATCAATCTGGAGCAGAAACTCCCTGCCGATATAGGACAGGATTTCATTTCCGGCTTTGGCCGTCCCTTCGTCCACCACTTTGCTGGGCTTGGAGGAATTATAGCCAAATTCCGCGCCGCCGTTGGAACCGTCTATGGAAAATGCATTCCAGTTCACGCCCAGCGAGCGCCAGTCGTCCTTTGAGTGCGGGCGGACACTAAGCACCATCTCGGCGGTAATGTTGGCGTGCTGATTTTTCACACCTCCCTTCGACGGCAGCTTGCCGCTCTGGTTGATCTCGATGCGCTGCACGTAGCGGAAACCCGTCTGCCATTTCAACTGCAGCGGCAACGCCTCAGTCACGGCGGGTTTTTCCTCCCCGCGCAGAGACGGAGCGGCGGACATCAGGGAAACGATGAAAAGCAACGGGCGCATGGAACTGGCATATTAAGCGGGGGCCTGCGGCATGGCAATTCCTTTTCCTGCTACTCGCCCACGGCATTCTCCAGTTCGCCCAGCCCGTCGATGCGAATGCGCACGACATCCCCTATGGCCAGCGTCCACTGCCCAGGCGGCACCAAACCGGTGCCGGTGAAGAGGAGCGCGCCGAGGGGAAATTCGTTCTCGCGGAAAAGCCAGTCTGCCAGTTCTTGCGGTGTGCGCTTCAACTGCGCAAGACTCGTGCTGCCCTCGAACGCGACTTCGCCGCCCCGGAGGATGGTGAGGTGGATGCCCGTCTCTGCGCTCATTGGCGGACAGATGGTGAGGCAAGGCCCCACGGCGCACGAGCCCCGATACACCTTCGCCTGCGGAAGATAGAGTAGATTTTCGCCTTCGATGTCACGACTGCTCATGTCGTTGCCTATCGTGTAGCCAAACACCCGGCCTTCGGCATTCACCGCAAGGACCAGTTCGGGCTCGGGCACATTCCATGTGGCATCCGCACGGATGCGAACCGGCTGCCGGTGCCCGCGGGCGCGGGGGCCCGTGGCTTTGAAAAACAACTCAGGGCGGTCCGCCTCATAGACCATGTCGTAGAAGCGCGAGGCCCCGGCCTGCTCGCTCTCCTCCATGCGCGCCACGCGGCTGCGAAAATACGTTACTCCGGCGGCCCACACTTCCTGGCTCTCGACGGGCGCGGGGATGGGCTGCGAAAGGTCTGGCGGCGCACAGGGCTCGCCATTCTTCCACGCGGCCCCCACCATCGCCGCGGGATCATCCGCAGCGAATACGGCGTCCAGCGTGAGCCTGGGCAGGCGCACAGCGCGGTCATGAGTCACGGCGATGAGAGAATCGGGAAGGCGGTAGAGGCGCATGGGAAGTTTTCTGTTTTCTGTTTTCCGTTCTCAGCGAGAGCGCTAATAGATGATGCTGAAAACTGGAAACTCAAATCTTCCCCATGATTTATCTCGATAACAACGCAACCACGCCCGTCGATCCGGCAGCGGTGGAGGCCATGCTGCCCTTCCTCCGCGAGCATTTTGCGAATGCCTCCAGCGGATACGCGGCGGCAAAACCGGTGCGCCGCGCCTTCGATCTGGCCCGCGGGCAAACGGCTGCGCTGCTGGGTTGTGGCGAGGAGGAGGTCATCTTCACTGGCGGAGGCTCGGAGTCGGACAATGCCGCGATTCATTCCGCACTGCACCTTCTGCCGAACCGGCGGCACATCGTCACCTGCTCCTCCGAACACGATGCAGTGCTGCGTCCCTGCGCCACGCTGAAAAAGCAGGGCTGTGAAATCACGCGCCTCGCCCCGCGCCTCGACGGCAGCCTCGACATGGAGTCTCTCGCTGCGGCGATCCGGCCCGGCCAAACTGCGCTCGTCACTCTCATGTGGGCGAACAACGAAACCGGTGTCACCTTTCCCGTGCAACAGGCCGCCGCGCTGGCGGAAAATGCCGGGGCGTTTTTTCACACCGATGCAGTGGCCGCCGGCGGCAAGGTGCCCATAAAACTCGCGGGAGGTGCGATCCATTACCTGTCGCTCTCAGGCCATAAATTCCACGCGCCCAAGGGCGTTGGCGTCCTCTACGTGAACAAGCGTGTCGCCTTCCAGCCTTGGCTGCTCGGCGGCGGACAGGAAAACAACCGTCGCGCGGGGACGGAGAACATCGCGGGGATCGTCGCAGTGGGAGCTGCGGCAGAGGCTGCACGAGGTCACCTGGAGGGCGGCCATGACAAAACCGCCGCGCTGCGGGACTTCTTCGAATCCGAACTCCAGCGCCGCCTCTACGGCGTGCACATCAACACCGGCAGCGCCCCCCGTGTCCCCAACACCAGTAGCCTGCGCATCGAGGGCACGGAGGCGGCTGCCATGATGATCCTCCTTGATCGCGACGGCATCTGCGTGAGCGCAGGCAGCGCCTGCCACACGGGATCGAATCACATTTCTCACGTGCTCGCGGCGATGGGACTTGGGCGCACAGAGGCGGTGCAATCGCTACGTGTGTCGCTCTCGCGCTTCACGACGAAGGCAGAAATCGAGACGGCTCTGGTATCCTTCGTGCGTGCAGCTGAGAAGGTGCGCTCCTTGCTTCCCCCGGGGTAAAACGCTCCCAGAAAACAGGCGCGGCACAGGCCCGCCGGAAGATGCAGCAATCGCCCGACAGTTTCCGCAGAAAAATTCTGCCCAATTCGAAAACTCGGGCCCGGAGATGTCGCTGAATGAGATGCGGACAAATGTGCTGCGGTATCCACCCTACATAATACACCCTCACCGTGCCGTTTGTCGCGTTCAGTTTTAAAAACGGACCAGCGCCGGTAGAGGTAGTGAACTTGGGGTTTATCGCCAATCAGAGCGACGTGCTGACGGACCCCATTTCCCTTGATCTCAGTAGCGGCTCAACTGTAGCCGGATCCGGTGAATTCCGTAAGTCTCGTAAACATGACTCCCGCGACTTCTCCCGTCACTTAAATTCTCACAAACGGTGCGAGAACCGGGCGCTGGCGCGCTGAGTCCCTCGGTGCTAGCTGGGCTGGCCAGTCGGCGCCGGCGCCACGCCTGATCATTTCTTATACCACTCGCGCCGGATTTCCACCACCACGCGCTCAATGACCGCGCGTTCCGGCACTTCGGGCAAATCGCTCGCCACAGCCAGCCATTTGAGCGCCTCTGCTTTTTCCAGTTCCTCCGGGCGCGGCTTTTTGGCTGGCGGCATATCACCGAAAGCAATCCGGTCATGGATGCGCGCCCACTTCATTGACGACGCCTCGTCCGGTATCATGGTTAACGATTCCATATCCAGCCCGCCTTTTTTGGCATCGCCGTCGTGGCATTCGATGCAGTGCTTTTGAGCGAACGGTCCAAAACCCTCGGGTGCTGCTGGAGCCGGAAGCGCCTTTTGGAGGTAGCCGGCTACAAAAGGCGGAGCATCATAGCCGTTCCGATAACTGCCAACCTGCTCGGATGCAAGGCGGGGCGCCGTATTAGCGGCCCACGCGGCGGGCTAACCGCTGGTTGTATTGAATGCTGGTGCGTAGGGTTTTGATCTTGGCCACGATGGACCGGTAAGCGGCGAGAGCTTTCTGCGCGCCTGGGTCAAGGCCGCCGATGGCATTGCTCAGATACTGGCCAACCATGAAGCAATACTCCCCTTTTTGATTGTCGATGGATCCGATCTTGGCCGATAGTTCCGCGATGTATTTAGATCGCCTCCCGATCTCTGTCACGATGTCATTGGTTTCCGCCTTGAGGGCATCACGACGCCCACTGACTTCTTCATCGATGAACTGCACCGCCTGCTCGAGTTTCTCTACCTCGGCTTCCCGCCTAGTGATTTCCGCAAGGTCAATGGCATGGGATTCCTTCAGCGCCACCAGTGACTGACGGGTTTTGTCGATCTCGGCAGCGAAGTCGCCGTCTTGGCGTTTAAGGACTTCCAGCTTGGCTTTGAGGCTGCCGAATTTCCGGCGCGTATTTGAATCCCGCTCTCTGATGTCATCCGCCCCGTTCATGATCTCAGCCGCTTTCTCCATCAATTCTTTCTTTCTGTTGAGGATGCCCTGGATCTGTTGGTAATATTTTTCTTCGATCGCGTATAACCGTTCCTGAGCGGCCTTGTTTTCGCTGGCCGTGCGATCGGACTCATCGCGCATGTCCGACTGACGTTTGTCGAGATCGAGAATCAGCCAATACTCGCCTGAAAGATCGTCGATTCCATCGCAAAGCGACCATGCCAGTTTACCCAGAAGATCCTGAGCTTCGGCCAGCAACTGGGTCTCGCGCGTCACCGCGCTCCAGCGGTGCCGCTCTTGCTTGATGCCGAACTGCCAGAGCAGTCGGCGCATGAAGAATCCTGCTACATTCATCCGGTCGAAATAATAGTGGTGTGTGAAAAACCAAAAAGTATTCCAGCCTAACGGCCAACTGTCAATTTGCTTTCACAGCCATTTCCAAGCCGGTGATCGGTCGGACTCTGCAGGTTAGTTTGGAAAATTTAAGTGCCTGCGGAATGGTTCGCCATCATGAGTTCATCCACTCTGCCAAGCATTTTCGCGGTCATTCTGCTTCCGACTGCTGCGAGCCTCGCCCAGATCAATTTTACCCCCACCATTAATTCTCCTGACCGCTATAGCATCGGGTCGCCGATGGGCGCGCAAATGATCGTCGAACTGGGTGTCTTTTTCCCGGGTTCATCTCCTAGACGGCCAACTGGCGAAGGGCGTCGGCTTAAGCCTGCAACCCGCTCATCCGTTTCTTCAGCGGGGTGCATCAGGCGGATTATTTCCACCTGCTGGCTGCGTGCACTGCAGCCCACGGCCTCCACTTCGAGCAACGCAGACCGGAGATCGTCGGCTCTCGTAGCATTGAGGTGGCTGGCCAGAGGTAGGGCGGAAGCATCGCTGACGGGCAGGTAACCAATTCCAAGAAATTGCTCGCTCACGGGCCCGTGCAGTGTCGCGCAGGGGGGGGTAGCATCGGAAAAGGCAAAATCGTCGTCGTCGAAAGCCGCCAGAACCCAGATTTGTTGTTTACCGCCGGCCGGCCCCTGCTCCATCAAGAGCTTTAGATCGGCAGCTTAACCAACGGAGGACGCCCACTCGATCCGGTCACCTTCGGCAGTGTGCTCCACGTTGTAGAAGGCGGTCTGGCCGTCGGTGAGTTCTACGCGCGCACAGGTGACCGGAGTTTAACCTCCACCTGAGTAAAAACCGGCGCCGCTTGCTTCGATCGCGCGCGCTTTTACAGGCACTCCGCTCGGCTGGCGCCGGTAACCGTCGGCCATCAGCGGAACGACAAGGGTGGAATCCCGGACTTCACCTTCAGCGGAGGCCAGCCTCTGGAATTGCACATCTATGGCATTACCGGCACGGATGAAGGATCAATCGCTAGGTTGCGCCTCAACGCCATCGTGGGCCCGCATATCGTGCCGGAACCAACTGCCGCCTTCTTCCTCGGCCTGCTGGCACTCAAACGGCATCTCCGTCGGCTGCGATAAACAATGCGCTGGAACGGCAGTGAAAATCGTTTGGCGAAAAGCCCGGCGCGGCATAGCCTCAGTCACTCCTTTCCCAAAAAATTCCTATGGCTCAAAAAACCGAATCCTCTCACTTCGAAAAACGCGTATTCAAACCCGGCGCCGCCTTCTCCAAAGCCGCTCGCATAAAGTCTATGGCAGACTATCATAAACTGCACGCGGAAAGCATCAAGTCCCCGGAAAAATTCTGGGCGCGCGAAGCGGCAGAACTGACGTGGCAGCAGAAGTGGACCAAAGTAATGGAATGGAAGGTGCCGTTCGCTAAATGGTTTCTCGGCGGCAAACTCAACATTTCGGAAAACTGCGTGGACCGCCACGCGCTCAATCCCGCCCGCAAGAACAAGGCCGCCATCATCTTCGAAGGCGAACCAGGCGACACCCGTACACTGACCTATCAGCAGTTGCACCGCGAAGTGTGCAAAGCCGCCAACATGCTTAAGGCGAATGGCGTGAAGGCGAAAGATCGTGTCATTATTTACATGCCCATGGTGCCGGAGGCCGTCATCGCCATGCTCGCCTGCGCACGCCTCGGCGCGGTGCACAGCGTCATCTTCGGCGGCTTCTCGGCGAACGCCATCTTCGACCGGATCAATGACAGTGGCGCGACCCACGTCATCACCGCCGACGGCGGCTGGCGACGCGCAAAAATAGTCGCCCTCAAGGACAATGTGGACTCCGCACTCAAGATGGGCACGACCACCGTGAAGCGTGTCATCGTCCTCAAGCGCACAGGGCAGGAAATTTCCATGCTGGAAGGCCGCGATACATGGTGGCATGACGAAATCGCGAAAGTAACCGCCGACTGCCCCGCTAAAGGTCTCGACAGCGAGCACCCGCTATTTATTCTCTACACTAGCGGCTCTACCGGCAAGCCGAAGGGCATTCTTCACACCACCGGAGGCTACGCCGTCCAGACATACGTCACAAGCAAATATATTTTCGATCTCCGAGACGACGACATCTATTGGTGCACCGCCGACGTCGGCTGGGTCACCGGCCACAGTTACATCACCTACGGCCCACTGCTCAATGGCGCCACCGTTCTCATGTACGAAGGCGCGCCAGACACCCCGCACATGGGCCGCTTCTGGGAGATCGTAGAGAAATACCAAGCCACCATTCTCTACACCGCGCCCACCGCCATCCGTGCCTTCATCAAGTGGGGCGACGAACATGTCAGAAAGTATAACCTCTCCAGCCTGCGGCTGCTCGGCAGTGTCGGCGAACCAATCAACCCGGAAGCATGGATGTGGTATCACCGCATGATCGGCAACGAGCGCTGCCCCATCGTGGACACATGGTGGCAGACAGAGACCGGCGCCATCCTCATTTCCCCGTTGCCCGGTGCCACGCCAGCCAAGCCAGGCACCGCGACCCTGCCCTTCTTCGGCGTCGATGCCGCCATTGTGGACGAGAGCGGCAAGGAAGTCCCCAAGGGCGCCCAAGGCCGGCTCGTTATCCGCAAACCTTGGCCCTCAATGCTCCGTACTCTCTGGGGCGACAAGCAGCGCTATGCCGACGTTTACTGGAAGGAATACAAAAAGCTCGGCTACTACCTCACCGGCGATGGTGCCAAGCGCGATAAGGACGGCTACTTCTGGATTATCGGCCGCCTCGATGACGTGCTTAATGTATCCGGCCACCGCCTCGGCACCGCCGAAGTGGAAAGCGCGCTCGTCTCCCATCCCGCTGTCGCCGAAGCTGCAGTCGTCGGCCGCCCCGATGAAATTAAAGGTCAGGGCGTCGTTGCGTTTGTCACGGTGAAGACTGGACAGCAAGCCAGTCAGGAACTCGCCAAGGCCCTCAAGGCGCACGTGACCAAAGAAATCGGCGCCATTGCCCGTCCCGACGACATCCGATTCACCACGGCTCTGCCCAAGACCCGCAGCGGCAAAATCATGCGCCGCCTCCTCAAAGAAATCTGCACCGGCGGCGAAGTGAAAGGCGACACTACCACATTGGAAGACTTCAGCGTCGTCGCAGCCCTCGCCCAGAGCGGGAAGGAAGAAGACTGACGCGCCTCCGACGCCAAGGATAGGCTCCCCGTTCCCTTTCTCAAAATCCGTGGCCTGCCTGTGCTCCTAGATTATTACCTTGCGCAAATCTAAGACGAGCCGGTCACCCTTTTCAACGAGCAGGTAGAACAGCAACATTGATCGGTTCTCAGAAGGGCTCCCTGCGGCCTCCGGACGCACCCCTCGGCCTTATGGCGGGGTAAAGTGCTCCGCGGCTTTCTCCAACGCGTGAAAACTACCGGATTTCCTCTGCACCGAAATAGGGGACAAGCGCCGGAGGAATGAGGACACTGCCGTCCTCTCGCTGATACGTCTCCAGTAGCGCGACATACAGCCTGGCGAGGGCGGTTCCGCTGCCGTTGAGGGTGTGGCAATAGGGGTTCTTTTTCGTCGCCGCGTCTTTGTAGCGCAGCATCATACGGCGGGACTGGTAGTCGCCAAAGTTCGAACAACTCGAGACTTCGAGGTATCCGCCCTGACCGGGAGCCCAAACTTCGATGTCATACGTCCGGGCGCTGCCAAATCCGATGTCGCCGGTGCAAAGCTCGATGACTCGGTAGTGTAGTCCCAGAATCTGGAGGACTTTTTCGGCATCGGCGGTGAGGCTCTCCAGTTCCGCCATGCTGTTTTCCGGCAGGCAGATTTTGACGAGTTCCACCTTATTAAACTGGTGCATCCGAATGAGCCCGCGCGTACCCACGCCCGCGGCTCCGGCTTCACGACGGAAGCACGGCGTGTAGGCGGTATATTTGATTGGCAGCGTTTCAGGGTCCACGATTTCATCGCGGTGCAGATTGGTCACCGGCACTTCGGCGGTCGGGGCGAGGTAGAGATTGTCCTCCGGACAATGGTAGAGTTGGTCGGCGAATTTCGGCAATTGCGTGGTCCCAATGAGCGAATCGGAATTCACCAGAAAAGGCGGCAGCACCTCCGTGTAGCCATGCTGCGTGGTGTGAAGGTCGAGCAGGAAATTGATGAGCGCGCGTTCCAGCTTGGCGCCCTTGCCGCGATAGACGACAAACGCGCTTCCAGTGACTTTGACGCCTGCTTCAAAATCCACCAGCCCGAGTTCCTTGGCTAGGGTGACATGATCTTTTGGCTCGAAGCTTAACTCCGGCTTCGCCCCCCAGCGACGCACTTCGGGGTTCGCGTCCGCATCTTCGCCCACCGGGCAGCCATCATGCGGGAGATTGGGAATACTCAGCAGCAGAGCCTCCTGCTGGCGGTCCAGTTCACCGGTCGCGTGATTCAGTTCGTCGATGCGCGTGCCGATGCCGCGCACCTGGGTTTCAATTCCGGAAGTGTCCTGCCCCTGCTTTTTGGCGATGCCGATTTCCTTGCTGGTGCGGTTCCGCTCAGACTGGAGATGCTGTTTTTCGGTCTCGGCGGCCCGGCGCTTTTCGTCGATTGCCAGCACTTCATCAATACACTGCCACACGTCGCCTCCGCGCAGTTTGAGGCGCTCCTTTACTTTGTCAGGGTTTTCCCTGATGAGTTTAATGTCCAGCATAGGTTAGCGAGTGTGCCGCGTCCCCATTTACCGGCAAGGCGTTTTTCCAATGGAAGAGTTATGGGCTTTGGCTCACAGAGAAACGATAACCATCCTTCACATGAAACTCATCGTGACCAGTCAGGACTGGAAACTGGTAGAAGCGCTGCATTCTTCCGAACTGTGCCGCAGCTACGAAGATGCCTTTCGCCGGGCCACCGGGCTTGCTCTGTTTTTCCGGCTGGCCCATACAGATCAGATCGACTTGGTAGATAAACGCGACGAGCAAAATTCGTTCTGCAAAGAGCTGAACCCCTGCAGCGATAGGGTGTGCACGGAGTGTCAAAAAGCGCACGACGGGCTCAGGGCTAAACAGGGGGGCAACGAACACGCCTGCCGCGGGTTTTGCTTAGCCCGGATGATAGTTACGACAGTGCCCGTGTGCTGCGGTGGGACCACTATCGGCTGGTTGTGGACCGGCCGGGTGTTCATTGAGGAACGCTCGAAGCACTCATGGCGCAATATGGTCAGTTTCCTCAAGGAGACCGGCAGATGCCAAGACGAGATCCAGTCGCTCCAAAAACTCTGGGAGGCGACTCCGGAAATAACGGACAAGAAATACAAAAGTGTGGTGGTGCTGCTGGAGGCATTCGCCAAACAACTTAGCAAAGCCGCCAACCGTCTGATCATTGAATCCCGGCCGCAGGAGCCGGACTCTGTTACCAAAGCCCGCCGCTACATTCGCGAAAACCTAGGTGACCGGCTCACCCTTGAGGAAGTGGCTACACACGCCGGTCTAAGCCCTCACCACTTCTGCAAAGTCTTCCGCCGCGCGGTGGGCGTGAATCTCATCGACTTCATCAATCGCTCGCGGGTGGAGCACGCACGCCAAATGCTGCTCAAGGCGGACGCACGGGTGTCGGAAGTAGCTTTTGAAGTGGGTTATCGGTCGCTCTCGCAATTCAACCGCAGCTTCCGCACCGTGACGGGCGAAAGCCCCACGGAATATCGCCGCCGTATCCTGAAGCCGGACGCGCGGCACTCAGCGTAGCCGGGCTGCGATGGCTGCCGTATCATAAACGCATCCGCCCCATGTGCCGCCGCTTACGGCCTGGAGGGCGGCCCAGAGTTTGGTGTCCTCTGGCAGCAGCGGATGGGGTGCCATGTCCGGGTGCGGAGACCTTGCATTCAGAAAGGCGGTGGCTTCCTCCAGCGTCATGGAGGACCCGGCAGGGCCGGTGAAATTAACGCTGCCGGTGAGTTGGACACGGTCGATTTCAATGCTGACGCGGTCCCCGTCGCGCAGACGTCCGAGCGGGCCGCCGGCCAGAGCTTCGGGTCCGACATGGCCGATGCACGCCCCAGTGCTCACGCCGGAGAAACGGGCATCGGTAATGAGCGCCACATGCCTACCGAACGAGAGATGCTTCAGCGCGCTGGTGAGCTGATAGGTTTCTTCCATTCCTGTGCCCATAGGGCCGCAGCCAGCGAGGATGAGCACGTCGCCGAACGTGATGCGTCCGGCTTTGATGGCCTGCATGGCGGAGGATTCGCTGGTGAAAAATTTCACCGGTCCCTCGTGCCTATAAATACCATCGGCATCCACCACGGAGGGGTCGATGCTAGTGCTCTTAATGAGCGCTCCGTCCGGTGCGATATTACCGCGCGGAAATGTCACCGTGCTGGTGAGGCCCCGGGTCTTTGCGGCAGCCGGAGGGAGAATGACGTCGTCCGGGGAGACGCCGTCCAGCGTTTCCAGCAGCCTGCGGAAGCGGGCCCGGCGTTCGCAAGTCTCCCATGCCTCAAGCACTTCCCCAAGGGTTTTACAGGAAACTGTGCGCACGGTGAGATCCAGCAGGCCTAGATCACGTAAATGCAGCATCACCTCCGGCACTCCGCCAGCCATGAAGACGCGTACAGTGGGATGATGCACGGGACCATTGGGCAGCACGCTCACCAGACGCGGCGTGCGGCGGTTGATTTGCTCCCAATCGTCCACGGTGGGCCGCCGGAGTCCAGCAGCATGGGCGATGGCCGGGATGTGGAGCAGGAGATTCGTACTGCCGCCAAACGCCGCGTGGACGGTCATGGCATTACGGACCGCGGCGTCCGTGAGAATGTCACGGGTTTTGATTTCACCGCGTTCCATTTGGGTGACACAACGCGCCGCCTGCCGCGCAATGTCCAACCACACCTCCTGCCCGCTGGGGGCCAGCGCGCTGTGTGGCGGGGTCAGTCCGAGCGCCTCGGCCACCACTTGGGATGTGGCGGCAGTACCGAGGAACTGACACCCTCCTCCCGGTGATGCACAAGCCCGGCAGCCCATATCCGCGGCTTCCTCCAGCGTCACCATGCCGTGGGCAAATCGTGCGCCGAGCGTCTGCACAGACCCGGCATCTTCGCCGGTGGCAGGCGGCAGCATCACGCCGCCCGGTACCAGCACCGTGGGCAAATCATGCATGGCCGCCAGCGCCATCATCATGGCCGGCAGCCCTTTGTCACAGGTCGCCACACCGATGACTCCCTTCCGCACAGGCAGACTGCGGATAAGGCGCCGGAAAACAATGGCCGCGTCATTGCGGTAAGGCAGCGAATCGAACATGCCCGTAGTGCCCTGCGTGCGCCCGTCGCAGGGATCGCTGACAAAGCCTGCGAATGGCATCGCCTTCAAGGCCCGTAGTTCCTCCGCGGCCGCCCGCAC
This sequence comes from Akkermansia muciniphila, assembly GCA_945861415.1. Taxonomy (GTDB): domain Bacteria; phylum Verrucomicrobiota; class Verrucomicrobiia; order Verrucomicrobiales; family V1-33; genus V1-33. Next base: position 52,437 of record CAMAUV010000002.1, on the reverse strand, counting down.
CTGTAGCGCGATCTCCCAATGTCCCGAGTGATACCCCAGCGCGATGGGCTCCCCAGATTCTCCACGCAGCCCGCCCTGTGTGCTTAGAATAAGAAACGGCGGGCGTAGCATCTCCTCTGCGCGCCAGCCCATGCCAGCGTTCTGGCTCCAGCCGAACAGGTCGCCGCTGGGACGCTCGCGCAACATTTCCTCTGTCAGCGGTAGGCTCCCGGCAGGGCCGGGCGCCTTTGTGCGAATGGCGAGCACATCGTCGCCGAAGGGAAAGAGATCGGACATTCCCCAAGAGTGGCCCACGGTCCCGGAACGCAAGCGGCTATCAATTCCGGAGTCGGTCCTCTGCCGACTGCAAGAAAAGCCATTGGCACAAAGAACAGTGGCTAGTAATGGCGTCTATGAAACTCGAGCAGGGGCAAAATTGGAAACAGGGAGACGACTATTACCGCATCGTCGTTCGGGAGCGTCTCGTCATTGAATACAAGGCCATGAAAGATCCCGTTGCGAAGGATGGACCGCACCACAAAGTGACCAAGAAGGAGTTTTGCCGTCTCATTAAAGGAGCGGAACTGTTGCCGCCCGGACAGAACGCAGCAGCCCCGGAGGAATGAATTTGAGCGCCGTCCTTCGTGCGCAGCGGCCCTGAAATAATGCTGGCGCCCCCGGAGAGGACAGTTTATCACGCCGTTACATTCCCCCGAAAATAGTTCACTCGATATGTCTTTTTCCGCCCCACCGGGGTCCCAGCCTACCGCCGTCGTCACCGGCGGCGCAGGATTTCTTGGCTCCCATCTTATCGATCGCCTGCTCGCGGAAGGCTGGCGTGTCATCGGTATCGATAACTTTCTGACCGGCTCCGAGCGGAACATCGCTCACCTTGAGGGCAGGGCGGATTATCGTTTCATCAAGCAGGATGTCTCGGAGCCGTTCACGGTGGATGAACCTGTGCATCTGGTCTTTCACTTCGCCTCTCCCGCCAGCCCCATCGACTACCTTCAAGTGCCCATCGAAACGCTGCTGGTGGGCAGTCATGGAACCAAAAACTGCCTTGATCTCGCTCATACCAAAGGCGCGACATTTCTTGTGGCCAGCACCAGCGAAGTCTACGGCGACCCGCATGTGCATCCGCAGACGGAGGAATACTGGGGCAATGTGAACTCCATCGGTCCGCGCAGTTGTTATGATGAAGCGAAGCGCGTGGCTGAAGCCTATACCATGGCTTATTACCGCGTGCATGGCGTGGACACGAAGATCGTGCGCATCTTCAACACCTACGGCCCGCGCATGCGGCTGGAGGACGGGCGCGTGGTGCCAGCCTTCATCGGACAAGCGCTCAAAGGCGAACCGCTTACGATCTTTGGCGATGGTTCGCAGACGCGTTCGTTCTGCTTCGTGAGCGATCTCATCGACGGTATCTACCGCTTGAGCCAAAGCTCCGAGCACCTACCAGTAAACATCGGCAATCCGCACGAAATGACGATCAAGGAATTCGCCGAAGCCATCCTGAGCATCGTGGACACGCCGTCGAAGCTGGAAATCCACCCGCTGCCCGCCGACGACCCGAAACAGCGCAAGCCTGATATTTCCAAAGCCCGCCGTGTGCTGGGCTGGGAACCGCGCGTGGGCTTTGACGAGGGCATCCGCCAGACCATCGAGTATTTCCTAGGTGTACTGGGCACACAAGCCAAGTGCCGCCTGCGCTGAGCCGTGAAAAGCGAACCCGCTACGCGCTTTCTGCTTCGGCTGCCCGAAGTCTTCGCTCCCCATGCGCGCGAGGCACTTGCTTTGCTTGAGGCGGAAACGCCCACGCCACTCACCGGCGGATGGTTCATCACAAAACTGGCCAATGCGGGCGCTCTGAGCGGCAATGAGGCTGTGCTTTTCATTCCGTGGCGGCTTCCGCTGGAACATTCCTGGCCCTGCAATCCGGAGAAGACGGAGGCGTTTATCGAAAAAGCCGCACAGTCGCTCGCGAAGAAATTTGCGCCCCGTAATCCGCAGGCAGTGCTCGTGGGACCGCTGGATGCCGGGCCTCAAAACCGCTACTATAAAAGCCTCGCCTCCAACCTTCGCGGGCGCGCGCTTCAGTTGTTTCCCAAACTTCCCGCCGGCAGTGCGGACGAGCAGAATCCCGCGCTGCCATCGCTCTTTTGCCTTGTCGGAAAAGAAGGCCTCTTCGCCGGGATCAGCACCCCGCGCGAGGCGAATGGATTCCACCCCGGAGGCATCAAATTCATCAAGCAGTCCGGTGGAGCCATGATCAGTCGCGCCGGAGCCAAGATCGCCGAAGCTCTGCACTGGCTGCGGCTCTATACCGATCCCCCGCCGCCCGGCGCGCACTGGCTGGAACTCGGCGCCAGCCCCGGCGGCATGACCGGCGAACTGCTCCAGCGCCAATATCGCGTGACTGCCGTGGACCGCGCGCCTCTCGACGTCCGTTTGCGACGCGCGGAAGGACTCACCTTCATCCCTGCCGATGCTGCCGATTTTCGACCGCCACCCGCGCTGCGATACGATGCACTGCTCTGCGACCTCAATGGCGATGCCCGTCAATCGCTGCGCGCCGTGATCCGCCTCGGCACCAGTCTCAATACTGGAGGCCTCATTGTGTTCACGCTGAAAACCCCCGGCGCGGAATCACCGGATGCCATTCTCGATCTCTGCCGCCGCATCGAGACCGAAGCCCGTGGGTCCGGACTCACGCTGGTAGCAAAAACGCACCTCACCCACAACCGGCAGGAGTTTACCCTCTGCTGGAGGCGGGTGTGAACTACATACGTTCTGATTCGTTGGAAACTAAACCCAAGGCTGGCCATGCGCATTACCGAACGGACGAAGGTGTGCCACGCGACCGGCGATGAGCTTCTCTGGGCGTCTCTTTGGCGGGGGCGTGCAGGTTTTTCAATGGCGGCCATTCCCCTCTCCGCGGGACATTTCAGGCCATAGCGACCTTCACTGCGGCGGCGGCAGTGCGGGCAGTGACGCGGGCGGCATCAATGCTCTCCGCCCGGCAGGCGACCACCCCCATACGGCGGCGGCCTTTCACTTCCGGTTTCCCAAACAACCGGAGGTGCGTGTCCGGCTCCGCGAGCGCGGCTTCGAGATTGGAAAACGTGATGTTCTTCGACTCCCCCTCCAGCAGGATGACTGCCGATGCGCTCGGGCCATACTGTCGGACGACCGGAATCGGCAGTCCCAGAATGGCGCGGGCGTGGAGCGCGAACTCCGACAATTCCTGTGAAGCGATGGTCACCAGGCCCGTGTCGTGCGGCCGAGGGGAGACCTCGCTAAAGGTGACGACATCGCCTTTCACGAACAGTTCCACCCCGAACAGTCCGCGGCCTCCCAGCGCTCCCGTGATGGCTTCTGCCATGCGCTGCGCCTCACTGAGTGCCGCCGGGCTCATGGGTTGCGGCTGCCAGCTCTCACGGTAGTCGCCATCGATCTGCAGGTGTCCAATAGGTTCGCAAAACGATGTGCCGCCCGCGTGCCGCACCGTGAGCAGTGTGATCTCGTAATCGAAGTCCACAAAGCCCTCTACGATCACCTTCCCGGCTCCGGCGCGTCCGCCCTTCTGCGAATATGCCCAACTGTGCGCGATGTCCCCCTCCTTGCGCACCACACTCTGTCCCTTGCCACTGCTGCTCATGATGGGTTTCACCACACAGGGCATGCCGATCTTTTGAATGGCAGAGCAAAACTCCTCCTCCGTGGCGGCAAACAAATACGGGGACGTGAGTAGCCCCAACTCCTCTGCCGCCAGCCGCCGGATGCCCTCGCGGTTCATGGTAAGCTGGGCGGCGCGCGCCGTGGGGATGACCGTGTAACCCTCCGCTTCCAGCTCCACCAGTGTGGCCGTGGCGATGGCCTCCACCTCCGGGACGATGAAATGTGGTTTCTCCTGCTCAAGCACGGCCCGCAGTTGCCCTCCGTCGAGCATGTTGATCACATGGGAACGGTGCGCCACCTGCATGGCGGGAGCGTTCGCATAGCGGTCGATGCCGATCACTTCGCAGCCGAAGCGCTGGAGTTCGATGACGACCTCCTTGCCGAGTTCCCCGCAGCCGAGAAAGGCGACGCGGGTGGCAGAAGGTGAAAGTGGTGTGCCGATGGATGCCATGCGGTGCACTATCCGGCCCATGCGGCATGGCAAGCAGCATCCTTGTTCCGCGGCAGGCAGAGCGCCGCATCTTCCCCCGCATGTTGAAAGTGAAGCTTCGCGGTATCATCGCGCGGTATGCGGAAACTAACAGCGTGGTGTCTGCATTGCTCGGCCCAAGGTTTTTCGGGACGGGCGCTTACGGGTGCGGGTTTCTCTCCAGCGCGGTGCGAACGAAGCCGGGCGAGCAACGCCGCGAGTCCCCTGGCAGCGGGTGCGGCGGCTGCAAGGGCGGGGGAGAACTGCGCGACTTGAGCGGCGATACTGGCGGGTAGCGCAGCGAGGGATTTCTCCACGATCAGGCCAGTGAGCAGCGCGAAAGTAAGCAGCGCGCTGTGTTTGCTGCGACGCGAGCGCGCGAAAGGCCTATTCGTCGCGCTAGGCTCAGCATTCGCTCAGTAGTCGGGTCCGGCAGGCATTGCGGTTATCTTTTGCCATAAAACCCGCCAGAGTCCTAGGCCGGACAGAAATTTTTGCGCAGGCGGATAATTTAGTGCCTCACTTGTGAAAAGTGAACAGGGTTGCGACGAATTTCGGACTTCGTCATTCTCATTGGGCTGCGCCTGCCCTGCGACTCGTCATTCCCTGCACAGCTTTCATAGTCCAGACAGGTCTTTTGGTTCCGGCTGCGCCGGTTAGGTGTTCACTCCTGCTCCCGGCGTCCGGCGATCTTTACATCGCATCCGGCGGCAAAGACCGCCTCGCAAACACGGATAAAGAGGCCGTGCGGCGCCTTACTGTCCGCGCTTACAACCACTTCCCGGCTCTCCTTTTTCAGGCTTTTTAGGCGGTCGGTCAGATCGCCCGGGGAGATTTCTTCTGAATTAAGCAGAACCCGGGGCTCGGCGCCGGAGGTGATGGTCACGGCATGATCCATTTTCCGGCCAGTCGGGCGGAGGCTGGAGGTGGTGACTGGCAGGTCCACCCTAACACCGGAGCGCACCACAAAACTGCTGTTCAGCATGAAAAAGACCAGTAGCAGCATCACCACATTAAGCAGCGGGGCGAGGTAGAGGAAATCCGGGCGGATTTTGATGGTGCTGTAGAGCTTCACCGGACCGGAGAGGGGATTAGCGTCCGGCAGTGCCGCCCGCCTTGCGTTTCTTGTCCTCCACCACGGCCCGCGCCCCTTCACGAAAGCCCACGATGTCCGAGTTCATTCGGCTGACCATGATCATATTGATGGTCTCGATTCCAGCCCGCTCCATGTCGTGCATCATGCGCTTCACGCTAGAGGCGAGATACGCATAGAGAACGTAGGCGGGAATGGCCACCGCCATGCCGGCCGCGGAGGTCACCAAGCTGCTGTAAATGCCCCGGGACATCTCAGTGGAAGTCGCCGAGCCGTTCAACGTGACGGGCCCAAAAGTGTCCATCAGGCCCAGGACGGTGCCCAGCAGGCCCAGCAGGGGGGCGATGTAGGCGATGGCGACCAAAGTTCCCAGAAAACGTTCCAGTCGCGGGACTTCCAGTTGTCCGGCCTCCTGCGCCACCTGTTTCAGTTCCTCCCGGGCGGCATCGTGACGCGTGAGCACCGCCCGCATGACCCTTGCCACCGGACCGGGGGTCCCGGCGCAGACGGTGAGCGCCTCCATGTAGTTTTTCCGCCCGATGAGATTCCCCGCACCCTGCAGGAGGTCCTGCACTACCACGCTGGACCGTTGGAGAAAGAAAAGCCGCTCCAAAAAAATACCCACGGCGATGATGCTGCAGCCGAGCAGCAGAAAAATCAGGGGGACGAGCGTGCCTGCCTGGGTAATCAGTTCCTTCATGGAAGCGAATTAGTAATCATAAGCCGTGCCAAGGGCAACTGCCCTTTACGCAAGAGAAGCCTAAGGGATATGAAATGATTTGGCTAGAATTTTCTGCGGAAACTTTGCATGGCAGGAAGGCCAGTAATTTCTCCGCACTCTGGAAGAAGAGCGGCGCCCCGGAGTTCCTGTAGGCACGCCCGATGCCGTCAGTGCCATAGTGAGGGCTCAGTGCTGCCAAGCGCGCCGGTAGCCGGAAGACCTTCTGTGATGGATACTTTTAGTAGGCTTTGGCAAAGATCACGCGGCGGGGGCTGGGCTGGCCGGTGAGGAAGCAGGTGCCGTTCTCCACATACTGATCCCCGGCCGGAATGCAGCGCATGGTGACGCCGTGCTGCTTCTGAAGGTTGTCCTCGTCCGCGGCGGTGCCGGCCCAGTGGCAGAGGGCGAAGCCGCCGTGGATTTCGCGCTCGGCTTTGGGCGTGAAAAAGGCTTCGAAGGCCTCTTTCGTGTCGATATTCACCATGTTGGCATCGCGGAATGCGGTGGCGCGAGCGAGCAGGCCTTCCTGGATGCTTTCGAGGAGGTCCGCTGCGCTGGCGGTAAAGTCGGCGACGGCGGGAAACTCCTTTTCCTTAGCGCCTTTGTCGCGGCGGGCGAAGGCGAGGCCGGCTTTCTCCAGATCGCGCGGGCCGATTTCGATGCGCACGGGTACGCCTTTCTTGATCCATTCCCAGTTCTTGGTGCCGCCGGCGAGGTCGCGGGCGTCCACGTGGGCAGTCATGGGTTCGCCGCGCCAAGTGAGGCCGCGCAGGGATTTGGCTAGCGCGTGACAGGCATCAAGCACGGCCTGCCGCGTTTCCTCCTTAGGTGTCACAGGCAGAATGACAAATTGGAAAGGTGCGATACGCGGCGGCAGGATTAGGCCGTCGTCGTCGCTGTGGGCCATGATGAGGGTGCCGATGAGGCGGGTGCTGACGCCCCAACTGGTGGTCCATGCGAGTTCTTTGCCGCCGCTGCGGCCGGTGAACGTGATGTTGGCAGCGTGAGAGAAATTCTGGCCAAGGAAGTGGCTGGTGCCGGCCTGGATGGCTTTGCGGTCCTGCACCATGGCTTCAATGCAGAGCGTCTGCTCGGCGCCGGGGAAGCGCTCGCGCTCGCTCTTCTCCCCCATGATGACGGGGATGGCGAGGTGGTCGCGCACGAAGCTCTCGTAAACGTCGAGCATCTGCGCAGTTTCGTGCAGGGCCTCGTCTTTGGTCTCATGGGCGGTGTGACCTTCCTGCCAGAGGAATTCGGCAGTGCGCAGGAAGATGCGCGGCCGCATTTCCCAGCGCATCACATTGCACCACTGATTGATGAGCAGCGGAAGGTCGCGGTAGCTCTGCACCCAGCGGGCAAACGCCGCGCCGATGATAGTCTCGCTCGTGGGCCGGATGACATAAGGCTCGGCCAATTCACCGGTGGGCACCATTTTCATCGACCCGTCCGCCTGCTTCACCGACTCCAGCCGGTGATGAGTGACGACGGCGCATTCTTTGGCAAACCCCTCCACATGGGCGGCTTCTTTTTCCAGATAGCTTAGCGGGATGAGCAGCGGGAAGTAGGCGTTCACGTGGCCCGTGTCCTTAAACATCCGGTCGAGCTGGCGCTGGATGTTTTCCCAAATACCGTAGCCGAACGGTTTGATAACCATACAGCCGCGCACCTCCGAATTTTCGGCGAGATCGGCGGCTTTGATGACTTCCTGATACCACTCCGGAAAGTTCTCCTCACGGACTGGAGAAATAGCGGACTGGGGCTTGGCGGGCTGAGACATGGGAATGGATAGCTAGTTTAAAGAGCGGCGTCATGCGGTCTGCTGCCGCAGGTCGCAAGGGACTTATGCCCCCATCATTACCTTTGCCCTGAACGGGCTAAATCCTGTGACGGTGACCGGCTCGGGCTCGGTGTGCGGCGCTGTTTCGAAACAACGCAATACCATGATAATGGTTTCCATGCCCCGGTGAGGAGACCTTACAGTCGGCGTCGAGTTCGAAGACTTACTTCAGGCCGGCCTCCGTATGCTCGTTCTCCACCAGCGAGTCTGTCTGATTGAGTTGGGTCATTACCACCTCCGCGCGTTCGAAAATCTCGCGCACCTTGTCGCAAAGAGCATGAGGATTTAAATTGTCGGAGGCGCAAGAATTTCTTCCGGCGGTAGTGCAGACCCTCATGGTCCACACCGGGGGGCATCGAGGTAGTGATGCAGCGGAAGACCATCGATCAGGATACACCCCGCTATACAATATGCCGCCTAGGTATTTTGCTTTTTGGAGCCTTTTCCATGCTGAAACAGCGCACGGCTCACGGTGTCATGGTAGTGAAACTACTCTCCGATTTGTGCGGCGGCAGCGAGAATCTGATCGAAGTGGTCTAGGCAGATAGTGCTCCATGTTTCCAGCCGGTCGCGGCGGGCGTTCAACTCGTCGCGGCTGAGGAATTCGACGCTGGTTATGGTGGCTTCGTTAGAGGAGACGTCTTCCGTTTCGAGATCGAAGAGGTGGACGACGCCGATGTGGACCTTGCCAACGGGGCTGTTGTCGTCGTTGATTAGAGCGACAACACACTGGCGGTAGGGACTGCGGATGATGAGTTCTTCTTTCATCTCGCGCTCGACGCCGGTTAGGTAGGTGGATTTTTCGAGGGAGGCCTGCTCGGCGTCTTCGGAATTGATGTGGCCGCCGATGCCGATGGAGCCTTTGTCGGCGAGGCGCTTTTCGCCGGTCTTGCCGCCGCGCACGTAGTGCAGGAAGCGGTCGCGGCAGTGGAAGACGGCGTAGGGAATGATCTGTTTGTACGAGGGGTCCTCCTCGGCGGTGTCGCGGGCGAGGAAGTGGTTGTTCGCGGGATCGAGAAAAGCGGGCAGGTAGCGCGCTGTATCGGTGGAGAGGCCCTCGAACGCGCCGAGCGAGTCGAAGAGGGAACGGGGGATAACGAGGACGCGTTCGTTGGGCCAGTGCATAATGAGTGATGAGGATGGAAAGAGGGATGCTTAGTCCGGCCAGCAGGTCACGCAAGGCGGCTGTGGACGAAACGAACTGATGCCGTTATCCGTATGGTAATGCAGCCGACAAGATGGAAAGAAGATGGCGCGGATCAACATGCCTGAGGTCGCGAATACCAGCAGGCTTTCGGCGCTGGCCGCCACGGCTGAAGTGGAGTGCGTATTGGCGCTCGACGAAGACTTCGCTCCTTCGATCGGATCGCATGCTCTCGGCATTTCTCTACACAATTCCGGAATCGAAAGCACGGACCTCTTTCTCGGCGCTGTCACTCTCGTGGAGGAAATAAAATAGGCGCTCCGCGGCAGACCTCTCACGGCTCCAGCCAGTCGTTCCTCACAAGATTATCGATGATGGCCTGATTGTGCGCTTTGCCCTCGCCGCCCCAGTTACTGACTACTTCGGCTGGGAGATCCACCTCATGCCGCGGCGAAAACGAGGTTACGCGGTCCACTCTGGCTTTTTGGAAGTGCCGTCCGCCGGGAACCGGAGCCGAGGACTTCTCCGTCGCGTTGGCCTCAAACTTGGCTCCCACTGAAGCCCGTTGCTGGATTTCCGCTGGCGGAGTGGGGGGCGCTGTGCTGCCGGGCCTCGGTGCACGGGAACGGAAATCTCCACGTCACGGCGTGCGGGAATGGGCCCCTAGCCGGGTGCCGCTGTCAGGGCGCGCTCCGAGATCGAGGGAACCGGCCCGCTCACACTCTTGTGGCCCGCATCGCGGGGCGGCGGCATCTGGCTGCCCTGACGCTTTGGCCGTCCGGCGGCAGTTTGTTCGCCCAGAGCGATATTCTCCACCAGGCGCCGCGCGGGGAGCACAGTCTTTTGCTGGGCCGCTTCCGCTCCACCGGGGTTCGTCAGTCGGGCCATCTGCTGATGCGCCGGGTCAGGCTGCGGAGACTTGAGCGGCTGTCCCACTACCAACGGGGGGGTGTGCCCCGAAAGATCCTGCGGCAGTCGCACCTCGCAACTAGGGCAACGTAAGTCTTGCCCGCCGTTTCCTTCATCGACGATAAGGTTGGTCTGGCGGCTGGGGCAAGACAGTATGAATTCCGGCATTTGGGGTCAGACTAACACAAGCAACTTTCTCTCTATGCATTGCATTCACCGCGTCGAGTTCAAATCCTTGCCGTTTTTCCCCCGCTAGGTGCCCCTAGTTTATGGGAATCCTACCCCGGCACGACCAGAACCAAAAGTCGTGTCTGAAAAGTGAAAGCTGCGCCGGGAATGACGAAGCTCGGCATGCCCCTTATTACAGACTTTACAGAATTCATGAACATCGCTGGCCTAGATGCCCGGCAGAAAGCAGCGGACGCGGATCCCGACGGCGACGGACTAAAGAACTTTGCGGAGTTTGCTCTCCCCGGGAACGATCCCGTGGCCGGTCCGGCGGTAGCAGGTGCCGCGGGACAAAGTAGCGGCCAGTTCACACTGAACTGGAGGCCGAGCTTCTGCCACAATGCCTACGCGGCCACAGTCTGTCAGTGGTCATCCGGGCCGACGGGATGGGCAGATGTTCCGGCGGCTCAGATCGTGGAATCCGCTGACGGCAATGTTACCGATAGCGTTCCGACCACAAGTCAGCCACTGTTTCTCCGGCTAAAAGTCACGGTCACCTCTTAGACCACGAATGCAGGACCCCGGGAGCGCCGGCAAGGATTGTCTTGTTCGGATTTGCCCCCGGGTAAAGGGGTGCTATGAACGCGGGATATGACGAGCAGTAAATTCCGTTTTCACAGACTTTTTGGCGCCGATGGCAAGTGTTTCGATGTGGCCATCGACCACGGGTTTTTCAATGAGCATAGCTTCCTTCCGGGCATCGAGGATCTGGGAAAGGCGGTGCGCACTGTAGTGGACGCCGCGCCGGATGCCATCCAGCTCACAGCGGGACAGGCTCGGCATTTGCAGAGCATTTCGGGCCGGCAAAAGCCCAGTCTCGTATTGCGCACGGACGTGGCCAATATCTACGGCAAAACGCCGACGGAGACTCCTTTCAGCCGCATGATCGAGAATGCTGCGGAGGAGGCCTGCCGGCTGGACGCGGCGTGCGTGTGTGTGAATCTCTTCCAGATTCCGTGGGCCTCCGTGGTGCATGACCACTGCGTGCAAAACATCCTGCGCCTCAAGGTGGAGTGCGACCGCCTGGGTATGCCAATGATGGTGGAGCCCCTTGTTTTCAAGGCAGCGGAGGGCAGCGGCTATACTGTTAACGGCGACGAAAAGGTGATCATCCCGCTAGTGCGTCAAGCGGTGGAGTTGGGCGCGGACATTATTAAAGCCGATCCGACCGATGACGTGAGCATTTACCATAAGGTGGTGGAGGCGGCCTGTGGCATCCCTGTGCTAGTGCGCGGGGGCGGCCGGGTTAGTGATGAAGTCATCCTCCAGCGTACGCAGGCGCTCATGCAGCAGGGCGCGGCAGGCATTGTCTACGGGCGGAACATCGTGCACCATCCTCAGCCAAAGAAGATCACGCGTGCGCTGATGGCCGTCGTCCATGAAGGCGCCAGCCCGGAGGCAGCGCTCCAGCATTTAGCCTGATATGCCGCAGAGAAACGTCATCCAGGCGGAGATCAAAGCGGTGCTGCCCACCAGCGGCGGCTGCGCTGTCTTTTTGGGCAATGACCAAAAAGTCTTTGTTATTTACATCGACCACCATGTGGGCCTCGCCATCAGCATGGCCATGCGGCACGAGCCAAAGGAGCGGCCGCAAACGCATGATCTCATCGGCAGCATTCTCTCGGCGTTCGGCGGCAAGGTGGAGCGTGTGATCATCAACGAGTTCAAAGCAGGTGTGTATTTTGCCCGCCTAGTGCTGGTGGCGGAAAATGAACTCTATGAGCGCAAGATCGTCGAGATTGATGCACGCCCGAGCGACTGCCTCGCACTCGCGGTGGCGGCCAATGCTCCCGTGTATGTCGTCAGGCAGGTGTGGGACGAGGCGGAGGACATGACGGAACTCCTGCAAAAAATGGAGGAGCGCGGCGAACCCGGGGATGGATAACCTTGACGCCGCGCTTGCCAAACGCCGCCGCGCCGGATTGCCCGGTGCGGACACGAATGTGTATCGTCTCGCAGATGGAGCCGGCGACGGAATGCCCGGGATTTTCATTGATGTCTTCGACGGACACTGGCTGGTGCAGACGCAGGATGTGCCTTGGCCGGCATGGCTACAGCAGGCCGGAGGATGGCGGTCGCTGTGGTGGAAGCGCCTAGACCAGCACGCGAGGGAAGCCCCGCGCTGCATGGCGAAAGAAGCCATGCCGGGCACTTTCACAGTGCGCGAACTGGGTTTGACCTACGAGATCGACTTCCGTGCAGGTTACAGTCAGGGGCTCTTCATTGATCAAAGGGTGCAAAAGGCACGTGTGGCGTTGATGGTGCAGCCGGGCCAGCGGGTACTGAATTTGTTTAGCTATACCTGCGCCTTCAGCGTTATCGCATCCTCGCGCGGTGCGGTAACGACCAGTGTGGATCTCAGCCGGCCTTTTCTGGAGTGGGGAAAGCGTAATTTCGCGCACAACGGTATGGACCCCGCTGTTCATTACTTTGCGAAGGGCGATGCGGCGGATTGGTTGCGGCAATTCGCGGCGAAGGGCCGCCGGTGGCACGGCATCGTGCTGGATCCTCCCACATTCTCCCGCAATGACGACGGCCATATCTTCCGCGCGGAGCGCGACTTTTACGCGCTAGTGGCAGGGTGCCTTCGCGTGCTTGAGCCCGGAGGATGGCTGCTCAGTTCCACCAACTGCAGGGTGATAAGTGACCGGCAGTTTGCTGCTCAAATTCATCGCGGTGCAGAGGATGCCGGCGTCCAGGTGCAATGTGAGCCGGGCGGTATGCCGCCGGATTTTACTGGGGACCAATACCTTAAGGTTCTGTGGGCGCGGGCTGAAGCTAGAGGGTAGCGTTCCCTCAAGGAAGGATCTCCACAATATCAGCAAACACGGTGCCATCAGGGTAGGTGAGAGCGTTGCAGCGTCCATAGAGCAGGGAGTCCGGCGGAGCCCCGAGCAATTGGCCAATATGCTCATCGGCTTTGACACAAAAATAGGCGCGGGGGGCACTGCAGTGCGGAACACTTTCGCTTTCGAGAATTCCCCCTAGCGGCTGCTGTCCAGCGCGGACCAACTCCCGCAAATGGGGCGGAAGGTGCTCGAGTTGAATGCCGATGGCCCCGTATTCCACGGGAGCGCCGTCGCTGGCGCGGTGCAGCACGACTTCGCGCATCACGTATTCTGGCGCCAGTTGGGCCTGCTTGACATCGAGGGTAATGGGGCTGGCGTGGAACTCGCGAAGCCGCGGTGTCATGTCGGAGGCGTGCACCAGCAGATGGCGCTGGGGTTCTGGCATGGCCCCGCCCTCAATGAAAGTGATGTGCGGCAGCGGGGCTTCGTCCTGACTGTAAAAATAGAGTAGCGGCATCAGGAGGTCGAGGGCGCGGCTACCTTTCGGGTCATCAAGTGTAGCGGGCATTTCGATGCTGTGGGAGGAAAAATTCGTGGAGCAGGCGGTCCACCTGCATGAGGCCCTCGCGGTTCAGGCAAATGTCATCACCCTCCACGCTGCCAAAGCCTTCGCTGCTTAGCCATGCGAGTTGCGGGGCAAAGCGTTCACGCGGGTCGATGCCATAGTGGGCTATATAGTAGCTGGCCTGCACTCGCCCCAGTTTGAGCCTGAGGATGAACTCTCTCAGAAAGCGCTCCTCATGCGTCGTGTGGTAGGCGCGATAGTAAGGCATCTTGCCTGCGCCGACCAGCATTTGATAAGGCAGAATGTCTGCATGGTTCTGCACATGCACATCCCCAAGAATACCAAAGCTCGCAACACCCAACGGGAGAAGGTCGGCGCCGCTCCAAAGGCTGTCGCGATAGACAAATTTGGTCGTGTTCGGATTCTTTACCACCGTGGTGGCGCTACTCACGGTGTAGCCGGCGGCTTCAAATGCGGCAAAGGCCTCGCTCACCCAGCGGCGTTTGGTGGGCCAGTCCGCCACGGGGGCTACAAGTTTGCCAGCGGCCTTCATTTCCTTATAAATGGTCGTGTTGTAGGGGATTTCCATCTGGTAAATGGTTAGGCAGTCCGGCTGCAGGGCTAGCGCCTTTTCGATGCAGCGCTTCCAGTTGTCCTCTGTCTCCTCCACCATGCCGGCGATGAGATCGATGTTGATCTGCGGAAACCCGATGCTGCGCGCATGGTTGTAGGCGCGATCAATTTCCCCGCTGCGGTGGGCGCGGCCGTTAATCTCGAGAATGTGGTCGTCGAAATTTTCTACACCCAGACTCAGGCGGGTCACTCCGAGGGAGCGAATGGCATCCAGTTTCTTTTCAGTGAGCGTGCCGGGCTCTGCTTCGAAGGCGACTTCTTTGACCTCATCCCAAGGAAAGAGCGCCTTCATCCGGTCAGTCAGACTATGAAGCTGCGGCACACTGAGATAACTGGGAGTGCCGCCGCCAAAGTAAACAAACTGGGGTTTTCTCCCGGCCACATAGGGCATGGTGGCGACTCGCTCCATCTCGGTCACGCTGGCGTCGAGATATTGTTTGATGTCATCTGCGTTCTTGTCCGTGTAGACTCGGAAGTAGCAGAAGTGGCAACGCTTCCGGCAGAAAGGGATGTGAAAATAGATCCCCATCGGCCTGCCTGCCGGAGCGGGTTTCTGGAGCTGCTCGAGGGCATCCTTTACCCCATCCTGAGTCCAGAACGAGAAAGGGGGGTAGTTGGCCACGAAGTAGTTACCCGCCTCAGTCTGTTCTTTGGGGGGCGCGATGGATGGAGGTGTGGCGGTGCTCATGGAAAAAGGATACGCGGACCGCTTCACTCCTAGCCGCTGCGCTCTCTTTCAAGGGCAAGTCCTGACTAGGTGTCCAGGATGTCCTTTGAGCCTTGCAGCCGCTTCCGCCTCATGCATGAAATACCCGTCATGAAATACTATACCGCCAACACCAACTTCACTGTGCTCGACCGTTCCCCGCTGTCCATCAGCGCCGGCGACACTGTCAGTGTAGGGCCGCGCGACAAGTCATGGGAAGGCTGGATTTGGGTCAGTACGGCAGACGGGCGCGGGAGTTATGTGCCGGAGGACATTTTGGAAATCGACGGTGCCGGGGCGAAAGTGAAAACGGCCTTCAGCGCTCGTGATTTGTCAGTGAAGAATGGAGAAGCCGTCACCGCGCTGCGCGAGGTCAAAGGCTGGCTATGGTGCCGCAAAAGCGACGGCGAGGAAGGCTGGCTTCCGGAGTTCGTGCTGCGGGAGAGCGGGGATTAGCAGCGGGCGGTTTGCTTCTTCGGTGGCACAGGCTGGCCGCGGCGGCTCTTTGGGATGTAGTCTTCAGTGTTGGGCATCTTGCAGTCCGTTTTGCGCATATCCACTTCCACCTTTCCCATTTTGCGTGCTGCCACGATGGCTTTCTCCGCTAGCGGGGCACAGCAGGTGCCGGCGCAGAAGGCAAAGCTGTTCATATATAGCGCGCCCGGTCCGGAGCCTTGGCGATGTCCTTTGTCGCCCGCGTGAGCGGTTTGTCGATCTCCTTCGCCGGAAGTTGATCGTCCGAAATGCCGGAGACTGCATTTACCATCGTGGACCAACTAATGATGGCAATGGGATCAATCCATTTAATGGCCACCGCGAGAGCGTTTGGGTGCTCTATGGCGGTCTATGCGACCGTGCAAACGGCGCGGATGTGCCAGCGAGTTTCGGCAGCCCACTAATTCAGCTCTTTTTCAGTCATCTTATCGCCCCGGGCGATGATGCCGGCGAGATACTTGGTGTCGGAATTGCAGGTCGCCTAGAGTTCAATGGCGAGATCCTGCCGGCCTTTGATTTCTGTGGTCGGCGGCTGCATGCCGCAGATAGGTTTTGCGCGTTTGCTCGCCACCAAGAGCGGCTAGTTTCTTCATAACGGCATCCAGAGTCGTCAGCGAAGCTATGTCAGGATTGTAATCCACGTGCCTGATCGTAGGCAGCGATGATGCGCTGAACGACCTTGTGGCGCACCACGTCTGCGCCGTCGAAGTGGCAGAAAGAAATGCCTTCGGTGCGCGGCAGGATGCGCATGGCTTCCCTTAGCCCGGAAGAGCGCGGGTCCTTGAGGTCGATCTGAGAAGGGTCGCCGGTGACTACGCATTTTGATTTTTCGCCCAACCGGGTGAGGAACATGAGCATCTGGCTCTGCGTGGTATTCTGAGCTTCGTCCAGTATGATAAAACTCCGCGCTAGGGTGCTCCCGCGCATATAAGCCAGCGGGGCGATTTCGATCTGGCCCTTGTCGATCATCTTCTCGATCTCGTCAGGTTCGATGATGTCGTAGAGCGCATCGTAAAGAGGGCGGAGATAAGGGAGGACTTTTTCATTCAGGTCCCCGGGGAGAAATCCGAGCGCCTCCCCAGCCTCCACCGCCGGACGGCTGAGCACTATGCGGGCGATGTCTCCCGCTTTGTAGGCGGCGATGGCGCTGGCAACCGCAAGGAACGTCTTGCCGGTTCCCGCGGGGCCAATACCGAAGGTCACATCATGCTGGCGAATGGCTTGAAGGTAAGCGAGCTGACCTTTCGTGCGCGCCATTACAGGAGGCTTGCGTGGTGAGCCCACGATCTTCACTCCGGTGAGGTCATCCAGATTGGGGGGCGCGGATTTCGTCTCCTTCGGTGCGGCGGGCTTAGCGGATTCCATAGCAAAGCGGAAGAAGTGCTCGTTGATATCGGTGCCGCCGCGGCGGGTTTTTTCGAGCTGTTCAAAAACGCGCTTCCCTTTGGCGACGTTGTTTTCCTCGCCCTGCAGCCGTATCCAGCCTTCCCTCGTGGTAATTCGCACTCCGGTTTCCTGCTCGAGGAGCTTAAGGAGCGCCAGATCCCCGTTGAAGAGGCTTTGGAGGAAGTGCGGAGTTTCGTATTCGATAGTTTCAGTATGCATGCGGGGAGGATGGCCGGATGGCGGCGGGATCATTTCCAGCCGTGCATCCGTGCTGTGGGGGCGCTGACGGCAGTATTGAAGCCCATGGCGCTTAATTGCGCCAGCAAAAAACGGGCCTGTTCGTGTTTCCTTTTCCGGGACTGGCAACGCTGCGGAATGCGATCCCAGATGGCCGCCTCGCAGGAGATTCTCACCTCGGGATGCAGTTGGGGACGAAGATGATGACGGTGGTGCCGGAGCCGTGGGTGCTGTGGATATCGAGTTGGGCGTCGATACGGAGGGCTCGTTCGCGGAGGCCGGTGAGGCCGAAGTGGCCGTCGTGGGGGCCCGGGGCAGCAGCGGGATCGAAGCCGCAGCCGTTGTCGGTGACTTTGATGGTGACGTCGTCACGGGTATAGTTCACTTCGATAGTGATGGTGGAGGGTGCGGCATGTTTGATGGCATTTGACAGTGCCTCCTTGGTCATGAGGAGGAGGTTGCCGGCGGTGAAGTCGCTGAGGGCTTCTTCAGTGCCGGTGCCGCCGACCTTGAGGGTGATGCCGGTGCCGTCGAGGATGCTGCGGCAGATATGGTCGAGGGCTTCGCGGAGGAGGCGGCCTTCGAGGTCGTGGGAGCGGAGATTCCAGACGCTGCGGCGCAGTTCCTCGCGGCTGCGGCTCAGCATGGCCGTGGCCAGTTCCAGGTTGCGGGCGGCCCGTTCCGGAGTGGTGGCACTGCTCGTGGCGTGAATCTGCAGGGCCACTCCGGTGAGGGTTTGTTCAAGGGTATCGTGGAGGTCTGCGGAGAGGCGCTCTCGTTCCCGCAGGGTGGCGGCGAATTCCACTTCGCCGTCGCGGCGGGCCCGCATTTCATCGGCCAGCAGGGCGCTGCGTTCGGCGATGCGTCGGCGCAGGATGGCCACGAGGGCAAGGGTGATGCCGAGTGCGACCAGTGCGATGCCCAGCGCGGTCCAGAGGCGCACCGGTGTCCACCATGACTTCTGCTCCAGCACGCGGATGAAACTGCGGTCCTGAAGCAGCAGGGTGAAGCCTTTGGGCCGCGGCAGAGTAAGGGCGGGCCAATTGGTGCTGAGTTCGACACTACAGATGCCAGTGAGTTCAACTTCATTTGAGCGGAGGAGTTGTTCGGCCGCACGGGCTGCATCCCGCTCCGGCAGTGACGCCACGACGATGCCGCCATCGCAGTCCAGAAAGACGCGGCTGTCGGCACCAGTGTTCGTTTCGATATCCACAAACTTCCCGCGGATAGTCACCAACCGGCCATCGTAGTCTTCGACTCGCAGAATATCGATGCCCCGGTGCGTGGTGCCCAGGACGAGTTGCCGGGTCACCGCGGCGGGAAGGACGGGCGTTTGCTGGCCGGCAGAACGGTAGAGTGCCTCCGTCATGGCTCCAAAGTCCCGGGAGTAATCGACAAATCCACTCACGTCGACTATATCTCCGGCCGTGAGCGGTTCGGTGCTCCGCGTGTTTACCCGCACGGCACGGTCAGCCATTTGCACATAGAAAAAGTCACCGGGACGCACCATGGTCACCGTTCCCGTCAACTTCTGGCGGTGCAGCACGGGCCCGGTCTTTCGGAAGGGACGCAGGGCGAGGGGATCCACTTCCGGCACGTTGAACGGGTCCGGCGCGGCGGGACGGGTGATCTCAATGTTACGGGCATCGATCACCCGGAGCAGCACCCCATTAGCTTCTCCGCGGGTGGTAAAGAAAGTGAACGCGACGCCGCGAAGGAGCAGGCTGGCGTCTATGAGTTCCTGTGGATTGAAGCCGAGCGACGACATCACCATCGCACTGAAATTTCCGTCGGGAGTGGCGATTTCCATTCGTAATTCGCCTTCTTCAGGATCGCTCCGGTGCACCCGTCGGGCCACGCCGCGAAGTTCCACGCTTTGACAGTCAAACTGCCCGCGGGTCACGGCACTCAGGGAGACCGGCTGCGGTGGAGGCAACGGCGCATCGCCCATTCGCGTAATTTGCAGGGCCGTAATCACAGGAGCATAGCCGCCGGGAGCGGTGTGGCCCTGCACTTCGAGTTTCGCGCCCACCTGCGGTTTGCCGGTTTCCGAAAAGGCCTCCCGCCGTTTGACGGCGGACATTTTGCTCAGGGAAACATACACTCCCTCCTGCCCGTCATGCAGCACGAGGTCGTGAATGCGGGCGAACGTGACCACTCCGGTGACGGCCACCGGCAGCCGTTTGTTTGCCTGCTGCCGCGGTAGAGCACGGATGCCGGCACAGGAACGCAGGGGTTCCTATGCGCAGAGCGCCCCCACGGTAGTGAACAGCAGGATCAGAAGGATACGAAACACGGCAGGCAGTCTAGAGGCGTTCCGGAAAAAAGCGATTCGCTCTTTCGAGGGACTTGGCAAATAGGCCGGGGATGCGAAAGGATGACCAGAGAACTTGCCATCACCATGCCCTTGAGTAAAAAAATCACCGAAGAGTCACCCACAGCCATCCGGGTGCTGATCGCTGACGACCACGTAGTCGTCCGCGTGGGCTTGGCCTCCATGTTGGGCAATGAAGGCGACATTTCCGTGGTGGCAGAAGCTGAAAACGGGGCACAGGCGGTCTCTTTATACCGGAAATTCCTGCCGGATGTGGCCCTGCTAGATGTGCGGATGCCGGAGGTGGACGGACTGGAGGCGCTGCGGCAGATCCGGTCCGAGCATCCCGGCGCCTGCGTTCTGATGCTTAGCACCGAGGAGCTGGATGAAGAGGTAGCCACTGCCGTTGCGGCGGGTGCCATGGGCTATCTTTCCAAAACGACTAGTCCCGGGCAGTTGGCCGCATCCGTGAGGGCGGCTGCCGGCGGCGCGAGACAATTTGGCCGCGAAGTGACGGCGCGTCTGACAGAGCGACAGCAGCTAAGTCCACGGGAACTGGAAGTGCTGGCCGGCATGGGCCGAGGGCAAAGCAACAAGCAGATCGCATCGGACTTATTTGTCAGCGAACACACGGTAAAAACGCATGTGAAGGGCATCCTCTCGAAACTCTGCGTAGAGGACCGTGCGGGAGCCGTGGCGGCGGGTTACAAGCTGGGCATTCTGAAAATTTGAGTCAATTCGACCATTTTAACCTTGGGCGGCTGGCAGGGGGCAGCGTAAGATTCGCTCTTTCGAGCGATGGCCAAACCGGGGCGGATTTGGCATGCTGCCTCTGATAATCCCGGATCATTTTTATCTTCCGGCATCCCAGCCGTGCAACTGGTGGCCTTAAACAGGCTTTTCCTATCCACTCTCAAACCGTCATCATTCGCCCATTTCGCAGCACATGACATCCATGACCAAACACCTCCGCCTCTCCTTTGTCAGTCTGATTTCCACTTTGGCTGTGGCACCGTCCGTCTTTGCCGCCAGCGATACGTGGGTGCCCACGGCTGCGGGCCCGTATGGCTGGAACGACCCCGCCAACTGGGCCACCACGACGCAGTTTCCCAATGGCATCGATGATGTGGCGAATGTGAACATCAACACCGCAGGAGCGCAGACGATCGAACTGAACGAGCCGATCACAGTGGGCACGCTGAATCTGGGCGATTCCACGACGGCATTTTTCGCCCAGACCATCGCGGCTGGCACGGTCGGATCGATTACATTTGACGTCAGCACTGGAAGCGCTGTGCTGGGCCGGACCGTCACAGTCGCTCCCGGTATGAGTGAAACCATCAGCGCGGGAATCACCCTGAATGACGATCTCATAATCCGCGTGCCCTATCTGGCTTCGGCGAACAGAATTGCTCTTGGCGGCGTGATCAGCGGCACTTGAGGAATCACCCTCACCAATCCTTCCATCCCCGGGGCGACGGCCAATTCCACTCAACTTATCAATCTCCAGAATTCAGGAAACAGCTTCACCGGCGGTGTCAGTGTCGGAAACAGCACCCTGATCTTCCGGAGAGATGTGCTGATCAGCACAGATGGCGGACTCGGGAATTCCGCCACAGCGGTCAGACTTGGCGGCCCCGCCTCGGCGGTGGGGACCGGCACGCCAAGTTTTGCCAATAACCTCACGGCGGAACTGCGGCTGCAGGCATCCGATGACACAAGCAATTACACATTTGCCCGCGATCTGGACATGTCAGGCTCCGGTGGCAATGCGGCACCGACTGGACGGGTCCGCTTCGGGATCTCCACGATCTCCTCGATCTCCTCGAATGGATCCGGAGGGTTGAACACAAATACTCTGACCGTGAGCGGAAATGTCATCCTGCCGGAGCTGGAAACCA
This sequence comes from Akkermansia muciniphila, assembly GCA_945861415.1. Classification (GTDB taxonomy): domain Bacteria; phylum Verrucomicrobiota; class Verrucomicrobiia; order Verrucomicrobiales; family V1-33; genus V1-33. The sequence continues at coordinate 31,347 of CAMAUV010000002.1, read as the reverse complement.
CCGCAGCCCGGGGCGTGGAGTTCTTTGCCGCAAGACAGGGGCAGACCATTCGCTTCACTGGTGGCATCAGCATTGCCGCGGGAGGCACCGGCGTCGCTGGCAACATCCACTTTGGACCGAATGCCCCCGGTGCGCTCACGGTGGATGGTCGCTCTCATGGCAGCTACCGGTTCTCCGATGTTGCACGCACCTACACGAACACGCAGAGTATCACCAATGGAACCATCATCGTTGAAGGCAGCGTCGGCGCGGTGGGCACGAACAGCCCGGTGGATACGCAGACGTTCAGCCTGGCAGATGGCAACGGCGGGAACATGTTCCCCCAAAACCAAACCGGAGCCAACCGCCGGCTCTTTCTGGAAGCACCAGGCACCAGTTACGCCCGCGCCTTGGCCCCCGGCCAAGGCACCGGCACGAATCTTGGAACCGTAGCAAACATCAACGGAGTGCTCCCCGGCGTTTTCCAGTCGCTCTACGGCGACAGAGGAACCGTTAGCCTCTTCAACGGTTATGAATTCGGTGGACTGAACACCAGCGGACAGATCACCTTCAGCGGCAACATTGCAGGACAGGGGGTCTTGGCGCCGGTTACCGGCACCGCGGCAGGCAGCGATGGGACGAACGTCATCAGCGTCATCAACAACATCGCCCTCAGCGCTGCCGGTGGAGGCACTGCGGAGTTCACAGGCATCATCTCCGGGGCCACGGCTCCCGTGGCGGGCAGTTCCACACCCGCTGCCTCCTCCAATGCCGCGAACCTCACCCGCATCACCATCAACCAATTCCGCAATCATCCGAACCTTGATGCGGACGTAAATGGCGTCCCCGATGCAAATGCCAACCAACTCGTGGGCTCCGCCACCACCGGTAGCGTGATCCTCAGCGGAGTGAACACCTATGGCGGCACCACGGAAGTCCTCGGAGGCACCCTGCTGGTAAACGGCAGCATCGCTGGTGACACCGTCACCGTAGCTGCCGGAGCCACCCTCGGTGGATCGGGCACCATCAATGCTGGGCTGGCCGCCTCTACAGTGCAGATCAATGGCACCCTCGCCCCCGGCAATTCGCCGGGCCTCATCACCAGCAACAAGCCGTTGTCCTTGAACGCCGCATCAGTTTTTGCCGTGGAGATGAATGGCTCTGCACCGGGCACTGGTTACGACCAGCTCGCTATCGGTGATCCCGCCACCGTGACCATCGCAGGCTCCAGTGTGATCACCCTCGCTTTGGGCTACGCTCCGGCACCCGATACCTCCTTCACGCTCATCGACAACGCCGGCTCAGACACCATTTTCGGCACCTTCAGCAATCTTGCGGACGATTCCACCGTCATCCTGTCGTTCCTCGGTAACAACTACGGCTTCCTGGCCGACTATCAGGGCGGCACCGGCAATGATCTGGTGCTGACCGTCATTCCCGAGGCCTCCAGCAGCCTGCTGGCTCTGGCCGGTATGGCAATGGTGGGGCTGCGCCGCCGCCGTCGATAGGAATCGATCAGACCACTCCGCGAGAAAAGGCATTGCCGCGATCGTGACAAATTTGCCACAATCGCCCATCCCTCGCATTTCCATGAAGAAATTTCCCGTTTCCATCATCGCCGTCCTTGTCTGTGCTCAGCTGCACGGTCAGGTCACCATCAATGAAATCAATGCAGCGCCCAACGAACGGGCTCTGCGCTGGGATGCAAGCGGCCAGCCGCGTCTGGGCACTGGGCCTGCTTGGTTCGATTCGGCATTCAATGCCTCTGCGTGGCCCACAGGGACGGCACCTCTGGGATTCAATGCCGGGGATAGCGGATTGGGCACGAATCTGAAGTCACAACTCGACGGAAAGACGTCCTCGCTCTATGCGCGGAAGGTCTTCACGGTTTCCGCCGTCAATGCGGCCAGCAAGGAAAACCTGCGGCTGCGCATCGACTACAATGACGGCTACATCGCCTTCCTCAACGGCAAGGAAATCTCCCGGGCCCGGCTGGGGGCCGCAAAGGGCATTGTGTATGCGGATCAGCCGGCTTTTTCTAACCGTCCGGCCCCTCCCACAGATACGCTGGATGTAAATCTCGGTGCCGCGAACCAGTTCCTCGTGGAAGGGGATAATGTGCTGGCCATACAGGTGGCCAATGCGTCCGTGGATGGCAAAGGCGACCTTCGGATTGATGCCGGACTGGAATTGAACAACGGCATCCTCACCACCACGGAGTTAAGTGAGAACTTCAACAACGCTAACGGCTCCAGCCGCACTCACACCAACACTGCGGGCAGCATCACCAACACGACCACCGGCACGCCGCCCGCAGGCTGGCTGACAAGTGCCGCCGATCCATTTTCCGATGCCGCGTGGAGTGCTTTGACGATCGATCAGCTCCTCCAGACCACCGGCGGCACAGGCAACAGTGGCGTGCTGCGCGTCAACGCCACCGGCACCGGGCCAACGCAGCCGTCAAGGATTTACGGCCCTGCAATCAACATGGCCGCACAGTGGGCCGCCGGGGCGGTGACCGAGGCGGACCTCGCTGCGACCACGCTGGCCTTTAAATTCAAAGCTGCCGCTGGCTATTCCGCGAGTGTGAAGCTGGAACCCGTGGGCGGCAGCCCCGCCGATGCCCTGCCCATGGGCTCGCTTGCTGGCTCGACAGTGCAGCCGGCCGCAGAGGTCCTCAGTTGGTGGCGGTTTGAAGACCACATCGTCAGCGGCAATCCCGTTGCGGGCAACAATGGAGCCACCATCGCCAATGCGCCCAGCGTGGTAAACAACGCTACCGCACAGGCAGCGCTCGTGACGACGAATGCGGCGAAATATTCCACGGATACCGCCGGGGCGAGGGTCCTCGATCCCATCACCGGTGGCTTGTATAACAACACTTTCAGTTTCGATGCCACGCTCGCCAACGCCCGATTCTCTGCGTCGAACAATGCGCTTTATAATACCACGAGCTTCACGGTGGAGATGTTCGTCAAAATCACTGGTGAACCGACGACGTACGAGAGCTTCATACGGCGTTTGGTGGATGGTCCTAATGCGGACAGTGCCACGGCGTCCGACCGCCATGCTTGGCAGATTGACTTCGACCACGGCGTGGCGCGGACGAATTTTGGCAAAATCCGTACTCGCTGGGACACCGTGGGGATTGCGCCGGCCCCACTGGATAACAATCGCGTAGGTGCTGGCGGCTACACCTTTGTGGACACGCCCTCCGGCGATGGAAACTTTAACAGCTACAGCGCCGCCGCGGATGTTTACACCGACGGTGATCAGTACAATGACACGGCTACCAACGTCTGGCGTCACGTCTCCATCACATACGACGGCGCGACCAAGCGCATCACCATCTACACAGACTATGTGGCGGGCAGCTCGTTTGTGCTGAATAATTCATGGACGCATCCGGCAGGGAATATTGATTTCGGGAAGTTTACCGGCACTGCTATGCCCGCACCCGCCAGCGCGGCATGGCCGCTCAAGCTGGATGAAATCCGTTACTCCGGCCGCGTGTTGCTGCCAACAGAAATGCTAAAAGTGGCGGCAGCGGATGCAGCAGGTTTCACAAACTTCAGTGCGCCCCTTAGCGCTCCCGCAGCGGCCTCCCGCAGGCAGTTTCTCGCCGCGCTGAACAATGCCGGCAGCCAGTCCTTCCGTCCGGTCCTTGAACTAGTGGACGCCTCATATGCCGCGGCTCCCGGAAAGGACCTCTGGCTCGAGGATTTCCGCGTCACCTATGCCCGGCAGACACCCATCACACCGTTTTTCGGCCTCGGCAGCAGCATGCAGTATTTCGTGGGAGCCGGGGAGCCCAGCGGCGGTGTCTGGGAGCCAAATCTTCCCAAAGTGCCTAACAACCGGGCGGAACCAATCCTTCCACCGCCATTCCCCAATCTGCCGGGATTCGCCGACTGGATCGAACTGCGTAACGCGGGCGGTTTCCCCGTGGACCTAACCGGATGGTCGCTCAGCGATGAAAGCGGCAACCTCATCAAGTGGGCTTTCCCCAATGGCACGATGATCCCGGCCAATGGCCACCTGCTCCTGCTCTGCGATGAGAACAGCGCCCTCACCGGGCAGCTGTATCTGCACACAAACTTCAAACTCAGCGAAGGCGGCGAGACCGTCTATCTCGCACAGAACGGCACGCTGGTGGACAGCATCGACTATCCCCGCGTGGACGCCTTCCACAGCTACGGACGCTCGTCGGTGGATGGAATGCTAGGCTACTTCAATGTCACCACTCCCAACGCTGCCAACGGCCCCATTAGTAGTGAGAAGCGATGCAAAACGCCGGATTTCTTCTCTGATGCAGCCTCTCTCACGCCAAAGGCTGGAGGCTTTTACACCGGCGCCCAGGACCTCCACATGCAGACGCTCACCCCCGGTGCGGAGATCCGCTATACCACCGACGGCAGCGAGCCCACGGAGACTTCGGCGCGCTATCCCGCTGGTGGTTCGCTGAATGTTGCCGCCGGGGCCAATGACAAAACGGGCCGCGTCATCCGTGCCCGTGCCTTCATGGCTGGAGCCGTGCCTTCGAACACTAAAACCATTACCCTGCTCATCAATCAAAACACCTCGCTCCAGACAGTGCCAGCGCTGATCTTTACGGGAGATGGGGCAAAGACTTTTTACAAGGACCATGGGGTCATGGTCATCAATGGAGGCGTGTATAGCGGCAGCGGAGTGTGGACCCAGCCCAACGCCATCACCGACTACAGCATGGGAACCATGCACGGACGGCCGTTTGAGCGGGCACTGCACTTGGAATGGTTCCCCGTGGACGGCACGGCGGGCTTTTCCGAGGCTGCAGGCATCCGCATTGCTAGCAGCCCTTACAGCCGTCCGCGGCTCAGGCTCACCCAAACCGCCGCCTCACCATGGCCGGCTGATGACACGGAAAAGGCCAGTTTCAATCTTTTCTTCCGCGAAGACTACGAGCAGGGCGAACTCAATTATCCGTTCCTCGGTCAGGACTATCCGGTGAAATCGTTCGACGAACTCCGCCCCCGGGCCGGCAAGAATGACATCAGCAACCCATTCATCAAAGACGAACTGGTGCGCCGCCTCTTCAACGACATGGGGCACAAAGCCGTGCAGGGGCGCCTCAACACGCTTTATGTGAACGGGATTTACAAAGGGTTCTACAACACGGTGGAACGCTACCGCGAGCCCTACTTCCAGCGCCACTTTGATTCCGAAAACCTCTGGGACATCCGCATCAACGACATCGTGGAGGAGGGCGACGCGGGCCATTGGGACGCCACCATAGTGGCTGCGGAACAAAATCTTTCGAATCAGGCAAACTGGGACGCCATTCAAAGTCGCATCGAGATGGATGAAATGATCGACTACTGGCTGCTCAACACCTACATGAGCACGTGGGACTGGCCGAACAACAACTGGATCGCCTCCCGCGAGAAAACTCCCGAAGGCAAATGGCGGCTGCACATCTGGGATGCCGAGGGATCTTTTGGCCACGGAAATACCAAGCCGCCGTGGTATGACACGATCGCCATCGACTTCAAAGCCACCACTGGCACCGGGAGCAGCCAGCAGAGCCGTCTCTGGCGGGGGCTTTACACATCCGCGGAGTTCAAACTGCGCTATGCCGACCGCATCAACCACTGGTTCTTTAACGGCAACATCCTTGATGACCGCGTCAATACGAACTGCCCGATCCAGAAGCGCATGAAGGAACTGGCCGATCCGTTCCGCCCGCTGCTACAGTACACGTATGGTGGGACACTCGGCGATCCGCCCGCCTTCTGGACCAATTGGACCTCCACCGCCAATTGGACATGGGCCGTGAGCGGTGTGAACCGTACTGCCTCCCTGCCCCCGCGGCGTCAGTTCCTGTTCAATCCCGTCAGCTACATTTACACACCCGTAGGCGGCTCGGCGACAAATGTGAATGCGGACATCCGCTTCCGTTTACATGGCCTCTGGCCCGCCACAGAGCCCGTCACCTTCAGCCGGCACGGCGGCGTGGTGCCTACGGGTTTTTCCCTGAGCATTTCCACCAACGCCACCGTCCCGGCTGGCAGCACCATTTACTACACCACCGACGGAAGCGATCCTCGTGAGTGGGGCGGCACCGCAGTGGCCACCGCAACCACCGCTATCACCACGGCCTCGCCGGACAGCGTGAGTTTCTCTCTTCCCGGCTCGCTCTACACCACCGTGAAAGCCCGCGTGAAAAACGGCGCCACCAACGAATGGAGCGCCCTCACAGAAGCCACCTTCCAGTTCGCCACAGTGCCTGCCACGGCATCGACTCTGGTCGTGAATCAGATCATGTATAACCCGCCGGACACCACCCCTGCGGAGACGCTGGCCGGCTACACGGACAAGGATGAATTCGAATACCTCGAACTCATGGCTATCGGCCCCGATCCCGTGAGCCTCGACAACGTGAATATCTCTGCCGGATGCGTGTTCGCTTTCGGTATCGCCACCGTACAGTCGCCCATCCGGGCACTCGCCCCCGGCGACACCGTGCTGCTGGTGAAAAAAAAAAGCGCCTTCCGCACCCGCTACGGAATATCCCTCAATGCTAGGATCGCCGGCGAGTACGTCGGGAACCTCAGCAACAGCGGCGAACGCCTCTGGATCACCGGCCCCGACGGGGCGGATATCGGCACGGATGCGGATACGATCAAGGATTTCGCCTACAACAATGCAGAGTCCCTCGGCTGGCCGGAAGCTGCCGATGGCCGCGGTTCCGCCTTGCGATTGGTCAGTCCGGCCACCAATCCCGACCACAACCTGCCTGCCACTTGGACCGCCACCCTCCAATGGGCCGGCTCCCCTGGCGCATTGGTCACCCCGGTCACCTTCCACATCTGGCTGGATGGGCATTTCAATGCCACGGAAATCGCGAACCCCGCCATCACCGGCCCGGATGCAGATCCCGACAGCGATGGCATGACTAATCTGATCGAGTTCGCCCTCGGCACCATGCCCGACAAAGCCCCGTCCGACAGGCTCACTGCACTGCCCACCTACAGCATCGCTCCCGGCCCGGACACGCTGGATCACCTGCATGCCACATGGACCGTGAGTAGTCAGGCCCTGGCCAGCGTCACCCTCACCGCGGAAGCCGGCAGCGACCTCAACGGCTGGACTCCGCTGCCGCTGCTCAGCGCCACCCCAAATGCCGACGGCACTACCACGCTAGTCTTCCGCGACGCCGCAGAGTGGCTCAATGCCCTCCGCCACTACGTCCGCATGAGCATCACTACGAACTGAACGAGTCGTTTCTCCCTGAAACCACCGGCCGGAATCTAAAAGTATTTTCATCCCGCCTTTTCAGCGAGCGCCTTCTCCCGCCACCGCCCCACGCTCATCACATCGAATCGCTCGCCCTCGGAATTCCGGATGACCAGCAGCACGGGAAACGCCTGCGCCATTCAGTATTCTGCGTGGCACCGTTTCTTGAGCGTGAAGATTTTTTCGCCGTCGCTCCGACGCTTGCGGGAGTAGAAATCGCCCGACTCAAGTTACAGGCAGAGCTTCGCGCCCGTGGCTTCGTGCGCGTTTTCATTGAACTCGGTCTCCAATAGTCGGGTTGTTATTGTCGCCCCTCCAATTACCCGCAGACCATCACGCCAGCCCCAACAACCCTCTTGCCCCGGCGGGCATCTGCCGGACTTCCCTGCCATCATGTCAAAGGTCAAGGTGCTCTCCGATGCGCTCGCCAGCCAAGTTGCGGCTGGCGAGGTGGTGGAGCGTCCGGCTGCGGTGGTCAAGGAACTGCTGGAGAACAGTATCGATGCCGGTGCGCGCCGGATCGATATTCTAGTACGCAGCGGAGGAGTGGCCCTCATCAAAATCGTGGACGATGGCAGCGGCATGGGGCGCGAGGATGCGCTGCTGTGCGTCGAACGGCATGCGACGAGCAAGCTACGCACAAAAGAAGATCTCGCGGCCATCACCACCATGGGTTTTCGCGGAGAGGCGCTGCCAAGCATTGCTAGTGTGTCGCGCTTTACCCTGACAACGCGCGAACATGGTGCTCTGTGCGGTACTCAGGTGAGCATCGACGGGGGGCGGCTGCTGGGAGTGAATGAGGCCGGCGAAGCTCCCGGCACGCACATTGAGGTGCGCAATTTATTCTACAATGTGCCGGCGCGAAGGAAGTTTCTGCGCTCCGAAAACACGGAATTTAGTCACATTGAGCAGCAGGTGCGGGTGCATGCTCTGGCATATCCCGAGGTCGCCTTCAGTCTCACCCGCGATGACCGGCTGATTTTTCACCTGCCCGGAGGAAGTGCGCTGCGGGAGCGCATTGCAGGGCTTGCCGGTGCTGAGATCGCGGCGCAACTTATTGAGGTCGAAGAACGCACTCTGCGCGGCGTCACCGTGCGGGGATTCATCGGGCGGCCCGGCAGTCACCGCAGCAGTCGGGCCCTGCAGTTCACCTTTCTCAACCGCCGGCCGGTGGAGAGCTCGGTGTTCAATTACGCGCTGCGCGGAGCCTACGCAGAAGCCCTGCCGCGCGGCACATGGCCGGTGGCGTTACTTTTCCTCAGCCTCGACCCGGCTGAAGTGGATGTGAATGTGCACCCTGCCAAGCGCGAGGTGCGCTTCCGCGACAGTCTGGGAGTGCAGAGCGCGCTCATGGAAATGCTGGGCGAAGCGCTGCAGCAAAGTGTCCGCAGATCCGCGGAGCCGGCAGTCCAGCTGGAGCATTCGCCGCCGGCCCGCCCCTTGCCGGTGATGAACTGGAAACCCTCTCCGGTGCAGCCGGCACTCATCCCGGAGAAGGAACAGCATTCGCTGCGCCGTGACTGGTCGCCCATGCTCACCCCGCGCGCGGACCCGGCACCACCCGCGGTGGAGAGCGCTGCGCATGCACCGGATAACGCGTCGGACGGTGAGCCGCCGACCACTTCGACACCCGGCGCTGAGCCGCAAGCTTCGGTGACGGAACCGCCGATGCCTTTCCGCGTGCTGCATCCGCTGGGCGATCAATACTGGCTGCTGCAAAGTGGGGACGGGCTAGTGGTATTGAGTCCCTCCGCTGCATGGGAACGCATTCTTTTTGAAGAAACCCGCGCCCGTGCCGCTGCGGGCGGCGCGGCCACTCAGGCACTGCTGGCTCCGCTGGCGGTGACTCTCAGCCCGCGCGAGCATGATCTCCTGCGACCGCATTTCGAAAAACTCCGGCTCATGGGGCTGGGGGTCGAGGACTTTGGCGGCAACACCGTCATGCTGCACAGCCTGCCGCCCGGCTGCAGCGGTGATGGGGATCCTCACGCTCTGCTCAGTTTACTGGTCGACGAACTGCAAAAAGCCGGCGACCGTGCACCGCGTCACCGGCTTGATGACGACTCCCTCGCCGCCGCCGTGGCCCGGCAGGCAGCCCGGTTCCAGCCTCCAGCAAGCCATGCTGAGGTGACCCGTCTCGTGCAACGGCTGCTGTCCTGCGAAATGCCCTACTGCTGCCCCGCCGGAAACCCCACGCTCATTCTCTTCAGCTTCCAGGAACTGGCGCGGAAATTCGGAAGGCGTTGAAATTGCGTCACTCCGCCAGCAGTGAAGTGCCGCTTAGATTTTCGCCCGTCACGGCATCGCGCACGCCTGCGCCGAGGGAGGCGAGTTTAGCGAAGAAGTTCGGGAACGTCTTCCGCACGCACGCGGGATTTCGCAATCGGATACCGGGGACGCGCAGGCCGAGGATGGCGAAACACATGGCCATACGGTGGTCGTTGTAGGTTTCGATTTCTGCACCATGCAGCGGGCCGGGGTGCACCGTGAGCGTGTCTCCCTGCTCCTCCACGCGCGCACCGCATTTGCTCAACTCTGTGCGCAGCGCCTCTACGCGCTCGCATTCCTGCACGCGCAGCCGGCCCAGATCATGGAAAGCGGTGATGCCCGGAGCGAACGGCGCGATGGCGAGGGCGGTCATGATGCTGTCGGCGAGGTCCGTAGTGCGTGAGTAGTTTTCCCGCCAAGGCTGGCACAGAACGAGGTCAAGGAAGTTCTGATCCATCTGCATCCCGGACTGCGGCGCAGGTTCCACGCGCACGCCCCCCCCGATACCGCGCACGAGCCAGTCCGCCGCCCAGAAGTAGCTGGCACCCGAGGCATCCGGCTCGATGTCATAAGTGCCGCCGCTCCAAGGGAAGGTCCCCACCAGCCGGCGCGTCATGTCCACGTAGGGCAACTCATCTTCATTCGCGCCGGTCACTTCCACTTTCCACCCGCCGGTGCGCTGGCTGAGGATGAGCGCGGAGGCAAATTGAGAACTCTCCTCCACACTCACGCGGCAGGATGCGCCGGGTTTCGGCCCCACGCCATTCACGACGGCTGGAAGAAAATCATTCGGGGTATCAATCTGATACCCCAATTTCCTCAGAGCGCGGACAAGGGACGCCTGTGGCCGCTGGTGCATCCTCGGGATGCCGCTCAGCCGGTACACGCCGCGCCCGAGACACACCATCGCCAGCAGGAACCGCGCTGCCGTGCCCGCATTCTCCACGAACAACTCCAGCGGCTGTTCCGCCGTGCCCGCATTCGTAATGATCCCGCCGCGCCCCTGCACCGCAATGGTGCGGTTCGCCGGCTCGTGAAGATCGGACGAAACAGTGAGGGCAAAGCCGAGCTTCTCCAGACAAAGCACCATGGCCTGCGTGTCCTCGCTCCACAGCGCGCCGCGCAGCGTCACTTCGCCGTCCGCCAGAGCAGCGAGCACGAGCACACGGTTTGTGATGCTCTTGGAACCCGGCAGCACCACGGTGGCATTCACCGGGGCAGAGGGTGGGATGATTTCAATAAGATCGGGAAGCATGCTTTACAGGATTTTCATAGGCGGCACGACGCCGGTGGGGCGACAGATGCGGCGAATGCATTCTTCAAATTCCTCATGACCGGCGAGGATCTCGATTTCGATGCGAAGGAAATACACAGGCAGGAGTGTCTTGGAGAGATCGGGAAAGCGCACACTATCCTTTTCAGTGGTCACGACGCAGTCGGCGAATTCGTCATCAGCGCGGAGAACGCATTCGTTGATCTCCTCCTCCGTGTAGCGGTGGTGGTCTGTGTAGCGGCGGGTGACGACCATGTTTGCTCCCAGCCGCCGCAGGATGTTCTCAAAGGCCTCCGGCACGGCGATGCCGGCGACGGTGCCGACCTTTCTTCCGTTCAGGTAGTCTAGGGGCTTAATGTCGGCGGGATCGAGAAGATTCTGTAGATGTACGGGCCGGTGGCGACACTCAATGATGGCGGCGGTTTTGTTATAACGGCGGAGGCGGGTGATGAGGGCACTGTTATCACTGCCGTCGCACTTGGTGAGAAAAACAACACTGGCACGGCGAAGGTTGCAGGGAGGTTCGCGTAGTGTGCCACGGGGAAGCATGTAGTCGTTGCCAAACGGCGCGGTGCTGTCGACAAGGACAATATCCATCTTCCGCCGCAGCTTCACATACTGCAGACCGTCGTCGAGCAGGAGGGTGTCGCAGCCGTAGTCGCGCACGGCCCAGCGTCCGGCTTTCACACGGTCCTTGTCCACTACCACGGCGACACCAGGAAGATTGCGCGCGAGCATGAAGGGCTCGTCACCGGCATTCGCGGGATCCCCCAGAATTTCCCCGCCAGTGCTCACCACAGTGGGGGGATCATCCTCCGGCTTGTGCCCCCTGATGCGGCGGCTGATGTGCTGCCTGAGCGGCGGTTTCACACGCTTATATCCACGGCTGAGAATGCCCACTTTCCGTCCCTCGCCAGCGAGGCGGCGGGCTAGCATTTCCACCACGGGCGTCTTTCCAGTTCCGCCCACGGTCAAATTGCCGATACTGATGACTGTGGCACCTAGGTGATAGTCTGTTTTTATACGGTGCCGGAAAAGGCTAAGCCTTGCCTGCACCAGTCCATGAAACAGCCGCGAAAGGCCATTCAGTGCTCCGCGCAGCAGCGAAGCCTTGATTCCGCGGCGCCGCCCGAGGATCACATCGATCCCAAACTGCTCCAGACGGTCGAGGTTCTCTTTGGCCATGCGGAGATTACTGCGGCGGGGAGGTCACCGCGGGCGTGACCGTCGGCAATACCAGTTCCGGGTTCTTTAGGCGGTCCTCCCATTGGTGCAGGTGCGTGGGATCGCCGCCAATTTTGACCAGCAGTTCGCTGCAGCGTTTATGCCATGCGGCATAGTTGGGCTGGGAGTTTTTCTTGTCAGCGCTGTCGGGGAAAATAACGTAGCTGACATTGAGGTCACTAACGGCGCGGTTATAAGGACCGCATTTGGGATCAATTTCGCGCGCGATGCGCAGACTGGCCTCTCCGCTTTTTTCCGCCGGACCGTAGTCACCCACGATGGCAGGCAACATTTTTCCCTCGCTAATGACGACCGCGTAATCTCCGATGCCGGGCGTGAAGGGGTGCCCGCGGTAAGTTCTGAAAGTTAATGGAATGACGATGAAGGGATCTTCCTGGGCGATGAGAAAGGAGCGGCGCTTCAAATCCCCGATGATGCGGGGGATATCGCCCGCGCGCTCTTTCAGTGCGGCCTTCTCCGCATTGCTGAGCCCATTGCTTTTGAGCTTCTCATCGATCTCTTTGGCCTCAGCCTCTAACCTTGGGATAAGAGGGTTTTGCTGCTGAGTGACCTTTGGCCATGCGTAGCTGGTGGTCGGCTGGAAATGCTGAGTCTTGAAGATGTAATCGTCAAAAGAAGTCATGCGGTCGCCGTCACTTCCGTCGCTCACCACGTCCATATCGCCCTGCATGAGGAGGACCTTCTGCTTGGTGGAGGGGTGTTCCAGTTCCAGAACGCTCTCGAGGTCGTAAAAGTTGTGGCGGGAGAGCACGCGGTCCAGCCGAAGAATATTCGCCTGCACAAACTTCTGCTTGTGATCATATTGGTTATGGAAAAGACCGGAGACTTTTCCGGCAGGGAGCATGTCCTTGAGCCCGGGAAGAAACTGGGGGAGTTTTGGGTTGATTCCAGTGAATTCCTCAAGGGTCTGTGCGGCTTTGGGCACCTTGATTCTGAAGGTGAACTCTGCCTGGTAGCTGCCATCCTGAGCGCGCTCCGAGGTAGCGCGGGCCCCGGGCTCCGCGACAAGCGTGGACTGCACCTTGATGCCGCCGAAAATGGCGGTGACATCCTTCTTCGTACCGGTCACCGGCCCGGTGGGCAATGGCGCGGGAGGCACAAGAACTTCCACGCGCTTTTCCACAATCTTTTCCTGCACCTCGCGTTTCGTGATGACTTTTTCGCTCCTGAATCTGTCGATCACAGTAAGAATTTTCCTTTTCACGGGAGGCAGCAGCAGAAGCGCCCCGGAGGCGAGAAGAGCGAGAGCAATCCACAGTCCCGTGCGGCCTTTTCGAGGAGGCTGCCATGCGGGACCTTGAGGTGTCAGGCTCATGTTATTGGAGGGGTCCGATTTTCATCAGGCCGAGGATTCCAGCCACCAACCCGAACAAGCTGAGCAGGGCCATGATGCCCGCAGGATAAAGCTTCTTCGTTTTTATCCACGAGGGAAGGAACCGGCCGAGAAGCAGGCCGCTAGTCACCAAGCCAACAACGTACCCGTAGTTGAGGCCCTCCACATCCTTCCGCTTCATGGCCATGAGGGTGGCGACCAAAAGAAGCATCCCAGAAATGCCTCCGGCGAGGAGAGACGCACGGCTTTTGGCCCTGATGCCGGCGATGGCTGCGAGAACAAAGCAGAAGAGACCGAAGAGGGCGAAGTAATCGTAATATTTCATAAGCTCGAATTTAGCACTTCCATGGCCCCTGCCGCGGCTGCAGGCAATGGGCATTGTCTGCAGGATGCACGGCGGCGGAACCGGCGGCTATTTGCCCAACGCGTAGCGGATGGCAGTGCGGCAGATGTCGAGAGTGTCGTCGATGTCCGCCGGGCTGTGGGCCGTGGACAGGAACCCAGCTTCGTAGGGGCTGGGGGCAAAATACACGCCGAGTTCGAGAGCTTTGTGAAAAAAGTGCTTGAACGCTTCCGCGTCGCTTTTCTTGGCGTCATCGAGATTCCACACGGGCTGGCTCTGGAAGTAGAGGCAGAACATGGAGCCGATGCGATTGAAGGTGAGCGGATAGCTCAGTTCCTCGCCGATGACGCGGATGCCATTCTCAAACTGGGCTCCCAACTCCTCCAGCCGCACGTAGGCACTTTGCCTTTCCAGTTCGCGCAACTGGGCGAGGCCCACGGCCATAGCCAGTGGATTGCCGGAGAGAGTGCCGGCTTGATACACTGGGCCGTCGGGGGCCAGCATGTCCATAATGTCCGCGCGGCCGCCGAAGGCACCCACCGGAAGTCCGCCGCCGATGACTTTGCCCATGGCAGTGAGGTCGGGCGTTAGGCCGATGCGCGTCTGGTAGCCGCCTTTTGAAAGCCGGAAGCCTGTCATGACTTCATCGAAAATGAGGAGCGCTCCGTGCCTAGCTGTGACGTCCCGCAGGAGCTGAATATAGCCGGGTTTCGGCAGGAAGAGTCCGGCATTGGCCGGCACCGCCTCGACAATAACGGCCGCGATTTCGCTGCCCTGTTTTGCGAAGAGTTCCTCAAGAGCGGCGGGATCATTGTAAGGCAGGACTGTGGTGAGAGCGGCGAAGTCCTTCGGCACACCGGCACTGTCCGGATTCCCGTGCGTAAGCGCGCCACTGCCGGCGGAGACCAGCAGAGAGTCTGCGTGACCGTGATAGTTGCCGTGGAATTTGACGATGCGGTCGCGCCCGGTAAACCCGCGGGCGAGGCGCAGGCAGCTCATGGTGGCCTCGGTCCCGCTGTTACACATGCGCACTTTCTGAACGCTGGGCACCCATTCGCAGATGGTGCGCGCCATTTCGATCTCGAATGGATTGGGAATACCAAAGCTAAGTCCATTCTTGGCCGTCTCGTGCACAGTCTGGATGAGCACTTCTGGGGCATGACCGAGAATCGCCGGCCCCCATGTGCCCACGTAGTCAATCATCAGCCGACCGTCCACATCCTCTATCCGGCAGCCTTTGGCCCGGCGCACGAAAAACGGCTCCCCGCCGACATTGCGGAAGGCGCGCACAGGACTGTTCACGCCGCCAGGGATGTATTGCTTCGCGAGGGAGAAGAGTTTAGTGGAAAGGGACATTCCTCTAACTTATATCCGGCCCTGCTCTCTGCGGCAAGCGGCAGGTTTCAGCCGTCTGTTGCCAGCGTGAACTGCACGAGGTCGAGCGTGTGCAGCAGCGCACTCAAGGCGGTGGAAAAGTCATACTCTTTCAGCCCCACCAATTCATTCTTTCCTGCAGCTGGCAAAGTAAGGGTGTTGATGGGAAAGTCAGGGTTCACATTCACAGGCTGGAGCAAAGCGCACAGCGGCAGGGGATCGGTGAAGCTCTCGCGGAATAGAGAACGCACCCTATGGCTGCGGATCCATTCAGTCAAAGTTGCGGGCGCGGTCTTCGGAAGCTCGCCACCTACAGTGGTGAGCGCTCTCGCCTGAAGTCCGTAAGCCCGGGCATAGTAGGCCATCGAATCGTGGGAGGCGAACAGGAAGCGATCTGATTCCTGGAGGGCGCCCATCTTCTTCTTCTGATCAGCGTGCGCCGCTTCTAGTTCGAGCTTCATCTTGTGGGACTGGGGCTCGAGGTAGCCGGCTAGTTTGGGTATGGCTTCTGTCAGGGCCGCGGTGATCGTCCCAATCATCAGCACCAACAGTGATGTGTCCATCCAAACGCATGGATTCGCCGGGCCGGCGAGGCCGGACGAGCGGATAATGCTAGGCTCGGGAATGCCGGAAGTGACCGTGATGACTTTGACGTTTGACTGTGCCAGTTCCCCAAAATCCTCTGGTCAGCGGTCCTCCAGCTCCAGCCCGTGGAGCATGACCATGGCGCCCTTTCGGAATTTGCTCAACTCCAGCGCGCGAGGAACGAACGAGAACGGATTGACCCCGGTAGGAATAATGCATAGAGACTACATTGCTTCCCCTCCGATTTGTTTGACGAAGTCCGCAGTGAAAGGCGTGGTGCTGGTGATGCGCCACGGGACAACGGGGAACTTAGGACGTCTGTCCACAGGCTCAGGCCCGCACGCGGGAAGGGCAAAGGCGGGAAGGGCTCGAACAACTGCCGCCGCGTGAATGACGAAGTTCGAATGCCTAATTCCGAAGGAATGACAGCGCCGGAAGCTCCGCCTTTGAGATTCGCCACCCGGTTTCGCTTCGGCATTCGGAATGCTGATTTTGTAATTTCCTAGCCATACCCGCAGCCCGCCCCTTTAAAGCCCGCGGGGCTCAATTCCCGCTCTCCGTCCTGTTCCGGCGAGCGCATCGCGGGATTCGGCTCCTGCGGTGCTAGGTTGAGTTCCGCGAGCAGCGCGCGATCGGCGGCGATGGCGGGATTGGCAGCGGTAAGGAGTTTGTCACCGTAGAAAATGGAGTTGGCTCCGGCAAAGAAGCAAAGCGCCTGAGCTTCACGCGTCAGGCGCGTCCGGCCAGCGGAGAGGCGCACTTTCGCTCCCGGGATGGCGATGCGCGTGCAGGCGATCATACGGACGAGGTCGAAGACATCCACTTGCGGCACTTCCGCGAGCGGAGTGCCCGGCATGGGCATGAGGCTGTTGATGGGCACGCTTTCCGGCGGCGGATTGAATTCGCTGAGAATCTCCAGCATTTTCAGCCGGTCTTCGATGGTTTCGCCCAGCCCGAGAATGCCTCCACTGCACACGCTCATGCCAGCGTCCTGCACATTGCGGATGGTGCGCAGACGATCCTCGAAGGTGTGGGTGCTGACGATTTTGGTGTAATGCTCTGGGGAGGTGTCGATGTTGTGATTGTATGCGGTGACTCCCGCCTCCTTGAGCCGCTGTGCCTCATCCGGGCCGAGCGCACCAAGTGTGACGCAAACTTCCATGCCGAGCGAGGAGACGTCCTTCACGATGTCCACCACCTTCTCGAACCGCTCCGTGCCGCCGCGCACACCGCGCCATGCGGCCCCCATGCAAAAGCGTGTGCTGCCGCTGTCTCTGGCAGCGCGGGCCCGCTCCATAATTTCCCCCTTCTCCATGAGCCGCTCCGCCTGCACTCCGGAGTTGTAACGGGCGCTCTGCGCACAGTAGGAACAGTCCTCGCTGCAGCCACCGGTCTTGATGCTAAGCAGAGTGCAAAGCTGCACCTCGTTCTCAGGCCAGCGTTCTTGATGCACGGCACGGGCCTGCTGAATGAGCTGGAAGAAGGGCTGATGATAGAGGCGGTGGAGTTCGGGATAAGTCATGCGCGGGAAAGTTGGTTTCAGGGCTCAGGAAGCGCGTCCGGCCACGATTCCACATTGCGAGATAAGTGGGCAGTATTTCAGCGCTCGGCAAGGCGTTTCCCACAGGCGGCGGCGCTCCCCCGGCATTCCAGAAGGGGCAGCCCTGCCATCTCCGGTTCTCACCCTTCTGCGCGCAGAATGGTAAGGGGCGGGTACTTGGCCACGCCACGGCTGAGGAACATGCCTAGCAAAGCCGTAACGCCGCAAACGAAGACAATGGCGGCGGCGAGGGGCCAGTGCCATAAAGTGTAGGGCACTTTGAAAACGCCCGACGCCAGCAGCCAGCCAGCGCCCAAACTGAGCAAGGCTCCCGTAACGGAGGCGAAGAGTCCCAGCAGCACGTATTCCCAGACAAGAATGCGCCGGATTTGGGAGCGGCTGGCCCCAAGGGTGCGCAGCAGCACGCTTTCCTCCACCCGGTCCCGCCTTCCGGCCAGCAGCACCGCGACGAGGATGATGAGTCCGGTGAAGACCGTCAGCAGGGAGAGTGAATGGATAAGCCAGCTCCCGCGCTCGATCAAATCTCCGATGACCGCTGTCATGGCGGCAATGTCGAAAATGGTCGCGCCGGGGATGGCGGCGGAAAGATTTTTTTGAAGACGGGCACCCATGGCGGCATCGGTGACCTGAGCACCCGCGGCCCATGAAGAGGGAATGCCTGCGGGCTGTCCGCTGGAGAAGATGATGGGGAAATTCGAGAACAGGCGCTCCCATGAGATTTCATGGATGGCTTCCACGGTGCAGTTCAGAAGGGTGCCGGCGGCATCAAGGGTCAGGCGGTCGCCGGGTTTCACTTTTAGATTTTCGGCAATGCCTTTCTCAAGGGAAATCCGGTGCCCCTCTGCCGCGGGAGTCGGCAGCGCGTCCGCAGCCCATGAGGCGCGGTAGACATGTGTGAGCATCCAGCCATCCGGACGCTGGCCTCGTTTTTTGCCGCTCAATTCTTCGACGCTGGTGCCTCTGACGGTCTTCAGGCTGACGCGGGTGACCGGGGCCTCGGTGGAGACTTTGGCGCCCCCGCTTTCCAGAGCGGCCCGGGCGGCAGCGCGCTGCTCCGGCTTCAAATCGAGGACGAAGAAGTTTTCCTGAATGCCGATCTGCCCGCTGCGCAGCCAGTTGGTGAGCAGTGACTCAGCGATGAGCGTCGTCAGCACCAGGGAGACAGCGGTGCCGACGCTAAGGAGAAATAGCTGGGTTTGATTCCGGGGGCGGTAAAGTCCCGCAAGGCCCTGACGCAGCGTGAACGGCCACCACGGGCGCGCGATTTTTCGCGCCAGCCACATGACGAGTTTTGCCACTCCGGCCAGCAGCAGCAGGGCACCGGCCAGTGCCATACAAAACCGCGGGCCTACCCAGCGATTATCCGCCGGACTGAGCAACACGGAGAGCCAGAAGAGGGCACCGGCCGCCATGGGCACCGCCAGCCATGCCAGCGGATCCCGCCACAGCTTTCCTCCTCCGGAGACTTGGGCACGCACCGCTGCCATGGGGGAAACTCGCCGGACACGCAGCAGTGGCAGCAGCGAGAAACTGAGGCAAAGCACGAAACCAAAAGCCAGCGACTGCAGGATGATCCCGGCAGGCACAAAGGTGGCGATTTCCACCGGTAGTATCTTCTTTAGCACGACCGGCGCCATGGCCACCACCGCCGTTCCTAACAACACGCCGCCCGTGGATCCAGCCAGTCCCAGCCACATGCCTTGAAGCACATAAACAGCCAGCGCTCTCGCGGGTGTGCAACCCATGCAGCGCAATGTGGCTACCACCGGCAAACGGCTGCTCACATGCACATGGATGGCGCTGGCGATGCCTAGTCCACCGAGCACCAGAGCGATGAATGCCGTCAGGCTCAGGAAGCTGTAAACGCGCTCAAGAACTTGCGTGGCGGTGCGTTTGCGTGCGCCCACCGTTTCAGTGTTCACGCCCTCAGCTCGCAGCGGATTCTTCAGTGATTTGTCCACTACCTTGTCCACATTGGTGCCGTCAGGAAAGAGCACCCATGCGCGGTAGAAGTTGAAGGGGAGCGGCCCGTCCAGTTTCGTACGGGGGGCGAGAGCCCGTGCGAAAAACATTTCGGGCGCAAAAGCCGTAAGCAGGGACACCTGCGGCGGCGGTTTCACAAGTGTTCCGAGCAGCGGCAGTTCAAGGTTGCCGATTTTGATCATGGCCCCCTGCTGGATCCTCAGATGCTCAGCGAGCGCTGGATCGGCCACGAAGCCCTCGCCGGCGAGGCACCGTGTCCATGCCTCCTCCGGTTGCGTCGCCGGTTTTCCGAAAAACGGAAACTCCGGGTCCACCGCGCGAGCCTGCACGAGTCGGACGCTTTCGCCCGAACGCGCCATGGTGGTGTAGGCGGATTCCCGCTGAATCTTTGCGCCCGGCAAAGCGAGCAGAGCCTCGGCCTTCGGGGAGAAGGGCTTTTTGGCATGGCAATAAAGGTCGGCGCCCAGCAGCGCGCGCGCTTCATTGTCCAGCGCTTGCAGGAGGCTGTCCCGCAGCGAACCGATCGTCACCAACGCGGCGATACCGGCCATTATGCTGATAGAAAAAAACAGCAGGCGCGCCCGGGTCCGGCGGCTGTCCCGCCATGCCATACGCCAACACCAGGGAGTAAAGAGATGGAGAAGGAATGACATACGTGATGCACTACGCTCTGCGCGGCGTCAGAGGCTCCGGCTATCGAAAAATCCGGCGGCTATTTCTTCGGTCGGAGGAAAATCTTGGTGTGCAGTTCATAGACGCGCCGCAGTTCCTTGATGGGAGACTCATGATCGTCCACGCGTAGGTCAATATAGCGGTCGCTCTGGCCGCCGTAGCCCCAGCCGTCGCGCACCACAAGGAGTGCCGCCGACTGCATACCCCGTTTGTCGCCGCCGGCGGCCTGCGCGGCATCGAGCGCCGCCAGCATCCGCACCGCAAGAGTGCCTTCGGTTTTCTCAAAAGCCTCCGCCATTCCGCTGACCACGGTTTCTCCTGCGAGGATGTTGCCCTGCACGCTATAGTGCTCGCCGGTCCGGCCGCCAGCCCAGTCAATACATTCGCCGCCAGTGAAGGTGGCAGGCTTTCCTCTCGGAGCGATCACGGCGGCCTGTCGCAGGGCTTTGCGTTCATCGGCGGAAGTGAGCGCAGCCAGCGTTTCCTCTGCGGACTTGTCGGCTGCCAGCAGTTTCAGACCCTCAGGACCATAGGTCACGTTGGCGTAGGACTGTGTGGCCACCGCGCCCACGCTGGCTCTGGCCCATGGAACGATGGCGCCCACTCCCAAAACTCTGCTCTGCACGGCCACACCCAGTTCACCCGTGGCCGGATCGCGGGCAACAATAGAAAATGTAGCCACTAGGGGCGCATCAGGGAAAATGGTGATGTTTTTCTCGATCATCTTTTTTTCCGTGGCCGGAGCCGGAGCAGCGGGAGGCGGGGTTTGTTTTTCGCGCCATCCTTTGAGTGACGCCGCCGCGTCTTCCGGCACGGTGCCGCTCTTTAACGCCCCCGCCGGTTTTCCATCCACAAACAATTCCAAATAAAAACCGGCGAGAGCATTTTCACTGCTGCGCACCACGCTGGAAAGCCCGTTACGGAATTCCTCCTTCTTTTGAGGCACGAAGAGCTTGGCTGTCGCAGCCTGCCCAGCTTTCTTCGGGGCGATGGGCAGGACATCCGCGGCTCCCGGCAGCGGACTCAGCGCAGAATCTCCGGGCGGGTAAATAATGTATTCCATCCTCACTCCGGCGAGCACTTCGGCCTCCGTGTTTTTTACGTCTATGACATACCAGCAGTCATTCCCTTTGGCAACTTCGCCGGCAAACCCCTTTTCCTCGCGCGAGTTGCCTTTTTTCTGCGAAGGCACCACCTGCACCTTGTAGTGCCGGTGCGTTTTGCGCCACTCGGCTATGTATTTGCGGTCCTCCTCTGAAAGCGTGGCGAGATTGACCTTGTAGCGCTTGGTGTCGTCCTTCCGGAATTCCACCTGTGTATCGGTGGCGCTCACGATGGCAGCCTGGATTTTGTCGCCCTTTACGCTCGTAAAGGTGCGCAATTCCTGCGCGGGGAGTGGAAGCATGACGGCAAGCAGAAGCAGTAGTCGGAAAATTCTATTCATGCTTTCTGCATATCACAGCTGTCGG
Organism: Akkermansia muciniphila; assembly: GCA_945861415.1. Classification (GTDB taxonomy): domain Bacteria; phylum Verrucomicrobiota; class Verrucomicrobiia; order Verrucomicrobiales; family V1-33; genus V1-33. The sequence continues at coordinate 9,987 of CAMAUV010000002.1, read as the reverse complement.
CAACGCGCAGCAGGAAAACAGGAGGAGGAAAAACTCCACCCGGCTCAGCGGTCTCCGGGGGCACCGCACTGGCGCAACTGCCGCCCCTCACCGGTGGGTTGAAGGCACAACCAGCAGGTGTGCAGGGGGAGAAGCGCGGGGAAAAGGCTGGCCCACTCCACCACGCAGACGCCGTCGGACTCCAGATAGTCGTCCCAGCCCATGGCAAGGATTTCCGCCTCTGACTGCATGCGGTAGAAGTCGAAATGAAACACCGGCAGCCTGCCGCCGCGGTATTCATGCACGAGAGAAAACGTCGGACTAGTCACTTCCGCCCCGCAGGAAAGACCGCGCACGATGCCTTTGGTGAAATGAGTCTTTCCGGCTCCGAGACCACCGCTGAGGGCCACCACATCACCGGGCCGTAGTCTGGCGGCAAACGACTCCCCGGCCACGATGGTGGCCTCTGTATCTGGCAGATAAACCGCTTCCTCCAATCCGTTCATGACGATGCAGAGACACCGCACTCTTCACAGCGTGCCGCCAACCAGAAGAGATCGCTGAGACGATTGAGCCATGCGAGGGCGAGCAGAGCTGCAGGGAATTCGCCACCGTCGCAGGCCGCAGCGACCGCACGCTCCGCCCGGCGGCAAACGCAGCGCGCCAGTTCCAGCCATGCACTCCCCGGGTCGCCGGCGGCACCGGGCACCGACCATGTGCGGAAACCCTCCGGAAATTCCGCTTCAAGAGCGGCAGCCTCCGAAGTCACCCGGTCGAGAGAAGCGTGGGTAAGCATGCGGAATCCCTGCGCTTCATATCGAGCCGCCCCCTCCGCCCCAGCGGAGATGATGCCCATCACGGCTACCAGATCCTCCTGCGCCCGCGCGATGATTTCCTGTAAATCCGCCCGGCGTAATTGCAACCGGGTGAGACCAAGCACGGCGTTGAGTTCATCTACTTCCCCCACGGCATGAATCGCCGGATGTGTTTTTCCCACCCCTGCTCCAAATAGTAGCCGGGTGCGTCCGGTGTCGCCCTGTTTGGTGGTAATGGACATCGGTGCCGCTAGGGAGTGCGCTGGTATTTTATTTCGTTGCGCTTTTTCTCGAGGGCCATTTTCTGCTCCCGGATTTTCCGGTACCTCGCGCGGATAACTTCGCCCTCCCCTTCCTCTTTTTTCGCCTGCTGGAACATCGCTGTCCGTCTGGCAATAACCGCATCGCCCCGGGCATCTTTCTGCAGAGCCACTTTATAGGCATCGCGCACCAGTTTCTCAGCCTTCCGGCTTTTGTCACGAACCTGATGGCTCAGCGCCAGCAACGCCGTCTCCACGATCCGGATCTTTTCATCCACCTCAGAAATCTGGAGCTTACTGATTTGGTCATCTGTAAGGGTGACTTCATCGATTTCGGCACCTAGGGCATCCTTGTCCGCATCGGCTTCACGGTCAATATAATCGAGCGAATAGCGGCCCACCCAGCCATCCGGCAGGTCATCATCATTAATTTTCTTCACTCCGTCAGTATGAGAAATGACAACGTATCCCTCCGCAAACTTCATGATTGTGCAGTCGAGCAGTTCATCACCATTCTTCAGTTTGAGTGCCGGGATGTTTTTCTTTTTGGCAAGGGCGCGCACCGCCTCCATCTCGCATATGAATTCCACCTCCGCAGCCTCCATCAGCTCATTGGAAGTTTTCAGCTCGTCCTGCAGGGCGGTGAGTTCCTCCTGGACCGTTTCCACAGACGTTCCCTTCCCTTCCACTTCTGCTTTCGTCCGGCGCAGAGGATCGAGCTCCTGCATTAGCCGGTCCCGCTCTTTTTTCTTCTGGTCGAGATCAGCCTCTACGGTGAGAACCCCTGACTCAAGCGCTTGAAAGGATTCGAAACGCGTCTTTTTGTTGTGCAAGTAATAACCGGTTCCGGCAAGGATCGCGAGAATGATGACTGAGCGCATGACGGTAAGTGATGAAAAGTTTCGGCGTTGCGCGGTCGGCTATTGCTCCTGCGAAGAGAGGTAGGCGCGGTGGGCTTTGACCCCGTCAGTGAACCTCGTCACCTTTTCGGCCACTTCTACTTTAATGATTTGGAGATCAGCGATTTCCTTTTTCAACGCGTCAATCTGCTTGATTTTCTGAAGATGCTCCGAGCCCCCATAGTTCTTCTTCAACTCCTGCTTCTCCGATTTGAGGCCTTTGTTCTCAGTATCCATTTTTCGCACTTCTAGCAGGAGTTTGTCGCGCTTCTCTTCTTCGATCCGCATTTCCGCGTTACTCACGCTGCGACTGCAGGAGACCGGACCGGCGAAGAGCAGTGCAGAGAGAGCAGGAAGGAGAAGAAGTGGACGAAGGCGTAGGGAGGAACGCATGAGATCTGGACGCTGGAAAATTTTCATGATGCCACGGCATTTGCCGGCGGCAAGGTGATTTGGATTGAAATTACGGCAGGAATCAGAGACCTGGTGGATGGCGGATCTTGAAGCCCTTGAGGTTGCGCGGCTTCATCATCCAGCGGGGACCGACATGACCACTGCCGTCACTGGTAGTGTCCAGTCGGACGCCGCAAATGGTCATGAAGACATGGCCGTCCCTTGAGAAGATGGTCATGTATTTGCCGGGACCGGACTTGCCATACTTGAGGAATCCTTTGCTGGTCATAGAGCCCTCAATTAGTCCGGTGTTGCGGAGAACATGGGAAACCGTGCCCGAGCAATCCAGCCCGTAGCAGGCGCGGCCGTGCCCTCCGCCAAACTGATAAGGCAGATGGTTGATCCGGTTCGCGGCTTTGATGGCGCGCTTCACTACCGACGGGACGTTATCGGGCGGTACGACGTCACCGTTTACAACGACGGCAGGGCGGCCTCTATAAATACTTTCCGTGGTTTTGGGGGCAAAGGAACAGCTCGCGAGGGAACAGAGTCCGGCGAAGGCAAGCAAGCGAAAGAGGCTGGTCATGAGCGGCCAATTTAACCGGAAGAGCGGCGCATTGCAAGCTTCTATGAAAAGCGGCGGCGCATCAAGGCGGGTTGCGTATCTGCAGCAGACAGGCACGTAGAAGCATAAATGCTACACCGGAAAAATACTGCTCTCGTCATTGTCGGCCACGGCTCTACGCTCAACCCCGACAGCTCCATCCCTACGCATGCTCACGCGGACACCATCCGGCAAATGGGGATATTTGACGAGGTCGTTTGCGCTTTCTGGAAAGAGGAGCCGGGGATGAGAGAAGTGCTGCGCACCGTGGACAGTCCGGAAGTCTATGTAGTGCCCAATTTCATCAGCGAAGGTTACTTCACTCAGGATGTCATTCCACGCGAACTGGGACTTTCAGGTAAAACTACAGAGCTTCTGCGGCAACGCGTGCACTATTGTGCGCCTGTGGGGATCCATCCCTCCATGACCAGACTGTTGCTCAAGCGCGCGGAGGAAGTGGCTCCGGGAATTCCCCGGGAGGAGAGCAGTCTCGTCATTGTGGGCCACGGCACCGGATTCAATGAGAACAGCACTAAAGCGATCAAGGACCAAGTGGCGCTCATCCGGGAGATGAACTGCGGCTTCCGGGAAGTGCTCGACGCTTACATGGAGGAGCCGCCACTGGTGGCGGACTGGGTCTCTCTAACCACAGCACCGAATGTGATCGTGGTGCCGTTTTTCATTGCGGACGGATTGCATTCTTATCAGGACATTCCCGTGCTGCTGGGCATCGAAAAAGAACCGACCGCTGCGGCGAGTCAGGTGGGGGTGTTCCGGCGCAACCCTTTTAATCTGCACGGGCGGCAGTTATTTTTTAGTAGCAGTATCGGCACGGAGGCACTGATGGCGGAGGTGATTCTTGATCAGGTGGCGGCCTTTGATGCAGAGAATTCCCCCGCAGCGCTGCGCGCCCCCGCAAAACTAGGACTTCCCGAAATGCTCCAGCAGTGGCTCGCAGGAGGCACCGGGAGGATTGGGCAAGTCACCGTGCAGCAGACAGACTGCGGGTTTTTACTCAGACACCATGGGGAGGAGGCTGCGGAAAACCTTGCGGAGTACCACGAAGCAGAGGACGCAAGGGAAATTGCGCGCTACGACGACGCCGGTGAATTCCGGCCACTGAAAACAGCACCAACGCTCAAGCGGGGCTGGCAGTTGAATGTGCCGGACATCGCCGCACTACAACTGGCGCTGGAGTTTTTATACCCCTCAGCAGTGGCTAACTGGCTGCGGTATTCGACGGGAGAAGCGAAGGCTCCAGCTCTGCGGGAAACCCTCGGCTACCAGACTGGGATATACCGGGTGACAGGGCTCATCCGGGATCCGGAAGCCGCTCAGCTTACCGCAGATGTCTGCGGTGCAGGGTGTCAACGCCGGGTGCTTTGGGACCTGAATGGCATCGGCCCGTGGAACACTCTGCCGCCAGAGCGCCAGACTGCGGACGCGCCAGCTAGGGAAATTCCGCTGCTCTGCATCAACCCCTGCCAAATCCTCGTCGGGGGTGCCCGCACCGTCGTGAAAAAGCGGATGAAAGCCGAGGCTGATGCGGCCGCGCATCAGAACGCGGAAGGCTGAAAGCACGCAAATCGTGCTAGGAAGCCGCTGATCAGGCAGCACCACACTATTTCTTGGCTGCCGGTCCGCATAAGTGCCCCCGAACTCAAAAAAGCGCCTCCCCGTTTCCGGAGAGGAGCTTAGCGCATGGGATTGATACCGTGCCTTAGACGAGTTTGCAGCCCCATCCGGCGCGGTAATCCTTGGTGATATACTTGTTCGCTTCCTCGCTGTTAGTGAACTTCATGTTTGGGCCGTCGTAGGTGAGGGCTTTACCCTTACCGACGCGCAGCGCAACATTTCCGAGGAGGATGGTCTCCGTGAACGGGGCCGCATAGGTGAAGTTGGAGCCCGGATGGTCCCATGGCTTCTCCCCAACGCAGGCGACGCGCCAGTCCATGTAGTGGGCGTTCTCGTCACCGCTGCCAATGCGCTCCAGCATCTTGGGAGGATTGCCGATGTCTTTTGCGAGAGCGACAGGTACGACGCGGGAGCGGTCGCCGTAGTCACCGTTGACCAGGAGGCCGCACTTGGTGCCGACGTAGAGATTGCCGGAGCCTTTGAGGGTGATCTTCTGGCCGTCGGGCATGGTGAGGAGTTCGGCGGGCACCTTGCTGACGAGCACGTCGGAGGCGTCCACTTCCTTCCCCTCAAGTTGGAGTTTGCCGTCGTACCAATAAACATTGAAGCCCGGGCGGTCCTTGCCATTGGGGAGTTTGCCGGGGCCGTAGCTCCACTTGATGATTGAGCCGCGGGGGAACATGTCATCGCTGTGCTTGTGGATTTCGAGCACCTCCACGGAGGTAGGATAGCCCGGAATCATGCTCATGAAGATGCTATCCATGGTGTGGCAGGCCATGTCGGCGAGAGCGCCGCCGCCGAAGTCGTAAAAACCCCGCCAGTTAAAGGTGTGATACATTCTGCCGTCCTTGAACGGGCGCTTTGGTGCCGGGCCGAGCCAGACGTCCCAGTCGAGCTGGGCGGGCACGGGATCTTCACCCTGCGGGCGGGGATTGCCTTGGGGCCAGATGGGGCGATTGGAGACACAGTGAATCTCTTTAATGTCACCCAGCAAGCCGCTGTTCACGAATTCATAAATGCGGCGGTTGCCGTCGTTGCTGTGTCCCTGATTGCCCATCTGGGTGGCGAGCTTGAGCTTCAGGGTGCCCTGGTGGAGCTGGCGGGCTTCCCACACAGTGTGGGTGAGGGGCTTCTGGGTGAAGCAATGCTTGCCGGCCTGCATGGCGAGCACGGTGGGCATGAAGTGGTGGTGGTCGGGCGTGCCGATCATCACGGCGTCGAATTCCTTCTCCTTGTCAAAAAGCTGGCGGTAATCCTGGTAACCCTTCGACTGCGGGAAGTCTTTGGAGACCCCACCCCATGAGTTCTTGTCAACTTCGGCGAAGCAGGTGACGATATCGCCGGCACTTTTGACCATGTTAATGTGGGCACCGCCTTTGCCGCCGGTGGCGATCATGGCTACGCGTAGTTTGTCACCCTTGTTCTGAGCGTGCAGGATGTTTGGAAAGCTAAGCGCTCCGGCAGCGAGGCCGGTGGACTTGATAAAGGTTCGTCTGTTGGTGTGATTCATAGGATTGATGCTGGTAGAGATAAGTTTCCGGCAGGGGTATATACGTCGGGGGCGCGTAATTCAATCATTCCTGTCAGCAAGTGCCAGCGCTTTTTGATTACACGGGTGAGGAATTTTGCCACGCTTGGCGATGCGATTCACACCTTGACCTTGAGCCCCCCCCGGTTGAGTCTGCGCGTCCATTTTCCCCAGAGTCTACGAATCTATGGATTATCAACACACCCTGGCTAAACCAGCCACCCTCACCGGCACTTCCCTCCACACTGGCAGTGCAGTGACGCTGACGATGAAGCCGGCCCCGACCGATCACGGCATTAAGTTCCGCCGCATCGACCTCCCAGACCAACCATTCATCCCTGCCGGAGTGGAGAAAGTGCAAATGGTGGAGCGAGCCACCACTCTTGCTGAGGGCAGCGTCAAGGTTCACACGGTGGAGCATGTCCTGAGCGCCCTCACCGGCATGGGCGTGGATAATGCGCTCATCGAGATGGACGCTAATGAACCGCCCATCGGCGACGGTTCCGCCCGCGCCTACGTGGAGTGCATCAAGGCGGCCGGCATCGTGAAGCAGGAGGCCCTGCGCAAGGTTTTCGAAGTGCGCGAGCCCATCCATGTGGAGACCGCCGGCGGCAGCCTGCTCACCATCGTGCCAGACAAGAAATTCCGCATCTCCTGCACCAACGTGGGGCCGGACGGACGCTACACGCAGTTTTACAGCACGGAAGTCACTCCGGCCATTTACGAAAAGGAAATCGCCTCCGCCCGGACATTTGTTTTTTATGAAGACGTAAAGGGATTGCTCGACAAGGGTCTCATCAAGGGCGGAAGTCTTGAAAACGCGGTCGTGGTCCGCGATGACACTGTGATGAGCCGGGAACCGCTCCGGTTTAAGGATGAATTCGTGCGGCACAAAATCCTAGATATTATCGGCGACCTCACCCTCTTCGGACGGCGCATTATGGGCCACGTCATCGCCGTCAGGCCCGGCCACGGCCCCAACACCGAATTGGCCCGCCGCCTGAAGACCGAACATTCCCGCGTCCTGAGCATGGTGCCCAGCGGGGTCAATATTCCTATAGGCGAAGCGGTATTGGATGTGAATGAGGTCATGCGTATTCTCCCGCACCGCTATCCGTTCCTCATGGTGGACCGCATCGTCGGCTTTGAAGGCGAAAACAAATGCACCGGCGTCAAAGCGGTCACGATCAATGAACCGTTCTTCCAGGGGCACTTTCCGGGCCATCCGGTCATGCCGGGTGTGCTCCAGGTAGAAGCCATGGCGCAGGTGGCCAGCATTCTCATGCTCCGAAAGCCGGAGAATCAGGGTAAAATCGGCTACTTCATGAGCGCCAACGAAGTGAAATTCCGCAAACCCGTGGTCCCAGGCGACATCCTTTTCATCGAAGCGGAAATCCTGAAAGTGAAACGCAGCATCGGCGTGGCTCGCGGCCGCTGCGTGGTCAATGGCGAGACAGTTAGCGAAGGCGAACTCATGTTCAGCCTGCTGGACCGGTAGCGACGGCTACCGCCGCTCCCAGTGCGATAACAGCCCGCTGCGGAACTGCACCACGGCGCTCGCCCGCTGCACGCAGGCCGGTGTGGTGTCGATAATGCGCGGCGGCAGTGGCCGGCAGCGGACGGCAGTGGCCATGTTGCTACAGATAATTCGGCCGGTCGTAGTAGGACGGCATGACAGATAGGAGTATAGTGTGGCGGCGGATTTTAATTTCCGCAATTTCCGCAATTTCCGCAGTTTCCGCCGGCCCTCCGGTAACGGAGCCCGGCCGGCCCCGCGCGATCTCGACAGCATCCGGTGACATATCTGCCGGCAGGCGTCCCTGCAACGCGGCCACACGGCGGGCGGGAGGAAGTGAGGCCATCAATTAGGGAGACTGCGCCGCCCTTACCGATGGACTGGACACCACTGAACACGAGGAAAAGCAAAAAGCAGCAGCGATCAGGGCGATACCAAAAACGAAGAAACGGAGACAGCCGCGGGGTTGCATAGTGTAAGAAAGGTGGATTAGGTGAACCATTCCTGCTGCCGGAGCAGCGGAAATTGTCCCCATTTATAGACGTGGAAGACCGTTTTGGCCATCGAATTTCCTACCTGCGCATCAGCATCACGGACCGCTGTAATGAGCGCTGTCTCTATTGCCTGCCCGGCGAGAACCATGAGTGGCTGGCCCGCGAGGGCATTTTAACTTATGAAGAAATCCTGCGCATCCTCAAAGCCGGCACAGCTCTCGGCATCCGCCGGGTGCGCGTGACCGGCGGAGAACCGCTTACCCGGCGCGATATCCTCGAATTCTTCCGCAAAATGAAGGCGGAGGCGCCCGAAGTGGAGGACACCGGTATTTCGACCAATGGCACCCTGCTGGGAAAGGTATTGGCTGAGGAAAACGATCTAACGATGGCCCGCTGTCTTGTGGCCGCCGGTGTCCGCACGGCCAATATTTCGCTCGATACGCTCAATGCGCAAAACTACGCCGCCATCACCGGAAGAGACCTTTATGACAAAGCGCTGGCCGGACTGGATGCCGCTCTCGCCGCCGGTTTTGAGTCCGTGAAGCTGAACTGCGTGCTCATCAAATCGCGCACAGAGCAGGAACTGCCGGCTCTTGTTGATTTTGCAGACGCTAAAGGCTGCCTACTTCGTTTTATTGAACTCATGCCCGTGAGTTCTCGGGAAGTACTCAATGATAGTAATTTTCTCTCCACTGGTACAGCACGGAAAGTCATTGAGGGGTACTATGGCCCGCTGCTACCCCGTCCGGATTTCAAAACCAACGGGCCGTCCTCCTATTTTCAGATCCCCGGCCGGCAGCAGTTGATTGGATTCATTGGCGCGATGACGAATTTGCACTTCTGCGAAAACTGCAACAAGCTGCGCCTGACCGCGGACGGTAAGCTCCGGCCCTGCCTAGGAAGCCATATGGAAACCGATCTCATCACCCCGCTGCGGGCCGGAATAGACGATGAGGGCCTCCGCCAGCTCATCCTCGACACCGTTGACCGGAAACCCAAAGAGCACGACTTTCGCGCTAACTACGAACCCTCCCGGCGCATGGTTGCTATTGGCGGTTAATACATTTCACAGGCATCAGGCAAATTAACAGATATCCATCTTGACCTCGGCAGGGATTATGCACATAGCTTATGCGAGGGAAAAATCTTGCTGGTCGTTTCCAAACAACAACAAAGACACAAAAATGATCGAACAACTCGACAAACAAATCGCGGAACTGGAAGCCAAACTGGCTACCCTCCGTTCTCAAAAGCTCGCGGCTCTCAAGGCGCAGGTTGCCGCTCTCCAGGCCTCCATCGCCGGCGGTTCTGTCTCAACTCCACGTGGCGCTGCTGCCAAAGGCGCCCCTGTAAATGCAGCCGCACCCCGCGCCAAAAGGACTGGCAAGGGCCCGAAGAAACGGGGACGCCGCCCGGGCAAACGCGTGCCGGATGAAGTTCTTCTGCCACAGATCCGGGCCATCGTCAGTGAAGCTGGTACTGAAGGCATCTCCGCCCGCGAAGTATCCGCCCGCACCGATATCTTCTACCCGAAGATCATCAAGCTGATGAAGAAGACATTCAAAGCCAGCGGTAAAGGCAAGTGGACACGCTATTTTTTGAAGTAGTCACTCGCAATTCAATAGTGCAGGGGAGAGATGCCGCGGCTTCTCTCCCCTTTTTGTTTTCATCTGCGCCGGGTTTAAGTCTGCGTTGTTCACCGTTCGCTATTGAGCCACATACTGAGGTGGACGCCGAAAACCAGGCCACTGGTTAAGCTATGATTGGGCTGGACCTTGGCGCACGAAACCGCGAACGCAATAGCCACCCAATGAAAGCCAAACGAAAGAGACATGATGCCGGATTTAAAGCCCGTGTAGCGCTG
>CAMAUV010000001.1 GCA_945861415.1 Akkermansia muciniphila | reverse complement strand
AGCTGCGGGCCGACGACATTACCTTCGCCGCCAACTTTGTGACAGATGGCGCAGTGCGTCTTATAAACAAGCAGCCCGGCAACGGAGTCTTTCTTCGCAGCGGCGTGCTGCTGAATGCGAGCTTTGATGAGCACCTCAGTCTCCGCGCTCGCCGGCGGCAGGTCTTTAATGAACGCTTCCCTTCTGTCAGTGAGGTCTTTCCGGTTTAAAGCCGCGATCTTCTGGGCCACGATCGGCTGCGTGAGCAATCGCGGCACACCGCATTCCATCAGCGCCGCGGCACCGTCGGCACTGCCGGCGAGGATTTCGGCCAACACACCCTGCACGCTGGCCGGCGCGGCTTTCAACACAGCGGCGACGGCCTGCGTCTGATTCATGGCCGCGAGTGCAGACGCCAGTGTGCTGCGAGTCTCTGCGCTGAGGCCGGAGGAAGCGAGCAGTTTGCTGAGCACGGGAACGTGCGCCGTGAGGCCCAGTTCGGCGGCCATCTGCGCGGCAGTGCGGAAGGTGACATCACCGTCAGCGGAGGGCAAACTGATGATGGCGGGTTCGAACCGTCCCGCACCCAGCCATGCGTAGGCATCACCATTGTCGTTGTCCACTATTTCAAATCGCACCTGCTTTCTGGCATGCGCACTGAGGTCCCAATGCACGCGCTGCGCGGTGTCATTTCGCGCCGGGTAGGCGCGCTGGAGTTCCGCGTCACTGGCGGCATCCATGAGCCGGACAAAGCTGCGCTCGTGCGCGGGCTTGTTAGGATGGCCGCGATGCCCGCTCATCCAAAAGGCAAACTGCGGCGGGCAGGCAAAGGGCGCGGACTGCACGGTGCCCCTGTAACCTTCGCCCTTTTGCCCTAGGCTGGAGAGAATCGCGATCTGGTTGCCATCCGCCGCGGGCCGCTGCTGGAGCACCCAAGCATCGCCGGGCGCTGGTTCCCATGCCGTGAGGGAAGCCGTGCCGTCGATGCCGGAAAACAAACGCGCCGCCACTTCCATGAGCCATGCCGTGGCTTCCGGCCCCGGCTTACCGCCGCGGCGGGCAATGCCCTGACGCAGTGCTCCCGCAAGTTCCAACTGCCCGCCGGAGTCATTTGCGAACTGCTGCTTCACGAATCCAACGAGCTTCGCCTCGCCGTCACCGGGCAGGTTCTTCGCCAGCGAAGTAATCGTGCTGCGAAGTTCGTCGCCGTTCGTTTGTGGCTGGGTGAGGAGGTAGTTGAGCGTCCATGCGGAGGCTTCCGGGGATTGGATGGTGCGGATGATGGAGGCGACTTCACTGACAGGAGCTACGTTGGCCAGATTGGCGAGTTCCTGAAACCCGCCTTTTTCCTGGAGACAGGCGCGCAGCGCAATGCGGGCCGTCTGGCGCAAAGTCGGATCGCCCCCGACAATCATGTTGAGGGCCTCAATAATGCCGCCAGGAGAAGGCTTGCGAATGGTCCGCTGCAAACTCGCCGCGCCCAAGCGTATCGGCGGTTGCTTGAGTCCTCTATCCCAACCCACATCAGAGATTCCAAAGCTCACCTCTGTGACCCTCTTTGTGTCCGGGGTCGTGCTACGCACCCGCTTCGCGTCCTCCTTCACAACTCTCCAAATCCGCCCCCGTTCGCGATCACGCCCGGGGTGTGTGAGCGGCACTTCGTAGTGGCCAATGACCTTATTGTAGAAATCGGCAACGTAGAGCGCGCCGTCGCGGCCGATCTGGAGATTCACCGGACGGAACCAGCCGTCGTTGGTGGTCATGAAGTCCGGTTGCTCGTTCGCCTTTGGCGTCGCGCCGGTGAACGTGATTTTATCGTGATTGATCCGGCTGGTGACGCAGTTACCGACGAACATGTGGTCGTTCCATTCTGAGCCCCAGATGTCGCCGTCGATATAGATCACGCCGCAGAGACCGGTGGAGCCGTGCGCGTGTTCGCACATCACGGGCGCGAAGCCCATGCCGTCGTGCGGCTTGCCAAAGCTCGGATAAAAAGCGCCGGGAATGAGCTGGCTCATGGGGTTGCTGTGGCAGTCTGCTGTGTAGAAACTGCCGTAGCTGTCCTGACACATGCCAAAGGGATTCACCTGTCCCCAGCAGTAGGACTCAACCGCCGAGCCGTCGGGCTTGAAACGAAAGACATTGCCACTGTGCAGGTCGAGCGAGAATCCCCAATCCAGGTCACTGCGCGGCACGCCGGTATTCTGCGAGCTGGGCGTTGGCTTCTTCGGTCGGTTCGCCGCGGCGGGATTGTTCTCAGGGCGGACTTCAAAGTGCGAGGAGTTGTTGAATCCGTGGGTTGCATAAATCCAGCCGTCGGGACCCATGATGAGGCTGGAGACATTGCCGTGCGTATCCATTTCCCAGCCCAGCGGGCCGAAGAGAATCGTGCGCTTGTCGCACTTCCCGTCACCGTCGGTATCCTCAAGATACCAGATGTTCGGGATGCTCCATGCGATGCAGCCGTTCTTGTAGGGTAGCACCCCGATGGGGATGTTCAGGTTGTCGGCAAAGACAGAAGGGTTGTCCACCACGCCATCGCCGTCGCTGTCGGAGAAGATGATGATTTTGTCTTTCGATGATTCAAGGAGCCCCTTCAGCGTCTTCCAATTCGCCTTCGGCACGGCCCAAGGGTATTCCGCCGACGATGTGCACCAGAGCCGGCCCTTTTCATCGAACGCAAGATTCATTGGCTTATTGATGACCGGCTCGCTAGCGATGAGTTGCGCGGAGAATCCCGGAGGTAGCTTGAAGGTCTTCAACTGCTCCAGCGGAGAAAGCGGGGCGGACTCGCGGACGAGCGAGGTATCCTGAGCGATCACAGGAAATACTGACAGAAGGAAGAAGGCGAAACGCATGGATGAACTTCGGGATGCAGAATGCCGGGACGTCTATCCCGGTGTTTTCCGGTAATGCGGCTCAGCAGTTCCAGAAACAGCCCGGCTCAAACATCCAGTAGCGCGCGCACCGGCCGGCCGTGCACATCCGTGAGACGGTAATCGCGTCCGTCGTGGCGCCATGTGAGACGTTCGTGATTGAGGCCCAGTTGATGCAGCAGGGTGGCGTGGAGATCGTGCATGTGGACCTTTCCGGCGATAGCGCGGTGTCCCCATTCATCCGTTTCGCCGTGGGCGTGACCGGCTTTGAATCCGCCGCCGGCCACCCAGATACTAAATCCGCCGGGATTGTGATCGCGTCCGGTGCCGTTCTTTTCGGCGTAGGGTGTGCGGCCGAATTCGCCACCCCACCAGACGATGGTGTCGTCGAGCAGTCCGCGCTGTTTCAGATCAGCGAGCAGACCAGCCACGGGCTTGTCCACAGCGCGGGCGTGGTCAGCGTGTTTGGGCAGATTGCTGTGCTGGTCCCATGCGGGATTGTTGGAATTGTCGCCGTAGTTCACCTGGATGAAGCGCACCCCGGATTCCGCGAGCCGCCGGGCCATGAGACACTGGCGGCCGTAGTTGTCGGTCTCCTTTTCGCCGATGCCGTAGAGCGCTTTGACGTGCTCCGGTTCGCTGTCGAGATTCATCACTTGAGGTGCGGTGCTCTGCATGCGCCATGCAAGTTCGTAGCTCTCCACCACGGCTTCCATTGCGGTATCACCGGGCCTTGTGCGGGATTGTTCGGCGTTGAGCGTAGAGAGCAAATCAAACTGCCGCCGCGAAGCCTCAGTGCTGAGGGGCGATTTCAAATACCGGAAGCCCGCTTCCTTCGCCGCCTGTCCGCTGCGCCCGATGGGAGTGCCCTGATACTTTGCCGGGAGGAAAGCGCTGCCGTAATTGCGCGGCCCGCCATTTCCCAGCGCAGGACTGATGGTGACAAACGCCGGCAAATTCTCCGATTCGCTCCCGAGGCCATAACTGATCCACGCGCCCATGCTGGGCCGGATGAAATTCGTGCTGCCCGTGTGCAGGAAGAGCGTGGCCGGGCCGTGGGCGACGCCTTCCGTGTGCATGGAACGAATGACGCAGACGTCGTCCATGTGTCGTGCCATGTGCGGGAACAGTTCGCTGCACCACAGTCCGCTCTGACCGCGCTGCTTCATCTCCCACAACGGTTTCATCACGCGCTGATCCGCTCCTTTGCCGGTCTTGGCGATGCTGCGCGCGTCATCAAAGTTGAGCATCTGCCCGTCGCGCTCCGTGAGCAGCGGCTTGCAGTCCAGCGAGTCCACCTGACTCACGCCGCCCTGCATAAAGAGGAAGATGATGCGCTTTGCCCGCGCCGGATGGTGAGCCAGTGAAGACGCGGCAGCACGGGCGTGCACTCCCGCCAGTGCGAGCGAGCCAAAGCCGCAGGCCATGCGGGCGAGGGCTGCGCGGCGGGAAAGAAATGCGGAGTCTATCATGGTCAGTCGAGGTAGCGAAAATCTATGCAGCCGAACAGGGCCGTAAAGACGTGAATCCATCCCTCCTGCGGAGATTCCGCAGCGGCGAGGCCGCGGGTGAGAGACTCGCGCTCGCTGGCGGCGGGCAGGCGCCCCAGAGTGATGCGGCAGGCATGGTCGAGGCGTGCGGAGTCGTCGCCCGGCTCCGCCAGCAGGCGCGTCGCGGCAATTCGCGCCTGCTCGTGAATGAACGGACTGTTGAGCAGATAGAGCGCCTGCGGGGCCACGGTGCTCACATTGCGCCGTCCGGCGGGGGCATTGATGTCGGCGAAGTCGAAGACCTCGAAGAGTTCGTGCCGGCGGTTGCGGAACGCGGGCGTGTAAAGGCTGCGGCGGGTGTCTTTGAATACGTAGCCGTATTCCACGTTCTGAGAGGAGGTGTCGTTGGCATCGATGACGCCGGCACCTTCGATGTTCGGCCCGCCAATTTGCCGGTCGAGCGTGCCTGCAGCTGCGAGAATGGCATCGCGGATCTGTGAGGCATCCAGCCGGCGGCGATGCGCACGGGTGAGCATGCGGTTGTCGGGATCCTCTGCGGGCGGCGCTCCGGCGGCGAGTTGCCACGTGCGCGAGATGACGATTTCACGCACAAGCCAGCGGGTGCTCCAGCCTTCCTCCATGAAGCGCGCAGCAAGCCAGTCGAGCAGTTCAGGATGCGTGGGGGCGTCACCGGTGACGCCGAAATTGTCCACGCTGCGCACGAGCCCCTCGCCGGTGAGCCAGCACCAGACGCGGTTCACATACACGCGCGCCGTGAGCGGATGCGAGGTGCTGGCCAGCCACTCCGCCAGTTGCAGGCGGCCGCTTTGATTGTCAGGAAACTCCGGCGACGGACCGGCGACGGCAGGCGTGCCGCGGGGAACGGGCGCGCCTTTTTGATGCACCAGACCGCGCACGCGAATCTCCGTGCCGCCAGGCTTCTTGTCATCGGCGATGGACATCGCCACCGGACGGGGCGGCGCGGCTTTCTTCAATTGCGCGAGCTTTTTGATGGCTTCCTTGAGTTCCGGATCGGTCTTCTCGGCACCGTCCGGTTTCTGCGAGCGGAGTTCCTCCACGGCTTTCGACTGCGTGGTAATGAGGACATCGTGCGCGGCGAAGCGCTGATCCACCTCTTCTCCAACCGGCAGCGGCGTCTCGATCCAGCGTGCGACGTTGTCCGTGTAATTGTGGAGGGTGCGCGTGCTGGCGAAAATGCCGGCGAGCGCGTAGTAGTCGCGCTGGGTGATGGGATCGAACTTGTGATCATGGCAGCGTGCGCAGCCCAGCGTTTGCCCCATGAAGGCTTTGCCGATGGTGTCGATCTGCTCGTCAATGATGTCGAAGCGGAGTTGCTGCTTGTCCTGCTCCTCGTAGTTGGTGGGGCCGAGCGCGAGGAAGGCGGTGGCGGTGAGTTGTTGTTCGCGTTTCTCTGTACTGTCCGCGGGCAGGAGGTCGCCGGCGAGCAGTTCGCGGATCATGCGGTCCAGCGGGCGGTTTTCGCGAAAGGCGCCGATGACCCAGTCGCGGTATCGCCATGCGTCCTTGAAGAGCAGAGTGCGCCCGCCGCCGCTGCTTTCGGCGAATCGCGTCAGGTCCAGCCAGTGGCCGGCCATGCGCTCGGCATGCTGCGGCGAGGCAATCAATTCATCAATAAGGCGCAGGATGTCCCCCGCCTCTTTTTCCGGCGGCAGACCCGTGATTGTGAAATGCAGGCGGCGGACGAGCGCCTGCTCATACGCATCCGGGCCGGGGCGCAAGTTCCGGCGCTCCATTTCTGCGAGCACGAAGCGGTCGATGTCGCTCCGCGGCCATGCGGTATTCTGCACGGCGGGCACGGGTGGTTTGCGCACCGGCTGCCACGACCGGAAGTTCTTTCCCTCCTCCACGCTCATCGGTTTGGCAGCGGCTGTTTTCGATGGTGCCTCTGAGCGCGGATCGGGCGCGCCCATGCGCACCCATTCTTCCAGCAAAGCGATGTGGGCATCGGGCAACTTGCGCTCCGGGGGCATGGCGAAATCGTCGTGGCGATAGCGTACGGCTTTCACCAGCAGACTGGCCTCCGTGTCGCCGGGAGTGATGGCCGGCCCGCTGTCGCCGCCGGTTTCCCATCCGCCGCGGGAGTCCAGCCGCAGCCCGCCTTTGGTTTTCTTCTCCCCGTGGCACTCGATGCAGTGTTCGATGAGCAGCGGGCGGATTTTGGATTCGAAAAATGCCTCGCCCTCACCGGCAGTCAGCGGTGACAGTGTGAGGAGGAGGCAGAACAGTGAACGGTGCATTTGAGAATGTTCAAATTACGTCTGGAAGCTGCGGTTTCCAACTACTTACTCGCGGAATGAAACCATGGGGAGGATTGCCCTGCCGCAGGGATCCGGCTTGCGGAAATGATGGATGCTCACGATGAGGATAGCATGGTCAGACTACTCTCTGCTTTTCTTGTCCTTGTAACTTTGGCCGGTCCGGCTCCGGCGGACAATCCACAGTTACCGGCGGTGCCTCCAGCGGAGTTTGAGGGAAAGATGGGCAGTTACCGGTCGCCGCTGTTATTCGACGACGGCACGAGGGTGACAAAAGCGGAGGACTGGCCCCGGCGTCGTGCGGAAATCCTGCGCTACTGGCACGGGGTGATGGGCGAATGGCCGCCACTGCTGGAGAAGCCAGAGCTGGAGACATTGCGCGAGGAACGGCGGGAGAATTTCACGCAGCGGCGCGTGCGACTGGAAGTGGCACCGGGCCAGCGTCAGGAAGGCTGGCTTCTGGTGCCGGATGGCGCGGGGCCGTTCGCAGCGGTCCTCGTGGTTTACTATGAACCGGAGACCAGCACGGGCATGGTGCCGGCAGAGAAAGGAGCGTTTCGGGATTACGCTCTGCAACTCACACGCCGCGGGTTTGTCACGCTCAGCATCGGCAGTCCCGGCGGCAATGCATGGAAGCCGGACACAGGCAAGGCGCTCTGCCAGCCGCTTTCTTTCCATGCATATGTCGCGGCAAATGCATGGACGGCACTCGCGGCCCTGCCGCAGGTGGACGCGAAGCGCATCGGCGTGGCCGGGCACAGCTATGGTGGCAAGTGGGCGCTCTTTGCCGCGGCGTTATGGGAAAAGTTCGCGGCGGTGGCGGTGAGCGATCCGGGGATCGTCTGGGATGAGTCCCGCCCCAACGTCAACTACTGGGAACCGTGGTACCTCGGACAGGACCAGTTGCTCAAGGAGCAGCGCAAACCCGGCTTACCCTCCGGGGCCAGTCCGCGCACCGGCGCTTACTCGCGTCTAGTAAAAGACGGGCGCGACCTAACCGATCTGCACGCGCTGATCTGCCCGAGGCCTCTGCTGATCAGCGGCGGCAGCGAAGATCCGCCGGAGCGATGGATAGCGCTGAACCATGCACGCGAAGTCAACCTCCTGCTGGGCGTGAAAGACCGGGTGTTCATGACGAACCGTCCCCAGCATACGCCGGATGAGAAGGCCAATGCGTCAGTTTTCGAATTCTTCGAGCGCTGGCTGTCCCGGCAGTGACCCTGAATCACACCACAAAAAACCCGCCGGACCCGGGGGGAATCCGGCGGGCTTTGAGTTAAAATCAGAGCGGTTACTTCTTCTCGACGAGCGTCACGCCATCCGGGAAGACAGCGCCTTCGCTGATCCACTTCTTCAGTGTTTCGATCTGTTCCTTGCCAGGACGCGGCGCCTTGTCTTGCGGGGGCATGGCATCATCATGGTCAGGAGCGAGTTCCAGTACTTTAATGAGATTACTGTCGGCGGGCTTGCCAGCCTCGACAAGTTTGCCGTCTTCGCCGCCCTTTTCAAAACCAGCTTTGGTAGCCATGTTGAGTTTTCCCTTGGCCTTCTTCTCATTGTGGCACTTCACGCAAGATGCCTCGAGGATGGGGGAGATGTCTTTCTTAAAATCAGGTGCCTGCGCAGCGGCGCGGTCGACGGCGAGGGCTGATAAGAAGAGGACGAGACTAGATTTTTTCATGAGTGATTTTAGGTTATGGAGCGTTGATTGGGCGCTCCGGCATTTTCTATAAAATAACGGCGCGGAACTTCCAGGAGAATTTGATCGTATCAGCGCCCAAACCGTGAAGGGGGAGCTGGAGCGGCCGGGGGCTTGGCAGGGCGGCGGCGGAGCCAGCGCAATCCACGCTTCGGCTGCTCCGGCGCAGCCACGGTGGCCGGAGCAGGAGCCTGAGCGGGGGCCATTTCTGCAGGCTTGGAAAGAGGTGTGATCACCTCACTATTATCGCCGATGTCTCCGGCATCCTTTCCATCTTTACGGTCTGGGGCGACTTCCCCGCGACGGGATTTGTTGCGATAAATCTCGTTGAAGACGTCCCCCACAATGGGGGCGACCTTTTGGCCACCGGAAATAGAAGTTTCATTCGGGTCACCTTCATAGAGACAGGCATAGGCATACTCCGGATTTTGGTAAGGGAGATAGCCTGCGAACCACGCTACATACTGTCTCTTGTTATTACCCCATTCACCCGTCCCGGTTTTGCCGACAATGGTAACGTAGCTGTTGGAAGCCCTTGAACCCGTGCCGCCGCCCCCATTCACAACCGAATGCAAGCCCCGGCGCACAGCGTCCAGATTCTCCTTCTCGAAGTTGAGACCGTTGCGCACGGCCGGCGGGAAGTGCTGCACTATCTTGCCGTCAACATCCTGGATCATCTTTACCAACCGGGGCCGGGGCACGGAGTCACCGCGGGCCACGCCAGCCATCATCTGGCAAACCTGGAGCGGCGTAGCGAGCACTTCCCCCTGGCCGATGACAGCATTGGCTAGGTGGCCGCCGCTGAACGCTGAACCCTTTTTGGCGTACGATTCCGGCGTGGGCATAAAACCACTTTTTTCCATGTCCGACAGACAAATACCGGTCTTCCCACCAAAACCGAATCTGCTGGCCGTGGTGCTCAGAGATTCGCCCCCGCAAATCTTTCCGACTTGGTAGAACCATGTATTACAGCTTACAGCGATGGCCCGCTCCACATTCATGAAACCCATGTGCTTGCTGTTATGATTCCGGAAGGAACGGCCATCAATGAGCAAGGAAGGCAGGCAGTTGAACTCGCTGTTAGGCGCTACTTCATTGGTTTCCAATGCAGCGAAGGCGGTGACTACCTTGAATGTGGACGCTGGAGGATAAAGGCCGGCCAATGCACGGCAATAGAGCGGGTTTTCTTTATGGTTCAGAATTTCCTGATGTCTTTTTTCGCTGATTCCATAGACCCATTCATTAGGGTCGATACCGGGCATGCTGGCCATGGCCACAACATCACCGGTCTTCACATCCATTATGACGAAAGCGCCGCGCACACCGCGCTCTTGCATGTTTCTCTCGCAAATCTGCTGCATCTCGACGTCCAGCGTGGTCACAACGGTGTGACCGGCTCGGGGCCGCTCCTGCCAATCCTGCGTAAGCATCTCCCCCTTTGAATCGTAGAGGGCTGTATAGAGACCCGGCTTGCCGGTGAGTTGCGCATCAAATAGTTTCTCTAGGCCGGCCTTGCCGAGGGTCGCGGGCCACATGGGCTCCTCTACTTCGAGTTCATTTTTGGAGGGGGAAAACCCTCCGCTTTTGCCCATCTGCCCTATCAAATGCCCCGCCAGTGTTCCTTCCGGATAGGTGCGAAGAAAGATGGGGAGCAGGCTGACCCCCGGTGGCACTTGATCTTTCAATTTGTCAACCTTCTCATCCGGCACAAGCGCCGTGCTCATCAGCGGCACCCAGCGGCGCTTCTTGTAATGGAGAAGAATGTCAGCATCGCTCAGCTTCCAGCCGCCCAGCAGCTGGCTTTGACAAAAGGCGAGCGGACGGCGGGCGAAATCTAGAACTTCAATGTCCTCCATTCCCTCCCTAATAGGCAGTTGCACGCCAATGAAGTGAGCGATGCGCTCCTGAGCAAGAGGCTTGCCGTTGCGGTCCACGATAAGCCCCCGCGGCGCGGGTACGCGCAGAGAAAGAAGCTTCGCGTTGGGATCCGTCTTCAGAATCATCGGGATACGCGGCTTGTCCGGCTTCATTTCACGGATGGTGGGTGGTGCAGTGCTTTTGGGGTCGGCCGGCACGGCGCGGACTTCCTTTGCGTCCTCGGGTTTATCCTCATCAACCGGAGCCTCCTCCTCGGGGATAACTTCTGCTTTGCGCATCTCGGTGGAACTGCCGGCAGCCCCCTGCGAAGAAGGGGCCGACTCAGCAGCCGGGGTTGTCTCGGGCTCACCTCGAAGAGCGGCAGGATCTGCGCCACCTTCCTCCGCGGCCGGCTCAGCGGGTTTCACCGTCTCCGTTTCAACAGCTTCCGATTCCGGCGCCTCCACAACCTCCGCTTTGGGCGGGGCAAGACCGTCTGCAGTCTGAGCAGGCAGAATCGGGGCAACCCCAAGTGCGGCAAAGAAGAATGCAGGAACGAGCGGTTTCATAAGAAATGGGGAGGATTAATGACAATGCTAAGTCTTTAGCGGGTGTCCCGCCAGTGCAAAAACGGGTTACTCTTTCAAAATTGAGAACCCGCTGATTCCCTCAAGTGGCGTGATGGGGCGAATCTCAACTTCCTTGATATAACTGGAGACTTCACTGTTCTCCCTGAGTTCCTCGAGAAAGGCATCCAGTTCGGCGGCATCGCGGGACATGGCCTGCATTTCCACCCTCCCGTCATTCAAATTGCGGACCCAGCCCGTGACCTCGAAACCGGCAGCGAGACGTTTGGTTGCGTAACGGAAGCCCACCCCCTGCACACGCCCGGAGAAAAATACCTGCTTTGCTGTCATGCAGCCAGCCTGCCGCCCGCCAGCTCTCCTGGCAAGTCCGGACTCAAATCGTCTACCCCATTTCTATATGCCCCGGAAGATCCAGAGGTGTGAATCCTTTTTTGGCAGAGGCAGCTGAATGGAAATTTCCGGGCGGGCAAAAAACGATTGCGCTTATATTCTCGTTTAACGATATAGTCATAATTTTTGAAAATAACCATTAATATTTCGATGATAAATACTGAAACTACCTCAAATATCAGCGCTGCGGAACTACAAAGCCTGCTCGCCGCCGGGCAGTGCTGCCTAATTGATGTCCGCGAACCAGTGGAGCACGTTGAGGAGCATTTGCCACGGGCCCTTCTAATACCCGCAGGTGAACTGGAGAAGCGCTGCAGCGAAATCGACCGGACAAAGCCGGTCGTCGTCATGTGCCGCGGCGGTGCCCGGGGGGCCAAAGCAGCTGCGGTTCTTCAGGCACGGGGATTCACAGGGGTCAGGAATCTTGAAGGCGGTATCATGGCATGGAAGGCGGCGGGGCAAGCCGTCAGCACATCGGCCCGCAAGGCGCTGCCGCTGATGCGTCAGGTACAAATCGTCATCGGCGCGTGTGTGCTCGCGGGAGCACTCCTCGCAGTGACGGTAGACCCGCGCTGGGTGTGGCTATGCGCCTTTTTCGGCGCGGGGCTGATCTTCGCCGGCACCACGGGCAGCTGTGGCATGGCCATGCTAATAGAAAAACTCTCATGGAACAACGCCCCCTGTAAAACGGGCGACTCATGCTGTAGTTAATCACTGACAGCTGCTCATCCTGTCTGCTACCCGCAAAGTCATCGTCGTCGGCGGAGTTGCCTGAGAAACCTCCTGCGCGGGCCGGTTGCGCCGCCTAGACGAGTTCGCCGACATTACCACCCACGATCGGGAGCCCTTTGTCTGCTTCGCCAGCAGTAGTCTGCTTTATGACGTCCGCGGCGTCCTCGCAGTGTAATCTTCGCTGCTGCTCGCTTATCCGGATCCGTCCCGCGAAAGCTTCAACACCGCCGCCGGGGTCCACCAGAACAACAGTCCCGCCATGGTGCCCATGGACCACGAAATGGTGGGACCGCTCCATAGACAACTCCCCTAGACCGCCTGAGCGAAATCTAGGCGCACGCTTCCCTTCACGTTTATTGTGCCGTTGGTCCGGGCGCCAACTATGCCGTGTGACTCCTGCTGCAGCAAGGGCAATATGCCCATGGTATCTGGGGAGGCTGAAACACCGCGAAAATGATTGGCTTCGTCTGAGCGCAGTCACACCGGGACGCAGCGCGGACAATGCTCCACCCAGTGCCTAGGCGTAAGCTCCACATAGGGCGGCCGGTCTTTCACAAGAGGCCCGCCGGGCGCGGCGGTGTTCCGCGGGCAGAAGCGGCAGCCTTTGGGCATCCGGTCGAGCGACGGCACCATGCCTTCAATGATGGGCAGTTCCGACTGCGGCACACTGTCCAGCCGCGGAATGCTAGCCAGCAGGCCCCGGGTGTAAGCGTGGCGCGGATTGGCAAAAAGCTCCCGCACGCCGGCGCGCTCCACGATACGCCCGGCATACATAACGACCACTTCATCGCATATCTCCGCTATGACTCCCAGATCGTGCGTGATGAGTAGCATGCTCATGCCCATACTCTTTTGCAGGTTCCGGATGAGGTCTAAGATTTGCGCCTGCACCGTGACGTCGAGTGCGGTGGTGGGCTCATCGGCAATGAGCAGCGACGGGTTCAGAGCAATCGCGATGGCGATACCCACGCGCTGGCGCATTCCGCCGCTGAGTTGGTGAGGATAATCGTTCACGCGCAATTCTGGCGCGGGAATCATAACGCGGCGAAGAGCAGTGATGGCCTTTTCGTGCGCATCCCGTTCATTGAGACCCTGGTGCAAACGGAATACCTCAGCCACCTGACGCCCCACTTTGTGCACCGGGTTGAGCGAGGTCATCGGCTCCTGGAAAATCATGCCCATGCGTTCTCCACGCAATTTCCACATCTCCTGCTCAGTCGCTTGCACGAGGTCGCGCCCTTCAAAGAGAATGCGTCCGCCGGTGATGACGCCGCTAGGATGCGGCAACAGGCGCATCACGCTCATGCTGGTGACGCTTTTGCCGCAGCCGCTCTCTCCCACGAGACCGACGACTTTTCCACGGGGCACAGAAAAGCTGACGCCATCCACGGCGGTAACACGGCCGGCATCGGTGTCGAAGGCAACGCTCAGGTCTTGGATGTCGAGCAGCGGGGCTTCGCTCATGCCTGCCTCTCCTTCCATTGGTCAAAGGTCTGGATTTGCGGCGGGAAGGTGCGGCCCTCCTTCATGGCGCGCAGCGTTTCCTCCTTCATCTCCGCGTCTATCCAGAAGAGGTTGTATTCCTCCCAGTCGCGACTGGTGCGGGCGTTGAAGCCTTTGGGGAATCGCATCCAGCGCCAATGGGCCACCCGATAGTAATCCTGTACCCATGCAGGCACAAAGGCAGCATCATCATTGAGCCATGCCATCATCTCGCGGGCGAGGCGCACAATCTCCGGCATATTGTCGGCCTTCTCGTATGCTTCGATCAGGGCATCCAGTTCCTTGCTGGCGGTCTGCGTTTCGTTATTCGTGTCCGTCTTGATGGACCCGTCCTCTTTGTAGGCGTTGGAACTGTGCCACGTCTCGCGGAACCGTGGATACATCTCAACGGAGACATTTTTCGCACCGAAGAAGATGTCGTGTTTCTTCTCATCCGATTTCTTCCACGCGGCCGTCTGTTCGATGATCTCAAGGTTGAACTCCACACCGGCTTTGACGGCTTCCTTTTTCAGAATGGTGAGCACATCGGCGAACATCTTGTAGCCGGTGGTCATGGTGAACGAGAGGCGCTCGCCTTTATCGTTCATAAAAATTCCGTCCGGGCCACGCTTGGTGAAGCCGGACTCCATGAAGCATTTCTCGGCCGCAGTGATATCAAAACCGCGGGTCTTGATGTCCGGGAAGGTGACCTCTGGATAACCGTCGGAACTGGTCTGCATCCGGGTGGCGTCGCCCTTGAAAACCTCACGCAGCACCACGTCCCAGTTCATAGCAAACTGGATTCCCTGGCGGACGGGCTTCTCTTTGAGCAGCGGACGCGAGCGGTTGATGCTAAACCCCCACGTCACTCGCGGGATTTGGTTGTAGAAGACGGCTTTCTCAACGTAGCCCGCAGCGACGAGGGGATTGTCATTGGCCATCTTACGGTGCCAGAACTCAGACAGGCGCATGGTGAAGATGTCCTGCTCGCCTTTGCGGAAGACCTCGAAGGCCTTGTTCGTGTCCCGGATGGTCACGAAACTCATGCGGTTCACGTTGAACCGGTAGCGCATATGCTTGCGGTCTGCGGCCCACCAGTTCTTCACCTTGGTGAGCACGATGCGGCGGCCCTTATCCACGTTTTCCGAACGCACTTCATAGGCCCCGGTGGTGGGTTCGAACTTCCACTGATACACCTCCTGCCAGTCATCGGCGAGTTCGAGGTAAAAGTGCACAGGCACCGGACGTGCGGCGGAGGTTTTGTAGAGCAGATCCGGTTTCTTGTCCCGCATGGTCAGGGCAATTGTAAGGTCATCAAATTTGACCAGTCGGGTGAAGGTGTCGGTATAATGCTGCTGATACCAGAGGTCGGCGGTGTAGTTGCACCGCATGAAATAGAAGCAGAAGAGATAGTCGTCTGCACGGACCGGCACACCGTCGCTGAACGTCGCAGCGGGGTCGAGTTTAAAGTAGATGGTGCGTCCATCGGGATCAAAGGCCCATTGAGCGGCAAGTTCAGGATACCACTGCAGCGTTTCAGGATGCTGCCGGGTGAGGTAGAGGGCGTTGCTGTCGAGGATGTATTTGCGGAATCCTCCGCTGGCATCCGGACCGATGAACCGAAGTGTACGCGGAAAGTCGGGATTATACTGATAATAGGTGCCGCCTTTTTTCGCTGCGGGGTCGCCGAGTTCCGGCACGCCGGCACCGTCCTCCCATTTCAAATCCGCCGGCAATTTATCCGGGGAGGAGAAGACGAAGAAGTCCGGGTAGCGGCGGAAGAATTCCATCGCTTCCTCCGGCAGCGGGGCACGTTCGGGTTTGTAATTGAAGGGCCGCTCCTCTTGGCGGCAGCCGGTGAATGCGGCGGCGGCGGCACCGGCGCTCAGTTGAAGGGCGCGGCGGCGTGTGAGGGCCACTGTTAGGTCAGCGTTCATCGGTAGGTGGTGAATTTCCGGGGATCGTAGGCCTCGCGCACAGCTTCGCCGACGAAGGTTACCAACAACAGCACTGAGACCAGGCCACCGAACGCGGAGAGCACGATCCACTGCGCGTCTTTGTTATCGAGTCCCACATGGAGCATCTCGCCCCAGCTCGGCGTGGGGCGGGGGAGGCCGAAATTGAGGAAGTCCAGCGCCGTGAGCGCCGTGATACCAGCCGCGACGGTGAAGGGCAGGAAGGTGATCAGCGTGGAAATGGTATTGGGTAGGATGTGCCGGAAGATGAGACGCAGAGGTCCGGCACCGGCGAGGCGGGCAGAGGCCACATAGTCACGTGCCTTTTCCTTGAGCGTAGCAGTGCGGAGGAACCACGCCTTGGTGGTCCATGCGAAAATGACCATTATGAACAGGAGAATGAGGATGCGCGGAGCCGTGCCCACATCCGCCGGAACCAGCGAGATGCCGATCATGACAATGTAGAGGAACGGGATATTGGCCCAGATTTCCACGATTCGCTGGCCAATGAGGTCCACCGCGCCCCCGAGATAACCCATAAGGCAGCCGATGACGACAGCCACAAACATGGTGAGCAGCGTGTAGCTCAGCGAGAAGAGAATCACGTTCCGAAAACCATAAACCATGCGCGACAGCACATCACGTCCAGTTACGTCCGTGCCCAGCCAGTGGGTGTGTTCGCCACTGGGCGGCTGCGGATGGCTGACACCGGGCCGGAAATCACTATCCTGCGGCCCCCATGGCACGAGCGGCATGAGCACCCAGTTGCCTCTGTCCTCTTTGGCGAAGCGATCCTTTAGCGCGCGGTAGTTCGTTTCGTATTTATACTCCTCGCCGAAGGTATCGCCGGGAATGATGGCGCCGTAGGTGGGGAAGTAGGTCTTGCCTTCGTAGCGCACGATGAGCGCGCGGCCATTGACCCACAACTCCGCCACCAGTGCCAGCACGAGCATCAGCGCCAGCAGGATGAGCGACCAGTAACCCCGCTTGATAGAGCGGAAGCGCTGGAGGCGTTTGCGGGTGAGCGGGTTGAGCGACATGAGATTCAGTCAAAACGAACGCGCGGGTCCACCATCGCGACAAGAAAGTCGCTGAGGATGTTCCCGAGCAGCATGAAGAGCGCGGAGATGGAGACGATGGCCATCACAATGGGGTAGTCGCGGTCCACAATGGACTCAAAGCCCAGCAGACCAAGTCCATTAATGTCGAAAACGCGCTCGATGAGGAACGATCCGCCGACGAAAGCAGAGAGCGCGAAGCCGAGATTGGTGGCGATGGGGATGAGCGCGTTCCGCAACGCGTGGCCGGTAACGGCCTTGTGATAGGGCACTCCTTTCGCCACCGCCGTGCGCACATAGTCGGCGGAGAGATTGTCCATAAGCTGATTTTTCATCAGCATGCTGAGGAAGGCGAAGGCACCGATGAGGTAGCAACAGAGCGGCAGCACCGTGTGGTGGGCGATGTCTTTCACTTTGCCCCAGGCGCTGAGGTCCAGGAAATTGTAACTCGTCAGCCCGCCGGTGGGGAACCAGTCATTGCGCACCAGCCATGAAGTTGCGAGCAAGGCGGCAAGAGCATAGCCCGGGATGGCGTAGCCTCCGAAGATGAGCGTAGAGGAAATATTGTCCTGCCAGCGGCGATGTTTCAGGGCTTTGAAGATGCCGAGCGGAATGCTGATGAGATAGCTGACCAGAAGCGAAAGCACCGCGAAATAAATCGTCGTCGGCCAGCGGGCCAGAATCACATCCATGACCGGCTCGCCGTAGCGAAAGGAGTTGCCAAAGTCCCCCTGAAGCACGCCGGAGAAGCGCTCGCGGTAGATTTCCACCTCTTCGATTTTTGGTGGCGTCGGCGCAGCAGGATCAGCAGTTGCCGTGGTCGGCTTCGCTGACTGCGACTCCGAAATCCGCCACTTCCAGGTGCTGCTTAGCTTTCCGTCTGGATTCAGCACTTCAAATTCCCCGGACTCTTTACGCTTCACGAGAAGCGGATCGCGCGGCCCCGGCGAGCGCAAGAGTAGTTGCTTCTCTGTCTCTCCAAACTCGATCTTCTTCCGCTGGTCGGCATACGGCCAGACGCCGAGCCATGCGAAGTATCCCTCTACCACGCCGATATCGAGCCGGTAGGTCACTTTCAACTGTTCCAGTTGATCCTCCGAAAGCGCCTGCGCCCCGCCGGGTCCAGCGCTGGCCCCACCATCACCGGCTTTGCGCATTTCCGCTAGCCGCTGCTCCAGCGGCCCTCCAGGTACGAAGCGCGTGAGCAAGAAGACGACCAGTGTAACACCAAAAAGTGTCGGCGGGATTAACAGGAAACGGCGGAGGAAGTAGGCACCCATGAACTGCATATTCTAATGCTACTGACGCCCTCCCGAAGGATCGAAATCCACCGGCAAGCGGACGGCGGGGAAATCTTTGAGGGTAAGAGAAAGGAGCACGCCCCACTCATTTTGACCGCGGTGGTCACGGATGACGGCGCCGAGGCTGGCGATCCAGTTGCTGAGGTCACGGTGGATGGTGTATTGCTGCGTCTCGAGGGTGCTGTCCTCCATTTCATAGCGCTCGTAGACGCTGAATCCCCAGTTTTCATTGATGCGGGCGTAGGCCCCGAAGTCGATAAGGCTGCTGTCCCGGAAAACAGGATGGCTGCGGAGAATGCGCGGGCCGATGCTGAACTCCAACGAATCCGTCGGCATGAACGTGGCCCTCGCATTGAACTCGCTGAATTTGGCCTCCTTGTTGCTGATGGGTATTTGAGCGCCGGCGCTGAGTTTCACCCACGGAATCGGCCGCCACTCAACGTCCTGATACAGATTGGAAAAGTCACGGTCATACTCCGGATCATCAATGAACGTGTCGATGTAGGTATTGGTGCAGAGCCACGAGTAGGTGGCGCTGTCGCGCCGGGTTTGGAAGCGATTGGCCACACCGAGACGCGCAATATTCCAATCGCGCAGGGAATCGATGGCAGTGAACTGAGATAGGCCCAACGGGCGCGGGCGGGTGGAGGGCGCAAGGCGGTCGATCCCGGAGAACCCTCCGCCGAGATCATCGGCGCTGACAAAGGACCAGTTCAGGTAAGGCTGAATGATGTGGCGCAATCCATCGAGCCCAAGTGACGGAATGACGAGATCATCATAGACGCGGGAGAACTTAACGGAGGCATCAAGCCCTGCAGAAAAGAGGAAGCGGCTGTCATCCAGCGGGCGGATGCCGTCGATGCTGGAATAGCTGCTGAACCCTGATCCGATGTGAGGGATGATGGTGATGCCGTCATGGAGCATGATGGGATAATAAAGCTGGGTCCGTGCTTGGGAGCGGGTGAAGGCGGGCATCACAAGGCTGGCGCGCAGCGCATCAATCTGCGCCTGATTACCGGGATTGGGAGGGCCAAGTGCATCGATGGCAGCCTCGGTGCGCTTCTGATCGTCGTCGCCAAGGTGCTCCTCCAGCCGGCCGAAGCTGGAACTCCCGGATATGAAGAGACCGGTATTCCACAGGGGCTGGATGACGCGGTCGATCGCAAACTCTGGGAGCCGGGTATCGGTCTGGTAAAAATCGTTGATCCGAAAGCGCCCGTAGAGGCTGATCTCGCCGCGGTCGCCGCGCTTCACGATATTGATGAGATTGTCCGGCTGGGGGTTGTCCCGGAAGTCGGACTGGAAAAAGTCCTCGTAGAGGAACGCATCGCTCACCGAATTGATGTCGACGTCTACATAGAGGTCGCCCTCGTTTTTCACCGGAAGATAGACGCGGTGCTGCAGATTCACCCGGTAGCGGCTTTGGTCAACGTTCTCACGCGAGGCGGAAGAGAAAGTGTTGGTGATGGCAGGATCACTGTCGTGCAGCCAGTAATACTTGAATTTTCCAAAACGGGAATCGCGGCCGTACTTGCGGCTGTTCAATTCAAAGCCGGCCCCCACCCCGCGGCGGCTGTAGAGGTCGAGCTGATAACTGATGCTGCTACGGTCGCCGATGGTGGTATTGTAGCGGTTGAGCAGGATGCCGCCGAGGTTGCTGAGATAGCCCGGGGTCAAGGTGTAGGCGAGTTCGGCATCAAGCTGCTGGGAGACTTTGGGCAGATAAAAAAGTGTGGTGTCCCCGGCCTTGATGCGGAGTTTGTGGAAGACGACCCGGTCTGCGGGATATAGTTCGACCCGTTCCGCTGTGATGCGGTAGGTGGGATCGGTGCTGTCGTCCGTGGTAAACTCCGGCGCATCGAGCCGGATTTCGGAGAGCTCGTTGTTGGCAGTGGAACGGATGCTGCCGGCTTTGAAGAACAACGGTTCGTAGCTGCTGCGCATGCCGGAGGCATCAATCTGGCGGCTGGTGAGGTTGTAGGTGGCGCTCTCCCCGCGATAGATGGCGTCATCGCGGTAGATGGCGACATCCCCTGTGAAGTGGAGGTCGTCTTTGTCCGAGTCGTAATCTGCGCCGCCGGCGAAGACTTCCATGCCATCCGCTTCAAAGTGGAGCATGCCGTTGCGGGGCACGAGCTGGACTTTGCCGTCTTTGAGTTTGAGGTCCGTGGCATCAATGCGCAGGTTGCTGATGGCATCCAGCTTTTGCCGCAGCGCCTCCCACTTGTCATCGGGCGTAGGCACGGGCATATTTTCGCGAATCTTTGAAGGGAGCACCGGACCGGGGGACGCGGACGGGGGCTTTGGCAGCGGGCCTGCATCATCCGGCACAGGGGGAGGCAATCCCGGAATGCCTCCACCGCTGGATGCCGGCGGGGTGGCCGGCGCGGGTTCTATGGCCGTAACCGGCGGGATGCCAGGGTCCGCTTTCGGCGGCGCAAGGGATGCCGGGGGCGGCGACTCCAGTTGCGCCATTACGGCTGCGCCGGAAAGGGCGGCAGCAAGGCACAGGCTGGTGATGAATCGCATGAGCAGAAACAATTTGAAAAGAGGTGCTCTCCTCTAACGGCAGCCCGCATAAAATGCAATCACCGGCTCCTGTGGAATTTAAGAAAAAACCGCTGCCCGGGACTCAGGCAGCGGTTTTCTGATCAGGGCCGGCCAATCTTCACTAAGGGGGTGGCACCGCTTTGAGTCGGAAGAAGTGGCGCACGTCCGGCGTGAATGGCAGCCGGAATTCGAGGTCCTCAATGTCGCCATTTAAGGCAGTCTGAACCGCTGTGACATCGGTCCAACTCTCAAGATCCGAAGAGATCTGAGCAAATTGGGTGACATCAGTCTTGGAAAAGTCATGCCGCCAACGGAAGACAATTTCATTGCCTTCCACCGTGTAAGGAGGAATCGGAGCCGGATCAGCCACGGTGGGATTCAGGCCAAGAGTGTATTCGAGGGCGTTCACGACCCCATCGCCATCGGGATCGGCAAAATATCCGGAGATGGCGAGATCAGAATTGTCAGGCGGAGCAAAGAAAGTATCCCGCCACAAACCATAACCGGGGCGTTCCACTTTGATGGTGATTTCCTGGGGTTTGCTCAACCCGAGCAGGCTTTCGGCATAAACCTTTATCTTGTAAGTTCCCAAGTTCTGCGGAATGACTTCCAGCGTGCCGTTCTTCCGGTTTAGCCGGACGTGAATAAAATTTGTGAGCGGATCTGGGTTCTCGGGGTTACGAAGAATTAAGTGGTTCCGATTAAGTGTCAGCATGTCATCAGTCACCCATGGCGGACGGCAGCCGAGCGCCCCGTAGGCACCCTCGGTTGCCGGAGTGGGAGGCGGCGGCGGCAGGAATGGAGGCGGCGGATTGTAAAAGCTTACCCATGAAGGTGGCAGCGGGCGCTGCGGCCACTCTGCCAGCGGGTTGAGAATGGTCAAAGTAGCCGTCTCCAGCGGCACCAATACCGGCGTCACCGAGGTGTCTTCCGGCAAACGGCGCCCCGGCGGGAAAAACTCGAATGGTTCCATCGTGGGATTTGAAGGTTGCACCGGACAAATCTCTGAAGAATGATAAAGATCCCAGTTCGTCACCGCAAAGGACCGCCCTAAGGGACCAGCGACCAGCGCCCCAGTTTTTAGAGCGCGCACCACTGGGGTGCTCTGCGGAGGGATGCTCAGGATTTTAGTGACAACGACCGGAGGGTCCATAACCCCAGCCCCACCGTAAGATTGATGAACCCGGAATCCGAAGCCGATCATTTTCCCGCCGACCGAATTGGCGCGGGGGACATACACCGGATCCTCGGGCGTTGGGGTGAGGGTCTGGCCCTCCCTCACAGAGTCACGGATCCACAATTCCCACGGGGCTGCATCGCCGCCGCCGATGACGCCCCAGTGGCGGACGGTAGTAAACGTCCAGTCCATGGGGTTATTTGCGTCGCAGTTAGTGTAGTCATCCCGGTGAGGCTCCATCAAGATGCTCTCCATCCGCTCCTGACTACCGGTATCCCAGTTCAAACTCTGAGGTGCTACCAGCTTGACTTCGAGGTCACCACGCCGCCCGTGGAGGAGCCGCAACCGGAACTCCATTTGTTCCATTCGCCCGGTAATAGTCGGGAAAAAGCCAATCTTCAGCCACTTGTCGTCCGTCGTGCCTTCCATGATCAGTTGGCCGTTGGGTAAGCCTGTGTAGAGTCCACCAGTGAAACGGTCCCGTTTTGTAATATTTCTATGAGGAAGACGCGTTGGATCTTCCCAATTGGGAAGGTTGGGATCGAAATCCACGGCCGGAATTTCCATCGGAGCCACCG
Organism: Akkermansia muciniphila; assembly: GCA_945861415.1. Classification (GTDB taxonomy): domain Bacteria; phylum Verrucomicrobiota; class Verrucomicrobiia; order Verrucomicrobiales; family V1-33; genus V1-33. Next base: position 231,603 of record CAMAUV010000001.1, on the reverse strand, counting down.
ACAAAGGGTTCCAGTTCTGGGCAAGCTTCACCGCCTTATTGGCATCGATAAGACCTGCCCCCATTTTATGGTGCATTGGCCGTCCAAGGGCGCCCATGCGCCACTGGGTGGGGTGCAATCTCAAGTTGAGGAGGCTGCCCGGCGTTGTCGCGGCTACCCTTACATCGCTGGCTACCCGGCAGGAGCGCAGTAGGATTTCCTTTACATCACGGTAGCCGAGTTGCGGGTTCACATCCAGCATCAGAGCCACAATGCCAGCCACTTGGGCGGCGCTCGCAGACGTTCCGGTGAAGTCCGGAGTATAGCCAGCGTAACTTAGGGTCATGATACCCTGGGATGTCCGGCGCCAGCGAAAGGGAATGTCGTCCGGACCGACCGGGGGATTTTTCATGGACGGGCGGTTCGTTGGAAAGCCCGCGGGACGCTCGGCCCATGAAAATAGCGGCGGCAATTCATCACCCCATGTCGGGGCCACACAAACGAGGGCCGCTCCGGGATTCGAACGACCAATCGGGCGGCCGAGATCACTAATTCCTCCCACCGCGATCTGGTAGATGTAGTTTTTTTGTTCAGAGTAGTTGACGTTCATGTGGCCCGGTCCTCCGCCGCCGGCACCATTGCCTGCGGAAGTGATATAAACGACACCCTTGAAGCTGCGCTGGGTCGTAGCTCCGAACTTGATAGCCATATGCCAAAGGTAATCCTCGGGGAAAAGGGTGGTGGCCACTTGGGAACCGGATGCGCCGGACGCGTTCACCGCGATATCAAACTTAACCATGCCTTTGTTGGTTTCATCATGCAAAAAACCGTCACCATCCTTATCCTCAAGAGTGGTCCCGTATACAAAAGCCTCCGCCCAGTTGTCATCATCCACAAAACCCTTTGCCGCGAGCACAGAATGAATGGTGGAACTGGGAGCCACCCCGATTATGCCCTCCCCGTTGAGGATGGTTTCGTTGCTGTGCTGCCGGGCGGCGATGAGACCAGCTATACCTGTACCGTGAGAGTCTGAAGTATTCAGAGGATCCGGGAGGAACTCTTGCGGCGCGTTGATCTTGTAAAAGTTCTTGTGAATGTCTTTGCCCTGAGGCACCGCCGGAGGCACGGTGCCGCCGTTGAGATCCACATGGCTTTTCCTTACACCATCGTCAATAACGAGTATTTTCCCGTTATAGCCACTGACACGCCTTCCGTTTACCATGTTTTCCCACGCGAGGCCCAACCGAATGTCACACAATTCTCCCTGGATGAGTGGAAAAGCCGGATTGTAGGGGATGGCGGGATAGTCTCCCAGCACTACTTTGGTAGGCACTGAACTGACCGGGCCCGGCGTCAAATAATAATGCCACCATGGTCCGAGCGGAGGAATACCCGAGGCACGGTTATTGGCCCACCAAGCGTAGGCGGAGTTACCAAAGACAGGCCCCACCCCGTCCGGACCGGGAGCGAGTATGTTATCCGGCGTCGGTCCCAAGACATAGCCGCCCCCCCTGCCGGGGAGAAAATATTTCTCATCGGGCAGATACTCAGGGGTGCGCTTCAGCGCGATGATCTGGGTCGCCGATATCACCCCCGGCGCTGCATTCAAGTTCTCCACGGCCGCCATGGCTTCCACCACCGTGGAGTATGTGAGAATAATGGTCTGCTGGGCAAAGGCCGGAACTTTGCCCTGTATCGCACCGGAGGACTGATAAAATGCCTTGGGATCACTGCCCTCCATGAGACGGACGCTCACCTTAGGCGTGAGAAGCACTTTGTTGTCCTCCGTGCGGGGGACGTCCACCGGATAAGCCACGATATCGGCCCGGTTGCCTTTAGCCATCTTCTGCATCTTTGTCGCTTCTGAGGCCGCACCTATGAGCCCCTTACTTCCACTGAAACGGTGTAACCGCTGTTTTCCATCGCGGCTCCGAACCATTACCTGATCGGTCATGACTTCCAGCAGGCGCTGCTGGCCGCGGACCCTGAGGAGACGCTTCTCAGAAAGGGAGCCATCTGCACCCTTCTCCTGGGGCACGGTCAAATCGATGCCCGAACTGACCTTCCGCCTCACCACGGAACTGCCTTCACCCGAGATGCTGGTGCCCTGCGCGGCAGCCTGCGAGGTGAGCACAGCAACCAGAAGGGGAACTGAGAAGAGGGGGCCAAGTGTTTTCATATGATTTGCTTTGTAAATACATGACTCGCGGAAATAAGGAAGCAAAATCTTCCGGGTCTCAGGAAAATCTCGGGGATTCTCCTATGGGTTTTAATACTTCCAGCACGGAGGCTCAGTTGCCGCTCCCGCTTCTTCCTGTCCCCATCAATTTTCCGCCCATCTACCGGGGTGCGCTGATCAACGGCGCCCCGGTGCCGGCGAGGTCAAACTGCTGTTCCATCTGGCGGACGAACTCCTCCGTGCTGCCGACCGTCCCGTGCATTACAGTATCCGTGTGCAACAGGAGCTTGGGCATCTTGATGTTTTGCGTGGTCAATTTGGCATACACTTCCAGGCTCTCCTTCAGCCGCTGCTCCACCCAAGGATCGGCCTCGGCTTTCTCAAAAGCCGCAGCCCCGGCCAGTTCGAGGGCTTTGCGGCGGACGACTTCAACTTGCTGAGAGGAAATGGGCAACGGGAGCGACATCAGCAGTTGATGATAAACCGCGAAATTTTCCGGACTGGCCTTCCACATCGCGAGCCCCAGTCGGGCGAGTTCGCACGCACCGGGATGGTCCGTAATGGTGAGCTTGAGATCGGGATTGCAGGATCGGTTGAGCGGCGCGGGCAGCACAATGACGCTGATAGCGCCGGGGTATTTCTTTTTCAGTGCCGACAGATCCCCGTTCAGATTGCGGCAGGAACGGCAGGTATAATCAAAGAACTCCACGAGCACGACGCGCGCAGACGGATCGCCAAGGATGGGCAGCGAGGCTGCGTCAAATTTCAGCGCATCCTTAAAGAAGGATACTTCGCGGGAAGCGCCGCTTTTCGCCGCGGTAGCGGAAGCTGCCGGACCGGATGCCGCGATGCTTTCCTGCGTGAGCACGTAGGTCTTTGGTTTCGGCCCCCAAATCTGCCCGGCAGCCAGCACGGCGATAGCGGCCATGCCAGTGAGGCCGGCGGCTTCCAAAATACCACGCGTCCCCGCCTGCCGCACGCGCACAGCCTGCCTGAGCAGCAGCGCGGCTTCGGCAAGCCCGGCAAGATGCAGACCAAGGCACCACGGACACAATCGCTTTTCCACGAGATAGAGGATACTGATGAAATACACCGCCGCTCCCGCCAGAATGACGCCACCGGCGGCCAGCAACTGATCCCCGGCCCGCCCCAGCCTTGCCTGCACAGATGGAAGGGTTAGGAAAAGAATGCCCGCATGAATCATCGCCGCAAGGGCCGTGACCGGCACATAAAACCACTCGCTCCATGGGCCGCCCATGACCTGATCACATCCACCCTCGCCTCCGCATCCGGCAATGCTGCTGATGTTGCCCACCCACTTTTGCAGCAGCAGATACAGCAGCAGCACCAGTGCGGCTGCACCGACGATGCGCACGGGCCAAAAATTAGGGGCCTCCTCGGAAGATCGAACGTTCATTTGGTGCGAAGCTACCCTTTTCCCCTGCTTAATGTCCAGCGGGGAAATGCCGGGCACTGTGCCGCCGCAGGATGTGCCCCGCTTTACTGCAGCAGACTTTCCAGAGCCTTGTCCTTCTCCGGACCGGTCTGGAAGTCGAAGGCGCGCATGTAGCGATCCTTCTCTACTTCCGGCGTTTTGTCGCTCTTCACGATCTTCGCAAGCAACTCCGGAGTCGCCTTGGCCCGGCTTCGCCAAATGATGTCGCGGCCCTGCGGCGTCCCGAGGGCATCTGGAAGCAGCTTGAGATACTCTGCGAGGCACTCGTCCCAGCGCAGCGCGGCTCCGATGCCCAGAGATTCAATACTCCAACGGTCTCCAGCGGTGTGCTGTTTCGCCAGTTGCGCCCACTGTTTCGGCATCTCGGCAGACTTACTGAAGCGCAGGCAGATCGCCGCCTCACGGCGCACCGCAGCAGAACTGTCATTAAGAACGGCGCCCACGGTTTCCGTGATGTCTCCCGCCGTCTGGCGGGCCAGCCGCAGAGCCGTGCAGCGCAGGTCCTCCTCAGTGCGGTTGAGCGCATGCTCGATCACTTTCCGGGCGGCTGCCGGATTTTTCCCCGCCACCCAGCCCAACCGGGCCACGTAACGGATGTCCGTGGCGTTGTCCGCAGCCTCTTTCATCGTCTCCAAAGCGGACTCTCCCATCTTCGCGAGCGCAGTCCATGCCTTGTAGCGCGCGTCCTCGTTCGGATTGGCCATCGCCTTCACCGCCCCCGCTGCCGTGGAGGTGTCGAACGAGGGCACCGTGTAACCCTTATGGCCCTTCGGTGTAATGCGGTAAATCCGGCCGCGATCGAGGTCTCCCATGCCGTGGCCACCCACACCCGGATCATACCAGTCAGCCACGAAGAGAGAGCCGTCCGGCGCCACACACACATCAGAAGGACGGAAGAACCGGTCGCCCTTGCCTTCGAGAATATTGGCCATCTCCGCCTTGTAGCCGGCTCCACTCCTTGCCGCGGGATAAGCGCGCACGATGTTAGGTCCGGCATCGCAATGAATCATCTGGCCCCGGTAGTTCTCCGGCAGCAGATCGCCTTCATAAATACAAATTCCCGTGGGACTGCCGGCGCCCGTATGGAGCAGATTCGGCACCACACCTGGATCTTTCAGGTGCCAGTGGGCTGTCTGCAATTCTTCATCCGTCTTCGCGTTGCCCTTATTCCAGCCCGCACCCGTCATCTCATCGCGGTAGCCGTAGTTGCCGTATTCCATGACAAAGTTAATGCGCACGCTTTTGTTGCCATCGTCGTCATTGTCACTCTGCCAGATACCGCCAAACGAATCCACACTCACTTCCCAGTTGTTGCGGAAGTTCCATGCCAGAGTTTCAATGCCCGAGCCGTCCGCATTGCAGCGGAAAATCATCCCCTCCTGATAAGGTTTCCGGCTGTTGTTCACTTCATTTCCGGCGGCATCCACCAGCGGTTTGCCGTCCTTGTCCTTGATGCGGTGCCCGTCGTTTCCAAAGTTGAAGTAAAGCTTCCCATCAGGACCAAAATGGACGGCGTGAATCCCGTGATCGTGCTGGCCTCCGTCGATACCGCTAAACATCACCTCCACACGGTCCGCTTTTAGATCGTTGTTGTCATCGTAAAGGTTATAAATTTTGCCCGCCGCAGCCACGATGACGCGATTTCCCAGCACCGTCACCCCGTGAGGGCTGTCGATATCCCGGCCCTGATAAAACACAGTCTGCTTGTCCGCCTTACCGTCCCTGTCGGTATCCTCCAGAACCAAAATCCGGTCACCCTCCGGGCGCTTGCCATTGTGACCGCGGTAATTGACAATTTCCGCCACCCAGACCCGGCCTTGGCTGTCCACATCCATGCTGGACGGACTTAATAGCATGGGCTCCGCGGCAAAGGTCTCCACCTGTAATCCCTCAGCCACTTCCAGAGCCGCGCGCGCCGCCTCCGGATCCATACCCCCGCCCGGCCGGGCAGTGGCAGCGATTGTGGAAACAAGGGTGGCTGAAGCGAGAAGAATAGTGTGTTTCATAAGGCAGACAAAAGAGTCTGCCTTCTACGGTGGGAAGCCCCCTTCCCTTACGGAAGGGCGGAGAATCTTTTCCGGTCCGGAGTTTTTAGACCCCCCGCATTTCCTCGATTTGAGAACCGCGGAGCTTATCCAGCGGGATGCCTTCGCGGTTTGCGATCCGGAGCGCCTCCATGACGTCATCGATATCCCAAAACTGCGTCTTCTCCATGGTACCCACCTCACGGAGAGGCTGGAGAATGGGGTTACCCGCCGGGGGCGAGAGTCGTGTAATGTTCAGTGACATAGCTTCTTCTTTTTTGTAGTAATGTCCTTACATTTACCTCAGCCGTGGCGTCTGCGCCAATTCCCTGTGGTCACGTTTCCGTAACCCTCCCCTCCCCTGCCCAGCCCCAAAGTAAACGAATCGTCACCAAATCCGTCAACAAAGTCCTTTCATACCGGCCCGAATTCCCTTTGCCATCCGCCGGTAGACCTGTTATGAACCGACCGTTTGCACAGCAAATAACGGAAGAGTGGCTGAGCGGTTGAAGGCACCTGACTCGAAATCAGACGTAGGGGCAACTCTACCGTGGGTTCGAATCCCACCTCTTCCGCCATTTGCAGTATCGCTTCCTCAGTCGTCGGCTTAACCGACAAATCCGTGAAGAAGTCTCTGCACCGGTCTAAGGGCTGCCAAGGCGCACGCGTCCAAAGAGTCGGGCCCCGGCCTCCACGCTTGTGCTGCTCCGCCATACCTCGGTGGCGAAGCCCGGGGCGGTCTCCGTGCGGCTGACGAGCACGCCGGTGATGGGCCAAGTAGTGAGGTTGTTACCGAATTCGACCTGCGGCGTGAAGCTCTCGTGGTTGGTTGCGCGCTGGAAGGTGAGCGTCACATACCTTGCAGGGCCGGTTCCAAGGTCGTAGGTCTGGGATGCACCGGTGGGGATCAGCGCGGAGGAGTCATCGTCGACGCTGCCACCGAGCATGTATTCCACGTCGTTGCGCAGGCCGTCACTGTCGGCGTCAGGCTCCTGTGCGCCGGCGAGCCAAGTGGCGTAGCCCACGCGGTCATCACCTCCGGGGCTCGGCACAGCGCTGCTGCGCCAGTTGATGCCTAGCCCAGGATCCCGGGCTAGGTTCTCCGGCTCGATTTTCACAAGGCTGGCGCCGCCGCCGTCGGGCAGAGTGGGCCAGTTGGCCGCGGGATTTTCGTCGTAGGCGAAGGAGAAGATCGCGGGCGTGACGAGTCCGAATTGCAGTGTGAGCTTTTCACCGCCGTTGTTGAGACGGTCGTTGGGGTCCCATGCGCCAGCAATGGGCTTGCCGCTGCCGTAGCGCGCCGTGAAGGCGTCCACATTGGCCACGACGAGGATGTTCGCCCCCGGCGCGACCATAGTTGGTGACGGGAAGACGAAGTCGAAACCCGCGGTGAACTGACAGCCACCGAGGTCCACGGGTGCGGCGCTGATGTTGCGCAGTTCCACGTAGTCGAAGCTGTCGTCATTCCATGACTGCGGCGGCACGAGCGCGGCGGCAATGTTGCGCTCGGCCAGTGTGGAATCCGTGGCATGATACATGATTTCGCTGACGACGACCCGGGAGGTGAGCGCGGACGGATCGAAGGTGCCGGCGGTGAACTCCGCGGCATTGCTCCACAGACTCCAGCGGCCCGTGGCGTCCTTCATGCGCACCCGGGCGCGGTAGCGCTGGCCAGGCTGGCAGGCGGTGGCGGGGAATTTGTATTCCGCCGCAAAGGTGGTGCGGTCGCCGCTGTCATGACTGGCATTGAGCTCCAGCAGGCGCTTAACTCCCGCGGTCCATGTGGCGGAGTCGTTGACCGCAGCGATGCGCCACTGGATGCCGGCAAAAGCGTCGCTCTGCGGATCGCTAAAGGCGCTGGTGGTGAAGCGGAGATCGTTCACGGGGAATCCGGCGGTGCCGCTGAAAGTGATCGTGGGCGTGGCGGGATAACGAGAGACTTCCGTGCCGCCGAGTAGAGGGTTGGTGCGATTGGCGATCGTGTCGAGGCGCGCGGCGGTGCCGCCGGCACCGATGCCTCCGCCCGGCCAGTTGCTGCCGCCGCCATTCGCATCGAAGGCGAAGTCCTTCATGCCGGCGACGTACTGATCGAGCGCGACCGTTCCCACCGGCGTGCCACTGCTGAGGCTGATGACGGCGGTGCCGGACGGACCATAGACGCTGAGGCCGCTGAAGTTGCCGCTCGCGGCGGGGCCGCCGACCCAGCGCGCAAATTCCGCATTCACCACCGGCCGGATGACGGCGGCGAATTCATCAATGAGCGGATTCACCTGGTCCGGCTGCCAGAGTAGGCGGCGGAGTTCGCGGATCTGGTTGAAGTAGTTGGGCCAGAGCGTCGGGTTGGTGCTGGTGTCGCCGCCGCCGCTGCCGCTGTCGTTGAAGAGCGAGTTGTGGACGAGGTCGTGGCCGTCGTTCCATGTCGGGCCCCAGGTGGCATCAATGTCGTTGGGCAGGTACCAGAGGACACCTTTGTTGCCGTTGGCGGCGTTGTAGTTCGGGTAGAAATAGTAGGCCGAGTTGTTGTCGCCGCTTGGCCAGTAGTCGTAGTTCCGGATGGCCTCGCAGAAGGCGTGCTGGCGGCACCAGAGATCGAGATGGACGCGTCCGGTGATGTAGGCCGGGGTGCTGGTGCCCCTGAGGTTGGCCAACAGTTCATCGTGATCGCTGGCGTCCGTGGGACCGAACGCGCTTTGGTAGCGGAACTGCACGATGCCGGCAGTGCCATCGCGCGTGAGCTTGTAGAGATTACCCTTCTTCAAGTCATGCGCGGCGAGGAAGCGGCGGTCGTAGTCCTCGTGCACCCACATCATGCCCCAGAAGTCGCCGTTCCATTTGTCCGGCTGCTCGGCGGTCTGCATGATGGTGCGGAACTGCGACCAGTGGCCGCGCGGCGCGGGAATGCCGAGCTGGTTGTAGAGGTGGAAGCCGACCATTTCATTGAGCGAGAAGGTGAGCGTGGCCCGGTTCTCCCAGAGGTTCTCGGTGATCATGGTGCTCCACTTTTCCGGGTATTTGTTACCGGCCTGATCAATGGCGTCGAACTCGTAGCCCTTGTGGAAAAGGAACTTGAAGGCGCGCTTGCCGCTGCCCACGCCGCCCGTGCCGCTGGCGGTGTAACGTCCGTTGGCGCCTTTGAGCCGGTAGGGGATATGATCATAGACCACGCCATTGCATACGAAGCAGGCACGCCAGTTTTCGTAACTCCAGCTCGCGCCGGCGCTCAGGCGCTGGGAGGCATTGGGGTCGTAGGCCACGCACTGATCGAAGTCCGCCTTCCGCGTGAGGAAGTGATACACCGGCACGGCGGTGAGCGCGGCGCTGCTGGTGGCTTCGTAGGCCGGCACGCCGTTATAGACGAAGGCTCCGAAGTTCAGCGAGGGATCCCCGGCATACGGCACCCGGTCCGAGGCGCCGCCGTTGTCCGTAGCGGTGACGCGGTAGCGCACGAGCGTGCGGTTTGGCTGCGGCGGAATGGTCGCCGTCCAGATGCCGTCGCCGCCCAGGGCATCGTTGCCGAGGCCGTCATCGTTCATGGCCACGGTGGTCCAGTTTGCAGGATTCTCGAATGCCGGGTTCGGAGCCTGGGGCGTGGCCACACTCGCAAAATTCCCGCCCGTGATCGTCTTGGGCAGCGTGGCGGGGATGAAGTTGCCCGCAGTGCAAATCTGGTATGCGAGCGACGCGGAGGCGACGCCGTTGGGGTCGGTGATGCGGGTGGTAACAACGATGGCATCGCTGCTCGTGGGTGACTGCGGCGTGTGCTCTACTCTGCGAATTGCGGGAGCAGCGATGGTGGCATACTTGAGGTTGCGGGCACCGGGCGAGGCGAGATCGCCGGAAGCGGCGGAGGGCACCGCATACTTCATCTCCAGATTGAAGGAAAAGTCGGACGACGTCTTCGTATCATTCGCTGCGAGGATGGCAATGACGTTGGTGCCTTCGACGAGGTTGTAGGGCGCGAGGCTGTTGATGGTGTAGCTGTCCCAGTTGTTGGGGGCGGCTTCGTGATTGCCCCAGGCGACGCCGGTGAGGGTCGTCGGGTCGGCTGCGTTGTGCGACGGGGTGCCGGAGCCACAGTAAAACCGCTGGGGAATCTCGACACCGTTGATCCAGATGATGCAGCCGTCGTCCACATAGACCCGCAACCCGAGAGCAGGCGGCATCTGGCCGGCGGGGATGGTGAACTCCTTCCGGAAATAGACTCCCTGATAGCCCACCTGCGTGCCGGAAATGAACCGCATGTCATTCAACAGCACGGCATCATCGGCGTCGGCATAGCCGAACCCAAAGAATGGACTCGTGGCATTGCCCACCGTGGTCGTGCCATCGAGCCAGCCGGTGAGATCGGCGCCGGTGAGGTTTTTCCATGTCGGTGATGGAGCCACCGTTCCTTTGAAATACTTCCAGCCGGCGGTCGCTGCGGAGATGTAGGTCACATCCGGCGGCGTAACCGTGGTGGTGGTCTTCGCCGCACGCCAGTTGCTGCCATGAGTCTCGTCCAGCCCGGGGTTGATCAGCTCAATGGACGATCCCTCGCCATTCCCCTCGGCAGGCCAGGGCGAGTGGTTTTCGTAGTCCACTTCGCTCACCACATCGTTCGTCGCATCGCGCAGGCGCACGTTGTCGCCGTCGTTGGAAAGGCCGGTCACCTCCTTCGAGCCGTCGGGATAGGTGATGACCGCATTGTCCCACGGACCGAGCGCCGCTGTTCCGAAATAACTGAGCATCGTCGCGGGGTCTTCCGCCACGAGCAGGTAGGAACCCGGCGCCATGGTGGTGCCCGCCGGGAATAAATAATCCACCCCGCCGCTGATGCGCCAACCGGCGAGGTTCACCGTCGTCGTGCCGTCGTTGTAGAGTTCGATGAAGCTGTTCCGCACCTTGTTCACCGCGCTGTTGTAGTGGATTTCATTGATGATCACGCCGCGCGGCTTCGGCTGCACGGTGAGCACGAAACTCGCCTCCACCCACAGCCCGCTCTGATCCGTGCTGCGGATGCGGATGCGCTGCGGCACGCCGGTCAGCCCCGCGAAGGATGTGTTCGCGCGCAGTTGATGTCCCACGATGGTGAAGTTGGCATTCTCCTCGCTGCCCGCGCCGCTCACGAGCGTGAACGTGTGGGGCTCGCCCGCGTTCGGGTCCGGACTGGAGAGGTTGGAGAGGAAATCGCCCGTTACATTCTCCGGGCGGATCGTGTCGTCGTCGAGGATCACGGATGTGGGTGCGACCGGCGGTGTGAGGATGTTGAGGGTCACGGTGGCCGGCGTGGACTCGTACTTTCCGTCGCTGACTTTGAAGGTGAACGAATCCGCGCCGTAGAGACCGGCAGTGGAGGTATACGTGCGCGTGGCCCCGATCCCGCTGCTGAGCGTGCCTTTGGCCGGCGGCGTCACGATGACGTAGCTCAGCGTGCCGCCGTTGGGATCGCTGCCGGCGAGGGTGATGTTCAGCGGCGTCAGCGGCTGGGTGCTCAGGCCGGCCTGACTGGTGGCCGATGGGATGCCCGGATCACCTGCCACGATTGCGCTCGCCGAGTTGGTCACATTGTTCCCGCCGGTCTCAATGGCACGGAAGGTCCACGTCACGTTTTGCGGCGTGCCCGCGAGGTCGGGGATCACCGTATTGAAGGTCCCGCTCGCTGCCGTGCCGCTGTTCACCATGACGGCGCCGAGTCTGATTTCGTAGCTGTAGGTGCCGGTCACATTCGCGGTGTTCACATTCCAGTTCAGCGCCACGGCTGCGCCTTCAAAGCCGCTGCCGGGAGCGGCCGTGAAGGAAGTGATCAGCGGCCCTGCGAGCGGCGAGCCGCCACTCGCCAGCGACTGCACCTCCGCCGCAGACAGTCCGTGATCGTAGAGCGCGATGTCATCCAGCGTGCCGCTGAAGTACTCGCCGTTGTTGGTGGAGCCGATGCGGAAATTCGCCGCCGCTGCACCATTCGCGCCGGGCGTGTCCTGGGCCACCTGCACGCCGTTCAGATAAATGCGCCGCGTCGTGCCGTCGTAGGTCGTGGCCACGTGATGCCAGCTTCCGTTGAGCAGATTTGTGGCCAGCCCCGTCGCATCGAGGTCCGCCCCCCACCAGTAATGGCGGAAGCTATTGCCGCTGTCGAAGATGCGCAGCGCATTCACCTGCCGTGACGCACCGTAATTTCCCCAGCCGACAATGCCGCGCGGGCCGAGCACCGTGGGCTTGATCCACGCGCTCTGTGAGTAGGCGCTGTTGCCCACCGGCAAATTATTCACCGTGCCGGAGAGAAACTGCGCGCTGCCGTTGAGCGCCAGACCACCGCCGTTCCTGCCCGCGGCGGTGTGCGCTGCGCCCCCGCTCGCCGAGAGCACACTGCCGCCGGCAGCATCATTGCCCAGAGAGGCGGCGTCATTGAACGGCCAGAAGGCCACGAGGCCGGCTTGTGCCGTGTTGGCGAGAATGGCAGCCGCGAGGCCGCAAGAAAGGTGTCGTAGGTTCATGGCTGAAAATTGGATTCTCCCGCATGCTACGATAGGCTGCGGCCCGCACACAACCTTTTTCGTGCGATTCCATCCACATTTGAAAAGGCAGGAATCCACATCACCGCCGGGCGCGAAACTCCGTCGGGCTAAGGCCCACGGTGCGCTGGAAGGCGCGGGAGAAGGCGTGTTCGCTGGCGTAACCAACTTCGCGGGCGATGAAGTCCACCTTGTCGTCGTCTCTGACGAGCAGTTCGCTGGCCCGCTGCATGCGCATGAACGTCACCTGCTCCATCGGCGTGCGGCCGAGAGCCTTTGAACACAGCCGGCGCAAGTGCTCGGAACTGAAGCCGCTGTGTTTTGCCAGCTTTTCCAGCGTCCACGGCGCGGCGATGTCGGCGGCGACTCTGGTCCAGAGGGCTTCGAGCCGGTCATCGGTTCTCCACGGCAGAGCGAGCCGGCGGGCGATCCCGTCGATGAGGGCGAGCCAGTGAGTGATCATGGCGGCATCCCGTTCGTGTTCCCACTCGTCGTGCAATCCTTCGAGTGCCCTGGTGAGGCGCAGTTCGCCGGCGATGCGCAGCGGCGAGCTGCTCCCGATGAGCGGTCGCACGCCGGGCGGTTCATCGTAGCGGACGAATCCGGCGCGCCAGCGTTTCCCTTTGGGCGTGTAAAACGCATTGAGCACCCGCGGCGGAGCCATCGTCACCTGGCCAGCCGTGAGGCGCTGCCATTTTCCCTCCAGAAGCATGCGGCCTTCGCCGGAGGCGGTTTCCATGAAGAAGCTGCCGCCGGGATGCAGCCGCACGCGCTCAAAGCCGGCCGTGGAGTCATTGATGCCAACGCGGGCCATGCGATAGCTGACGAGCAGCGGGCAAAGCTCCGGCGTGAGAAACCAGCACGCCGTGCCGCGTCCGTTCCGGTCGCGGTCAGTGGTGGGTATGAGGCGGGTTTCCATGCGGGAAAGTAGCCTGGGGTTTGCCTCAGGGAACCGTCTCTTTCAGTAAAATTGCGGCTTCACTGGATGCGGGTGCGAGTGTCGTTCGCGTTCCGGAGGGCCACAGGACCTGCAATTCCTGAAGCGTCTCGCCCGGCGCGAGCGTGACCCGAATGGCGGCGGCATTCTGCGAGGCGAGGCCCTCGCCGATGCTGCGGCGGAAGACGCGGCGGCCCTTGTCCGTGACGGCGAGCACCGTGGCGCCCGCAGCGTCCCGATTGCTCAGCGGGCCGGGCTGCGGCGTGTGATTGCCGCCCTCGAGGCGCACGGTGAGGACGCGCCCGCCTTTGGTCAGTTCGCCGAGGCGATTGCGGAACAGCCGGAAGCGCGGGGCATTCGTGCTCATCAGGGCGATGTCGAGCCAGCCGTCGCGGTCGTAGTCGAGCATGGCGAAGGAGCGCGCATCTTCGCGGCAGTCCGCGCCGCTGAGGAGCGAGAGGTCGGAGAAACTGCCGGTGCCGCTGAGAAGAAAGCGGTTCCGCTCATGGCCGCTGAAGGAATTGCTGCGCCACAAGGGGCCGTCGCCGCCGGTCAGCGAGGACGTGTCCTGTTTCACGCGCAGTTTGAAATCCAGCAGCGGCGAGCGCCAGTGTGCGGACCGGCGGAAGGCGTCGGATTTTGATTCATCGGAGAGCACGACCGTGCTCCAGAAGCAGCTTCACAAGTCCACCTCCGTCGCCACCTCCTGCGGGGCGGTGTAGTAGCCGCTCGGGACGTAGAGGTCCTGGTGTGAGTCGTTGTCGAAGTCGCCGAACTGCCCGCCGAAGGCCCAGCCAACGCGCGCCTCCGGGCTGTCGGGCCGGGCGACCTGCGTGAACTTCCCGCCGTCATTGCGATAGTGAAAATTCCCCTGCGCGCCGACGACGATCCGCGGGTCCACGGCACCGGCCTGCGCGATGATGCGGTTGCCGGCTTTGCTGTACATATTCGACACGAAGAGATCGAGATCACCGTCGTTGTCGGAATCGGCGAAGGACACCCCCATGCCGAATGCCATTTTGCCGTCGGGAATGAAATCGCGGAAAGCCTCGACGAAGACCGGCTCGGCCGCCCCGCGCGGCGTGTCATTGCGCAGCAGGGAATCCGGAGCGAAATCATTGCAGACGTAGAGATCGTCGTCGCCGTCGCCGTCCACATCGGCCCACGCGGGCTGGTAGCTTTTGCGCCACAGCTCCACGGCCTCGCCGCCGGCGCGCTCGAGCCGGCCGCCGCCGCGGTTCATCAGCAGTACGTTCGGCGCGCCGCGGTCGTCGAGGTAGGGGTGGGCTTTCTGCATCAGGGCGTCCAGCTTCTCCGCCTGCCCGGGGCGCAGGTAGCGCTCTTTCCACACCGGCAGGGAATCGGGACCGGGGCTGTAGGTGGAAAGATAGACATCAAGAAGGCCATCGCGGTTCACGTCAGCGGCAGCCATCGACGAGACGAGGAATTGCTTTCCAAGATCGGTGAGCCTGGCCGTGGCATCGGTAAAGTGGCCGCCGTCGTTGGTCAGGTAGAGCGTCGGCTCGAGGGAGCGCCCGAGCAGCGCATCAGGATCGCCGTCGTTGTCGAAGTCGGCGAAGAGCGCGCAGTTCACCGCATGCTCGACGTCCAGCCCGGCGCGGAACGTGGTGTCCTTGAACGTGCCGTCGCCCATGTTGCGAAGCAACTGGCAACGGCCCCAGCGCGCGGTGAGGAACAAATCTGCGTGGCCGTCGGAATCGTAGTCCACCACGCTCACCGCCGGATACTGCGAAGCATTCTCCATGTCGGCGGTGTCGGCATACTCCGCTTTCGGGAGCCGCAGTTTTCCTTCCGTGAGCGCCGCCGCTGTAATCTCGTCCTGTGGGGAACGCCGCGCCATCTCCCGGGCATCGGCATCGGGTAGCGCCGTATCGAGCACCTCGTCGAAGAGAAGATGTTTCGCGCGCTGGAGATGCAGGGACTTGTGCTTCCATGCTGCGATGGCCCACTTGCCCGCCGCGTCTTTGCGCCAGGTAATGTTCTGAGCCGCCTTGATGCCATAGCGGCGGCCCGATGCATCCTGACCGCCGGCTTCGAACTTCGTCTCCAGGATCAAATCGCCCTTCACGCGTTCGGTGAACTCGCCGCGGAGCACGCCGAACTTCGGCGCCGTCCATGCGGTGACCTGGCTGCGCAGTCCAGGCCAGGGCGGGAGTTCCATCGTGGCGGGTGCATCCGCCGCCAGCCAGTCGCATTCTTCGATGATTGCTCCGGGAGTGAACGCAGGCTCAGCCGCAGCGGGCGGATGTTCGACCGGCGCCGGCCCGCGCAGTGCGGCGGGCACCTGGTCATCTGGCTTCGCCGACAGCGACTTGGCCAGTGCGGAGAGCAGCGGCGTGATTTCCTGAATCGCGGTTTCGACAGCGATGATGGTTTCGGCGCGCTGCTCATCGGTAAGAGCCGACGCAGCCGGAGCGGGCACCGGCGATTCCTGACGCGAACAGCCGGCAAGGCCGAGCGCCATGAGTATTCCACAGATGCCGAGCCCCGCCGTCATGGTTTCGATTTGCCGCGCTGCAGCAGTTTCCGGACGGCGGAGAGGTTGACGGTTCCCTTCTGGACCATGAGCACGCCGCCGGCGCCATCCGTCACGATGGTCGAAGGCAGCGGAGTTTCACCGAAGCGCTCGCGTGTGAGGCTGCGGAATTTCTCACGGCCGGCCTCCGGCATGTCGGAGAGCAGTTTGTAGGCCGGTGAGTTCTCTGCTGTGTAGGCGCTGAGTTTATCGGCGGTGTCGTTGCCGTCCACGGGCACGCCGTAGAGCGCGACATCGCTGGCGGGCAGGCCGGCTTTGATCAGGGCGAGATGCGGAAGTTCGCTGCGGCAGACTTGGCACCATGTGGCTACCATGGTGAAGACGCGGAGCTTCGCGCCATCCGCGGGAATGGGCACGTCGAGTTTTGCCAGCGGAGCCTCGGTGGCGACGGCTGTGGTTGGCCCGGCGGCGGGCAGCGTCTCTATACTGAAAGCCGGCGCGCCGGCTTCCTCCACGGTCACCGTGGCGCCGGCGGGCACAGTGCCGACAGCGGTGACTTTCCCCGACGGCCAGCGCACACGCACGTCATCCGCCGCTGCGGCCTTGCCGATGCCGATGAGCAGGGTCGCGCTGTTCTGTGCGGCGAAGCCGTCGCCGCAGCGGTGCTCGCGCATGATCTGCTGACTACCGGCTTTGAGCAGCACGTGCGCACCGTAGCCGTCGCGCGGGGAGACTCCTGTCGCGGGCTGTGCGCCGGCATTGCCGCCGCGCAACTTCACGCGAATCGCGCCGCTCTTCACGGAGTCGCCGAGGCGGTTCCGGAACAGCTCCAACTGAGGCTCGTTGCTGTTCACCAGCACTACATCCTGCCAGCCGTCGCGGTCATAGTCGAAATAGGCGAAGCCGCGGCCATCGGCGATGCTGTCCATGCCGCTGACACCGGAGAGGTCGGCGAACTGCTTCCCCTCCACATTGTAGAACAGGCTGTCCGTTTCGTGGCCGCTGAAGGAATGACTGCGCAGCACTTTGCCGCGGCCTTCGATCTCCGTGTTCTTATCCAGCACACCGGGCATGGAGCCGTACTGGCGTGTGTCCACACCTTCGGCAGCGAACTTCTTGTTCAAGTTGGTGTCCGAGCGCACGACCGCACGCCAGAGATCGCTTCACAAGTCCACCTCTGTCGCGCCGTCGCCCGGCGGCGTGTAGTAGCCGTTGCTGACAAAGAGATCGAGCCAGCCGTCGTTGTCGAAATCGGCGAACTGCCCGCCCCACGACCAGCCGGTCTTCGCCACCATGAGCGACGGAGGCTTGTGACCGGAGACCAGTTCAAATTTGTCGCCGCGGTTCCGCAGCAGTTTGTTGCCGCTCACGCCTTCATACATGCGCTTTTCCAGGCCCGGGAACATCTCTGTAATGCGGCTGCCGGCCTTGCTGAACATGTAGGTGTAGAAGGGATCCTGGAGGCCGTCGTTGTCGTAGTCGCCCAGCGACACACCCATGCCGAAGCCGTTGAGTTCTTCGCCGGCCATCGGCTGTGTCACGTCGGTGAATTTCCGCGCACCGTTTTCGCCGGGGTCATTGCGCAGCACGAAGTCCGGCGCGTAGTCGTTGGCCACGAAGAGATCGGGATCGCCGTCGTTGTCGTAGTCGGCCCATGTGCTTTGGAAGGAGTTGAGCCAAAGCTGCGCGTCCCTGCCCTCCGGAGCGCGCTCGAATTTCCCGCCGCCGCGGTTCACGAGCAGCACGTTCGGCGGACCGGTGAGGCGGAAGACCGGATGATCCTCACCGCGGCGGCGCTTCCATTCCGCCTGTTCCTCCGGCGAGAGGAACTGTGAGGCGAGGATGTTCCGCGGCGCGGTGATGGGCAGCCGATAGGTGGAAATGTAGAGATCGAGCAATCCGTCGCCGTTGTAGTCCGCCGCGGCCATGCTGGAGACCCAGTGGGGCAGCGGCGCATCGAGCAGGCTGCCGGCATCGGTGAACTTCCCGCCGTCGTTGCGCAGATAAAGACTGCGCTCCAGCGAGCGGCCGAGGAAGACATCGCAGTCGCCGTCGTTGTCGAAATCAGCGAACAGCGAGCAGTTGCACATCCCGTCCACATTGAGGCCGAAGTCCGCGGCTTTGTCCTCGAATGTGCCGTCGCCTTTGTTGCGCCAGAGCTGGTTCTCGCCCCAGCGTCCGGTAACGTAAAAGTCGTCCCAGCCGTCGCGGTCAATGTCCGCCACGGAGACGGACGGATGCTGATCGAGTGAATCCAGACCGACGAGGTACTGCCAGTATTCCTTTGGATAGCGGAACTTCGTTTCGCCCGTCATGAGGATGTCGCGCACGAAGTTGTGATGGACCGAGCGGCGGGCTTTGGCATGCTCCTCAGCGTTCGGAATGGCCCGGGCGAGTGATTCTTCAAAAAGCGGCTGCTCCACCTCCGTGGCCGACATGCTGCGGGTGGTCCATTGTTTCACGAGCCAGTCGTCGCCTGACCTCTGCCACACGATCTCCGCCGCTCCGCTGAAGGCAACGATGCCGCCGGTGGCCGTGCGACCGCGGGCGGAGAAGACGGTTTCCAGTTTGTAATTCGATTCGCCGTCCGCTGTGCCGCGAATGATGCCGAGCTTCGATTTCTCCACGTGCTCGAGACCGGTCCAGAGACTGGCCCACAGGCCGCCGGGCAGGCTGTCCAGCGGCACCGGCTGCGTCGCGGGTTCCCATTTCCAGTGCTTCACCGGCAGCCGTCCATCGGCCGGGCCAGTCGCGGCCTGACGCTCGCCGGCGACATCCGTCACCATGGCGTTCGGCGCAAAGAGCTTGCGCGCGTGGCTGTCGGGCAGCGTCAGATTCTTCACCGATGCTGCCAGCCGGAGAACCTTCGGCGTCAACTCCGCGATGCGCTCTTCATTGGCGATCATGCGGCGAAACAGCGTGTCGCCGGACTCTCCCTTCGCCGCCGCCGCTCCGCCGGGTTCTTTGGAACACCCCGCCAGCATGGCAGCCAGCACGGCGCCAGGGAGGAGCAATCGAAAGCGAATCATGCGGACAAGGAGAGAGAAACCGGCGCGAAGGCAAGTGTGGAGCCAAAACAAAACCCGCGGCAGGAAGCCTGCGCGCGGGTTTCGCAAATTGAGCACACGCGGGCCGGATCAGGCGCGGCGGCGGCGGCGCAGCAGCGCAGCGGAGGCGAGTCCCAACAGAGCCAGGCCTGTCGGCTCGGGAACCAGGGAGTTCGGGCCGAGGGCGAGATTGGCCTGCACCTCAGCGTTGGTGAGTTCGCCGCCGTAGATGCGGAACTCATTAACCTTTCCAGCAAATCCCGGGTCGCCCCATGCGGTGGCACCGATGGACTCGGTTTGGGTGCCGATGTTGGAGATCGGGTTGGTCGCCACGTCGGTGATAAGCTGGGTGCCATCCAGCCATGCATTCATATTACCGTCCTGAGCAAGGGTGATCGCGAGGTGATGCTCGACGCCAACGGTTCCACGAAAGCCAAAAGTCTTGGCTCCGTTGCGGTCCACCGCGTTGAATTGGCTGGCGTGCTGTAAAGTAAAACCAAATTCCAGACCATCCGCAGCGGTACCGAAGGTGAAGAGCTTACCCCATTGGCTGGTGCCCGTGTCCGTGTACCAAGTCTCAATGGTGACGCCGGTGCCGCCATAGTTGGCTCCAATGCCAACGGGAGAGGAGAAGCCCATATTTTGCACACTGGCTCCGCTCCCGGGGCCGCCGGATAGGCTGAGGGAGGTCGCCGTGACGGTGGCTCCATTGGTGAGGATGCCGTTGCTCGTGCCGACGGAGTCGTTCGTGTCGCCGTTGAAGGAGTAGCGGTGCGTGAGCGTCGCCGCGGAGGCGGAAGCCAGCAAGCAGGCTGAAGCGATGGTGGTGAGAGCGATGGATTTCATAAGCGGTTGATAGCTTAATAGCCGCCAAAGAACCGGATATCAACTTTTTTCTGTTCCTGAAATCCACATTCTAGGGTTCTAAAAGCACACGTCCATCCCCGGTGGTAATCCATCCCGTCGCCAGGGAGGAGAAGGCGAAAGCGGATCATGCGGTCAGGGAGCGTGAAACCGGAGCGAGGGCAAGTGTGGACCCAAAACAAAACCCGCGGCAGGGAGCCTGCGGGATACGAGGGGCTTGCCAGCGAATGCAGACCGTTCGTGCGCTGCGATCAGATTTTGGCGCAGGAATGACGTCTCACGTTGCGTAATGCCCTCAAGTCTTTCAGTTTGTCGTCCCAACCATGACATCACTTCCCGCGCGTTTCTATGCTCTTTGCCTGATCGCCGCCGCTCCGCTCCGGGCGGCGGTGGACTTCAATGGCGACATACGCCCGCTCATTTCAGACCGGTGCTTTGCCTGTCACGGGCCGGATGACAACAAGCGCGAGGCCGGGCTGCGGCTGGACACATTCGAAGGCGCGACGGCGTTATTGAAAAGCGGTGTGCGGGCCATCGTGCCGGGCAAGCCGGAGGAAAGCGAACTGCTGCGGCGGATTCATACCACGGATCAGGATGACCTCATGCCGCCGGCGAAACTGAACCGCCCGCTCACCGATGCCGACCGCTCGCTGCTGAGGCAATGGATCGCCGGGGGCGCAGTGTATTCGAAGCACTGGGCCTACGCGCCGGTGAAGGCGCATCAGCCGCCCGTCGTGCAGCAGGCGGACTGGCCGCGGGATGATCTCGATAAGTTCGTGCTCGCGAGGCTGGAGCAGGAGAAACTGTCGCCGTCGCCGGAGGCGGACCGGGCGGCATGGCTGCGGCGCGTTGCGTTCGTGCTCACCGGCCTGCCGCCGTCGCCGGAGCAGATCGCTGCGTTCACGGCGGACAAGTCGCCGGATGCCTTTGAAAAGCAGGTGGACGGCCTGCTGGCGTCGCCGTGCTATGGAGAACGCATGGCGCTCGACTGGCTCGATGTCGCCCGCTTTGCCGACACCTATGGCTATCAATCCGACAACAACTGCTTCGTCTGGCCGTGGCGCGACTGGGTGATCCGGGCGTTCAACGAAAACCTGCCCTACGATAAATTCCTGACGTGGCAGATCGCCGGCGATTTGCTGCCCGACGCGACGCAGGAGCAGCGGCTGGCGACGATGTTCAACCGCCTGCACCGCCAGACTCAGGAGGGGGGCTCGATTGAAGATGAATTCCGTCAGGAGTATGTCTCCGACCGTGTCCACACGACAGGCACCGCCTTCCTCGGCCTGACGATGGAGTGCGCCAAGTGTCACGATCACAAGTACGACCCGCTGCCAATGTCGGACTATTACAGCCTGTGCGCCATGTTCGGAAATATCGACGAGTGCGGGCTCTATCCTTACTCGCTGTCCACGACGGCGCCGGAGCCTTCGATGCGGCTGGCAGATCCGGCGCAGGAGGCGGAAATCAAAAATCGCCGGGCGGCGCTCGACGCGTCCATCGCGGGAGCAAAGACGGTGCCGGCGGGCAGGGATGCGGCGTTTCGCGAATGGCTGAATGCCACCGCGAGCCTGAGCGCTCCCGCACCATCGGATCATTTGCCTCTCGACGCTGTGGTGGGCGGCAAACTGCCCAACGCGGTCGCCTCCGCCGCGCCGGGCACCATGTCCGGCGGCCAGCTAACGCCGGCGGACGGCGGCATGAAATTCGACGGCGACACCGTCCTGAATCTCGACGGCGTGAAAGGCATCACGCGCTACATGCCGCTCACGGTTTCGATGAGAGTGTTCTCGCCGGAGCGTAAGCAGCGCGCGCTCATTCTGCACACCGGACCGGGGATGTTCTCCCAGATGGCGGATGCGGCGGGATTCGAACTGCTCATGGAGAACGGCAAGCTGCGGTGGAGTTGCATCCACCTCTGGCCGGGCTGCGCGGCATCGGTGGAAACCGCGGAGGATTTTCCGGTCGGGAAATGGGTCGAGGTGACCGTGACTTATGACGCTTCCTCCACGGCGGGCGGACTGCGTATGTATTATGACGGTCAGCCGGTGCGCGCTCCGGTGAAGCAGGACAATTTGAACAAAAGCATCACTGCCGATGTCATGCGACTCGGTGCACGCCCGCGCGACGACCGGGGCTTTGCCGACGGGCTGATGAAAGATCTAATGATCTTCCGCGCCGCGCTCTCGCCGCTGGAAGTGGCGGAACTGAATGCCCCGGCCCTCGCCGCAGCGCTCCAGGCCGCGAAGTCCGGTGACGCCGCTGCGCTCGCCGCCCTGCGCGAGCACTACCTGATGCGCGTGGATGCGGAGACGGCCAAAGCCCGGGAAGCCGTGGCCGCAGCGCGACGCCATCTCGAAGACGACTACGAACACAAGCTGCCGCTGGCGATGGTGATGCAGGATTCCCCACGACCAAAGAAATGGCATGTCCTTACGCGCGGCGAATATGCCGCACCGGATTTCAAACGTCCCGTCGAACCGGGCGCGCCGTCGGCGGTGATGCCCCTGCCGGAGAGCGCGCCACGAAACCGCCTTGGCCTCGCGCAGTGGATGACCAGCCCTGAGAATCCGCTCGCGTCGCGCGTCGCCGTGAACCGGCTGTGGATGCAGTGCCTCGGCACGGGTATCGTGCCCACACAGGAAAACTTCGGCATGCAGGGCGACGCTCCGACGCACCAGGAACTGCTCGATACGCTGGCGCGCGATTTTATGCAACAGGGGTGGGACGTGAAGCGCCTGCTGCGGCGCATCGTGCTGAGCGCCACGTTCCGGCAGGCTTCCGCCGCGACGAAGGTGAATCGCGAGCGTGATCCGAAGAATGCGCTGCTCTCGCGCGGCCCGTCGTCGCGGCTGTCCGGCGAGGCCATTCGCGATCAGGCTTTGCTGGCAGCGGGGCTGCTCGTGGAGAAGATCGGCGGCCCCAGTGTCAAACCCTGGCAACCGCCCGGCGTGTGGTCGGAAGCCGGAGCCTCCGGCGGCGAGTATCAGCCCGATAAAGGCGAAGGCCTCTACCGCCGCAGTCTTTACACCTTCCGCAAACGCACCGCACCGCCGCCGGCCATGCTCACGCTGGATGCCGGCAGCCGCGAAATCTGCCAGCCTCGCCGGCTCACGACCAACACCCCGCTGCAGCCGCTGATCTTTCTGAACGATCAGAGCTTCTTCGAGTGCGCCCGAAAACTCGCCGCGCGTGTCGTTAAGGAACAACCGGACGGGCCGGAGCCGCCCCTGCAGCGCGCGTTTCTCCTGCTGGCATCGCGCGAGCCGGACAGCGTCGAACTCGCCGCTCTCACCGAGCTGTTCACGGCCAAAGAAAAACACTTCGCCGGCAATCCCGGAGCGGCGAAAGCCGTCTGCGGCGAGGAAAATGCCCGCCTCGCCGCGCTCACCATCGTCTGTTCCACTCTGCTCGCCTCCGATGCGGCGCTCACCATTCGCTGACCCACTGCCATGAACATTCACGACTCTCTCCTGCGCCGGACGCGCCGCCATTTTCTCAGCCGGTCCAGCCTCGGACTTGGAGCGCTGGCCATGTCCCGCATCCTCGGCGACGAAGCCCGGGCCTCCGCCGGAGTGCTGCCGGCACCGCACCTAGCACCGAAAGCCAAACGCGTCATTTATCTCTTCCAGGCTGGCGGCCCCTCACATCTGGAGACGTTCGACTTCAAACCCGTGCTCCGCGCCGGACACGGCAAGGCTCTGCCAAAGGAAGTGATCGGCAATCAGCGCCTCTCCACCATGAGTGGCAACCAAAGCCTCCTGCCCATGGCCGGACCTTTCACCGACTTCACAAAGAGCGGCCGCTGCGGCACGGAGATCAGCAACATTCTGCCGCACACGCAGAAAATCGCGGACGAACTCTGTGTCATCCGCACCATGCACACGGAGGCGATCAATCACGATCCGGCCATCACATTCTTCTGCTCCGGCAGCCAGATTCCGGGCCGGCCCTCCATGGGCGCGTGGTCTTCCTACGGGCTTGGCAGTCTCAACGACAACTTGCCGGCGTTCATTGTGCTCGTGTCCAAGAACGCCTCGCGCGATCAACCGCTCTACTCGAGGCTCTGGGGCGCCGGATTCCTGCCCAGCGAGCACCAGGGCGTGCAGTTCCGTTCAGGCAAGGAACCGGTGCTCTACCTGACCAATCCCGACGGCATCACGCCTGACGTCCGCCGCAGCATGCTCGATACGCTCGGTAAACTCAACGCCCACCAGGCCGGTCAGCAGCTCGATCCGGAAATCGAAGCGCGCACCGCCCAGGCGGAGATGGCCTTTCGCATGCAGACGAGTGTGCCCGAAGCCACCAACCTCTCCGGCGAGAGCGACGAGACCTTCGAACTCTACGGGCCCGACAGCCGCACTCCCGGAACCTACGCCGCCAACTGCCTGCTAGCCCGCCGGCTCATCGAACGCGACGTGCGGTTCGTGCAACTTTTCCACCAGGGCTGGGACCAGCATGGCGATGTCGTTGGCGGCATCACCCGCCAGTGCCAGCAGACGGATCGCGCGTCCGCGGCGCTCGTGACCGACCTGAAACGACGCGGTCTGCTCGACGACACGCTCGTCGTCTGGGGCGGGGAATTCGGCCGCACCGCCTATTGTCAGGGCAAAATGAGCGGCAACAACTACGGACGTGATCACCACCCCCGCTGCTTCAGCATCTGGCTGGCCGGCGGCGGCGTGCGCGGAGGTTCCGCCCACGGCACCACCGACGACTACGGCTACAACATCATCGAAGACGGCGTCCACGTCCACGACCTCCACGCCACCATGCTTCATCTCCTCGGCGTCGAGCACGAGAAGTTGATCTACAAATTCCAGGGCCGCTATTTCCGCCTCACCGACATCGCCGGTCATATCGTGAAGCCACTGCTCGCCTGACGATGAGATGCCACTGATTTCTGGACCAATTTTAATTAGTTAAGAGAGCTGACCTGAGCTTCGAATTCAGCTGGGGTTTGGTATTCGAGGGAGGAGTGTCTGCGGCGGGTGTTGTAGTAGAAGTCGATGTAGGCGAAGAGTTCGATCCTGGCGTTGGCGGCATCGATGAAGCAGCCGTCCTGCAGCATCTCCGTTTTCAGGGTGCCCATGAAGGATTCGGTCCAGGCATTGTGATAGGGATTGGCCCGTGCGGACATGCTTTGGCGGATGCCGGCCTGCTCAAGGAGCCGCCGGTATTCACGGCTGCCATATTGGCTGCCGCGGTCGCTGTGGAAGATGAGGCCTTTGGGAACGGAACGGGAGCCGAGGGCTTGACTGAGGGCATCGCCAACGAGGGAGGCTCTGAGGTGGCCGGCGAGGGACCAGCCGACGATGCGCCGGGAGCAAAGATCGATCACCACGGCCAGATAAAGCCAGCCTTTGCCAGTGGGAATGTGGGTGATATCGCCGGCCCATACGGTGTTGTGGGTTTGGGGGAGCGGTTGATCCAGCACCAGATTGAGGGAGGGGCGGTCCGCCCTCCCATCGCTGGTTTTGGAGACGAAGCTGCGGGGCTGAATGGCCTTGAGTCCGCGTTCCCGCATGATCCGGCGGACGCGTTCGGGGGCGCAGGTGAGGCCCATGGCGGTCAGTTCGGCGGAGATTCTCCGGTAGCCGTAGCGGCGGCGGTGCTCCCGGAAGATGGGTTCAATAACGGCTCCGAGTTCCTCATCCGTACGTTGCGTCGCGGTGGGTTTAGCGGCATGATAGTAGCTGCTGCGGGGCACTTCCAGCACGGCGCAGATGACCCGGAGGGGGTGGCCGGTGGCTTGGCGAATGGTGTCCATCATTTTCCGAAGCTGGACGGGAGTCTGGTCCCGAGGATGACTGCGGCTTTTTTTAAAATGTCATTCTCGATCTGGAGGCGGGCATTTTCGCGCCGCAGATCCCGCAGGTCGTCCGCTTCGGACTTCTCGCCTCCGGCTAGCGGTCCTGCGCTACCGACCTGCGGGGATCCGGGTGCCTGCGCGCCAGTTGTAAAGCAGATTGCTGCTGACGCAGAACTCCTCCGCCAGCTCAGGCACCGGCTTCCCGGTAGCCAGCAGTTCCACGGCTTGGGTTTTGAACTCGGGGGTATATCGTTTACGCGGTTTCATGTTCGATTCTGGAGGTTGTTGGTCCAGAAATCTACCGCACCTCAAACGATTGGTAGTTGCCTCAATCTTGACGTTTTTCTCTCATACGGAGGGAGGTGTTTCTGTGATGCAGTGCCAGCATAGAAGGGGAGTTTCTC
The DNA here is from genome assembly GCA_945861415.1 of Akkermansia muciniphila. Classification (GTDB taxonomy): domain Bacteria; phylum Verrucomicrobiota; class Verrucomicrobiia; order Verrucomicrobiales; family V1-33; genus V1-33. The sequence continues at coordinate 205,916 of CAMAUV010000001.1, read as the reverse complement.
GGGTTCGGCTCTGAACTGTTCTGTTAGATCACCGAATAACCGAATGCGCCGAGTGCGACAATGCCACAAAGCTGTGCGAATAGTCTTCTTCTTGGGCTTAAAAAAACTTGCTTAGTGCGTGCCCTAACTAGTTGATCACCGACAGGAGTGTCGGTAGTTGAGCATCCTTATCTCTTACAGTTATGTCGGTAAAGTAGGGGTTCATGGGAAAGTTGGAGGATTTTGGTGTTGGTTTTTACGCGGATGGCGCGCAAACCTGCAACTCTGCAAGATATTCTGCAGAATAGGGAAAAATAGGGGGTGCGGGATATTCCCGGAGCCGGCTCACGAAATCCGCGCTAGGAGCCACGCGGTGAGGTTGGCGATTTTGATGCGCTGCTGCTCGTTGCTGTCGCGCTCGCGGACGGTCACGGCGTCTTGGAGTTCTGGGCCTTTTTCGCCGAGAGTCTCGAAGTCGATGGTAACGCCGAAGGGGGTGCCGACTTCGTCCTGGCGGGCGTAGCGGCGGCCGATGCTGGCGGTTTCGTCGTAGAAGCAGTTCATGTGCTTCTTGAGCAGGGCATAGACTTCGCGGGCTTTGGCCACAAGCTCCGGCTTGTTCTTGAGCAGCGGGAAGACGCCGCACTTCACGGGCGCGATGCGCGGATGGAAGCGGAGCACGGTTATGGTCTCGGACTTGCCTTTATCGTCAGTCTTCACGGTTTCGCTGAAGGCCTTGGCGATGATGGCGAGGGCCATGCGATCGAGGCCGGCGGAGGGCTCGATGACGTGGGGAACGTAGTTGCCTTTGAAGAGACGCTCGAACCATGCGCGCACGTCGGCTTCCGGCATGGGCTCGCCTTTGGTTTTCGCCTGCTCGGAGGTGAGGCGTTTCTGGATGAGGGCTTCTTTCTGCTCATCGCTGAGTTTGGCGGCGGCGTTCTTGAGGTCTTCGTCGAAGACTTCCAGGTTCTTACCGCTGGCTCCCTGATGGCTGGCGAGGTCGAAGTCGCCGCGGGCGGCGATGCCTTCGAGTTCCTCGGTGCCGAAGGGGAATTCGCAGAGGATATCCACGCAGGCGCGGGCATAGTGGGCGAGGTCGGCCGGGGTTTGCCAGTAGTAATGGACGACGTCGCCGAGGCCGATGCTTTGATAGAAACGGGTGCGCTCCTGCACCCAGTAGCGGTGCCACATTTCCCAACCCCAGTTCGACTGCGGCTCACTAAGGTCGGCGGTTTCGCTCCACGGAGCCACTGCACCGCAGATGATTTCCACGGCTTCGTCGGGCTTGATGAAGAACTCGAGCTCCATCTGCTCGAACTCGCGGGAGCGGAAGGTGTAGTTCTTCGGCGTCACTTCGTTGCGGAAGGCTTTGCCGATCTGGCAGATGCCGAACGGGACCTTCACGCGGGAGGAGTCGAACACGTTCTTGAACTGCGCGAAGATGGCCTGCGCGGTCTCCGGGCGGAGATAGGTGGGATCGTCCAGCGAGGCGGTGGGGCCGAGAAAGGTGCGCAGCATGAGATTGAACGGACGGGCGGGACCGAGCGCGCCGCCGGTTTCCGGGTGGAAGTCCACGCTGTTGGTGACTTCTTCGCCTTTGGCTTCGCTGAGGAGTTCGATCTCCTCCGCTTTGCCGGCGGCTTCACCGGCATTGGAGGCGATGAGCAGGCGCACCTGCTTGCGGAAACTCTCGATGTGCGTGCCTTTGGTGAGTAGCGCGCTGATGGGGCGCTCGTTTCTCCACCCGGTGGGCGACTGCGCGCCGTTGTAGTTCATGACGGTGCCGCTCTGGGGCTCGACGTGGTCGGCGCGCACTCGTTTGTTGGTGAGCGAGCACTCTCGCATCATGTCGGCGAAGGTGTCCACATGACCGCTGGCCTTCCAGATGGCCGGGTTCATGAGGATAGCGGCGTCGAGGCCCACAATATCCTCGCGGTCGCGGGTCATGGCACGCCACCATGCATCTCGGAGGTTGCGCTTCAGTTCCGCGCCAAGCGGGCCGTAGTCCCACACGCCGCCGCAGCCGCCGTAGATTTCGGACGACTGGAAGATAAAGCCACGGCGTTTGCAGAGGCTGACGATCTTCTCCATTTGGGGAGTTTCTTTGGCTGATTGTGACATAAGATGGCGGATAAAAGGGGGTGCATCCTGCCTTCTCTGGTCCTAGTGGCAAATGGAAAGGCAGGGATAAACCGCTTGTCATTACAGCAAAGCGGGGGACTTTGAACGCCCTTAATATTACGATATGCCCGCCAAAGGAAAAAACAGACCTCAGCAACGCAGAAACAATGGCCCCCGCCGCCCAGGTATGGGAGGCGGTCCCGCACGTGAACTGAGGGCTCCGATCGTGAGCGAAGATCCGGAAGGCGCTATCGAGGTGGAGGGCACCATCGTGGCCGTGCTGGCCGGGACCATGTTCAAGGTGGAACTGCCCAACAAGCACGTGGTGCTGGCGCACATTTCCGGCAAAATGCGGAAGCGCTTCATCAAGCTGGTCATCGGGGACAAGGTGCGCATGGAGATGTCGCCCTACGATACCAGCAAAGCGCGGATCACCTTCCGTCTGTGATTCGGCGCGATGCGCCGCGGCCGGTTTCGGGAACATTGCCGAAGGCAAAGCAGCGCAGGCACAGGCCGCCTGAATCAAATGCCTCCCCATAGGGAGCGCGTCCTCACGCGGCCTATCATTAATCCCGAACGGAAAAATCATGACCACATTTAGGAGGCTGCTCTAGGCGACGAGTCGCCGCAGTCCATGGTGGCCGCGCCACGGGCCAACCCGGCAACTTCAGCGTAACGAGCCGCGGCTCACTCAGCCAACTGACGAATAGACGAAAGGTAGCTTTGCGAACGGCTTCGCTCTCTTCGTTGCCTTTTGTGAATTCGCGGTCAGCCTATGCCGCCGGGATGGAAGGTGCTCCGGGAGCTTACTTTTCGTTCCAAGAAGAGACAGCCAAGCCGCTCTGCCAGGGGGTCTCCCCATTCTTTAATTTCTTAGGGTTGCCTTCGGTCCATACGATGATTTGCTTGCGCAGTTCTGCGGAGCCGCCGGCAGAGGTTTCCTTATCGTTCGGATTTTCGATCTTTTCGTCATAGTCGTGGTCGAGGCGCGCAAAGTAGTATCCGCCCCAAGGATCGACGAGAGACATTTCCTCACCTTCCTCCACAAGGCCGCCTGCGGGTTTGCCATCCTTAAAGGCGGCCGCTTTAATGTCGCCGAGGAAGTCTTGTCTGCGCGGGTTTTGAAGCTCATCAAGGCCCTTGAGAATTTTTACAAGGTTTTCAGCGGCGTCAGTGCTGCTGCTGGTGTCCGAACCCTTACTGTAAGAGGTGGGCTCCGGCAGTCGATGATACTCGCTCTGAAACTGGTCCACCGCATTCGAAACGGCCATACAGGTGTTCCGGGCATCGGTTTTGCGGGCGTTTTCCATCACGAATCCAAAGGCCCCAAAGGCGCTGACGACCAGCAGGGCAACAATGGAAATAGTGACCAACAGTTCAATAAGCGTGAAGCCGCTGCCGGCTGAGCGAGAAATAGGATGGCGTTTCATGTTTTGAGTAAACTTGGGGGTGGGTAGGGGTATATTTGCGTGATGCCACGGAAATTATCCGATTCGCTCAGAATTGGCAATGAGTTTATTTTGTAAATACAACATCAGGGTTTCACCTAGGCCATTCAGCGCACCGGAATTCGCTATTTTTCCTGAAAAGCACCCAGCATTGCGGATACGGCCGGGTGGGTAATACGCCTTTGGACGGTGATGGCAAAGTAGCTGACGCGGCAGTCTTTGGCCACTCCTGCCCGCGCAAGTCCATAACGAAGACTGGCATCAGCAAGAACGCGTTCGGGCACGGGCACGACGCCCAGTCCCGCGGCTCCGGCGACTTTCATGAGGGCCGCGTCGTCAAATTCCGCCACCAGCTGCGGCTGAATCCCCTGCCGGTGCAGCCATGCATCGATGAGTTGGCGCCATGCGGTATTGGCTTGGGGAAGGAGCATGGGAGCGCCGTGCAGGGATTCCGGAAATCCCTTTCTCAGCCTTTTCGCCAAAGCAGGCACAGCACAAAAAGCTGTGCCGCAAAATCCCAGCGCGTGACTGTGGACCTTCACCGCAAGCGAAGGCGGAGCCGGCTCTCCAGCGATGACCACATCCAACCGGCCGGTAGCCAGCGCCCCCAGCAGATCCTCCGCGCTGCCTTCCCGGCAGTTGACCTGCACCGGCTCCTTGAGCCGGAAGGCCGGCGCCAGAATCTCCCACGCAAGCAGTTTCGGCACCGAGTCTGAAATCCCGGCGTGCAGGCGCAGGGCGCGTGAGACCCGGTGCCCGCGCACGTGATCCATGAATTCCTGTCCGAGCGAAAAGATCTCCTGCGCCACTTCAAAGGCACGCCTGCCCGCCTCCGTGAGCACCAGACTGCGCCCGCTGCGGCGGAAGAGCTTTTCCCCCACGCTGCGCTCCAGCGCACTAATCTGGGCGCTGATGGTGGGCTGGGAAAGATTGAGCTTTTCGGCCGCCTTTCGCAGGCCGCCCTCGCGGGCGACCATCCAGAAGTAGCGGAGGTGGTGGTAATTGAGAAATTCCATGCGCCGATGATTGTTCGGTTCTCTCTAAGCATCGCTTTGAAAACCAGTCATGGTCTAATTTTGGAAATTGTCCAGCATCGCCGCGTCACGGCAACCGCCGGGACACTTCAAACCAAACTCGAAACCAAACACACATGAAACTGAACCTGCGCTTCCGCCGCTGCGCGGACACACAAGCCTCCAGAAAATTGATCTCGGACAGTATTGAGCCGCTGAGCCGGGAACTGGAAATCACCGCCGCGCATGCCACGGTGGAGCAGCCCTCGGAAGGCAGCCCTGCCATTCGCGCCGCGGTAAATCTGGAGGTGCCGGGAACTGACATCACCGTCTCCGCCAATGACTATACCCTCGCAGCGGCATGGAACAAAGTGATGAAAAACCTCAGGCGCCAAATTCAGCGTCGGCTGGCCCGCCGTGAGGCCCGCGGCCCATCCACCCCCCTTCGCCGCTCCGGCCAGCCTGCTTTTTCCCGGGCCTGACGGCGGACCGGCTCCCGGCAGAGCGTGCATCCCTGCCGGGAGTTCAATCGCTTTCAATTTCCATTTGTTTACCCGTTTTATCCCCTCCACTGACTATTGATGACTCATAGTATCTACTTCTGGCTCGGCTTCGGGGCCTTCGTGCTCTTCATGCTCGCCCTCGATCTCGGCGTGTTTCACCGGAAATCCCACACGGTTTCCTTTAAAGAGGCCTTTACATGGACCTGTGTCTGGGTGGCGCTGGCCTGCGGTTTCGGCACATGGATCTGGCAAACGGAGGGACCCAAGCTGGGGCTGGAATTCTTCACCGGCTACCTCATTGAGCTGTCTCTTAGCGCGGACAACGTGTTCGTCTTCGCCCTGATATTCACTTACTTCGCCGTGCCCAAGGAGTATCAGCACAAGGTGCTCTTCTGGGGCGTGTTGAGCGCGCTGGTTCTGCGTCTGGCGATGATTTTCGCCGGTGTCGCACTCATCAATAACTTCGCGTGGATCATCTACGTCTTCGGCGGCTTCCTCGTGTTCACCGGCATCAAGATGCTGGTAGCGAAAGACTCCGAGATGCATCCCGAGGCCAATCCAGTGGTGAAATGGTTCACCCGGCTGGTGCCGGTGACCAAAGAATGGCACGGTGACCGCTTTCTCGTCAAAATCGACGGCCGCCGCATGGCCACACCGCTCATGGTGGTGCTGGTGTGTGTGGAAATCAGCGACGTCATTTTCGCCGTGGACTCCATTCCCGCGATCTTCGGCATCACGCAGGACCCCTTCATTGTGTTCACGTCCAATGTGTTCGCCATCATGGGACTCCGGTCGCTCTACTTCGTTCTGGCCGGGGCCATTGAGAAATTCCACCTCCTCAAAGTGGGGCTGGCCCTTGTCCTGACCTTCGTCGGGGTGAAAATGCTCCTAGGGCATGCAAAAATTTACAAAATTGACACCAACTGGGCGCTAGGCGCGGTTTTCGGTATAATCACGCTGAGCGTCGTGGCTTCCCTGATCTGGCCGAAGAAGGAATCAGAAAGCTTCGAGGAGCCAAGCTGACGGTTGCGGGGCCGCGGGAGCATTCTTAGCGGGAGGGATATGCAAATCCTCAACTCCGCTCAAGCCCCCGCCGCCGTCGGCCCTTACTCCCACTCTGTGCGCACCGGCCAGCTCCTTTTCTGTGCCGGCATGCTGCCGCTGTTGCCAGCCAGCATGAAGATCGAAGCCACCGAAATTGAAGGCCAAACGCAGCAGGTGCTCAGTAATATTGCTGCGGTGCTCAGCAACGCCGGGCTGAATTTTCATAACGTGGTGAAATCCACCGTTTTCCTCAAAGACCTTGGCGACTTCGCCAAAATGAACGCGCTCTACGATGCCGCCTTTGCAGGCCACAAACCTGCCCGCAGCACCGTGCAGGTCGCCAAACTTCCGCTCGACGCGCTCGTGGAGATCGAAGTCATTGCCGAAATCCCCGGCTGAGCAGACGCACCACGGCCAAGAACCGGACTTTCCGCTGCTTTAGTGCTTGCTTATTCCCGCGTCGGGCGGGAAACTTGTTGCTGATTTTTTCTCTGCATGGCACGCACCAAGACCGACCCCGGCCCCGAAGCCGAAATGACCTACGAGCAGGCAATGAGCCGGCTCGATGAGATCGTGCAAGCTCTGGAAGACACCCGGCTGCCCCTCGATGAAATGGTGGACCGCTACGAAGAAGGCGGACGCCTTGTGAAAATTTGCCAGTCCCGGCTCGACACCGCCCAGCAGCGGATAGAGCTGATCAACCGCCGCGCCAGCGGCGCCGTAACTCTCGAGCCCTTGGACGACAATAACGGCCCGCCGGCAGTCCCGGCACCCCGGGCATCCAAAGCCAAACCCTCTAGTCCTCCGACTACCAGCAATGATGAAATCCGACTATTCTAGCTGCGAACCCCTTCCGCCCATTCACGGGCCGGAGGATGTAAAAAAGCTGACCGAAAAACAACTGCCCCAGCTAGCTTGCAAGATCCGGCAGGATCTTATTTCCACCTTGTCGGAAACCGGCGGGCACCTCGGTCCCAACCTCGGGGTCGTGGAACTCTGTATCGCGCTCCACCGCGTTTTCGATTCCCCAAAGGACAAGTTCATCTTCGATGTCAGCCACCAAGGCTACATTCACAAGATGCTCACGGGACGCTGGGATCGACTGCATTCCATGCGGCAGTATAAGGGGCTAAATGGATTCCTCCTGCGCACCGAGAGCGAGCACGACTGCTATGGTGCCGGCCATGCTGGCACCGCACTGAGCGCCGCCCTTGGCTTCGCAGTCGCCCGCGATCTCAATGGGGCGGACAACAATGTCGTGTGCGTCGCCGGTGATGCGGCCTTTACCTGCGGCCCCACGTTTGAAGCGTTAAACAACATCGCCTCCTCTACCAAAAAGCTGATCGTCGTGCTCAACGACAATGAGTGGAGCATCGATAAAAACGTGGGGGCCATCGCCCGCTACTTCAATCGTATCGCTACCAGCACCACCTATGCCGGCCTGCGCGAGAAGGCGGCAAGTTTTGTGGAGAAGATAGCCGGGAAAGCCGTGCGCCGCTTTGCCTCCAAGATCGAGGAAAGCGCCAAGAATCTCATACTGCCCAGCGTGATCTTCGAGGAATTCGGACTGCGTTATTACGGCCCCATAGACGGCCATGACCTGCCGCTGCTGGTGAAGACTTTCGAGTTCCTGAAGACCCAAAACGAACCAGTAATTCTGCACATCATCACCGAAAAAGGCCGGGGCTATGAGCCCGCCCTTGCCAATCCCGGCAAATTCCACGGTCTCGGCACTTACAAGATCGACACCGGCGAGACGGATGCCGCGCCCACGCCCACCTGTTCCCAGTTGTTCGCCGAGAATTTGGTGAAGTTTGCCAAAGCCGACCAGAGAATTTGCGCTATCACCGCCGCCATGCCCGGCGGCACTGGGCTCAGCGTGTTCAAAAAAGAAATCCCCCAGCGTTATTTCGACGTGGGAATTGCCGAGGAACATGCCGCACTCTTTGCCTGCGGTCTCGCCGCACAGGGACTCAAGCCCTTCCTAACGATTTATAGCACCTTCATGCAGCGCGCCTACGACATGATCCTGCATGACATCGCTCTGCAGAATCTCCCGGTGCGCCTGTGTATGGACCGCGGTGGCCTCAGCGGGGACGATGGCCCTACGCATCACGGATTGTTCGACATCGGCTACCTGCGGCACGTGCCCGGTCTCATCCACATGCAGCCCAAAGACGAGGATGAACTCGCCGATATGCTCTGGACCATGGCTAACTATGATGCCGGCCCCACCGCCATCCGCTATCCCCGCGGGGCAATCACCGGCGTAGCGCTGAAGGATAAACCGCAACTGCTGGAAATCGGCCTCGCGGAAGTGCTGCAGGAGGGCACCGATGTCTGCCTCATCGGCCTCGGCACACTTTTCGAAATGGCTCAGAAAGCCACGCGCGATCTTGAATCACGCGGATTCTCCGTCACCCTCATCAATCCGCGCTGGATCAAACCGCTGGACATCAAGACCATCACCCGCCTTGCGGCGAAGAGCAAAGTGGTGGTCACCCTTGAAGATCACGTCCTACACAATGGTTTTGGCCTCTCCGTGCTGGAGGCCCTTAACGACGATGGAATCCAGATCCCGGTAGAGCGCATCGGTTGGCCTGATGCCTTCGTGGAGCACGGAAAGCCCTCTATTCTGCGGGAACTGCACGGCATCACCGTGAAGAGCGCTGTCGCCAAAGCGCTCAAGCACCTAGACCCGGATCTCCTCACCGCCGAGGCAGCACTGGCCGCGGTGGGGTAAATTGAGGCCGCCTCCCGCCTCGACTGGTTGAAAACAGTTACGGGCCGCAGTTTAGAACGATGGGCGCGACTTTCACGCGCATAAAACCCCTGCCCGGAAGTCCGTTGGAGCCACCAAGATAGAAACTGCGATATTGAAATCCAGCTGGCAGGCTGTCGGCCGCAGGCAGGCCGGCGGTGATAGGGGGTGTAGTCGGCAAAACCATTGCGTCGCAGCTGCCCGGCACGGTGCCGCCCTCGACGGTATAGATCACTCCTGCGGCGGGGTTAATTAAGGTCGCCGTTCCATTCTCCACCAAGCCGGCGGATCGTAGAGCACAGGAAAGGATAAAGTCATTCTGATCACTCCCCCGGCCGGAATCTGCACCGTCTGCATGAAACGCGTAACCCATGGCTTTAACCATGCCGTTAAGCGGATGCCCACCGAGTGCGAATTCCTCGATATTGCTGAAACCATCCCGATCCGGATCGAGGGACATGCCATCATTGACGCCGCCACTGAGGTCCATAGAAACTGCCCAAGAGGCGTAGACAATATTCGTTGAGGACTGGGTGCACGTGACGTTATCGAGATACGACCTGTTACTGTTGCCCTCGCGGTTGTGGAAGACGACGAAATTTTTGGAAAAGTTGTCGCTCGTCACCGTGCCGGTCGAAGTTGCCGTATTGCCTGGGTTTCCGACCTGCGTCATGGTGAATGAAAGCTGCCCGTCCCCTTTGTCCTCAATGACGAAATCGAAGGCTTCGCCCGAGGCGGCGCTGGAGAGGGCACCTGTGGTATCCTGAGTCACCGTGATCGTGCCGCTACTTTTGGAGCGGATCTGGAGATTCTTGACCGCATCGTTCTGATTGAGGAAGAACTCGATTCCGTTGGCGGTCTCACCAAAACTGCCGCTGGGCTGACCGTCGCTGCGGACGAGGATCTGCAGAAAGTCCTGACTGCTCGCAAAAGTCCACTGACCCGTGATCTTGAGGCCGCAAGGGACGGGATCGAACTGCTGGGCCGTGATGAGGTGGCCGCGCCCGGCGATTTCGATCCGCCCGTTCCGCTCAAAGACAAAAGCACCGCCCTGCGGGATGCTGGTGTTGGTTCTCCAAAACGAACTGAGGGAGTTGTCGTTGAAGTCATCGAAGCTGACGAATCCATAGTTAACCCTGCTGGGAGAGGGGGCGATGATTTTGGACGCTGCGCCGCCGCCACTGACCGTGATGTTCCCCGCATAAGTGCCCACAGGCGTGGCGGCTGCCAGACGCAGATACACCGTGGTGTTGGCCAGCGTGGCGCTGCTATAAGGAACTGGCAAGCTGGTGCTGTAACCCGAGCCACTGCTGAGGGAAACCTCATAGCCGGCCGGAGGGGTCACGGTCAAATTACCGGGTGCACCCGTCAGGCCGCTCCCAGCCACCGTGAAACTCGCGGGCGGAGAGGGGGCCGTGCCATACACCGTATCACCCGCAACCATCGGCGCCCCCTCGAGGGTGATGACAGGGCTTGCGGGCGGCGGCACCCAGCCAGTCACACTAACATTATCGAGCACTACGGATGTGGTCAAAGCAGGCGACCCGCTCCAACCGGAACAGGCAGCCAATCCGACTTGGATTGAGTTGCCCATGGTGATGCTCCTGCTGCCAAGCTGGGTCCACGTGACCCCATCCGGCGAATAATAACCCGTGAATGTAATTCCACCACTTCCAGGAGTTCCCCCGGATCGCGTCACACGCACCCAATAGGGGATTCCGAAACGATTGTCGTATTCCCGGTAGGGTTCGGGAATGTTGAAATCGGTGGAAGACGTGGCGCCACCCGCGCTTGATCTGCGTCTCCATGTGGCGCTCCATGCTTGCGGGTTCGATGATGGCGTTATCATCATTGAGGCATGTTTGGCATTATTGGCAGTCGTTTCACGCATCATCACACCAAATGCGGAAAGCCTCGATGTAAGCGGCCGGCCCGCACGAGCCATGACCGTGCAGTCGCCCGTCATCGTCCGGTGGGTAAAATGGAAGTTATCGGTGGAACTGAGGCTCAAAAAGCCAAGTATGCCGATGCCGGTTCCCCCGGCTTCGATTTCGAACTTCCTCTCACCGGCATCCGAGTAGTCTGCGTGGCCCGGCAGTGGTGGTGTGCCGATATCCGCATCGGTCCATCCAGATGGCACGCCGCCCCGTGTGGCGCTCCTTTCAACCGAAGGCGGGCTGTCGCCGAAGGCGTTCTTGGCTATAACAACGTAGTAATTCAAGCTTCCCGCGGTCGCCGCCGTGTCGGTGTAGGTGTTTCCGGTAATTCCTGTAGCCACTGTCGTATCATACGGTCCGCCGCTGACACTGCCCCGCTTTAAAGTGTAGCTCGTGGCGTTCTGCGACCTCGCCCAGCTGATACTGGTGTCGCGAGCATAGACTCCCGAAGGGAACTGCGGAGGCGCTGTTGCGGCGGGCGGAGGTCCGGAAGGTAGCGTAAAAAGCAGCGTTCCGCAGCCAACCCAATCCGTATCCTGGTAGAGTGTATAGCAACCTTCCGGGCGGTTGAGTGTGGCGACTTGGATCTTGTAGGGTGCTGCGAGGCCCATGCGTTTTACGTAGTGATTGTATGCTATCTCGTAGGTGGGCTTCCACTCTCCGCGATCCTGTCTCTTCGTGCTGAAGTTTGGCCAGTGGGAGTAGTCAAGAATGGCGGTCCGGTCCACATAATCCACGTAAGCCGGCGGAGTAATGGCAGGGTCTGTTTCACCAAGGTTGTACCGTGCGGTGTACTCGAAACCCTTAAGCAAACGATTCGAATGGTGGCCCCACAGGTCCACCCCCTGGCTCCACGCGATCTGCGCCGACTCGGCCAGACACCCGATTCCGAGCTGGGCGTAGCTCTGCGCCCGTCCGCTCTCCTGCCCCTGTCCGTCTTCGTTGATGATGAGATGAGTCAACCGTCCGTTGCCCGGGCCGTCGACGTAATATCTCACCGCCCGCTCGAAAATGTCACGATCGTTGCAGAAAACGCCGATGCCAATCATCGCTTTGGTCATTGAAGCGTCCCAGTTGCCGCTGGCAAACTCTGCAAATGGATGCAGCACCGGATACCACACGTTTTTGAGCCATTGCTCGAACTGGACGATGCTGGAACGTGCCCAAGTGCTATCCGTGTAGCGGATAATTTCAGCAGCATTGACGAAGAAGACATAGGCAAACGCCGCCGCCAGTTGCGCTCCTTGTCCGGCTTCTATTCTAGTCAGCGTTCCCGCATAACCGTTGAGGATTTGTTTCGCCTTGGCCGCATGAGCTGGATTCCCAGTGAGATACCACATGATGGCGTTATGATAGGCCCCCCGGGCATCCAGAGTGGTTGGCAGGTTCACATTCGGTGCGCGGCCATAACTGGTGAACGGACCATAGAGGGGATAGGTCGCCTGCGAATACTTATCCGCCGCAAACAATGCATAACCTTGGCTCCACGGCGCAGTGTTGGATGTCACCATCGTCTTTATTCGCTCCAAATCCAACCTCGTGAGCAGAATCCCGGGATGAACAAACGGCTGCCATTTCGCAGTCATCGTGTCGGTGGCCTGGTTGGGGGTTGGTACTTTGGAATCAGTAACGGTCAGCCTGTAAGTAGTGGTGACCACTGGCGAGGCCTCGGGATTGGCAATGTTCGCAGCACTCAAGCCGGTCGATGTAGACCAACTGTAGCTGTAGGGAGGAACTCCGCCAGTGGCCGCAGGACTTCCCCCAATAGTGACGGCCGGCGAAGTGGGGCTGACCGCCTGATCCGGTCCCGCTTTGGCCACCAACTGGGCCGACCCCTTGGTCGCGGCCAATGCCAGAATTATGCACGCCATGAGGGTCACACGTATATCTGTGGCACCTACAGCATATTTGCTGAAGTTCACTCGTTTATAGTCCATCAGGCAGGAGAATTCTCCCCAAACTGATATTCGCATCGTGCGGGGGTGCAAAGCTGACATAAGGCGATACTAAGAAAACTGGAGCGTTCATTCATAGGAGAAAATACGGCGGCGAAATACACCGGGCACGCAGGATTCTATTCTTGCGGCGTAAAATAAAGAGGGAGCTTCGCACGGAATTGCCGGAAGGGGGGTATGGTTACTTGGATTTTCCCGGCACGCCGCGGTTCTCTGCGGGGTTGGTGGGGATGGCTTTGGCGAGCTGGGCTTTCACTTCGGCCAGGGCGGGGTCGGCGGCCCGGTTGGTGAACTCTTCCGGGTCGGTTTCCAGATCGTAGAGTTCCTCAAAATCGTTGCCGTAGCGGATGAACCGGTAGCGCACGTCCGACACGGCATGTGAGGCGGTTTGCTCCTTGTGGAAAACGTAGGAGGTGAGCGACGTGCGGGAGCGGGGGGCGTCGGGGTTTTTCAACTGCGGGACGAGCGATGCGCCGTCGCACTGCGCAGGCACGGGCAGGCCGGCGAGTTCGCAGAGGGTGGGGTAGAGATCGGTGAGGGTCGTGGGCTGGCGGGTCTGCTGGCCGTCGCGGCTCACGCCGGGCGCACGAATGAACAGCGGCACGCGCGTCGCCTGGCTCCACAGGGTGAACTTCTCCCAGTTCTCCTTTTCCCCGATGTGAAAGCCGTGGTCGCTCCAGAGGACGATGATCGTATTGTCTTTCAGAGGCGACGCCTCGAGCGCGTCGAGCAGCCGGCCGATTTGGTGGTCCACGTAGCTGATGCTCGCTAGGTAACCCTGCATGAGCCTCTCCCATTGTTTGTTTTCGACGACCCATTTGTGCCAATGGCGGCGATCGGCATGGTGTGCGTCGGCAAGGTCATTGGCAAGGATGACGGGCAGCTTCACTTCGGACAGCGGATAAAGGTCGAACCATTTCTGCGGCACTTCGAAGGGGATGTGCGGACGGAAGAGGCCGACGGCCAAAAAGAGCGGCTTGGGCTGCGGTGCGCGCATTTCCCCTACGGCCCAGTCCACCACCATGTGATCGCCTGTCTTTTCGTCGGGCACACTCAATGGGGCGGCACCGAAGAGTTTCGAGGGACCAAGTGGCCGGCCCGGAGTGATGCCCATCTCCGCATCGGACTCGAATTTCGCACGGACCCAGTCTTTGGAAATCGGGTCGAGCGGGTCGCCGCGGTAAGCGTCCCACGCTGCGGGATCGTTTTGCGAGTCGCCGGGCGTCCACTGCAAGGCGTGAAAAATCTTGCCGCCACCCACGGCCCGGTAGCCATGATTGCGAAAGTGCTGGGAAAGGACGACCGCATCCTTGAGCACGGGCGATTCTTGGCGCCAGCGCGGCCCGTGGGCACCGAAGAGATTGACGTAAATCCCGGACTTCTCGGGATGCACGCCCGTCATCACCGCGAGGCGCGAGGGATGGCAGGCGGGCGAGGCGCAGTGGGCGTTGGCGAAGGTGACGGAGCGTTTCGCGAGCCGGTCGAGGTTTGGGGTGCGGACACCGGGATGATTGTCCAGCGGCGAGATGTAATCGTTGAGGTCATCGATGGCGATGAAGAGGACATTGGGCCTGGTGGGTTCGGGTGGCGCGGCGTGCAATACAGGAAGCGGTGCGAGCAACAGTGCGATGAAAATGATAGGGAGTTTCAATTTTCTTGGTTCGTAGTTCTTGGTTTTTGGTTCCGGGTCACTCCATCCCCACTTGGACGGAAAACGAAGTAGTCAGGTCAGGATTGTCCTGATCACCTCGCCCGCCACGTCTGTCAGCCGGTAGCGGCGGCTGTTGTGGAAATAGGTGAGTTCTTTGTGATCGATGCCGAGCAGGTGTAGCATCGTGGCGTGCAAGTCGTGGACGGAGACGCGGTCCACGGCAGCGCGGTAGCCGATCTCGTCGAGTTCGCCGTGGCTCGTGCCGGGCTTGATGCCGGCGCCCGTCAGGAACATGCCAAAACCGTGCGGATTATGGTCGCGCCCCCCGTTGCCTTGGGAGACGGGCATGCGCCCGAACTCTCCGCCCCAGATGACAAGCGTGCTGTCAATGAGGCCGGTGCGCTTAAGGTCGGTGAGCAGCGCGTGAATCGGTTTATCGGTGGCGCGGCAGTGGCCTTTGTGGTTGCCGTTGAGGTCGCTGTGCGCGTCCCATTCGCCATCGCTATAGACTTGGACGAAGCGTACGCCGCGCTCGACGAGCCGGCGGGCCATGAGGCACTTCGATCCGTAGGAGCGCGTCTCGTCCTTGTCGATGCCATACAGCTCGCGCGTGGCGGCGGGCTCTTTGCTGAAATCGACAAGCTCGGTTGCTTCGGCCTGCATCCGGTAGGCGAGCTCGAAGCTCTGGATGCGCCCGGCAAGTTCGGCTTCGCCGGGGTGCGCATCGAGGTGGCGCTGGTTGAGTTTGGCCATGAGGTCGAGCTGCGCGCGCTGGTCTTCGCGGGTGACCCCGTCGGGGCGCTTGAGGTTGATGACGGGCGTGCCGCCAGCGCGGAAGAGGGTGCCTTGATAGGTCGTGGGGAGGAAGCCGGCGCTCCAGTTGAGGTTGCCGCCTTTTACTCCCTGATTGTTGCCGATGACGATGTAGCCGGGCAGGTTTTGGTTCTCACTGCCGAGGCCGTAGGTAATCCACGAACCCGCGCTGGGAAAGCCTGCGCGAGGGATGCCGGTGTTGATTTGGTAGAGTGCGGGAACGTGGTCGTTGGATTCGCTGTAGAACGATTTCACGAACGCAAAGTCGTCCACATGCTGCGCGACGTTCGGGTAATGCTCGCACACCCACGCGCCGGACTGGCCGTATTGTTTGAAGGAAAACGGAGACTTCATCAACGGGCCGGGATTGCCGTTGAAGACGTCGATTTTGATGCGCTTGCCGTCCTGTTTTGTCAGCTCGGGCTTCGGGTCGAACATATCCACGGCACTCGGCGCGCCTTCCATGAAGAGCCAGATGACGGACTTCGCCTTCGCGGGGAAATGGGCAATACGTGGTGCCATCGGGGCGTCGCTGGCGAGCAAGTCGGAAAGCGCCAGCATGCCGAAGCCAGCGCCTGCTTTTTTCAGGAAATCGCGGCGCGTGGTGACGGGCTGGAAGCGCCCGCAGTGCTGATGGATCGGATTCATGGTGTGTCAGTCGATGTAGATAAATTCGTTCAGGCCGAAGAGCGATTGGCAGAAGTCGGCGAATGCGAGCAACTGTGAATTCCCGGCGTCCCGCGGGGTGCGGGCGGTGGTTTGTGAGGCGACGAAGTCGCGTGCAGCGGCGAGTTCGTCGGGCGCGGGATCACGGCTGAGGCAGAGTTGAAATGCGCGGCGGATTTGGGCGTCGGCATTTTCCCCGGCGTCGGTCTGCACGCGCTTCGCCAGCTCGTCAGCGCGCATCCGCACAAAGGGGTCGTTGAGCAGCGCGAGGGCTTGCGGGGCCACGGTGGTATTCATGCGGCGGGCGCAACTTTGCTGCGCGTCCGGCGCGTCGAACGCCTGCATGAGCGGGTATTGCACGATGCGTTTGTGAAACATGTAGATCGTGCGCCGCCGCGTCTCGGGCGTGTCTTTAGCGTCCTTCGGATAGGGTGATTTGTCGTTGCGCGACTGCATGGCCTCCGCGGCGATAGGCGGTTTGAAGTTCGGGCCAAACATTGCGCGGTTGAGCGTTCCAGCGGCGGCGAGCATGGAGTCGCGCAACGCCTCGGACTCAAGGCGCATGGGCCGCCGTCGCCAGAGCAAGCGGTTCTCCGGATCGATGGCCGCCTTCTTTTCATCGAACGCGGACGCCATTTGGTAGGCGGCGCTACGCATGATGAGGCGGTGGAGCTGTTTCACACTCCACCCGCTGCGGATGAATTCGCCCGCGAGCCAGTCGAGCAGTTCGGGGTGCGTGGGCGCGTCGCCGCGCGTGCCGAAGTCTCCCGGTGTGCGCACGAGCCCTTCGCCGAAATGATGCTGCCACACGCGGTTCACCATCACCCGGGCGAGCAGTGCGCCAGCGCCGTGCTGGGTGTCGGTCATCCACTCGGCGAGTGCGCGGCGCTGCTGCGTGCTGTCGTTACGGACCCTGGATTCGCGTGCGGCTTTCCAGTAATCTTCGGGAGTCCGGCCTGCGGTGAGGACGGTGAGAAAGCCCAGGTCCATCTTTTCTTTTCGCGCCATGAAATCGCCGCGCTCGAAGAGCCACGACTCGCGCGGCTCCGCCGCGAAATCTGCGAACCCAAACGTCGCGGGCAGCGCTGCGGGTTTGCTGCTGGCGAGTGCTTTGATGCGGGCATCGTCCTTCGCCTTTTTTGCGTCGTCGGAATCCTTTTTCCACGCCGCGAGCGCCGCTTCGTGCGCCTTCACTTCAGCGGCGGATGCGAGCGGGATGTCGCGCCGGTCGCCGCTGTTAAAAATCCGCGCGAGCCGGTAGTAGTCGCGGGTCGGCAGCGGGTCGTATTTGTGGTCGTGGCAGCGTGCGCACGCGAGCGTGAGTCCGAGCATCGCCTGACCGGTGGTAGAGACCATGTCGTCGATTTCGTTGGCGCGTTCGCGGAGTCTTTCCTCCTCCAGCAACTCGGCCGGCAACGCAGCCGTGACTCCTGCCGCGATGAAACCCGTCGCTGCAATCGCGTCGGTATTCCCCGGCGCAATCTCGTCGCCCGCAAGCTGCCAGCGCACGAACTGATCGAAGCGCATATCGTCGTTCAACGCCCGGATGACAAAATCCCGGAAGCGATACGCGTTGGGCCGGTCGCGATCGCTTTCCATGCCGTTGCTGTCCGCATAGCGTGCGACGTCGAGCCAGTGCCGCGCCCAGCGCTCGCCGTAGTGCGGGCTGGCGAGCAGTTCATCGACGAGCGCCCCCGCATCGTTGCGGGCGCTCCATCGCTCCATTTCCTCCGGCGACGGCGGCAGGCCGATCAGATCAAAATAACTGCGCCGCACCAAAGTCCGCGCATCCGCAGCGCCCGGTGGCGAAATCCCCTTCGCCTGCTGCGCCCGTGACACAAACGAGTCCACCGAGGTTGCCGTGATTTTCCTCAGCGGAAGAAACGACCAATGCTGACGGTCCTCATCCGTCACTTTCATCTCCGCGCGTACCGTGGGCTTCGCATCCGAATCCGGCCACTCCGCGCCCGAATCAATCCAGTGTTTTAAAAGATCGATTTGTGCCGCGCTGAGGCGCTCCCCTTTCGGCGGCATTCGCTCATCATCCTTCGTTGAAGTAGCCAGTTGAAACACCCTGCTTTGCGCCGAATGGCCCGGCACAATTCCACGCTCACCTGACTCGCCGCCCTTGAGCGCGCCGGCCCGGTGATCAAGCCGCAGTTCGCCTCGCTGCTTTTCGGAGCCGTGGCATTTCACGCAGTGCCCGGCGAGCAGCGGCTGAATGTCGCGCACGAAATCGACGGTCGCGCTGGCCGCCGGTGGGAGCTTGGAAACGTCGAGCCCCGCCTGCTTGGCAGGCTGACTATCAGCGGCGGGCCGTGCAGCCAGCGGTGCGAGCAGCAAGGCGAAAAAGGTGATAGTGAGTTTCATGTTTCTTGGTTCCGGGTCACTTGATTCAGAGGAAGACATGGACTTCTGAAAGGACAAGTCATGGCCTCGGAAAAGTCACGTAAAATGTGTTTCTCATGTTTTTTGGCGGATGCCACGAAGACAGCGAGCAGAATGACCAGCAGATTTGGAGGCAATTTCCTAAACAAAGTAGTTCAGAGTTTCAAAAATCACGGCTGTAGCCCGCAAGCCAGCCGCCATCGACGGGAATGATCGCTCCGTTGAGGTAGGAGCTTTCGGGGGCGGCGAGGAAGAGGACTGCGTGGGCGATTTCGTCGGGCTGGCCGGGGCGGCCTAGCGGGATGTGGGAGAGCATGGCCTGGACGCGATCGTTGAATTGGCCGTTTTCGCAGTAGAAGAGCTGCCTGGTGCCCTCGCTGAGGATGGAGCCGGGGGCGATGCAATTGGTGAGGATGCCCTGGGAGCCAAGTTCGATGGCCATGGTGCGGGTGAGATTGACTACGCCCGCCTTGGCGGCGGTGTAGGCACATTGGAGTCGCGCGGGGACGAGGCCCATGACGGAGGAAATGTTGATGATGCGACCGGATTTGCGCTGGAGCATCTGCCGGGAGGCGGCTTTGCTAACGAGGAAGAGGCCGGTGAGATCGACACGGAGGATACGGTCCCATTCTTCGGTGGGAAAGGAGTCGATGTTCACGCGGTGGGCCATGGTGTTGATGCCGGCATTGTTGACGAGGATGTCGAGGCGTCCGTGCTTGGCGATGATGTCGCTGATGGCGGACTCGATCTCTTTTTCGTCCGTGACATCCATGCGCAGGGCCATGGCTCCGGGCGTGGCATCGGCAAGCTGGCGGGCGCCTTCGAGGTTGATGTCGGCATAGACGACTTTGGCGCCGTTCGCGGCCAGGGAGGCACTTATAGCCTGGCCGATGGCACCAGCGGCGCCGGTGACGAGGGCAACTTGGTCGTGGAGTTGAACTTTCATGCGTGGAGAAAATTACACGAGGCCGGGCAGGGGCTGCCCGATGAGTTGGCGGAGGGTTTGCAGGAAGCGTGCGGCAGCAGCGCCGTCGTTGACGCGATGATCGAAGGTGAGGCTCAGGGTGAAGCGGTCCCGGGCGGTGAAGGAGCCGTCGTCGAGCGGCACGGCCTCGCGCAGGATGGCACCGATGCCGAGGATGGCGGACTCGGGGGGATTGATGACCGGTGTGAAGGCCTCGACGCCAAGGCTGCCGAGATTGCTGAGTGTGAAGCAGGCTCCCTGCATGTCGGCGGTGGCCAGCTGAGCGGCTCGGGCGTCGGTGATGAGCTTTTGCGATTGGGTGGCTATTTGTGTCAGCGTTGAGGTGTCCACGTCGCGGATCACGGGCACTAGCAATCCAGCCCCGGTGTCCACGGCGATGCCGAGATGGATGCTTTCGGGCAGCAGAAGGTAATCGTCTGCCCAGATGGCGGTCAGCATGGGATGCTGACGCAAGGCGGCAGCAGTGAGCTTGACGAGGATGTCGTTGATCGTGGGGATGAGAAGGGCGGATTGTTGGAGTGAGGGAGTGGCCGACTTGAGCTGCTGGCGTAAGGCGAGGAGCGCAGTGGCATCGCAACGCGCAGTGATGGTGACCGGAACGGTGGTCTGACGACTATGCATGAGCCGCGCGGCGATGGTGCGGCGCATCGACGTTAGCGGCACTTTTTTGAAACCGGTGGCGATAGGCGGGGAAGTGATGGCAGCGAGGACATCGCGCTCGCGGATGCGTCCGCCTTTACCAGTGGGGGAGAGAGTGGAGAGATCGACGTGGTGCTCTTTGGCGGCACGTCGGGCGCGGGGAGAGGAGGGGAAGGATTTTCCCGCAGATTCAGGGAGGCCCACAGATTTCTTTTCTGGACCAGACTCAACAAATCGGCCACGACTCTCTGCTGCTAATGAATCCCAATCTGCGGGCCTCCCTGAATCTGCGGGAGACACCTCTGGAGCTGTTTCGCCTTCGGCGAGCAAGTAGCCCAGCACTTGACCGACTTTGATCGTGTCCCCGGGCTTCGGGCCGTTGGCGGGAATGGATAGGATGCCGCTGTCGATGGACTCGACTTCCTGCGCGGCTTTGTCGCTCTCGAGGGTGAAGAGTGGATCACTTTCCTTGATGAGGTCGCCGTCCCGTCTTAGCCAAGCGAGGAACTTGCCTTCCTCCATGGACCAGCCGAGACGCGGGAGTTGGATTTCGATGGGCATGGTGGTGAGCTATTCAGCGCAGAGTTCGCGGATGGCGTGTGCGATGGTTTCAGCATTGGGCACGACGGCGGCCTCCAGCGTGGGGCTGTAGGGCGTGGGCGAGGCTTTGCCGTTCAGGCGGCGGATGGGGGCGTCAAGGTCATCGAAGCCGCGGTCCGCGAGTTGGGCGGCGATTTCGGCGCTGACGCCACAGTGGGCGAAGTCTTCGTCCACGATCAAGAGGCGGCCGGTTTTGGCGACAGAGCGCAGGATGGTGTCCATATCGAGCGGCGCGACGGTGCGCGGGTCGATGAGTTCGACGTCGATGCCTTCTTTGGCGAGAGTCTCGCACGCCGTGAGTGTCGTGTGAACCATGAGCGCGAGCGCGACGACGGTGATGTCGCGGCCTTCGCGGACGATGGCAGCCTGACCAAAATCAATGAAGTATTCCTCCACCGGCACTAGGCCTTTCACGGTCATCAGTTCGCGGTGTTCGAGGAAGAGCACGGGGTCGTCGCAAGTGAGCGCAGTTTTGAGCAAGCCCTTGGCATCGCGCGGTGAAGATGGCACTACGACGCGCAGGCCTGGGAAGTGTGCATACATCGAGTAATAGTTGCCGCTATGATGTGTGGCAGCGTTGTGCCCGATGCCGATGCAGCCGCGAAGCAGCACGGGCATCTTCAGCCGGCCGCTGCTCATGTATTGCATCTTGGCAATTTGGTTGATGATTTCGCCCACACCATCCAGCACGAAGTCGGCAAACATGAAGTCCACCACAGGCCGTGTCCCGGTCATCGCTGCGCCTCCTGCGAGTCCAACAAAACCGCGTTCGCAAATAGGCGTATCGCGCAGGCGCTCGGGGCCGTGAATCGCAAACAAGCCGCTGGTCGTGGCGAAGTTGCCGCCGCGCACGCCGATGCCTTCGCCGAGCACGAAAATTTTAGGATTGCGGGCCATCTCTTCGGTCAGGGCCTCGAGTGTAGCTTTCATGAAGGTCAGCTCGCGGGTGTTGGCATTTGCTAAAGGCACATCGCGCGGAGGCCCGGGGCGCGGCGCGGCATAGACGTGGGTGGTGGCGCTTTCGGCGGTGGGATAGGCGCTCTTTTCGGCAAACTCATGTGCGGCTTCGGTGAGCGTGGCGACCTCCTGCTCTATGGTACTGAGTTCGGTTTCATTGGCGAGTTTTTGATCGAGCAGATGCTTTTTTAGCCGCGCGATGGGGCAGCGCGTTTTCCACTGCTCGACGTCTTCACGCGTGCGGTAGGTGAAGTCGCCCATGCCCTCGGCGTGAGCGCGGGTGCGGTAGGTTTTGCATTCGAGCAGCGTGGGGCCTTCGCCATTGCGGGCGCGCTTCACGGCTTCGCTAGCGGCGGCTTCGATGGCGAGCACGTCGTTGCCGTCGAGTTCGATACTTGTGATTCCATACGCCGCGCCACGGGCTGCGATACTGGGATTGCCAGCGACCGTCGAGAATGGTACCTCGGTGGCAAACTGGTTGTTCTCGCACACGAAGAGCACTGGCAGCTTCCAGATGCTAGCCATATTCAGACCTTCGTGAAATGCACCATTATTTACCGCTCCATCGCCGAAGAAGGCGATGCCGAGATGACCTGTTTTCATGATGAGCGAGCTGTAGCCCGCTCCGGTGGCTTGCAGAATGCAGGGGCCGACGATGCCGCTGGTGCCCATCATGCCGATCCCGGGTGAAAACAGATGCATCGAGCCGCCGCGACCGCGCGAGCAGCCGGTCCCGCGCCCATAGAGTTCCGCGATGAGCTGGCGCGGCTCCATGCCTTTTGCGAGCGCATGACCGTGGCCGCGATGCGTGCTGAAAACGGAATCGTCCTGAGTCAAATGCGCGCACACGGCCGTGGCGATGGCTTCCTGGCCAACATACGTATGGCACGCCCCCTGGATGAGGCCGCGCTGGTGGGATTTCGCGAGCCGCTCCTCCACCATGCGGATGGTGAGCATGGTGCGGTAAAGCGCAAGGGGTGCGGTTTTGACTGAAGAACTCATGAAGTGGCGTCGAAGATTCAGGCGGTTTTGGGTTTGAGACGCAGGAAGGTGAGGAGGATGCCGCCGGTGATAAAGCAGGCAGCCAGGAAATGGAGGCACTGCATCTCGTTGTAGCCATTGGTGCGGAGCCAACCGGTGACGTGATTGCCCGCATAGCCGGCGAGGTTGGCACCCATGTTGATGAGGCCCGTGGCAGCAGCGGCGGCTGTGGCGGTAAGCGTGAGCGAGGGAAGCGTCCAGAATGGTGCGATCCACGAGAAGGCGGCCAGCGCGGTGAAGCACAGCCAGATCATCTGCGTGCCAAAACTCTGGCCGGGAATCGTGCTGCAGAGGAGGAGAATGCCGGTCATCATCATGCCCCCGGCGGCGTGCCATTTGCGGTCGCCGGTCCGGTCGGCGGTGTAGCCGGAGACGAGCACGCTAACGATTCCGCAGGAGTAGTAGAGACCGCTGTAAAACAGCGTCATCTGATCGGATCCGCCGGAGAGATTCTTCACCGTGGTGGGCAGCCAGAAGGTGAGCGCGTAGCCGCCGCTATTGCCAATCATGACGGCAACCACAAGCAGCCATACCATTGGCAGACGCAGGGCCTGCCACGCGGAGATCTTGCCGGTGGCATCCTTGGCGGCGGCCTCGGCGGCGAGTTCGCCCTCGAGATGATCGCGCTCGGCCTGGGTGAGCCATTTGGCATCGCGCGGCCGATCTGTGAAGCAAAGGAGCACGAGGATGCCGAGAAGCACCGCAGGCAACCCCTCCACGATAAATAGCCACTGCCACCCATCGAGCGTGAACCATTTCACATCGAGCAGCAGCGAGGAAACCGGCGCGCCAAACGCGAGACTGAACGGCACCGCGATCAGCAGCCAGGACAGCGCCCGCGAACGCTCGCGCTGCACGAACCAGTGCGAGAAATAGACGATGATGCCGGGAAAGAACCCTGCCTCCGCCACGCCGAGCAGGAAGCGCATCCAGTAAAACTGTTCCGGTGTCTTCACGAACGCCATTCCCGCCGAAATGAAACCCCAGGTGATGAGGATGCGCGCAAACCACTTCCGCGCGCTCCATCGCTCGACGAGCAATGCGCCGGGAATCTCCAGGATCAGGTAGCCGATGAAAAACACGCCGATGCCAAAACCGAACACCGCCTCGGAAAAACCGAGCGCCTCGCCCATGCGTAGTTTGGCAAAGGCCACGTTCGCCCGGTCGAGGTAGGAGATGATGTAGAGGACGATAACCAGCGGCAGAATGCGCCATGCGACTTTGCGGCGCAGGGCGGGGACATTGACGGCGGTGGGTTCGGAAAGCGCGGGGCTCATGTGGTGGATGTTCAGGGTTGCATCACGAGCGCCCGGCCGTGGCCGCTGCGGATGCCTTCGATTTTGATGGGGGCGAAAAGGAACCACGCGCCCTTTTCCGGGACGGTGCCCAGACCGATGAGAAACTCGACGAGCAGCACGTTGTTCCTGGCCGCGGCCCAGTATGTCATGAGCGATGCATCGCGCTCCACGCCGCCGGCGGTGGGTGCATCGATCCCGGCGCAGCGCACCCCGCGTCCGGCGAGCACCACGATGGCTTCAGGCGAGAGCGCGGGCCAGCCTTCGGACTTGCCTGCGAGCGGCGCGGCGAAGCACTCGTCCTGGGCGGGGGCATCGGGGAGCGGCTTGAACTTCGCATCCGTGTAGCCGGTGCGGAAGAGCACGATCTCGCCCGCAGCGATGGGGCCGTGCGCTTTTTCATGATCGAGCACATGCTGCGCGGTGATGAACGGGGAGGCGGGCCTGGCCGCTTCTTTGGTGCTGCCGCGGAGGCTGCTCACATCGATGACGCGGGCCGCACCGATCATCCTGTTCAGCGGCAGTTTGTCGATGGTGTCGCTGCTGTGGCCGAGTGGGCCGTGCTTTTTCTCGAACTCGTCACGCAGTTGGCGGATTTCCGGCGCGAACTTTTCCGCATCGA
Organism: Akkermansia muciniphila; assembly: GCA_945861415.1. Lineage (GTDB taxonomy): Bacteria > Verrucomicrobiota > Verrucomicrobiia > Verrucomicrobiales > V1-33 > V1-33. The sequence continues at coordinate 181,495 of CAMAUV010000001.1, read as the reverse complement.
AGCCCGGTGGCGGCAAGGTGAAGGCCGGCGTGACGACATGCGTGCCCACCTGGCTGTCGAAGGTGTGCGTCCACGCCATGTAGGGGCCACGCGGTTTTTCAAACTGATTGAGCGGCTCGGCGAGGTAGCGCTGCGCCTCCTCGCCCGGGCCGTGTCCTTGCCAGGTCACGGGCAGGTTGTTGTCGAGCGTGACGGAGACATCTGTGACGCGTTTGGCACGCGCGGCGGCGATGAGCTCGGTGGCGAGTTTTGGTTCGGTGATGGCGAGCACCCGCGCCTCACCGCCTGAGCCGCCCGCGTGTTTGGCAGGCAGCAATGCGTAGAAAGCGCCAGTCGGTGGCAGGGCTTTGAAGTTGGTGCCGCACTCGATCCAGATCATGCCAAACGCTCCGCCCGCCTGATGCGTGGCCACGGCGAGGTCCGGCAGCGGGCCCATGCTGGCTCCGTCCAGTCCGGCGGACATGATGCCCTTTTCGCCGAGGTATTTCATCGTCTCGGGAGAGGGCGCGGGCCACGCGGGCGCGAGTTTGGTGAGCGGACGGACGACGAAACGCACGCCGCCGCGATTGAGCGGCTGGTAGTAAGTGTCCGTGTAGTCGCTGCGGAAGAGCACGACATCGCCAGCACGCAGCGGACGGTGTTTTTCCTCCCATGCCTTCACATGCCCGGGGCGGATGAGAAAGCTGGAGCCGCCCGGCGCGTCGTCACGATGTGCGGTGACGTCGATGACACAGGCTTCGCCCACAAACTGCCACGCCGGCACTTTTTCACCGGTAATGAGGCCCATCGGCCCCGCGCCGGGCAGTCCGGAATCCGGCGGCGGCACAAAATGCGCAGGCGCGTCCCACTGCGTGCCAGTGTGTTCGTCGAGCACGACGGTTTCGCGGTGAAAAGCCCCTGGGCCAAAGGTGAATCGCGGGATGGTGATGTGCTGCATCATACCCAGCGGCCACACACACGGCCATTCCGGCGAAACGGGCAGCGACAGGTCGTGGACATGCTCCGCAGGCACCTGGGCCCGCGCGGTGGCGGTGAAGGCGAGCAGGAGGATGAGATTCGTTTTTATGGAGTGCTGGAGTTTGGGTGTTATTCTTCCGCCACGACGGGATTGGTGAGTGCGCCAATCTTTTCGATGTCAATGGTCACGGTGTCACCGGGTTGGAGGAAGACGGGCGGTTTCATGGCCGCACCGACACCCTGGGGAGTGCCTGTGAGGATCACGGTGCCGGGCAGAAGTGTGGTACTGCCACTGAGGAACTCGATGAGCGCGGGCACGTCGAAAATCATGTCGTTCGTGTTCCAGTCCTGCATGGTTTTGCCATTGAGGATGGTCTGGATGCGCAGCGTGTTGGGATTGGGGATCTCATCCTTCAACACGAGGCAGGGGCCCAGCGGGGCGAAGGTGTCGAAAGTCTTCCCGCGGCACCACTGGCTGCCACCACGCTTGATCTGCCAGTCGCGGGCGCTCACGTCGTTGGCACAGGTGTAGCCGAGCACATAGTCGAGCGCATCGGCCCTGGAGACGTTCTTGCAGGCCTTGCCGATGACGACGGCGAGTTCGCACTCGTAGTCCACTTCATCGCTGGCGAGATGGCGTGGCAGGACAATGTCATCGCCGGGATTCTGCACCGCGCCCGGCGATTTCATGAAGAGCACCGGATACTGCGGGATGGCGGCGTTGCTTTCCTCGGCGTGTTTCCGGTAGTTCAGGCCGATGCAAAAAATGGCGGTCGGCTGCAGCGGCGAGAGGAGCTTGCCCGGCGCGACGACTTCATCAATGACGCGGAAGTCGCCAGGAATGTCGCCCTCAATGCGGCGGGCGGTGCCGTCAGGCTGAAGGGCTGCGTGGTGGATGGAACCGTCGATGGTCTGGTGGCGGATGATGCGCATGGTTGGTTGTGGGTGAGGGTGTGAAAGGCGTGGTTTCTATTTTCCGGTGGTGTAGCCGCCATCCACGGTCATGGCGCTGCCGGTGACAAAGGACGCCGCGTCGCTGGCGAGATAGAGCGCGGCGGAGGCGATCTCGGAGGGCGCGGCCATGCGTTTCATGGCGTGGGGAGCCTCCATCTGGCGGAGATAGTCGCCGGGGTTCTCATACTGGCGCAGCATGGCATCCACGAACGGCGTGCGGACGCGGCCCGGGCAGATGCAATTGATGCGCACGCCCGTGGTGCCGTGGTCCATGGCCATCGCACGGGTCAGGCCGACGACGGCGTGCTTGGTCGTCGTGTAGGCGAAGCGCGCCTCCATGCCCATGAGTCCGGCGATGGAGGCGATGTTGACGATAGAGCCGATGCCTCGCTCGATCATGCCCGGCAGCACAGCACGCGAGAGGTGATACATGCCGAGCACATTGACCTTCCATAGCCTTTCCAGATCTTCGGGCTTGGTGGTCAAAATGGTGCCGACATGCCCGACCCCCGCGTTGTTGACGAGCACATCGCAGCATCCGCATTTCTCATTGACTGTACGCACGGCGACAAGGCAGGACACCTCCTCGTTGACATCGAGCGCGAGAGATTCTGCACGATGGCCCGCCTCGCGAATCCGCGCTGTGGTTTGTTGCGCGGCGGCTTCGTCGCGGTCGGTGGCGAAAACGAGCGCCCCGGCCTGCGCGAAGCACTCGGCGATGGCGGCGCCGATGCCGGAACCGGCTCCGGTAACGAGGGCAACTTTGTCGGTGAGGCGGATCATGGTTTGAAAGTGAGTTGCAGCCTCTCTGCGGCCTCGCGGGTGGTTTTCTCGAACAGGGTCGCATTGGAGGGCTGCTTCAGGTCGTGGGCATAGGTGGGGATCATCTGCCTCATGCGTTCCTGGCCTTCAGAGCTGGCGAGCAGGTGCGGCAGGCAGGTCTGGACGACTTCGAGCGCGATATTGACCGAAACCGATGCGCCCGGTGAAGCGCCAAGCAGTGCCGAGACCGAGCGGTCCGCGGAGGAGAACACTTCGGTGTCGAAAGACAGCGCGCCGCGATCCTGCTTCTTGATGGTCTGGACGCGAATGCCCGCCTGCACGACCCGCCAGTTTTCGGAACAGGCGTTGGGATAGAATGCACGCACGGCCTCCATGCGGTCCGCCATGCCTTGCAAACCCTGGGTGAAGAGATACTTCACCAGCGGGAGGTTGCGCGCGCCGGTTTGCAGCAGCGCGCCGAGATTGTTCGGACGAATCGAGAGCGGGAGATCGCTCCAGCGTCCGTGTTTGAGGAAACGCGTCGTCCATGAGGCAAACGGACCGAAGAGAAGCAGGCGCTGGCCATTGAGTCGCCGCACATCGAGATGCCCCGCGCCGAGGCTGGGCGATGAGCGCGGCGTGGCACCGTAAACCTTCGCTTCGTGCCGCGAGCAGATCGAAGGCTCATCGCACGCCAGCCACTGGCCGCCGATGGGAAAACCGGCAAGACCCGCCACTTCTGCGAGACCGGTCGATTGCAGCAAAGGCAGGCTGCCACCGCCCGCGCCGACGAAGACGAAATTCGCACGCTGCCGGCGCTTTTCGCCAGTGGTCTGGCATTTCATCGTGAGGTGCCATTCACCAACGCTGCGCTTTAGGCTCGCCACCTTCCATCCGGAGGCGATGCCGCAGTGCTCCTGCTGCGCCAGCCAGCCACACAAGCGGCGGGCCAGCAGTCCGTAGTCCACCTCGGTGCCATCGCCTGTCGTAGCCGCCACCGGGCCGGGATCGCGGCCTTCCATCACCAGCGGTGCCCATTGGTGAATGACCGATGAGTCCGTGGTCAGTGTCATGCCGCGAAAGAAGTGATGCTCCAGCATCGCCGCGTGGCGGGCCTGCAGAAAGTCCACATCCTCTGCTCCCTTGACGAAACAAATGTGTGGCACCGCGTGAATGAAATCCGCCGGCGCTCCCACAATGCCAGCGGCAGCCACGGATCCCCAGAACTGTTTCGAGTGCTCGAACTGCTCAAATATGCGCAGCGCCCGGCAGATGGGCACGCCACCTCTTTCATCGCGCGCCGGGGTATAGCTAAGTTCACAAATGCCCGCGTGACCCGTGCCCGCGTTGTTCCAGCCGTCCGAGGCTTCCTGCGCGAGTTCACTCGTGATCTCAACCATCTGGATCCGCAGCTGCGGATCGAGCCACTTGAGCATCACGGCCAGAGTCGCGGACATGATGCCGCTGCCGATAAGCACAATGTCGGCGGCTTCAACGATGCGTGCATTCATGTCCGGCGTGGTTGGCCTGGGTTCAGGCGGCGGTTTTCAGCACCAATGTGCACCGATGGCCTCGACATGCACGGCATACAGACTGCGGCTCGCAGTCATGAAGAGGCGGTTCCGGCGCGGTCCGCCGAAGCAGACGTTGCTGCACACTTCGGGCAGCACGATCTGGCCGATGCGCTTGCCTTCCGGAGCGAAGATGTGGACACCGTCGTAGCCTTCGCCCACCCAGCCCATGCCGGCCCAGATGTTGCCGTCCTTGTCGCAACGAATGCCGTCAGCGAGTCCGGCGACCTCTTTGCCTTTGAGGTCCATTTTCATGGAGGCAAACTCGCGGCCGTTCTTCAGTTTCGCACCATCAATGTCCCAGACTTTGATGTTCTTCGGTGCCGCGGGGTAGTGTGAGGCACCGGTGTCGGCTACATAGACTTTCTTGTAGTCCGGCGAGAAACAGAGGCCGTTGGGCTTGAAGATTTCATCCGTGACCTTCTCCACCTTGCCGCCCGGGTCGATGCGATAGACCGCTTCTTTGAGCAAGAGGTCGCCTTTGTTGCCCTCGTAGTTGCCGAGGCTGCCGTAGCCGGGGTCGGTGAACCAAACGCTGCCATCGGGATGCACCGCGCCGTCATTCGGTGCGTTGAAGGGTTTGCTGTCGAACTTTTCCGCGAGGACGGTGATGGTGTCGTCGGGCTCGTAGCGAACCACGCGCCGGTTGCCGTGCTCGAACGAGATCTGCCGGCCCTCCCGGTCAAAGGTGTTGCCGTTGCTGTGACCGGCGGGCTTGTGGATCGTCGTGACTTCGCCGTCATCCTGCAGCCAGCGATGCTGCACGTTGTTCGGGATGTCGCTGTACACGAGATACTGCCCCCAGCCGCTCCACGCAGGCCCTTCCGCCCAATACATTCCGGTGTGCAGCCTCTCGATGGGCGCGGAGCCGATCCTGTATTTCTCGAATGCCTTATCGAGCGCGATGACATCCGGCTCGGGATAACGCACCGGCGCGGCACCGGGGCCGAAATCACGCGCCAGCAGTGGTGAGGCGGCGAGGGAACTGATGGAAGTGAGGAATGAACGACGGGTGGTCATGGTTGGTTGGAGTGGTGGTGATCAAAGTGTTCATGCGGTGGTCACGCCGTTGACGATATTTGGCAGCGGCTCGCCGCGAACGGCCATCAGTGCGATGCGGGCGGCGGTTTCGCGCAGGGTTTTCACCGCTGGTGGACTCACGGAAGCGATGTGCGCGGCGAGGATGACGTTGGGCATCTTCCGGATGGGATGGTCAGCAGGGACCGGTTCTGGATCGAAGACGTCGAGCGCGGCACCCGCGAGATGACCGGATTGCAGGGCGGCAGTGACGGCGGCGCTGTCGGCGAGATCGCCACGGCCTGCGTTGATGAAGATGGACCCTGTTTTCATCTTCGCGAAGGTCGCGGCATTGAAGAGCTGCTTCGTCTGCGGAGTTACTGGGCAATGCGGCGAGACGATGTCGCTTTGCGCGAGCAACTCATCAAACGAAGCCGCGGCCACTGCGCCTGCTTTAATGATCTCATCGGCTGCCACGACCGGATCAAACACCAGCACGCGGGCCTTGAACGCCAGCAGCCGCTTCACGACTTCGCGTCCGATGCGTCCGAAGCCCAAGATGCCGATGGTGAGCTGCTTCAGCGCGGACATCGCGCTCACCGGCGTGGCGAGCCCCCACTGGCCCTCGCGCAAGTGCAATGCATTCGGCACGACCTGGCGAGTGGTGGCGAGGATGAAGGCAAGCGTGTGGTCCGCGACTTCATCGATGCAGTAGTCCGGGATATTGCACACCGGGATGCCGCGCTCACGGGCGGCGGCGCAGTCCACATTGTCGTAGCCGATGCCGTAGCGAACGATGGCTTTGGCTTTGGTCATGGCGTTCACGACCTGGGCGTTCACGGGCGCAAACTGCGTGATCACCGCATCGGCATTACGCACTAGTTCGGCAAGCTCAGCGGGCGAAAGCTTTTCTTTGCAGGAAACAACCTCGATGCCCGCAGGTCGAAAAATGCCCTCCTCCATGCTGAGATCGGGGAAGGTGTAGTCGGTGATGGCGATGGTAGGCATGGTTGGATTCGGATTCAGATTGGGCCTCCAGCAGATTCAGGGGGGGCAGCAGATAGGAGTTTCCACAGATTTCGCCTGCACCTCCATCGTTGGTAGCCATTCGCGCCAGCAGAGGATGTGCTGGCGCATGAGACACTCGCATTCCGCGGGGGATTTGGTTCGGAAGGCATCTGCCAGCCTCTGGTGGCTCCTGACGGTCTCCGCCCGAGTGCCGCGCGTCTGGACTTGCCTAGAGCGATGCAAACGGCCGAGCCAAAGCTCCAGTTCACCGCGAATGGAGCGCCAGAGCTTCAAAAGCCGCGCATTGCCGCACGCCTCCAGTATGATGTCATGAAAATCAAGATCCAGATGCGTCACCCTGATCAGCGACGATACCTTGCTCGTGGCCTCGATGTTTTTCTCCAGTGCGGAAGCATCCTTCCGGAGCGCCGGGGCCGCCAGGCGGGCCGCCACCGGCTCCATCGCTATACGCAGCACATGTAGTTCCTCAAAATCATGCGGCGAAAGCTCTTTCACGTAAGCCCGCCCTGACCCGCTGAATTCCACCAATCCATCGCGCTCTAGGGCAAATAAAGCCTCCCGCACCGGCACACGACTAACGCCAAGCTCCCGCGCAGCCGCCGACTCCGCAAGCAGTGCACCAGGCTCAAGGACTCCATCAATGATGCGACTGCGCAGGACCGCTAAAGCGTGGTCGGATCGTTGCTTTGATGAAGGCAGTACTTTCATGACGGAATTCCGATATGCACAACCAAACGGTATACCGTTGCAAGTTCTTTCTTACGGATTGAACCGGGAAACCAACCTTCAAAGGCCAGTTCTGCTAACGGCGGACCAGGATGCTGCCGGGGTTACAGCGGGAGTGTATCGGCGGCGTGCAGCCGAGCCGCCGGCAAAGCGGATGTGATGGCGCTGCTGACGAAGAATCTTCAGTCGTTCAAGGCGTAGACGCCCGTGAGAGAATGAAATTTTGCCGCGCGGCAGTGCGGCCACGCAGACGCTGATACGAATCCCGGGGGCGCGGGCGAAGGCTGCCCTCGTAAGGCGGCGGAAGTCGGCGGATTTGGCATCTGCGGCGCAGCCCAGTCCGCAGCATGGCGTGCGCAGTCAGCGCGATTGCTGGAAATGTCTGTGGCGCGACGGCCGCTTTCATCGCCTTCACTTCTCCCTGAACACCTAAGCAAGGATTTCCCTGATGACGTTTCCGCCAAGATCCGTAAGGCGGTAGTCGCGTCCGTTGTTCCGGTAGGTTAGCTTCTCATGATCCAGTCCCAGGAGGTGCAGGAGGGTGGCGTGGAGGTCGTTGACGCGGACTTTGTTTTCCACGGCCTTGTAGCCGAATTCATCAGTGCTGCCGTAGTGGACGCCACCTTTGACGCCGCCGCCGGCCATCCAGATGGTAAAGCCGTTGGGATTGTGATCGCGGCCGAGGCTGCCCTGGGAATCGGAAGTGCGACCGAATTCGCCGCCCCAGATGACGAGGGTGTCGTTCAGGAGCCCGCGGGCACTAAGATCCTTCAGCAGAGCTGCAGCGGGCTGATCCGTTGCTGCGGCACAGGTGCGGTGATTTGTCTCAATGTTGTCATGGCCGTCCCACGGCACGTCATTGACCGCGCCGTCGCCGCCTGTGTTCTTGCCTGCAAAGATTTGGACAAAACGGACGCCCCGCTCCACCAACCGCCGCGCCGTGAGGCACTGACGGGCGAAGACCCCGCAGTCCTTATTGTCGAGACCGTAGAGTTTTTTCGTGGCATCGCTCTCCTGATTCACGTCCAGGGCTTCAGGGGCCGCCATCTGCATGCGATAGGCGAGTTCGAAGGAATTGATCCTTGCGGCGAGGTCGGCCTGGGTGGGCCGTTGCTGCGCATGCTGCTGATTCATCTCGCGCAGCAGGTCGAGCGACGATCGCTGCTGGGGATCACTCTGAACCTGCTGGCGAACAAGGTTGTCGATCGTTCCATTGCGCCGTGCGTCCAGTGTCAGGGCCTGGAAGGTCTTGGGCAGGAAGCCGGCGGACCAAATCTGATCATCGCCGCGCGGGCGGGTTTCGTGCATGACCACAAAGGACGGTAGGTTCTGATTTTCCGTACCGAGACCATAAGTGATCCATGCTCCGGCGCTGGGGTGACCGGGCTGGGTCGCTCCGCACATGAGTTCCATGGAGGCTGGGGCGTGGTTGTTAGCCTTCAGATGCATGGAGTGGATGAAGGCCATGTCATCCACGTGCCGGGACAGATGCGGGAAGATATCAGAAACCCATGTGCCAGACTGGCCATGCTGCTTCCAGCCGAAGGGCGAGGCGAGGATTTTGCCACTGGTCGTGAAAAAGCCGGTCTTGGCATCACTGCCCGGAAGCGGTTGCCCGGAGCGCTTCTGGAGTTCCGGTTTATAGTCCCATGTGTCCACATGCGAGGGAGCGCCGGTCATGAACAGCCAGATCACCGCTTTAGCCCGCGGAGCGAACAATGGCGGGCGCAAGGCCAGCGGATCCACGGCTGTGGCGGCACTTCCGGTCTGCCGGTGGAGCATGGACGCCAGCGCCAGCGACCCGAATCCAAGCCCGGAACGCTGCAAAAACTGGCGCCGGGTCGGCAGGGCGAGATCTCCGTTTCGGTGGTGGTCAAACATGGGAATGGGGGGCAGTGGCGGGAAGACTTCGGGCTAGTCAACGTAGATGAATTCATTGAGGCAAAGCATGGCAAGACAGAACTCCCGCATGGCCTGCGCGGGCGAGTCGGGCTTGTTTCCCAACAACCGCGTCTGCTCATCGATGAAGGTTTTCATACGCTGGATCTCACTGTCCGTCGGCTGCCGGCACAGGACTAGTTCGTAGGTCCGGGCAATGGCGACCTCGATACTCGCCGGTTGTGTGGCCTGGACGCGGTCAGCCAACCGCCCTGCGATATCCCACATGAAATTGGAATTGATGCTGGCTAGGGCCTGAGTCGGCACGGTGGTGGTTCCGCGGTCACCGACACTTTGCGCGGGCTCCGGCGCATCGAACATCGTCAGGAAAGGAATCAGCTCACTGCGCTTCACCCGCAGATAGACACTGCGACGCCCGCTCTCATAGTTCGCTTCAGAGGGTCCGAACATTTTCTCATCCAGCTTCCCGCCGATCTGGAGCAGTTCGTCGCGGATAGCTTCCGCCTCGAGCCGGCGGGCGGGACGCTGCGACCACAGATCGTTGTCAGGATCGGCCCTCACGTTCGCGGGATTCACCTCACCCGACTGCATGTAAACGGCACTCGACATGATAACCCGGTGGATGGGCTTGAGGTGCCAGCCATTCCGCATGAGTTCCAATGCCAGCCAGTCGAGCAGGGCGGGATTCGCGGGCTTCGCCCCCTGGGAGCCGAAGTCGTTGCTGGAGGGCACGAGGCCGCGGCCGAAATGCTGTCGCCAAACACGGTTCACCATGACCCGTGCCAGAAGCGAACCAGCGCCGGCCTCCAAATCCGTCATCCAGTTCGCCAGACTTACTCTGGGATGCGGCGCGGGTTTCTCCAGTTCTGCGGCCGTGGTCCATCGCTTCTCTGCATCTCCGGAAGGCATGAGCACCTGGATAAATCCCGGGCTCATCCTGCCCTCCTTGCGGTCCACTTCTCCGCGGCGCAGGAAATGGACATCCCGGCCACCGTCCCGCGTGGTATAGATCTCCGTCGGCTCCGGCACCGGTCGTTTGCGTTCATGCTGCGACACGGCATCAAGCAACGCTTTCGTGTGCGCATCAAAGTGGCTGAACCAGCGCAGCAGTCCTAGGCGATTTGCTTCTAGGGTCAGGCCGTCGCTGACCGCAGCCAGCGTCTGGATTTCCCGCAAATGCTGCAATTCCTTAGCATCTCCCAGCTTCGCCTCTTCAGCGCCATTGCAGAAGGCGAGCCCCATCCTGCCAAGGCCGAAGTAGCCGGTGAAGCGCAACTGGAACTCGAACTCCGTGCCTCCGTCAAAGCCAACGGTCGCGCCATCGACGGCAAAAACTGCGGCGTGATCCTTGCCCATTTCCGGAGCCACCGCCCAGCCGGAGGTGTCATTCGCATCCAGACTGGAAGCGAGTGGATAGCCGGCCTGTTCAAAGGTTGCCGCTACAGGCTTGAGTTTTACAGGTACAGGCGGCGCGTTGTTTTTTGTGTCGAGCGGCCGGGCAATTATTTTGAGATCCGCGAGCACAAAGTTTCCGTTATCCGACAAGCCCGGACCTTTGGCCGGCAGCGAAGAATCACTCAAGGCATCCAGCCGGAAGGCCCGCACGCCTTTCTGAAAGGTCACCGCCTTCACGGTGTAAAGGTCGTCGTTCGTTTTGTTTCCGGCATAATGCACCTGGCCTTCGGCGTCGGAAACAAGGATGGCACTTTTGGCGGAAACACTGCGCACATCGACGATCTGCCATGGCGTGGCCGCGCTGAACTGCGGCAGGCTCGTCTTCCGCCACTCCTCGAATCGCCGGGAAAACCCTTCGGTCTCGTATTTTTTTAGCGCTGCCGCCAGAGAGACACCGGCTTGCTTGTGCTGCTCCAGCGCGTGCTGCGTTTCAGCGCCGCTGGAGTTGCGTTTCGCGGCGTCATGCTCCGTCGTCGCCAGCGCTGCCGCGATACCGTAATAGTCGCGCTGGAAGAGCGGGTCATGCTTGTGATCATGGCAGCGGGCGCAGGCCATGGTGACTCCGAGCATGCCGCTGCCGATGGTCGAGACCATGTCGTCCAGCTGGTCATAGCGGATTTTCTCCTCAGTCTTCACCGTGGTCTGGCCCGGATACGGACCCGCCACGAGGAACCCCACCGCCGCCGCACCATCAAATTCATCAGGTTTGAGTTTGTCTCCGGCGAGCTGCATCCTGACGAATTCGTCAAAGGGCATGTCCGCATTGAAGGCCCTGATGACCCAATCGCGATAGTGATAAGCCCCCGGGCGGAAGCCATCGAACTCATAGCCGCCGCTCTCAGCGAAGCGTACCACATCCAGCCAGTGACGCCCCCAGCGCTCGCCATAACGCGGGCTTCCCAGCAGCCGGTCGATGAGCCGGGCAAAGGCGTCTGGCGAGGTGTCCTTGAGGAATGCCTCACGTTCCTCCATCGTTGGGGCAAGGCCGGTGAGGCCGAAGGTCGCGCGGCGCAGCAGTTTCTCCGGACTGGCGGTGGCATTTGCCACTAGACCTGCAGCCTCCTGCTTTGCGAGGATGAAGGCATCTACCGGAGTCCTGACAAGGGACTTATTTTTCACATCGGGCACGGGAGGCTGGACCAGAGGCTGAAACGCCCACCATTTTCTGCCCTCGACTGCATCGATGATCCGCCTGCTACCGGCGACCGTTACCGCCGCCACCCGGGGATCCGGTGCCCCCATTTCAATCCACTTCGCGAGGTCAGCAATGGCGCTGTCATCCAGCTTGCCTTTGGGAGGCATTTCCGCGTCTTTGATCTCATGCCTGAGGACCTTGATGAGCAGGCTTTCCTGAGGTTTTCCGGGCAGCAATGCGGGGCCGCTATCCCCACCAGCCATCAATCCCTCCCGGCTGTCAACATAGAGCCCCGCCTTGAGCTTTCCTTTCTGCTGCGCCGCAGCCGAATGGCACTCATAACATTTCCCAGCCAATACCGGGCGGACTTTGGTCTCGAAGAACGCCAGATCATTCGTCGAAGGCTGCACCGGAGCCTCATCTGCCTGCAAACGGGGTAAAGAAAGGAACGCGGCGCACCCGAGGCTGATGATTGCGGCCCTAGTGAAAGCGATGGGAGAAAAATACTTCATGATCGGGAATGCACACCTGTGGCACGCATCTGCCTAGGCCTGACTTTCAAGTATTGAGAGAATGCCGGAAAGTTTGTCTGGCAGATAAACTGTTTCGGGGGCTGAAACAACCAGAAGTTGAGACGCGATGCTTCCAGTGACCATGCCTTCCTTGACATCGCCGTGGTGGTCACTTCCTTGAATTGGCGGGCTTGTCGCAGTTCACTGCGGGGCTGGCGGTTGGCTTGGTCTGCCTGCGCAACCCGCTCGGTGGTCCATGTTGCGCAACCGGAGCAATCATGCCAATCTTTCATCTCTCCATGCATCTCGATTTCCCGCACCTCTCCCTTTCCCTAGCCCTGGCAGCGGTGTCTGCCACCGCTCCGGCGGCCGGGCATCCTGCGTCGCGCGAAATGCTGCCCACGGCCAACCGTTCAATCGATCTCGCCACCTACATCAAGCCGCTGAACCACGGAGCGTCCAGAAAGTAATTTCCTGTCAATGCTCATCACGCGCATGAAGCAGACCAGTGCACGCCTCTTGTGGGCCAGCACCACGCCCGTTCTGCTCGAAGGTGAGGTGAAGAAACTCGATCCCGTCATCAACGGCACCACCATCGAGCACAACTACATGGCCGCGAAAGTCATGGCCGAGTGCGGCCTGCCGGTGAGCAATTTATACGCGCTACTCGTGGACAAGCTGGAACTCGCGCGCGGCGGCAAGGACAAGTTCCACTGGACTGCGGCTGCCTATCGGATCCTCAGCGATGAATGCGTGGATGCCGTCACAAAAGCTCTTCCGATCACCAGATAACTTCGATGAACCGCGGAGCGTCCAGAAAGCAGTTTCATGGCAGTTGAGAAATTTTAGACTCCTGCAAAGACCCGGGCCAGCTAAACAGCGCGGCTGACAATCTCGAGTATGCCGACACCCTCAAGAAACTCAGCGAATAACTGATCGCCGGGTTGACGGCGACGGACGACTCCCGCGTGCCTAGCAGGCGCGGCGAGACCTTTGATCCCGTTCCGTATCCCGGCGGCGCGCCGGTGCTGCCTAGGTTCAAGAAGACGAAGAACTGAATGACGCGGATTGACATGCACATCAATTCGCCGTTTCAGGTGTATCAGACCCTCTCACTCCCCGACGCCCGACCCCGCTCCGACCGTTTCCGCTCTGACCGTTTCCGGCGCGGCGGGCGCGAAAGCACTGCGGCAGAGAAAACCGCTTCCGAATAGTGCTTGGCAAAGCAGAGTCGACGGCCATGTTCGCGCACTTCACCGCAACGCATGAATCTCGCCACAACCGAGCCTCGCCTCCGCAAGTCCTACTTTCAAAGCAGCGCGGAACGCTTCACTGATTCTTCTTTCATCATCGTTCAGCCCGCACTCCCCGGTGCCCGTCCCATTTCTGACCGTTTCCGGTGCGGCGCGCGCGAAAGCAATTTCATGGCAGTGATTTTCCGGGGCCTCCTTTCGTTTTCCGTGTTCGTCTGCGCGTGTGTCGGCTTGGCGCGGGCGGAGAGCCCGGCCGCCGCGGGGACCGCTCCGGCGGCGGCGGTGGCGGAGGATTTTCACAAGAACATCAAACCGCTGCTGGAGAAGCATTGCTACGACTGTCACGGCGACGGCGAGAGCAAAGGCAAGCTCGCCTTTGACCAGCTCGGCCCGGACAAGGAAATGCTCGCCAGGACCGACGTCTGGGTGGCTGTGCTGAAAAACGTGCAGGCCGGCCTGATGCCCGCCCGCGGGCCGCGCCTCCCGGCGGATGACGCCGCGCGCCTCGTCCACTGGATCAAGGCCGGCGCGCTCGGCCTCGACCCGGCCCGGCCAGATCCGGGCCGCGTGACCCTTCGCCGCCTCAACCGCGCCGAGTATCGCAACACCATCCGCGACCTGATTGGCGTGGACTTCAATACGACGAAAGAATTTCCGAGCGACGACTCGGGCTTCGGCTTCGACAACATCGCGGATGCGCTGACGATGTCGCCGTTGCTGCTGGAGAAATATGTGAACGCTGCCCGCGCCATCGTGGAGCAGGCAGTGCCCACGGTTCCGCGCATCCCGATGGAAAAGCAGCTCGACGCCCGCGCGCTGTCCACCGGAAACGAGCCCTCGATGATAAGCAAGGCGGGCCAGCTCATCCTGTCATACTACAAAGCGGCTGCGCCCACTCACGCGCTCCAGGTGGAGAGATCCGGGAAGCACCGCCTCACGCTCAACGTCACGGCGACGGATCGCGGCCCGGACGACATTTTCGATTACAACAAGTGCCGTTTCATCATCAAGGTGGACGGCGACGTGGTGCTCGAGCGCGAGTTCAGCAGCGAATACAACCGGCTGTTTGCCCTGGAGTTCGAACGCGTGCTGAAGGCGGGCGCGAACGTGCTGACCTTTGAGGTCGTACCGCTGGAGCCGGCCCAGCCGCAAACGCGCGCAATGCGTCTGCGGATCGAGGGACTGACGGTGCGCGGGCCGCTGGAGCCTGAGCACTGGATCGCGCCGAAAGATTATACGAAATTTTTCCCCGAGTCCGTCCCGTCCGACCCGAAGGAGCGCGCGGCCTACGCGCGTGAACTGCTCGGCAAATTTGCGGCCCGGGCCTACCGGCATCCGGTGGAGGAGGCCACGCTCGAGCGGCTGGCCGGGCTGGCGCAAAGCGTGGACAAAACTCCCGGCCAGACTTTCGAGGCCGGCATCGCCCACGCGATGGTGGCGGTGCTCGCCTCACCGCGTTTTCTGTTTCGCGACGAGGGCGTCGAGGCGCTCAAGCCCGGCGATACCGACCCGCTGGTGGACGAGTTTGCGCTGGCTTCGCGGCTCTCGTATTTCCTCTGGTCCACGATGCCGGACGAGGAACTGCTCACGCTCGCGGCCGCGGGCAAGCTGCGCGCCGGGCTGGACGCGCAGGTGCGGCGGATGCTGGCCGATGCGCGTTCCGCCGCGCTGGTGGCAAACTTCGCCGGTCAATGGCTGGGAGCCCGCGAGATCCCCGGCGTGACCATCAATGCACAAGCGGTGCTCGCGCGCGAGGCCGTGCCCGGTGTGCCCGTGAAGGGCGGTCGCGGCGGCCCGCCGGGCGCTCTCACGCCGGAGCTGCGGCTGGCGATGCGGCAGGAGACCGAGGCCTACTTCGCCCACATCGTGCGGGAGAATCACCCGCTCACCGAGTTCATCGACAGCAACTACACCTTCCTCAACGCCCGCCTCGCCTCGCACTACGGCATCCCCGACATCGCCGGCGATGAACTGCGGCTCGTGCAGCTCCCGCCGGACCACCCGCGCGGCGGCGTCCTCACCCACGGCACGGTGTTGGCCGTGACCTCGAACCCCACCCGCACCTCGCCCGTGAAACGCGGCCTGTTTGTCCTCAACAACATCCTCGGCACACCCGTGCCGCCGCCGCCGCCCGACATTCCCGACCTGGACGTGGCCGCCAAAACCGCCACCACCACCGACCGCCAGCCGACCCTGCGCGAATCGCTCGCCGTCCATCGCGAGAAAGCCGCCTGCGCCTCCTGCCACGACCGCATGGATCCCCTCGGGCTGGCGCTGGAAAATTTCAACGCCCTCGGGTTGTTTCGCCAGGAGGAGCACAGCCAGAAGATCGACCCTTCCGGCAAGCTCGTCACCGGTGAGAAGTTTGCCGACATGCGCGAGCTGAAGCGCGTGCTCGCCGTCGAGCGCCGCGAGGATTTCCACCGTTGCCTGACGGAAAAAATGCTCACCTACGCGATCGGCCGCGGCCTCGAACCCTCCGACATCACCACCGTGGACGCCATCGTTGCCCGCATCCAAAAGGAGGAGGGCCGGTTTCACGCCCTGCTGTTTGGCATCATCGAATCCGCTCCTTTTCAAAAACGCCGCCACAAACCGGGTGACGCGGGCGGCCCACCGGCTAACGTCGCCCCGCAATAACTCCACACCACCAATCCCGATGACCACGCCCGCAACCCGCGCCGCCCAGCAGCACCTAGATGTCAGCCGCCGCAGTTTTCTCCGCGGCTTCGGAGTCTCGCTCGCACTGCCCGCGATGGAGTCCCTTTTCCCAACCCGCCTGCTGGGCGCGGAAGCCAGCGCCGGCCAGCTCGGCGTGACCGCCACCGGCCGCCCGCTCCGCACGGCGTTTGTCTATTTTCCCAATGGCGCCATCCCCGCCTCGTGGTGGCCCGCGACTACCGGTAGTGATTTCGCCCTCAGCCCCACGCTGGAACCACTCGCAGCCAGCAAGCAGCACTTGCAGGTGATCCGCGGGCTGGGGCATCAGGCCGCCGAAGCCGTCCACGAGAGCGGCAATGACGGCGGCGGCGATCACGCGCGCGCCACCGGCACCTTTCTCACCGGCACCCGCCTGCGCAAAAGCGAGAAAGACATCCGCAACGGCATCTCCATCGACCAGCTCATCGCGCGCGAGATCGGGCACCTCACCCGTTTCCCCTCCCTCCAGATCGCCTCCGACTCACTGTCGATCCGCAAAATATACTGCGACGACCGCTACGCCTGCGCCTACCAATACCACCTCTCTTGGACCGCGACGAACACGCCCCTCTCGACCGAGGGCAACCCACGCCTCCTCTTCGAGCGGCTCTTTGGCACCGGCACCGCCGGCCAGCGCGAAGCATTGCTCCTCGCACGCCAGCAGCAGCAGCGGTCCATCCTCGACTTTATCCGCGACGACGCCCGCGCCATGAAGACCAAGCTCAGCGCGCGCGATCAGGAGAAACTCGACCAATACCTTACCGGCGTGCGCGAACTCGAAGTCCGCATCCAGAAAGCCGAGCGCCTCGGCCTGCCAAAAGATCCCGGCGTGGACACACCCGCCGGCATCCCCATCGAATACGGCGAATACGTCGGACTCATGTACGACTTGATGCTGCTCGCCTTCCAGACCGACTCCACCCGCGTCATCAGCTTCATGACCGCCGCCGACGGCACGAACCGCTCCTTCAGCGAAATCGGCGTCCCCGAAGGCCACCACGACATTTCCCACCACCAGAACAAGCCCGAACTCGTGGCCAAAGTCGCCAAGATCGAGCACTGGTATGCCGCGCAGTTCGCCAAGTTTCTCAAAAAGATGGCCGACACGCCCGACCTCGACGGCCACTCGCTGCTCCACAACTCCCAGATCCTCTACGGCAGCGGTTGCGCCGACGGCAACCTCCACACCCACGCCAATCTCCCCATCCTCCTCGCCGGCGGCGCCGGCGGCACCCTCAAGCCCGGCCGCCATGTGGATCACGGCACCCAGCCCGTCACCAACCTCTTCCTCAGCATGGCCGACCGCGTCGGATTGAAAACTCTCGAACGCTTCGGCGACTCCACCGGCCGCCTCGCCAACGTCTGAGCGGGATAGCTCCGGTTTGGAGAAGGGGAGCGCGAAGCAACTCAGCAGCGAAGCAAAAATAAATGACCTCCCCCGCATGGCACTCGACAACAAACTTCACTCCCCGACGCCCGTCCCCGTTCTGACCGTTTCCGGTGCGGCGGGCGCGAAAGCAAATCCCGAGCAGAAAATTCCCAGCAGTTTATGACCACCCAACTCACCCGCCGCCACTTCCTCCGCAGTTCCATCAACCTCATTGCGCTTCTGGCGCTCGCCTGGCCCCTCCATCCGGCTTCGGCTGCCGATGAGGGGGCAAAACCAGTCGCGACGGCATCCGGCGAGTTCGTTTCGCTCTTCAATGGTCGTGATTTCACCGGATGGCGATTTGGCGACAGTGCCGCGATGGCCAAACAGCCGCCCGCGGCATGGAAGGTCGAGAACGGCGTCATCATCGGCGCGGGCGATGCGAAGGCCATCCTTGCGTCGCAGTGGGAATACGAAGCGTTTGAGTTTGAGTTTGAGTGGCGCGTGACCTCGGAGAGCTATGACGCGGACTTCTACGTCCACAGCGGACGCCTGCTCGATGCGGCACCGATGCGCATCGCGAAGGGACTCGAAGGCGGCCCGCAGGAGAATGACCGCAGCGAGGGCGAATACAACGCCAGTGCCACGGGGATGATCGGGGGCCAGGGCAAGGCGCGGAAGGCCGTGCCGGCATTGCAGAAGCCGGTCGGCGAATGGAACACCTGGCGAGTGCTGGCCGAGAAGAACGTCATCACACTCACCTGCAACGGCCAGCAGGCGTGGACGTGCAATGACTACGTCCCCCGATGCGGCTACCTCGGCTTCCGCGTGTTCCAGGGCCCGCTCGAATTGCGCAACCTGCGCGTCCGGGAACTCAGCTACCGCAGCCTTATGGATGTCGCCGAATGGGAGGTCTATCCCGGCTTCGGCGGCAACGGCCCGATGGAGCAGCACTGGGTGCGCGAGGGCTTGCAGTGGACCTTCAAGGGACCGGGGCCGAGCATCGTGACGAGGAAGAAGGACTTCGCGAATTATCGCCTGCGCCTCGAGTTCATGTTCGCCGATCCCGACCCGGGCAACATCAACTCCGGCATCTATCTGCGCGGCGTGCATCCTTGGCAGGCGGACATTTGGGAGCACAAGTGGGGCAGTGGCCTGTGGGGTGTGTTGCATACGTATGTGCCCGCGCAGAAGAACATCCAGGATCTCGGCAAGGCCGTGCGTCCAGCCGTGCGGATGGATAATCCGCCCGGCCAATGGAACTACCTCGACGTGCGCGTGGAAAACAACGTCGTCTCCGTCTGGCTCAATGGACGCATGACGGTGGACCGCTACCCGATTCAGGAGGTCGATCCGAAGTTTCCGGACAGCGGAGGCATCGGCCTCCAGGCGCACTGGCCGTGGAAGGAAGTGCGCTTTCACAACATCCGCGTGAAGACGCCGGGATAGCCGCAAGCCCGACACGACACCAGACCCCCTCACTCCCCGACGCCCGTCCCGGTTGTGATCGTCTACGGTGCGGCGGGCGCGAATGGAATTTACTGGCAGATATGAAAACGACTTTACTGACTTTCGTTGCTCTGACTGCGTTCACCGGACTGGTGGTCGCACAGACGGCTGCGCCCGTGGAGGAGAGAAAGCCCGCCGACGGCCCATTCCAGCCGCAGGTGATCAAGGCCGGGGGCACGATCCTCCCGCTGTATCCACCGGACTCGCCGCTGCTCAAGAGAGAGCGCATCCACGAGGCGGAGAAATACAACACTCACGCCGGCGGCAAGGGCGCGATCATTCGCACAGTGGTCAATGTCCACAATCCGTCCCTCGAGGTGCATCTCGCGAAGGACCGCACGCTGAATGGCGCGACCATGATCCTCATTCCCGGCGGAGGCCACACTATTTTGTGGGTGGGATCCGATGGCACGGATTACGTGGAACCGAACGACAAGCTCGGAATCTCGACCTTCATCCTGCGCAATCGTCTGGCCGGGGACGGTTACGACGCGGCTAGGGATGCGGTCAATGATGCGCAGCAGGCCATTCGTCTCGTCCGCTCAAAAGCCGCGGAATGGGAACTGGACCCGAACAAGATTGGCATCATCGGATTCTCGGCGGGGGCGGAGCTGGCTGCACCGGCGGCGTTGCTCTTCGAGGAGTTTGCTAGGAAGAACAATGATCCGAATGATCAGCTCTCAAAGTTTTCGGCCCGTCCGGACTTCGTTGGCATCATTTATCCGGGACCGACACCGTTCACCCAGGCACCGGAGACAGCGATCCCGGGGAATGTGCCGCCGAGCTTCCTCGCGTGTGCGGGGACGGGCGACAAAGCGCACGCGATCTGGGCGGTGGACTATTTTAACGCGATGCTGAAGGAGGATGTGCCGAACTTGGAGATGCACATCTACGGACGCGGCGGGCATGGGGTGAAACGGAACACCGCGCCCCATGCCATACCTTACGCCAAGTGGTATGACCGCTACATCGAGTGGTTCACTGATCTCGGTTTTCTCGGCAAGCCGGGAGAGGAAACGAGAGCAGCCAGGGAAGTGGCGGCTTATGCTAGGAAGGCGAAGAAGTAGGACCGGGGAGGCGAGGTGAGAAGTGAGAAGTGAGTAACTCGAAGTTCGAATCTTGAATCCTAACTCTATTTCTCCTTCTTAAACTGCCCATCGAAAAATTCCGCGACCTTATCGACGACCTGGTCTCTGGTTGTTTCAACTTTGGAAAAGCCGTGGTCGCCGCCTTTGACCACATGAAGAGCCGAGGGCACGCCGGCCTGCTGAAGCGCCGCGTGGAGCAGCTCGCTTTGGTTAAGGGGAACGGCGAAATCCTGGTCGCCGTGAACGATGAAGAATGGCGGGTCGCTCTTGCTGATGTAGGTGATGGGATTGGCCTGCCGACATTTTTCGGGGACTTCCTTGATCGGTGCGCCCAGCAGGCGGGAAGGTGCTGAATGTTTCCTGGAATAATCCTGGGCGCACTTGACGTCATTGAGTTTCAAAAAGTCCGTCGGACCGCACCATGGGCTGACGGCTTGCAGGGCGGACGAGGCTTTTTTCGTGATCGGGTGGTTGGTGAACTCCTCCGTGTCGCCCACCGTCCCCAGCAGGGCCGTCAGATGTCCGCCGGATGATTCGCCAGCCGCGCCAAAGCGGTTGGGATCGAGATTGTAGCGAGCGGCGTTGAAGCGCAGAAAACTCACCGCCGCGCGACAGTCGTTGATCACGGCGGGAAAGATTTCCTCCCGGCTCTTGGTGTAGCTGATCGACGAAACGGCATAGCCGCGCGCCACGAGACCGATGATCGGATTCGAGCGATCCTTCGAGCCCCAGTCCCAGGCCCCGCCATAAATCCAGATGACCAGCGGCAGCGGCTTGTCCGACGGGAGACGATAGACGTCGAGCAGCATCTGGCGGTCGCCATTGGTGGCATAGACGATGTCCCTCTCGATGATGGCCTCTTTCGGCAGGCGGTCGAGGATGGGTTGGGGATCGTCTTTCTTCGGCTCCTCAGCGATGGCGGTCGTGACGGCCAGCGCGCCGAGCAGGAGGGGGATGAATTTGATGGTATGTTTCATGGTGAACTGGCGAAGTTCGAATTTCGAATTTCAAATATGTCTACGGCTCGCTGACCCTCGCCCCGGTGAAGATCGCCGCGTCGAGCCGGTTGAGTGGGCGTTTGGCCGTCCAACAGAGGCCGCGGTAGGCGAGAACGCGGAAGAGCGGGTCGTCGTGGGTCCAGGTGAAGTGGCAGGGGAGATAGACGAAGATGCGGCCGCCGCCGCGCTCGACACTCCATGCTTGCGGCTGCGCGGCGCCGTCGGCATCCATGGCGGCTATGGTGGTGGTGCCTGCGGCTTCGCCGAGAAGCTTCCAGTATGGCTCCTCGGGGCGGATGTCGGATTCGGGAAGTCCCTTGGTGATTTCGTGTGCGCTGAATTTCAGGTTCATGTCGCCGCGCAGCCATTTGTTGCCGGTCCACGAGCGGCCGATGCGCTCGGCGAGCGGTTGGGGTTCTTTGTTTCCGTTGATGGAAAAATGCAGAAAGACCAGACCGCCGCCGCGCGCGAGATAGGCATCCAGCTCCGGCCCCTTGGCTGCGGTCCAGGCGGGGTTGTGGTGGAAAAATGCGATGACATCGGCCTTCTTTAATTGCTCCTCGGTCGGCCATTTGTCCGCGGGCTCGGTGGTGACGGCAGGAACCCCGGCGAGGATTTTCGTCCAGCGTTCGCGCCAGATGGGATAGTCGTGAAAGCCCGGGCCATTGTGCCCCGGATCCTTATCTGCGGCGCAAAGGACGATGTGGAAGGAGCGCTGCTTTTCCGCATCGGTCATCGGCGGCAGGGCGGCGAGCATCGGCTCGACTTCCTTCTTCGAGCGCGGCGGAGGCATCTTGATGCGCTGCACCACTTCCGGGCTGGGCCACGGCTTGGTGATGTCCACGGGCACGACGGCCGGTGGTGGTGAAATTACGGGAGGCTGTTCCGCCAACGCACTGAAAAGAACGGCGGCGAGGGGAATGGCGAGAGTGAATTTTTTCATGAGTTGGAATGATTTTATAGTGGTTAGGGACTGGTGGTGGCTGGTGTTTTCTTTTTTACAAAGTGCACCCAGTTCAAGTCGAGCACACTGCTTTTTTGCGCGGGCTCGGTACGGGCGAGGAAGACGAGATCGTTCACGCCGCCGGGGTCGGTCACGGGAATGGTGACTTCGCGGAATCCGCCCGCCGCGTCGAGCGGGCCGGTCTGCGCCACGAGCGGGCCTTGCGGCGAACCCGCGCGCACTTCAAGCGCGACAGCGGCGAACGGTTGGAGACGGAGCGTGAGGCTTTCGATACCGGCGAGATTGACCGTGAAAAATTTCAGCCATCCACCGTGCGTCAGCCGCGCCACGAGGCCGTGGCCGCCTTCCATGAAATCCACGACCTCGACTCCCTGCGATGCGTCGTGCAGGGCGGCTTTGCGTTTGCGGGCGTGCAGGATGTGCTCGGCGCTGCCGCGCAGGGGCGGAAGTCCGGCGGCACCGTTGTCCTGACAGGCGGCGGCGATGACAAATACGCCGCCGTCCTGCCGCTCGCCGCCCGCGGTGGTCTTGAGCGTGCCGGTCAGGCCGGTTACCGCCGCCGCTTCGGGCGAACGCGCGAGGCCGAGGATCCAGTCCGTCATGAGCTGCGTTTCTCCGAGCGTGTGCTGCGGATGCGGCGGCATGATGATCTGCGGACCCCACACGCCGCCGCCGCCGGAGATGATTTTCGCCGCCAGCTTTTCTCGGGCGGGCGCGTCGTTTTGATATTTGCGGGCGATCTCTAAATACGACGGTCCCGCCGATTTCTCCCGCACGGTGTGGCAGGCGAAACACGTCGTGCGCTGCATCATGGCGAGGCCGGGATGGACGGCATCACCACTGCGCGCCGCGCGATACACGCCCTGCACGGTGACGCGCTCCGGGGCGATGTTGCCGTCCTCGGCATCGGTGGCGCGCACTTCGAAATTCACCGCCTGACCGGGGTCGAAAAATCCGCCGTTCGGCGGCGCGAGGATTTCCACCAGTGGTGCGGCATTGCCCACGGTGATAACGGTGCGCTTTTCGCTCACCGCGCCTGCGGCATCGGTGACCTTCAGCGCGGCGGTGTGCTGACCGGGTTCGGTGAAAGTGAAGCGCGGCGCGGTTTCGGACGACGTCTTGCCGCCGCCAAAATCCCACGCAAACTTGAGCGCATCGCCATCGGTGTCGCGCGAGGCGCCGGCGTCGAAGCGCACCTCCAGCGGCTGCTTACCCGCGAGCGGGGACGCGGCGAGCGCGGCCACGGGCGGACGATTCCCGCGCCGGTAGCTCAGGCGTAGCAACTGCCCGTCGGTGTTGTCGTGCCATTTGTCGCCGTACTCGAGGACGAACATCGTGTGGTCCGGCGCGAACTTGATGTCCATCGGCTTGCGGAAGACAAACTGCGGCGCAAAAGGCTCGATGCCGGCCAGTTTTCCCTCCGCCGTGAGCCGCACGACTTTGATCCAGTTGCGCGTCCATTCGTAAATGAAAAGCGCGCCGTCGAAATGTTCCGGCAGTTTGAGGTCGGACTTCACCGCCGCGTCGAAATGATGGAACGGCCCGGCCATCGCGGAACGTGCGCCGCTGCCGAGTTCGGGAAAATCCTTCGACGCGGTCGTCGGATACCACAGCAGCGCGGGCTGTGCAGGCGGCAGCTCTTTCAAGCCGGTGTTGCGCGGCGAGTGGTTGAGCGGACGCGCGGCGTCGAAGAGTTCGCCGGGCTTCCCGTCCGCGCCGAGCGACCGATACGCCTCGTTCAGCCCGGTGAACATCGGGTGGCCGAAATTCCCCGCCTTCGTCGCGAGGTTGAATTCATCGTAGCCCACCGAACCGCTCCCGGGCTCGGTATTCGGCCCCACGTCGCCCCAAGCGATCCAGCCCGTCTTCGGATCGACCGACGCGTGAAAGCCATTGCGAACACCCATCGCGAAAATCTCCGGGCGGCCCTGCGCGGGGTCGGTGAAAAGATTGCCGGGCGGGATGTCGTAGCCGCCGTCGGCGCGCGGACGAATGCGCAGGATTTTCCCACGCAAGTCCTGCGAGTTGCCGCTCGACCGGAATGCATCGCGCAGCAAGCCGTCCGGGGAAATATCCACCGCCGGACCGGGAATCGGTGGCGAATTGTCGCCCGTGCCGAGGATCAGATGGCCCCTCGCTTTGTCAAAGAACAGCCCGCCGCCCATGTGGATCGCGCCGCCGAATTCGATCGGGTATTCGAGCAACACCTTTTCCGACGCAAGATCGAGCCGTCCATCCGCGCCGATCATGAACCTCGCCAGCCGCAGCGAGTCGCGCTTCTCCGCCGGGCAGAAAAACAGGAACACATTTCCGCTCTGCGCAAAGTCGCCCGCCGCCGCCACGCCGATGAGCCCCAGTTCGACAGATACCGTCACCGACACACGACCCACCTCGACCACATCCCGCGTCGCCGCTCGCCACCGCTTGAGCGTGCCCTGCATTTCCGCGATGAGCACGTCGCCATTAGGCAGCGCGTCGATCTGCAACGGATCATGCAAGCCCGCCGCCAGCACCTCGCGCTCCAGTCGCGCCGGATCAAAGACCTCCGCCGAGCGGGCACTGAGCGCGGCCATGAGGACCAACGCTCCGTTCAGGAGCAGTCCGAGCTTTGAAAGTTGGCGCATTGGAATTGGATTTGGAACCGCTTGAGGTTGCTCACGAGCCAGAGTCGAAGATCATCTTCGAAATAGCCCTCCGGCAATCGAGAAAATCGAGCAGGTAGGTGTCCTTGAACACGCTATCGGCGGCGGGAAGCAATTGTGTCACCAGTGGTAACACTTTCGGCGGAGCGAGCACCGCGGGCTCAAGAGGCGCATCGTTCAACTACTGCTCCAGTTCGCCTGCGACGACTAGCCGAGACCCGCTGCCGGGCTTCGTGGGCTGGAGAGCCTTGAGTTCAGTCGGGGGGTTCGTTCTCATGCTCATCTCATTTCAGCGAGTCAGGCACACGGCAGTTAGGGCACAGCCTCGACATTCGAAGATAGGAATCTACTGCTTCGGTTTATGAATCGAAATTCCATCTGTGACCAGCGTCTCGAACGTGGAAAATGGTTCGCGCAGACACCACGAGACAGCACGCAAGAGAATCGTTCGAAAGTAAGGCGCATCGTGGAGATCATCAATGTGTCCGACAACCGAGCAGAACACCCGGGCCTCTTCGGCCCCGCCCTGCGCCGGATGCTCCACGGTCCAAAACACTGGCCATATTTTCTCAGATTTGGCATCGCCTGGCGTTCCGGTCTCGCCCAAGATAGTGATCTTCCCTCGGTCACCTTTTTTAAGATTCCAATAGAGTTCGTCCTTGAGACGAAAGCTTGCAGGAAAGCCGGAAAAGATCTGGTGGGAAGCATCCAAAGTGATGGTCCCGTCCATTGGCCCCCATTTGGATTCGTCGGCCTTGTCCCAGGAATAAGCGTAGCCGATGCGGTTCGCCCACCGATCAATGTTTTTTTGTTGAACCAATCCCTGGTGCAGCACGATCACTGATTTGCCTTGTCTTAGGTGAGAATCGAGTAAAGTATATTCTGCGTCCGAAAGTTGGTTCTGCGTGAGATAAAAAATCACAAGATCGGCCTTGGCCCATTGCTCGGATGAAGGAAATCCTTCTACCGCTTTGGCTTCAATTTTATTTACCTTGTTCAGTAACCCGTTCATCATTTCGGCAAACTCTTGGTAGGCATGGATGCCTTTACCGTGGTCCGGCTTTGACCAACAGACGAGAATCGAACGCGGCGCAGAAATCTTGGCATCAGCTTGGCGGGTGCTACTCAGAATCTTTTCGATTTCATTCGGGGAGAACGAATCCGCCCCCATCGTTGAAGTGGAAAAGCTGATTAAAAGAAAGGCTGTAATTAGAAAAAAGGAATTCATTCAATGCTATTATGTTGGATGTGGCTGGGAGAAAGTAACGTTCAATACGAGATCCGCCCTGCCATTTACCCGCAAGCGGCCGAGGAAAACAGTCACCAAGCTGACGCCTTGCATCGGTCTGATGTTCGTTACTGCTCCCCCAGCAGTTTCTTCAGTTCCGGTTCGAGAGCCCTCGTCCAGATTTCAAAGCCTTTTTCGCTCAGATGGGTCGTGTCCGGCGCGATCTCTTTAGCGAGGATGCCCTTTTCGTCGAGAAACTTCGGGCCGATGTCCAGTAGGCTGACATTTTTCAAGTCCTTGAGCAGGTCGGGAAGAAGGGAGTTAATCTCGTTTATTTGTTTGCGGTGCGGATGGTCTGGATTAACTCTTCTGGGAAAGACGGCGAGGACGAGAATTCTGGTCGTGGGATAGAGCTGCTGTAGTTTTTGGACGATGGTCTGGATCCCGTCGGCGGCCTGTTTCGGGGTGTCGCTGCCCCAGCCGATGTTATTCGTGCCGATGAGGAGGACGGCGCCTTTCGGGTCCTTCTTGGGTTTTGGCAAATGCTCTAGCCGCCAGAGGACATGCTGGGTGAGATCGCCACCGGCCCCGAGGTTGAGCGCCTTCCGTGGCTCAAAAACTTCCTTCCAGTATTTGGCGCCCACGGAGTCGAAACCGTGGGTGATTGAGTCGCCGATCATCAGCAGGTCGATGTCCTTCTCCGCCATATCGCCGATCCTTTCCGCCTGAAGAGCAAACCACCACTTTTCAACGCGGGGGGCGGGAATTGAGGAGGCGTGCTTTCCTTGTGCCGCGGGCTTGGCCTCCGCGGCAGGCTCGGCGGCGTCAAGGGCGGGGGCCGTCAGACTAAGGAATGTCAGTAGGACAGAGCGCAGTATATTCAGTGGTTTCATGATTGTTTTAAGCTTTTGGTTCATGGTGGTAAGGTCTCCCCAACCTGCTTCGGTGTCCCGCCGTGGCGTGTCTGTCACTGCGGGCGGCCGTCCGCTGCTGGCTTTTTGCCGTCGATGATCAGTTTGGCCTGCCGGGCGAAGCGCTCGCCCAGCACCTTGTAACCGTCGGCGGTGTAGTGCAGGTCGTTCGTTGTTTTGTCGTCTTTGGTCAGGTTGTTCAAGTCATCGCAGTCCACCCAGGCTCCACGAGGGTCCCCATTGGCGACCTTCACCTGTGTTTCCCGCACAGACTGCCAGCCGGAGTAGCCTGGATTATCGAAGTCGCTGAGGCGGCCGATCACGAAATTCATCTCTGGATGCCGGAGGTCCCGACGAAGGCCGGAAATAAGCTGCTTTAGTGCGTCTTCGTGTGCGGCTTGGAGTCCTTCTCTAGCGTCCCGTTCACCCTGCATCCAGCAGAACGTGATCGTGCTAAGGGTGCGGCCGTTGAGCTTGGCTGCGACCTGTTCTAGGATAGGCTTGTAGTACTTAGCGCCATCCGACATCGCAGTGAGTCCGTGCTTTTTGGCGATCTCGTTCCACGATTCGACCCACAGACGGATCGGCACGCCGCCGCTCGCTACTTTCACATAGACGACCTCGCCATCGGCGAACAGCTTGCTCGCCTCCGGCACGAATCCCGCTTCGGGTTTCATCCCGGCCATGTTCGACTGACCTGAGAGGATAAACAGGTGCACGGGCTTGGCGGCGCTGGCGGTCGCTGCTTTAACCACCGCGGCTTTGAGGATCCAGACTTCGCCCCGTTCCACGTATTTCTTCAGGTACACGGTGCCGGTGATTGTGATCTGTTTGCCGTCGAAGGTATCGGCCTTGTCCATGGCGCTCATATCCACGTCGATGGAAGATGCTTTGTCACCCTTGCCTTTCTTGAGCATCCAGCCGGTCGATTCGCCGCCGATGGCCACGCTGGCTTCAAGCTTGCCTTCCGTCGTCACCGTCTGGCCTTCCTTAGGCGGGGCATCCACTGCGTGAGTGACGGTGGTGCAAATCATCGTCAGCATCGCGACGAGCAGGATCAGTGTGTAATTGGTATGTTTCATGAGCATGATCGGGCGCAGAGCGACGATGAGATAAGCTGGTTATTTCAAGGTTTGCAGGAAGGCTTCGATGTCGGCGATTTCCTGCGGTTTCAGGATGAGGCCCATCGGAGGCATCGGGGATGCGCCCAATTGCTGGAAGCCTTCCGCG
Source organism: Akkermansia muciniphila (assembly GCA_945861415.1). Classification (GTDB taxonomy): domain Bacteria; phylum Verrucomicrobiota; class Verrucomicrobiia; order Verrucomicrobiales; family V1-33; genus V1-33. The sequence goes on along the minus strand of CAMAUV010000001.1, from coordinate 153,586 downwards.
AGTGTCTTGCCTGGTTCAAGCAGGCTTTCCTTGAGGTAGGCAGCATCCTTGCGCTTGGCAATTCCATCTAGCGCCGGGCCCACGGTGCTGCCTTTGCCGCCGAGGGCATGGCAGAGGGTGCAAGCGGCCGTGGGATGCTTCAAGAATATCTCTTCGCCGCGCTTTGTGTCTCCGGCCGCTACTGGCTCCTCGGGGGCAGCCGCTGCGGGGGCGCCGTGTTTCAGACCGAGAATGCGGGCGGCTTCCTTGAGCCACTCATCTTTCGCCACGTCCGGATCGGTGCCGAGGCGGGAGGCGAGGGTGGTGAGTTCCGGCGTGGTCGGGAATTGGGCCAGTTTCACGTAGGCCGCCAGACGGGTGATCAAATTGGCGTCGCTGATGGTGCCCGATCCGAAGAGCAGAGCCTGCGCTTTGGCGTCGGAATCCAGCGCCCGGATGGCGTTGCGGCGCAACTCCGGACTCTTTGCCGACAGAGCGATCCGGTGGGTGGCTTCGTCGAGCTGACCCAGCCCGTGCAATGTCCAGAGAGCGTGGATGGCGGCGATGCTAGGATCGTTGGCGATGACAGTTTTCTTCAAGGAATCCGCCGCAGTCGCCAACTTGCCCTCGACCAGCATCTGCTGGGCTTTGAGCCGCCAGAACTGGTTGTCGTTGCCCAGCGCCTTCACGAGGTCATCGGGCGACGCACCTTTGAGGCTGGCGAGGGCGGGAGCCTTCGCGTTCTTCCACACGATGCGGTAAATGCGACCGCGCTCGTGATCGCGCAGCGGATTCTCGTGCGCGCCACCGGGCCCCGTTTTGGCGTCGTAGCCACCGCGCCCGGCACTGGGTGTGGGGTTGTGCTGGATGATGAAATTCTGGAAATCTGCGATCCAGACTGCGCCGTCCGGGCCGACCTCGGCGAAAACCGGCGACAGCCATTCATCGCTGCTCGCCAGAATATTGAACCCGTCATGGGCGGCGTAGCCAGCGCCACTGGGGCGCACGTCCATGAGGGCGACCAGCTTCATCGTCGGCTCGGTGACCAGAGACATGCCCTGCATTCTGGGCGGCAGGTTCGCGCTGTAGGTAAAGGCGCTTCCCGCGGCCGCCGTGTAGCCACCCATCGCGTCCACCTGGCGATAGTTTGGAGTGACGGTATGCGCGGCACCAACGATGTTGATTTTCTTCGCGGTCATGCCCTTGACGCCGGGCGGCAAAATCGTCGCCGGGATGCCGCCGTAAAAGATCGGCGCGCCGTTGGCGGTGCCGCCGAATTGATCCCCGGCGGCGTTCATGCCGTGAGCCCATGAGTTATTGGTGAACTGATGCAGAAACTCCAGTGCGCTCCCATCGGCTTTGAAGCGGTAGGTGCCCATGCCGAAGCGCTTCTCCACATCGCCGACCTTCCCTCTGTAACCCGAGTAACCCACGCAGCCGTAGAGCCAGTTGTCGTAGCCATAGTGCAGGCTGCTGGCTTGCGCGTGAGTGTCGCCAATGCCCCAGCCGGTCATGATTTCCTGCCGCACATCCGCCTTGTCGTCGCCATCCGTATCCTTGAGGAAAAGGAAGCGTGGCGGCTGGCTGACGATGATTCCCCCGCTCGCGAAGACCAAGCCTGTCGGGATATTCAGCTTGTCGGCAAAGACCGTGAACTTATCCGCCTTGCCATCTCCGTTCGTGTCCTCGCAGATGCGGACGCTGTCACTCCCAAGGCCGTCATCAGGTTTCGCGCCGTGGGGATAGTCGCTCGTTTCGCAAACCCAGAGCCGCCCGCGTTCATCCCAGGTAAACGCGATCGGCTTGCGGATTTCCGGTTCGCTGGCAAAGAGCTGCAGCATCATATCCGCGGGAACTTGCGTCCGCTCCATGCTGCCCTTCACCGTCATCGGTTGCTGGAAGGTCAGTGGCTCGGGCCGTTTCTCGTAGTTGGCCACGTGCGGACTCACCTCGCGCTTCTCCGGCTCGCGCTGCGCCAGAAACGCCTCCCACCTGGCCTTCGCCTTGTCTCCGACTGACCAGACGATGGCGTTGCGGAGCATTTTCTGAAAATCGGGATTCTTCCACGTCTTGTCGTCGTGGCCGCTGGCCGTGTAAAAGACGCGGCCTTTGCCCTGCTCGCGCACCCAGGTCCATGGTTCCTTGTGTTCGCCCTCCACACGGATGGCCAGCATCTTTCGGCCGGTCTCGTTCAACTGGTCATGCACGTAGGTTTCGTCCCACGTCTCGTACTCGTTTATCCCCTGCATGATCGGGTGTTCCTTGTCTACGATCGTAGCTTTGAAGACCCCGTCGCCATGAGATTTGAAACGGCCGCCGACCAGCGCGATGAACTGCGGGCTGTTTCCAAAGCAGGCACTGGCGCAATGGATCGGCAGGAAACCGTGCCCGCTTTCGATGAAATTTGTCAGCGCCGCGAGCTGCTCAAGCTTGATATGGCCGTGATTGGCGTAGAGCATCAGGGCGTCGTAGTGACTGAGCGTGTCGGCGTTCAGGCAGTCGGGTTTGGTGTAGTAGTCGAAGTAGATCCCGTCACGGCCGAACTCCTTCATCAGGATGGGAGCATAATCGCCGCTGGGGTGGTGTTTGCTCTCGTGACCGAGAAAAAGCACACGGATAGGGCCATCGGCAGGCGCCGCAGCGGAGACCGCGAGGAACAGGGCGAGGAAGAGAGTGATGAGCGAGGGTGCTTTCATGGTGGCTGATGATGATCCGGTTTGATTGATGGAGAGTTGGAGGGAATTGAGTTGGTGGCGACTGATGTGGCAACACCACTATGGTGCGGCGACCCATGCGCTGATGGCGGAGTTGTCGCAGACGAGGAAGGTTTGGTCGAAGGTCAATGCGAGGTTTTGGCCGCCGGGTCGGGCGTAGCGGTTTTCGTTGATTGGTTCGGTCTGGTTTGCCAGGACGCCATCGCTCACGGTGCCGCTCTGGAGGTCGATGGTGAAGGCGAGTTGCTTCCCCTCATGGTTGACGATTTTGAGCAAACGATCCGCGCCGAGGCGGCAGAGGAAACCTCCCTGGTGGATGGGGGCTTTTTCGTCCCCGGGGACGGCTACCTGGCGCTTGGATTTCAAGTCGACGATTTCGAGTTTGCCCTGATGGGTGATGGCGTAGTCGCCGACGAAGAGGAGCTGGCCATGCCGGTCGTGTTTGATCGGGAGCGGGAAGACGTAGGCTGGGTCGTCGGCGCGGCGCACCGTGAGGGTTTCCGGGGCGTCGAGTTTATCGCGGGTGGAGAGGAGAGCGTAAGGCCCTTCGACGCGCAGGATACTGCCGATTCCCTGCACGGGAACGGCGTCGCCGGTGAGGCCGTAGCGATAGACGGACGGGACTTGGCGGTGCTGGCGGCGCACCTCGAAAAAGGAAGGGACAGAGGCCATGGTCTCGAGAGTTCTGACTCTGATGTTTTCGGAAAAACTTCCTTTGCTGACTGGCGCGCCCCACGCCGTTTTGTCTTGGCTCACGTGGAGTTCGAATTCGGCGATCAGCCCGTTGTTGTTGATAATTTTTGCCGGCAGGTATTGAAATCCGGCAATGTTCTGGGCGGTGCCGAGGTCGATAAGGAAGTAGTGCGGGTGCGGCGTCTGGCCATTGGTCCACTGGGAGTGCCACCATGAATCCGGATTGCCATCAATGGTATTGCGGGGCTTGGCTCTGAGGCCGGCGTTGGGTTCGTGAGCGGCGGTTACGGTCCACTGGTCGCGCGGCAGGCGCTGGCCATCCGGACCGAGCAGGTAAAACTCGGCAGCGGAGGCAAAGTCCCCCACCCCGCCGGAACTGGAGAGCGTGGTGACGCGGAAATACCGGGCCGTGGCGGGTGCGAAGCGAATTTCGTAGGTGCCGTCTTCGAGTTCGCGGATGGCCGTGGGGGTTTCGCCCGGCGGCCTCGCCTCAACATCCCGGTGCGCTATCGCGTCGCCAGTAATGGGGTCGATGGTAAAGTGCTCGAGATTGCCCGTGGCGGGGGCGCGGAAAAGATGCAGGTTAGTGCCGTCCCAGTAGGGATTTTGAGTATGGGCCGTGATCAAAGTGGTCTGCCATGCCCGCTGGCCAGTTGCAAGGTCGAGGGCGACGAGTTTTTCACGTCCGTCGTGGAAAAGGAGGCGGGTGCCGAAGTGAAAGACGTGCTGGTGGTTGATGGGCACGGGTGCTTCCCAGAGTGTCACTCCAGTCTTTGAATCGATGGCGAGGACGCGGGCGGACGGGAGATGTGGGACTTCCTTTTCCCGCAGAATGAGTGTGTCGCCGGCGAAGAATACTGCGGGGCCGCTGGCATTGAGGAATCGTCGCCAGCGGATGGCACCGCGTTTGACGACATCAAGGCACTCGATGAGGCCATCGCTGATGACGTAAGCAGTGCCGGGGCTTACTCCGGCAGGCGGGACGGCGAGGGTGGCCTCAGGGCGCGAGAGTGACCATGCGCGCTGCATGGGCAGCTTGAACGGGAGCGGTGACGAGGCGAGTTCTGGGCCGAGAGGTTGGCCGGTTTTCTGCCGGGGGTCGTCGGCGGGGCGGTCTGAGACGACGTAGAGGTCTTGGCCGGCGAGGGTGAACGTGAGGGCGCGTTCGGACTGGAGCGCCCACGGGCGGGTTTCGAGCAATTCGCCGGTGCGGGCGTCGAGCCGTAGGAGGGAGTCGGCCTCGCCGAGGTAGATGGAGTCTGCGATGAGCTGCGAGCGGTCGAGAGTGCGCCCGGTCAGATTCCGGGACCACCGGGTCTTTCCTGTGGCGAGATCGAGCCCGGCGAGGGTGGCCACACCGCGCAGCACGAGGGTGTCCTGCCAGATGCCCAGCGCCTCGGCGGCGCGGATGAGGGGATTTTCCCAGACGGGAAAGCCGGTGCGCTGGTCGAGAGCGATGACGATTCCCGAATCGCGGGGAAGGCAGATCACATTGCTGCCGGCGACGATGGGGGCGGTGCCGAGAAACTCCGCGTTGGTGGGGTGGTGGCGATAGTTATGGGACCATTCGATGCGACCGTCACGAACGTCCGAACGAACAATCTGCCCGGTGTTCGTGCAGCTATAGACCGCTCCGCGATGCGCGGTGACGGAGTTTCCGTAGATGGCGGCTGTGGGGCCGCGGAAATCTCCTGCAAACCGGTGATCGTTGACTGTGGTCGTCCAGCGGGGCTCGCCGGTGCCAGGATCGAAGCACACGAGGTTCACGTTCGTGCCTTGCTTGGAGTGGAGCTCATGGATGGAGTCCCATTGCAGGTAGAAGAGCTGGCCATCGGCGCGGATCGGATCGCCCGCCGGCACGGAGAAGCGCACCGGTTGCTTTTTTACAGGGCTGAAACGTTTGGGCCGGGGGATTTCACTCAGCGCAGTCCACAACGGATCACCGCTGGCGAGGTCAAAGGCGGCCAGACCGCTGGGCAAGTCGGTGACGCTCCAGCGCGTGAAAATCGTGCTTTCTTCAATGAGACTGCGGTAGTAGCATGGCCAGTGGGAGTTGGCGGTGGAACGTTGTTGCGAATGGGTCCACAGCGGAGCGCCGGGATTGGCGGCGTCGTAGGCGGCGATGACGTTTCGGGCACTGGCCACGACTCTATTCCCAACCACCTGGAGATCGACGCTGAAGCCCACACTCATGGTCCACGGTGCCACTGGCGGGAGTTGGAGCACACGCGGACGGACGGCCGAAAGCGCAGGCGCAGCGACCGAAGTCGCGGGCCGGACTGTGGCCTGCAGGGCGGCGCGAATTTCCTCACCTTTGGCCTGACGCCCCATCCATTGATAGGTCTTGCCAGGCTCGAAAGCGGCGGGTTGCGCGAGCACTTCCGCAGCTCCGCCGGAGAGGGCCTGAGCGGTCCAGAGGCCCGTCTGCGCGGCCTCGCGGAGTGCAGGGTCGGTGGTATGGACGAGCACTTCCTGAAAGCTGCGCCATGCGGACTCGGAGCGTCCGTCCCAAAGCGCCTCGCCGGCGAGTTTCAGGAGAAGCGCCTGGGCCGACCGCGACCATGGGAAGCGGCGGCTTGCTTTGAGGATGCCCGCTTCGCTGCGGGCTGCGGTCTGGGCTTCGCGGGAGAATTGCTTTTCCTGCTCCTGGCGCAGGGCTTCGAGTTCGGCGGCGGGTTTACTGAGGAGGTGCAGGTCAATCGCCCGGCTGGAATCGAGCAGACCGCGACCACCGCTCCACGGCACCCCTTCAGCGGCAGCGTAAGCGTAGCCGAGGAAGCGATCCACGGCGCCAACGCCTCCTTTGGGGGACGGTTCGGTGATGACCCGCCAGCGGCCTTCGGGATCTTCGGGTGCCAGCAGACTGATCGGGCTGCCCGTGGGCGCGACCGGGACGGTAACGGGTAGGCGCAGGGGTGGCCGGGCCCCGGCGGGACGACCGACCAGAGGAGGACCACCGGGCGGGGTGATTTCTGTGGCGATCCATTCCCAATCAGCGCGTTTGTCAGGATCGGAATGGTCAGGATCATAGTCCCGCCTGAGTTCGGAGACGCGTGCTTCGGCTTCGGGCAGGCCCATGCTGCGGAGGATGCGGACTTCGATCATGCGCCAGAAAAGATCGTGGTCATTCTCGGAGCGCAGACGGGAGATCGTTTCATGGGCGTCGAGGTAGCGGTTTTTTGCAACCTCGTGCTGACTCGCAGCGGCGGCGGCGGAACGGAAGATGGATGTGTTTGCGGAGTGGGCACCGAGGCGTTCGAGGGCCAGCAGGCGTTCCGTGCCAAGGGTGATCCAGGGACGGTCGGTGAGCACCGGGGTCTTCACGGACGGGAGGTTTTCGCTGGCGAGGATTTTCCCGTAGCAGGCGGCGGCGAGATCGAGATCGCCTGGATGCTCGGCGGTGAGGGCGGCGAGCAAGCGGTGGCCCTGCTCGCGCTGACCTTTCCCGTAAGCCTTGAGCGCGTTGGCCCAGCGGGCGTCGTCAGTGGGTGGATTCGCTGGCGCAGGGAGGGCTCCAAGGAACAGGGCGAGAGTGAGGAGGATCGGACTTTTCATCTGCTAGAGGGCCGCGACCCACGCGGTAATGTTGGTGTTGTCGTAGGCCAGAAAGACGCGGTCGAACGTCGGAAGAAACGGCCTGTTATGGGGATTGAGGTTGAGGTAGCGTGACGTGGCGATTTGCTCGGTCTGACCGGGATTTTCGAGTTCCCCCTCGGTCACGGTCCCGCTTGGGAGATCTATGATGAAGACGAGATTCTTCCCGCCGCCCTTGTCGATGATTTTGAGTAAACGATCGGGGCCGATGCGGCAGAGAAGTCCCTGCTGGTGGATGGGTGCCTTTTCGTCCGCAGGGAGAGGCAGCAGGCGTTTGGCTTTGAGGTCGGCGATCTCGATTTTTCCCTGGATGGTGATGGCGTAGTCGCCCTCGAACATGACGTTATCGCTCGTGAGTTTGAAAAAGTAGGACGGGTCGTCGGCGCGATAGACGCCCATGGTGGTCTTGTCATTACCGTCGCGCGGCCGGATGAGGTAGTAGGGAGCGCCGGACCCGGGGACATGGTCCACAACGTGAGCCTGTTCCCGGAAAATCGCCGACTCTCCCACCGGAGGGAGGAGATAGACGAATGCTCCCTGTTTGTTGTGGACGTTGTGAAGCAGGGGCGGCCATGCAGGTTTATCCGGGGCATCCGGGATAGTGTGGCCGGTTTGCGCGTTGAGGGTCACACGCGTGGGTCTCGGCGTCCAAAGGCTGGTGAGAAGCTGCAAACGGGAGCTGTCCCCCAAGGCTATCGGAGGGGCGGGGCTGCGAATGAAGCGTCGCCAAAGTTGCTTTCCTGTGGTGAGGTCGAAGGTGGTCGCTCCGCCTCCAAGGTGATGGGCGTGACTGGCGAAAATCATCAGGAAGCCGCACACGGAGGGTGGCGGGTCGTGCCAGGGAGGGATGGTCGTCTCCCAAATCGTCGCGCCGGTTTTGGTGTCGAGGGCGAGGGCACGCGGGGGCTTCTCGTATGAACCGCCCTTTTCCATGAGCACGAGCATCTCGCCAGTCTGGCCGACGAAGTGGCGTGTGAGTTGGTTGGTGTTGAGATCAAGAAAGCGGCGCCAGCGGATGCCACCGCGTTCGTTGACTTCGAGACACTCAATGAGGCCGTCGCCAAAGACATAGGCGGTGCCGGAGTTGACTCCGGCGGGCGGGAGCATGAGCGAGGCATCGGGGCGCAGGAGCGACCATGCGCGCTTGAGGGGTAGCTTGAGCGGCTGGGCGGAAGAAGCCACTTCCGGGCTGAGAAGCTGGCCCACATTTTGGCGGGGGTCGGCGGCGGGCCGATCCGTGGCGATGTAAAGGTCCTGGCCGGAGATGATGAAACTGAGGGCGCGTTCGGGCTGGAGCGCCCATGGCCGGCTTTCGAGCAGCTCGCCGGTGCGGGCGTCGAGCCGCTGCAGGGCGTCGGACTGTCCGATATAGACGGAATCGGCGAGGAGCTGGCCGCGGTTGAGGGTGCGCCCCGTTAGATTCCGGATCCACCGGCCGTTTCCGGTAGCGACATCGAGCCCGGCGATGTGGGTAGGCCCACGCACCACGAGGGTGTCCTGCCAGAGGCCTAGCACCTCGAAGGTGCGGATCATGACATTCTCCCATGCAACAAAACCCGTGCGTTGGTCGAGGGCGAAGACGCGCTCGCCATTGCGGGTCAGGCAGATGACATTGTTGCCGGCGATGATAGGGGCGCTGCCGAAAGACTGACTATCGCCGCCAATAATGGGATACTTGTGGGTCCATTCGACGCGGCCGTCGCGCACATCGGAGCGGATGATGTAACCAGCATTCGTGCAGCTGTAGACCGCGCCACGATGGACGGCGACCGCGTTGCCGTAGGCGAATGTGTTGTAGTTGTGCTGGAAGTGCTGGCGCTCCACCGCGATAGGCTCCAAGATCGTAGTCGCCCAACGGGGCTGAACGGCGCCGGGGTCGAAGCAAACGAGGCTGACGTTGGGAGTGCCTCCGTTCACCGCCGGGCTGACAGTGCTCATTTGCAGGTAGAACAATCTGCCGTCGGCACGGACTGGATCGCAGATAGGCATGATGCCTATTTGTCGGAGATTTTCCCCGCTGAAACCTTTGGGTATCGCGTCGAGGGCCGCCCACAACGAATCGCCGGCGGCAAGGCTGAAAGCGGCCAGACCGCTCGGCATTTCAGACATGCCCCAGCGCGTAAAAAGTGTCCCGTCCTCAATGAGCCCGCGGAAGTAGCCGGGGTAGGGTGACCGGTTATTATTGGGCGGGGAGCTGAAATGCTGCACATGAGCCCACAACGGGGCATCGGGTTTGGCAGCGTCGTAGGCGGCGAGAAGGTTGCGCCCGGTGACCAGGACCTTTTTATCGACCACCTGAAGATCGAGGGTCAAGTCCCCAGCCGCGTGGGTATTCATCACCCACGGAGTCACCGGCGGGAGGTTCAGGACGTGCGGGCGGACATCCTTGAGCGAAGAAGCGACGACCGTCGGTGCGGGCCGAACCATAGCCTGAAGGATAGCGCGAATTGCCGAGCCCTTGGTCGGACGACCCATCCACGGGTAGGTCTTCTCAGGCTCGAAGGCGGCGGGTTGCGCGAGCACTTCCGCTGCTCCGCCGGAGAGTCCATGGGCGGTCCAGAGACCGACTTGGGCAGCTTCGCGGAGCGCGGGGTCAGCGGTGTGGAGAAGGACTTCCTGAAAGCTGCGCCATGCAGATTCGAAACGCCCGTCCCAGAGCGCCTCGCTGGCGATTTTCAGCAGAAGCACCTGAGCGGGGCGCGCCCATGCGAAGCGGCGGGTTACTTTGAGGATGTCGGCCTCGGTGCGGGCGGCGGACTGAGCTTCGGGGGAGAACGTTTTTTCCTGAATCTTACGCAGGGGGTCGAGTTCGGGGGCAGGTTTGCTGAGCAGGTGGTAATCAAGGGCGCGGGCGGGATGAACGCCGCCGCTATCCGTATCCGCCCACATCAGTAAATCCCTAGAACCGGAAGCAAGCACGATGAGCCGGTCCACCTCGCCGGGAATATCTTTTGGGGAGCGATCCGCGACCTTGCTCCATGGGTCGTCGGGATCGTCAGGATTGACCGGTGCCAGGAGAGGGAGTGGACTACCCTCCGGCAGGAGAACCTTCCTTTTGCCGCGTGGGGGAAAGCCCTCATCGAACATCCTCGCGGCCACCATCCAGTCGCTGCGCAGCCCATCGTCGGTATGGTCGAGATCGATTTCCCGCCGGAGTTCATCAATGAGCCTCCCGGCCTCGGGGCGATTCATCCCGCGGAGAGCGTATGCCTCCATCATCCGCCAGAACGGGTCGCGAGGGTTTTCGCGGCTCATGCGGGTGAGCATGTCGCTTAGTTCGAGATAGGCTCGCCGGCTGAGGCCGCCTTCGACGGAGGCTCCGCCGGCAGTGCGAAGAAGGGCCGTATGAGCGGAAACTCCGCCAAGCCGCTCAAGCGCCATCAGGCGTTCTACGGCGGGCGGGATCTCCATGTTGGAATTGACCCCTGTGTAGTGATTGGTGGCATGCCAAGGGCTGTGCATGGGCTCGCCCAAAAGCTTGAACGGCACATGCTTTGGCAGAATGCGGTATTCTTGGGCAAAGATCTTTTCGTAGCAGGCCGCAGCGAGATCAAGATCGCCGGGGTGCTCGGCGACGAGGGCTTTGAGCAGGTGGTGTCCCTCGTCGCTGAATCCCTCGGCGTAAGCCTTCTGTGCCTGCTCCCAGCGCCGGTCAGTGGGGGGCGATTCCGCCGATGCAGCGAGGGCTCCGAAAAAAAGGGCCAGACAAACCCGGATAGGACCTCGCGGGCTCATTGCTTGGGAGCCCGTAAATCCAAGGGATTGCCGTCGGCATCCGTGGCCCGGACGCGCACCCACCAAGGACCGGTGATGTTGGAGGACTTGACTAGGAAACGGTTGGAGCCCTGCTTGAGCTTCACTTTGAGGCCGGGCACGCTAGCTACGGTGAGCTTGGTCTTGGGATCCGGTGTGGCCATTTGCTCCGCGATCACCGCGCCGTTGAGCCAAACACGGAAGCCGTCGTCGCCGTCGATGGTGAGCGTGACTTCGCGCTCCTTTTCCAACGCCGCATCAGCGACCGCATAACCGACGGAAAGCGAACCGGGAGGTGGGAGATTCGCAGCCATGAGCAGACGGCCATCGGCCTGATCCACGCTCACCTTGGTCCACGCGACCTCACGGTCGATAGGCTTGGCGTCGCCGGCACCCTCCACTCCACCCTGCACTCCGGCCCACACGAATTTGGCCTGATATTTAGCCTCGAAATCGATGGCCTTTTCCGGCGGAAAAACTTCCTGAAATCCGCTGTTCTTGTCGTCGTTGAGAAAGGTGCCGATGATCGTCCATTTGGCCAAGTAGCCTTGCATGGAGACCAAGTCCCCGATTTCGCCGGACGGGGCCAGTTCTCCTAGGGCCTTCGCGGCGGAGCTACGCAGGTTATCGTCTTTTCCTTTCAACAGGCCAGAGAGGGTGGCTAGGGCGGGTTGGTAGTCGTCGGAACTTCCGGCATGGGCCAGCACTTCATTCGCGAGGGCGCGGACAGTATTGTCGGCGCTGCCGATTGGCGCTTGGAGATAGGTGACGAGAGTGCCTCGCGGAGCGTTGGCTGGCGGACTGCGCAAAAGGGCACCGAGCGCTGCAGTGACCACCGGGACATTCTCATCAGCCATCTTGGGATGCAGGATTTCGAAAAGATTCACTCCCTCACAGTGCGCAAGGCAGCGGATGGCGAGGGCTCGGATGGCGGGATCGGCGTGTCCGAGCTGCTTCGTGAAAAATTCGAGGTGCCGCGCCGGCTCGATGGCGGGAATGCCGAGGGCGATCATACCCGCCTCGATGGTTTTGGTGTCCATGACCTTCGTCAGGGCGTTGCGCAGCGGCTCGCCCAGTTCGGGTGCCGGCGCGAGCAGCGTCATGACTCGCGCCGCGGTGCGAATGTTCTGGTCGCCGCCGGCCTCGATGAATTTGCCCAGCCCGGCGACCAGATCCTTTTTGTCGCGGAGCTGGAGGTCGGTGAGGATGAGTCCATGCAGCCGCTCCTCGCCATCCGGCAGGACCGCACGGGCCGCGAGGATGAGCGGAACGATTTTGGGCGACAGGATATCGCGAATGCCCTGAAGGCATTTCGAAAGCTGATCGGGCTTGGCCATGAGAACGCCGAGGCGCTGCAGGGCCGCATCGGTTCCAGTCCACGCGAGTGCCCTTGCGGCGAGGCGGGCCGGACTTCTGGTTCCCTCGGCAGTAAGCGGATCGACCACCGCCCATGCGGCTTCTTTCGAGCGCCGGGCGTGGGTCGCGGCGGCCTGATAGCGGACGGTTTCGTCCGCGTCCTTGAGCAGAGTTTGCAGCCACGCGGCAGCCTGATCGCCACCCTGCACTTCCAGCACCTCGGCGGCGGCAGCGCGGAGTTCCGGCTTGGCGTGGGAGAGCCATTTCTCGAATTCCGCGGGCACCTTGTTTTCCAGTGCCGACAGCGTCACGAGTGCGCGTCCCCGAATCCACGGGCCCGCCTTTTCATTGGCCAGCAGAGCACCGGTCGCCCGGGCACCGTCCATGACGCGATGTTTCGCAAAATAATGCAGGGCCTCCGCCTGAAGGATCCAGTCGCCAGATTCAAGCTGCTGAAGCATGCGGCCGACTCCTGTTGGGGCAGGCACTGGCGCTACGGCGGGAGCGGGGGCTGCGGGAACAGGAGCATCCGCAGCGAAGGAGAGGGCGGGGCCCGCCAGCGGGAGGGCGAGCAGAATTAGTTTAAGGCGGAAATGCATAGTCAATCTGCCCGGCGAGCCGCGCTAGCGCTGGTAGATCGGCAGGAAGCGGTAGGGCACGCCGATAATGAGGATGGAGGCGCCGGTGGCATAGGCTGCGCCACCTTCGCCGCTCCAGCTTCCATCCGGGGCCTGCATGGAGACGACAGTGGCAGCGATTTTGGGATACCATGCCTGGAAGTCCGCTTCGCCCGCCTGATACATGGCCTGGATGGCGTAGTAGTGGGCGTAGTGAAACCGCGGGTAGCCTTTTTCGAACTTCTTGTCGGGATAGGCCTTCAAGAATGCCAGCCCTCGCTGGGTGGACTTGTGGTTGCGCTGGCCTGTCATGATGAGGGACATAACGCCAGCGGCGCTGCGGGCAAAGCCGACTTCGCCGTTCCCCGGCATGTAGCGGAATCCTCCACTGCTTTCGTCTTGGCAAGAGATCACGTATTTGGTGGCCTTTTCCATGGTGGTATCCGGCACCTGGATGCCGGACTCACGTGCAGAGTTGAGCGCCACCAGTTGCATGACGGTCATGGAAAGATCGGCGTCCGTGGGCTCAGGGGTGTAACGCCAGCCACCCTGATAGTTTTGGGCGCGAAGTATAATGTCCACTCCGGCTCGCAGGGCGGTGCCGACGGCGGGGTTCTTGCTTTGACCCCACGCTTCGGACAGGGCGAGGACGGCGAGTCCGTGCTCATACATGCCCGCGTGGTTGTTGGGAGTGCCCAGAAAGCCCCGCTGGCTGCGGCCTTTGTTGATGAGGTAGGTAATGGCGTTTTCCATGACCACGCCGTAGCGACCGCCACGGCCCGGGACGTGGCCTTTGAGCATGAAAGCCATAAGGCCGAGGGACGTCTCCGCTACGTCATATTGTCCGCTGCCCCAGCTTCCATCGGCTTTCTGCACGCCCTCCTTGGCGAGATAGTCGAGGCCCTTGGTAATGGAGGCGCGGACTTCCGGAGTCAGGCGAGCCACGCCCACGATCTGCTCTCCGGCGGGTCCGTCCTGGGCCTTGGCGGGTTGAAGTGAGGCGGTCAGGAAAGTCGCGACCAACAACGTCGCGACATAAATATTGGTAATGCGAAAAAGTTTCATTCGGCGAGAGATTCGTAGTATTCGGCGACTTGCTGCCGGAATTCTGGCGGCAGTTGCTGGACGAAGTTTTGGATGGCTGCGGAACGCTGGCGCCGCGAGAGTGCGTCGAGCGACTGACGAGTGCGCTTTACTTCTGATCCCCGCCCGTCAATTTTCGTGGTCCCATCGGCATAGCTTTCTTCGAGATCCTTGGGGTCACCGGCGAACGGAGTGGGTTGTCCTCTGCCGCTTTTTTTCCCCTGCCCTTGTCCCTGCCCCTCGCCCTCTCCCTGCCCTTGGCCTTGCCCTTGGCCTTGCCCCTGCCCCTCGCCTTGGCCCTCGGCGAACGAATCAGATGCTTCGCCAAACGATTCAGCTCCTTCCCCGAACGATTCCGATCCTTCGCTGCCTGTGCCGATATCTGCGAGGCTGATGTCGCCAGCCTCGACGGGAGGCACCTCGGTCCCAAGTTCCGCTCTCGCTTGTGCGAGGGCTTTCTCGAGGGCCGCGATGACGGCGAGTTCTGCGGCTATCGACTCAGGCTGTTTACCGGCATTCAATTCGGTGACGGCCACAGCAATTGCTTTGGTCGCTTCGGTAATTGATGCAGTGAGTGCGGCGGAAACGGGCGTGGTGAATGTCGGCGCGGGAGGCGGCGGTGGTGTCGCGGAAGTGCCGGCGAGGCTGGGGACGAAATTCGTGATAGCGGTTTCGAGCATCTTGCCGATTCCGATCTGGCGGGCTTCGAAATACGACTTTTCTGCTTGGAACGCCGCGACTTCCGCTTGGGTTGTGTCCTGATGGAGGTCTTTTTCGGCGGCCAAAATGCGGGCCAGTTCGGTCACGAGGTCGGACGCGGCTTCCTCTGCGAGAATTTTCTCCGCTTTCCGCAGGGCCTCGATGGCCTGGTCTTGTTCGCCCACCGCTCCGATCGCCTGGCTCTGCGTAATCTGATCAATGGCCGCGGCCAGTCTGGCCTCGGGTTTACTCTCGGTCAGCGCAAGTTCGGCCTTGCCCAAACGGCTAGCTGTTGTGGGGTCCGTCGCCTGCTTACGGGCTGTGGTCAGCATATCGAAAAATGGCACGTAGCGATCAACGACCACCTGCTGAGCCCGTGAAACCCGCCCCTGGTCAAGGTTGCCGGCCTCGGGATTGATGATGAGTTTTTTGCCCCACTCGGCGGTCTGGCGGCGCAGGAATTCCTCCTCCTTGATGATCTCGCGAATTTCCTTCAGCAGGCGGTCGTCGGCCAGAATGGTGCTGGCTCCCACGATGATCTTGTTAAGGTCGTCGACGATGGCCGTGATCTCCTTGTAGGCACCGTCAATATGCGGCAGGGCTTTTCCGAGGTCGCCCCGGGCTTGGCGGAGTTGCTCTGTGGCGATGGGCACACGTCCATTGCGGAGGGTGGCGATGGCGTTTCCGGTAGTGACGAGCGTCGTGGCTCCGCCTTCCTCTGTGAGTTCGTTGGATTGAATGTCTTCGAGCAGTGTGCCGAAACGGCGATGGACGCCCGTCAGGCGGCGGGAGACATCCAATTGGCGGCGCTCTTCATTGAGCAACCGCTGGCCGGTGAGCAGAATGTCGTCCCCGCCATTCACCTCGACGGGTGCGGGTGTCGCGGCAGCTGCAGGCGCGGCTGCGGGTGTCGCGGCAGGCGCGGCCGGGTCCTGGGCTCGGACAGACGCGGCCAGCAGGGCGGGCAAGGCCAATGCGATCAGCAGGAACCGGAAATGGTGATGGAATCGTTTCATGGAAGATCTCATTTTGGCTTTTGGTCGCTTTCCTGGGCTTTAATGCCTTTGACTTGGGTAGAAGAGGCCATTTCGGAGTCGCGGGAACGTTTCAATTCATCGGTCTGGGCCGCGAGTTCCGCACGGTACCACTCGAGATAGGCTTGGGGTTCGACAATGGAGAGGACTCGTGTCGAGGAGCGGCGCTTGTGGGTGGCTTTGTCCGGATGGAGGTCGGCGACTTCGATGGCGATGGCCACTTGCGCCGATGGTTTCAGGTCGGGGATAGCTGTGCTGAGCTTCCACTCGTAGGTGAACTCCTGGCCGGCCGCTGCTTTGAAATCGTGAATCTCGACGCGCTCCTCCTTCCCGGCATTGATGGAGTAGAGCAGCCAGGCTTTTTCGAGACCGTGGTCGTCACTGGCCTTGGCGGTGATTTTGAGGGTCTTCTTCACGGTGGCCAGTCCGTTCATGGAAGGGCGCAGGAGTTCCACTTCCGGCAAGGCGTCCGACACTATTTTGACAGCATATTGCACGTCGTCATACTTGAACTCCTTCTCCCGCTCGGTCCAGCGGAAGGTGTATTTGATGGCATCCTGGGCAGTAAGTTCAAAGCCGAGCTTAGTGCCGCTCTCGTCGAGTTTGGCATCAAAAGTGCGCTCCCCGGCGATGACCTCGCAACGTTTCACCGGCGGATTGCAGGTCAGATTCCAAATTAATTTAGTTCCCTCCGGAACTTCGAGGTTGAGCTGGTCGCTCGTTCCGGCGGTCTTGGACAGATAGGCGGGGAATTCGAGAGCAACCTGCGTTTCCACAATCTGTGGAGCGTTGATGACACGAACAACGTGCTCCTCGCTGGTGTCGTCGCCGACACGCACATAGTAGCTGAGATCTCTGGTCAAGCCCTTGACCTCGCGCTCGTAGTTAGCGGGGTCAGCTTCCGTCTTCATCGGCAATTCCTTCCACGGAGAGTCACTCCCGGCAGGCCGGGTGAAAAGGCGGCCCTCTGGTGGCAGGACGCCGCCGGCTGTGGTGCGGAGAATGGCAGAGTCGCCAGCGCGCACCGTCAGGTCTCCAGAAACGCTCTTAATCTGCGTCTGTGTGGGGTAACGGGCGTTGGAGCCTGCAAGGCGCTGGAAGAAGACGCCGACGTGATCGCTCCAGCGGATGGAGAGGGCGGCGAATACTGCGAACAAGCCACCCCCGACGACGAGGAGTTTCTTGATCTGGCCAAAATCAACGATTTCCCGAAAATCCAGAGGACGCGCCTGCGTGACAGCCTGATCCCGCATGGCCCCGATCAATTCGGAGGAGACGGTGGCCTTGTCTGCTTTGGAGGGATCCAACTGGGCGTAGGAGACGAGCAGGGAGTTCATCCCGGAATGGCGTTTTTCGACTGCCAGCGAGACGTGGACGGGATCGAACGGCTTGAGGTGCCGCAGCCACTCATGCCAAATGGCCCAGCAGAGGATAATGGCGCTGACTACTAACAGCGGGATACCCAGATTGGCCCGTAGTCCGGCTTGGGTGAAGAGACCCCAGTCAATGAGGAAGCCGATGGCGAGCAGAACGAGTAGCCAGATCAAAACGCGGAACGCACCGCGAATGTGAATGAAAGTGCGCTCCCTGCTCCACGCCCAGCGCAGCTTCTGCTCAATGGAATTATGTTGGTTTGCGTCCATTGGTCAGCTGTTATACGAGGTTTTCCTTGCGTCTGAGATACCACTCCAGACCGGCGAACGCAACGACGATGAGGAACCAGACAGGTACGTCCCAGAGATCTTTCTCGAGACGCACTACGCTGGTGAGTTTCTTTTCTTCGCCTAGGCTGTCCGGGAAGTCGCCAAGGCTGGTGAGGAGCAGTTCCCGGCCACCGGACAGTTCCGCAACCTGCCGCGCCACATCAGGCTGCATGGCGGTTTCGCGGTCCTCCATGGCCTGGGTGGCGATCTTGAAGCCGGTCTGGTTCGAGATTTCGGCATCGGCGGGGGGAGTGCGGAGCACGTAGCTGCCATCCTTGCCCGCGAGATGAGTCCCGGAGAAAAGGCCGGGGGTCTCAGGAACGGGGCTCAACTCGATGGTGGTAGCGGTGTCCGTCTCGCCTTTCGCCTCGAGGGTCACATCGTAGGACGGCTGCGACACGGGCTCGAAGGATTCGGTCAGGACATTGGCAAAGATGCGGACCTGCTCGCCGGTGCTGTAGGAGCCGCGGTCGGTTTCGAGGGTGATCTGCTTATTCTGCCCAAGCAGCCGCGAGAGCGTCAGGAATTGGATGGTCTGACCCCAGAACCGGGCGTGGAAGCGGTCGCCGACCTCCAGCCGCATGCGCCAGAGATCCTCGGTGGCAACGAACATCGCCTTGCCGCTACCGTAGCGGTGCCATGCCACGAGAGGATAGTCGGGCAGTTCCTCGCTCGCTTTCGGCAAGCGGAGCAGGACCGTGGCGCCGGCCTTTGGCCCTTCAAGCTGCGGCAGGGTGTACATGGGCTTAATGTTGGACCAGACACGGGCACTGACCTCAGGGGAGACGGAGAGCGAAGTGGCAAGGCTCTCGCGTCCGGCGGGCGTCACTTCGGGCGAGTCGGTGGCGGCCGCGTTATGAAAGCCGGTGGAGCCGATGTTAACCGGCAGGATTTCGGCGAGCGGGGTTTCGCGATAAGTGGACGGCGCTGCCATGGGACCGGCGATCATGAGGAGCGATCCGCCGCGTTCCTTGACTAGCTGCTGGATAAGCTCGGTCTGGGCGGCGTTGAAATAGGAGGCGGGCACATCGCCGATGATGATGAGGTCGTATTTAAGCGCCTCCGCCGGATCTTGCGGGAACCGGCCGATGTGACGCGGCGAAGAGCCGGCGAGGGTGGGGTCGCCCTGCGTCATGAGAAACTTCACGTCCAGTCGCGGGTCGCGCAGCAGCACCCAGCGCAAATAGCGGAATTCCCAGCGCGGCAGGCCCTCGACGTAGAGGACTTTGATCTTCTCGCTGAGGATGCGGACCTCGTGGCTGGTCTGGTTGTTCAGGTCGGTGGCTTCACCGGCCACGGCGGCGATCTGGAAATTCAGCTTGATGGTGCCCGACTCCTTCTGGGGGATGAAGGTCATCTCTTCGTATTGCACGCCGTCCTTGAGCTGAACCTGCTGCGTGGAGCCCTGCTCGCCATCGATCGTGAGTTGCACTTCCACGGTGCGTCCTTGGTAGCCGCGGGACTCGACTTTTACGCGCAGTGGAACGCTGTCGCCTTTGAAGACAACTTCCGGAGCAACGACTCCGCTGAGCTTGATATCCGGCGGCGAAGGCAGGCCGATAGCTGCTGAATAAAGCGGGATGCCGCGCTCCTTCATCTGGCGGGCCACGCGGAGTGGATCTTTTCCTTCCATCCATGCAAAATCGCTGAACACCATGGCCCCAGCCACTGGCTGCCCAGAAAAGCGACCTACCGCCTCTTCAATGGCGGAACCGATCTGCGAGGAATCACCGGTGGCCTCGCGTTCGAGGATGGAGGGCTCTTCCTCGGGACGAACCTGTCCGTCAAAGGTGAAGAAGCGTACGTCGTAATTTTTGCGAAGCTTCTCGACGAGCTTCATCTCGGGATGTTTCAGAACGCCGCGGGCCAAATCCACACGGGTGGCGGCGCTCAGGCTTTGCTGGAGATCGGCAGCATTTTCCGTCGGCATGGGGGCCGTCAGCGGCACCTTGTTGAGCGCTTTTGCGGCTTCCTCGAACTGTGGTGGAGTGCTGCGCGGATCTTTGAAAGCCATGCTGCGGGATGTATCCAGCATCATAAGGAACGTCCGCTTAAATTCCTTGGTCATGCGGATGATCGCATAAGGCTGCAGCAGAATGACGATAAGGCCGAGCAGGGCGGTGGCCTGACAGATCATCATCACCATGCGGCGGCCCTTGGCGAGGTGACGTTCGGAGCGGTAAAGGTAGATCGCGAAGGCGACAGCGACAGCGATCAACACCAGAGCGAGTTCCCATCCGCCGCGGAAGGCGAGGTCAACCCGGTCAACGTCCTGAGAGGAATCGAGCGCCAGTAGTTTCTTGAGCATGCAAATTCGATGGGTTGGAGCTTAGATCCGCCGGGCGGCCGCGACCCTGCTCTTTTGCAGTGCGGCGGTGAGATCGGGGACCTCTTCGCGGGAAATTTTGTTGGTGAAATAGCGGGCAAGGAGACTTTGCAGAATAAAGACGCCGGTCGCGAGCCAAAGCAGGAACATCGAGATTTCGCGGCCGCGACGGTTTTTCTCGATGACGGAGGCAAGGTCGCCTTCTTTGCCGAGCACTTTGACTCCGATGGGGCTGAGGAGGTTTTCGACCGCTCCGGCATCAAGCACGGTCACATTGGATTCCCGGGCGTCCACGTTGGCGGCCACGGCCACGGCCGGCTTTTGTCCCTCGGCTGCGATCTGGTAGATGCCGGGAACATCAAACCCGATGTCGGCCACGGTCTGGTCGCGGTCCTGAGTGACGCGGATGGCAGAGGCCTCGCCACCGGGCTTGGTGAGCGCGACGTTTTCGCCGACTTGGCGGCCGGCTACACTTAGCTTGGCGTCTTCTCCCGCTGTGAATTGCAGCGCGTCGGGGCGGCTGGTCAGATTGGTGACGGCCTGCTGCAAAAGCATGGCATAAAGCGGATGAACGGCTAGTTCACTCCATGTCCTATCCGCAGAAGTGGTGAAAAGGAGGACTGATCCTGCGCCGAAATTGCGGGCCAGCAGCAAGGGAGCGTTCGTTTCAGCGAGCGAAAGGATCGTCTCGCTGCCCGGTGCCGGCTCGACGGCCGTGATTTTACTGAACCGTGCACTATCCAGCAGCTTCTCGTCGAGACGTGAAACAACCCCAGCCAGAAGGTGATCGGATTTCGGCGGCCCGATGCTCCAGCCTGTCGCATCGCCGCTGTAGGTGGCGACTTTGCCGATGACAGCTGGCAGCAATGCGTCAGCGCCTTTGCCGAAACGCTCGTTGTATTGCGCAGCATCCACGCGATCGCCGGCAAAGACGATCAGGCCGCCGCCTCGCTGCACGAATTTCCGCAGTCGCTCCACGGTTTCCGGAGAAAGGTCCGGCACGTTAGCGAGCAGGACCACGTCGTAGTCACCGAGTTGTTCGACCGCGAGGTCGGGGGCCTCGATCTGGTTGACCTTGATTGGGCTGTCGTCCCCACGGTCCTTGAGGCGCAGGGCACGGACGGCGTAGTAGCCGCCCATGCGGTCGTCGGCCCCGCCAGCGGAGCCGCCTTCCACGCAAAGAACGCGGACGCTGGAGCTGATGTGGGCCATGGCATGGCGAACGTTGTCGGCCACGAGATCGTCAGGGCTGAGCTGCGCCTTGATCTGGATGTCGCCGGGTTTGTCGAACGAAGCAAAGAAATCCAAACCGCGTGCCTGGCCGGGTTCGAGCGAACCGACGGCGAGCCGTTTGCTGAGTTCGTTGCCGACAAAAAATTCAACGGAGCCGCCATCGGCTACGCGTCGACCGGTGTTGCGCACCATGGCGGTAAAACGAGCTGAACCCGACTGGCGCAGTGATCCGGACGAGTAGGTCAGGCGCTCCAGCGTGAAGTTTTCCTCGCCGTCCGAGCCGCTCGGAATCGCATACACGCTGGCGCTCTTCGTGAGGCGCTCGAACGAGGCGCGGGCAGTCGGGGAAAGATTAACCCAGTCAAGTTCCTGCGAATCGCTAACGAGGAAGACCTCCTTACCGGCCGTCTTGAGTTCGTCGGCCAGTTCGTTGAGAAGATCAAGATTGCGTTCGAGGCCGAGGCGATAGGGCGTCGCCGTGGCTTTGGATCCGAGGAGTTCCTCGACCTGCGACGGGACGTAACCCGCACCGCGCAACAACACCTGCGGGCGATTGCTCATCAGGACGATGGTGACGGGGTCGCCTTCCCGCGCGGTTTTGACGATGTCCCGCGCCTTATCGAGGGCACGCTCGAACCGCGATTGCTCACCGTGGCTCATGCTGTAAGAGGCATCAATCCCGATAATCATCCCGACCTTCTTTTCGCCAAGCAAACTGTTGGCGTCCGGGTTCATGATTGGCCGCAGCAGTGCGAACGCCAGCAGGGCCAGCGCAAGGCAGCGCAGAAAGAGGATCAGATAATCCTCCAGCTTAACCTGGCCGGAACGAATCACGAGTGCCCGGCGCAACAACTCCATGGCGGCCCAGGGGGTTTCC
This sequence comes from Akkermansia muciniphila, assembly GCA_945861415.1. Taxonomy (GTDB): domain Bacteria; phylum Verrucomicrobiota; class Verrucomicrobiia; order Verrucomicrobiales; family V1-33; genus V1-33. The sequence continues at coordinate 131,925 of CAMAUV010000001.1, read as the reverse complement.
TTGCGGTGTTTCCGGTAAAGCAGGTGGATGATGATCGGGACGGCGATGCCAGCCAGTCCAAGATAGCCCCAGAGGGCAAATGAATTCAGTGAGCCCATCAGATAATCAGTTTGGTTGGGTGCGTTGCGGCTCGGTGGTGAGTTGAGCGAGGTTCAATACCAGCGGGTCGCGCAGCTCGATGCCGCAGGGAAATGCAAGAGGGCCGGCGAACTCGACTTTGAGGGCGAACTGCGTTGCGGCAGAGAGTTCGACGGAAAGGGGCACGGGAGCGCTGCCCGATGGGATGGTTTGATTCCAGACGGGGGTATCGCCGGCTAGGACGGTGACTTTCATCGCAGCGCGGCAGCTGAGCACGGGAACGATTTCGGCCCGCAGTTGCAGCTTGCTTCCAGCCTCGGATTTCAAGGTGAAGCGGGCCACGCTTTCCGGCATGATGCGAAGGGCTCGAAGGTGGCTGTCGCCGTCGCCCTCGGTCCATTGGGGCGGTGGCGGCGGCAATGTGAGCGGGTCACGCTGCTCCACCGTCATCGCCAAGTCTTCCAGCCAGTCGAGGCCAGGTTTGGTGCGGCGCAGGTAGCCGACAGTTTTCCAGTCCAGTTTGAGTTCGCCAAGGATGCCGTGGGTCACGACGAGCTGGTTTCCAGCGAAGGTGACTTTTCCCCGCAGTAATCCCCCACCTACGACTCCGACCACATCCGCGTCAGACAGCTCCGCAGGCTTGGGCTTGGCGACGACGTAACGCTCGACGGTCGGGCGTTCCAGCGGAATGACGCCGAGCGGGCAGTCCACGGCGATGTCTTTGTCGCGAATCCACACCAGCGTGCCGGGAATCGGCTCCGCACCGGTGCGGTAGAGGTGTCCCGGTTCGCGGGGAGCAGCGGCGTCGGCGGATTGAAATTCGATGCTCGCAATGCCTTCGAACGGCACTTTTCGCGGGCCGATGAGCGGACTGTTGATGGAAAGGGTTTTCCCCTCGAGGCCGAGAATCTGGGCGTGCCAGACTTCACCGCTAATCAACTGCACGGCGCTGTGTGGTGGCGTGCCGGATGCCACCTCCGTTACGGAATCCTGCGCGTTGATGGCTAGCAGAAGGCTCTCCGCAGCGACCGGTGCCTGAGCGGAAGTAAGCTTACCATCCGTGACAATGAGAGCGCCAGCCTGGCGTCCGGTGGTGGTGAGGGCAAGCCCGGGAAGAGGCGCAGGAGGTGGCGGACGCGAGTCAATACGGCGGGCCTCACGGGGATTGGCAGTGAGGACGATGCGATCCAGATTGAGGTGGCCCCAGATGCCGGAGTGCTGGTCGATCAATTCCACCCGTGCCATTCGTCCGCGAAATTCGCGAACATCCAGCGCCACTGTCTCAAAATAGTCGTCGTTATTTCCTGTGACGCTGCGAACCAGTTCCTCGCCGATCCATAAATTCACTCCAACCCGCTGCGGAAACCTGCCGCCGCTCATGGTCACGGCGAGGAAATCGAGTTCGAGCGGAAAATTCGGCGAGACAACCCGGCCGGTCTCGGCCTCGGATTTGCCTTGGGTGGTGAGAAAAACCGCTCCCTGAAACGAACCGACCCGCCGTCTCATGCCGCGGGTCCCTCCGGCGAGGTCGCCTTGGAAGGCGGGACCCTCATTGGTCCAGCCCGCCGATTTTAAGATCCAATTGGGATCCTCAAACTCGCACACGATCACTTCACCGTTTGGCAGGACGGGCAAAAGGGGCAGCAGGGGAGCGACGGGCGGCTTGCCGGCCTCGGCAGGCGGTGGTTGCACCAGCGGTTTCTTCTGCAGGATATCGTATTCCGCCAGCGTGAGGGTGCCATTGCCATCGGCATCCGCCGTGGGATGCTCTGCAAGAGCCCGCTTCAGCACGGGATGATTGCCCGAACTAGCCTCATCTGCTGCCCGGGTCGGCAATCCCGCCGCGAGAGCAGAGAGCGCGAGGACGAGGGCCGGCTTGATCGGATGGGAACTCATCAGCGGGACTTTGCCAGCGCGGAGCGCTGGAGAAGATAGTTGGAAATGGTGTGCTCGACAGGATCGGCAGTATTAACGAGGACGTAATCCACCTGCGCCTTGGCGCAGGCCTTGCGGATTCCACCCACGAACTCCTCGAGTTCCTTCAAATAGTTGGCCCGCACACGGGACGGCTGGGTGATAACCTCACCCTCGCCTTCCAGCCCGAGGAACTTCCACATTCCGCTGAGCGGAAACTCGATCTCATACGGATCCAGAACGTGGAACAGCACCACGTTGTGCCCGCCGAAGCGAAGGTGGTTGAGACCGGCGATGAATTCCTCGGTGTTGTCAAACAGGTCCGAAAAAATCATCACGAAGCCCCGCCGTTTCATGCGGTGGGCGAAATCGTGCAGAATGGAACCTACATTGGTTCGCGGCTCCGGAACGATCTTTTCAAGTTCGGTCGAGATGTCATGCAGCACCTGCTTGCTACATTTCGGCTCGATGTATTTCTGCAGCTTGCCGTCGAAGATGGCTGCTCCCGCAGAGTCCCCCTGATCTACAACCAAGTAGGCCAGACTGGCGGCCAGATACTTGGCATACTCGATCTTTGAAATCTTCCCGGACGAGTAAGTCATCGACTTGCTGGCGTCGAGCAACATGTTGCAGACGAAGTTCGTCTCCGCATCGAAGAGTTTGATGTAATAGCGGTCGGAGCGAGCGTAGGCTTTCCAGTCAATGTGTCGGGTTTCGTCGCCCTGTGTATACTGGCGATAGGCGCTGAACTCACTGCTGACACCACGAATCGGGCTTTTGTGCTGACCGATGCGCACGCCCTCCACTAACTGCCGCGCGACCACTTCAAGCGAGCCGATTTTGCTGAGAATGGCCGGATCGAGATACTGAGCCTTGCCGCGCGCCTTGGGTGCGGCGGATGGCGGAACGGTTTTAGTGTCCATGATTCATTGGGTCTGGCATCGCATCCTCAAAATGCGGGCTGCCGGTATTGATCAGGCACTGGCTCCGACCGGGGCGCTCCCGTTCCACTTGTAAAGCGATTCGTCGCTGGGAATTTCCCTCAACAGGCGGTTCGCCACGTGCTCGGCATCCACCCCCTCGGACTGGGCCGCGAAGTTGAGGCCCATACGGTGGCGCAACACGGGAACAGCGAGGGCTTGAACGTCCTCCACAGACACGTTGAAACGACCGTGCAGAATGGCGCGTGCCTTCGCACCGGTGATGAGATTCAGACAGGCGCGTGGCCCGCAACCCCAAGAAACGAAGTTCCGGACGAAGCCCGGGGCCTGCTCCTCCGACGGGCGGGTGGCCCGCACTAGGGTAGCAACGTATTCAAAGATATGATCAGCCACCGGAACGCGTGACACCAGATTCTGCAGCGTAATAATGTCCGCTTTGCCGAGCACATTGGTAAGTGCCGGACGCTGGCCGCCAGTTACGCTGCGCATGATGTCGATCTCCTCCCTGCGGCTCGGATAGCCGACGTTGATCTTGAACATGAAGCGGTCCAGCTGCGCCTCAGGAAGTGGGTAGGTTCCCTCCTGCTCGAGAGGGTTCTGAGTCGCGAGCACAAAAAACGGGAGATCGAGTTCAAAGTCTTCGCCGCGGGCAGAAACCATTTTTTCCTGCATGGCCTCCAGCAGGGCCGCCTGCGTCTTGGGCGGAGTCCGGTTGATCTCGTCGGCCAGTACAATGTTAGCGAAGATCGGCCCCTTGCTGAACATGAAGCGCCGGGCGCCGGTGGCCGCATCATCCTGCAGCAGTTCGCTGCCCGTGATGTCGGACGGCATCAGGTCTGGTGTGAACTGGATGCGTTTGAACGTAAGCGAAATCGTCTTCGCAATAGAACTCACCAGCAGCGTCTTGGCCAGTCCGGGCACACCCTCGAGCAAAGCGTGACCGCGGGAAAAGATCGCGATGAGGACCTCGTCAATGACTTGGTCCATACCGACAATTGCCTTCCGCAGTTCCAAGGTGATATTCTCCCGGGCCTGTTTCAATTTCTTGACCGCTTCGACGTCGCTGAGTTCAGGCTGCCAGTTGGCTTCGGAGGTGCTGGTGGATTGTTGTGACATAGGTTGCTGGACTATAGTTGAGTTGTTAGTGTTTCTTGGCGTTAGCCAGTGGTCTTGTGGAATGATGAGAGAATAGTGCTCCTGTTGTGAACAGTTCGAACGTTGATCTTTCTCAAATCAATCGGTCGTAAGCACGCAAAAAAAAAAAAATTTACGTATGAAAGGATTCACGGGGCAGATTTTGGAAAATGCCCGGTCGCTATTCGGCTGGCTCTACAACCCACTTTGGCACTTCTCCGCTGCCAGTTTTCGTTCCCGCGAGGAGCCAGCTTAGGTTGAACCTCCACATTTCCCCGCCAGCACCCTCAGAGAACAGGTAAATCCAGCCCTCGCTCTTCGTGCCGGGACGTCCCACGTCGAGGGAGGAGTAGGCAAAGGCGCCTTCGGTGACGAGGCGCTTTAGCGGCCAAGTCTTGCCGCCGTCGAAACTGGCCCAGACCGTGCCATTGCGGCGGCCAGCGACGCTCTCGACGTTGCTGAAGATGAGAATGTCCCTGTCCTTGACCGGCAACCGCCCGAGGCCACCCATCAATCCATAACCGGTATCGCGCGGGCCATCCGGCAGATCCTTGCACATGACCAAATCCTTCCACGTGACTCCTCCGTCATCGCTAATGGCGGTCCAACGCGTGGAGTTGTCCATTCCCTCGGGCACCCAGTGCCGGCGGGTATTATAATAGATCCGTCCGTCGGACAGCTCAGCAATCGTGGCTTCGCCGGTGCCATTGGCGGGAAAGGGTTCGCTGGTTAGCCATGTCTTGCCGCCATCGTCGCTGTAGATGGCGTTGGTGTAATGGTTTGGCCACTCGCTGTGGTGGTTGCGCTTGGCATAAAAGCGGGAGGGACGGATGATCCGGCCTTTGTGGGCACCGCGCATCAGGGTGATGCCGTGATCATTCATGTGCATCTCGGGCTTGTTGCCTTTGCTGTCTGGCTTGATCACCGCGTCCATGACCGACCATGTCTTGCCATGATCCCGGCTGCGGTAAACCCTGTCGGTAGTCGGCGGGTGGGCCGCACTCACAAAGGCGAAGATGTCGCCGTTGGCTTCGTTCACCGTGACGCCACCGCCCATGAAGCCCGGTCCGACCATGATTTCAGGCCCCCAAGTCGCTCCGCCATCCTCACTGCGCCGCACCTTCACGCCGTTCCAGACCGCCATCACTGTGCCATCTTTGGCGACAGCCACGGTGGGAAACCGATCATTGCGATAGACCTGCTGCTTCTCCATCTTTGGCTCGCCTAGGAATGGTTTCAGATCGCCTTCCGGGGGAGTTTCAGCGGCGAGCGCCAGACCGCAGGCGGCCAGCAGAGACAGGTTGGTGTGGATGATGGTTTTCGGGTTCATCTGGTGTTTTAGATTGCAGGACAATCGGCCGGCAGTTTTCTATCTGGCGAGACATTTCAGCAGCGAGGGCTACACGTGTCAACCTACGCGCCCTTCTCGACGGTCGAGTCGTGATACGAATGCACAACGAATGCGAATGATTGCAACTCTGGTGAAAGTGATGAGAGAAAAATACTTCATGATCGGGAATGCACACCAGTTATAAGGAGCAGCCCCGGCCCGGCTTTCATGTATTAAGAGAATGCAAGGTAGTGCACCTGGCGGATCGACGGTTCCGGAACTGAAATTTCTTACCTAGCGAATTTGCCCTCGCACGGGGATGCGGGCATCATTTCCTCCATATTGAGGACTACGCCCGGATAGATCCGTAGCTTAATCACGGTAGTGCCCATGACGCCGAAAAACCTCTCACCGGCCGGGTTCGGGCGGGTTTGGTATTTGAGTTATGTGGTGTAGTGTCTCTGATCGTTGCAGCCCCGCCTGCGGCATGGAGTTGGTCGATGCACAGATCGCCCTTCTACTTCTCCACGCCAATCGCAATAGACGCAGGTGAACTGGTCTCCCAAACCTAACCACCCAAGCCAGGACCGGACTGCGGCCAATGCAGCCGAGGAGTGCTTGGCGATGCTATCGCTGGCGGCTGAAGCGAGCGGCTACCGCACGGCGCTGGCCGAAAGTCCCCGCGGGCCGGACTACATGCGGCACCGCCACCAGAGGATGGAACTGTTCATCGTGCCGGCCCTGCAATGGCTGGCCTGCCTGGTGATCGGCGTTGTACTGGCCATCGATGCCTGGCGAAGACGGCTGCGGGAAAGCAATCAATCAAACCAGGAGCCGGCGGAATGAGCAGTGCATCGCTACGTACTCAGAGGCACGAAGCACACAGAGAGTTTCGTTTGGCCTCTTCCTGTGTGACCTCCGTGACTCTGTGTTTCACCAATTCAATGACTGAAGGAATCTCATGGAATTTCTCCTGACTCCGGCGATCATCGCTGCTGCGGCAGCGTCGCTGAGTGCCGCCATCAGCTTCCCGATTTTTCGATTGAAAAGGCCGTACGCCAAACCGGTCTCGGTCGTCCTTGGTCTCGTCCTGTTTTTGGTCTTCGCCATTGGAGGTGTGTTTCTTTTGATGATCGAGTTTATCCGAGCAGTTCCCCCGAAGAAGTTACGGCTCAACAATTCTTATCTGAGCGAGCCAGATGTCGTTCGGGCCGGGCGTACCCCAATGACGGTTGCCGTAGTGCCACGATATCAGCGCACGGCCCTCGCCGATCGGCAGGATGCCGGGATAAGAGCTGTCGCCGCTCGTCTCTGTCAGCAGCAGAATCGGCGGTCCGAGAGACATCGTCTCCACGTCGAATCGGTGAACTGCCGTGCGTTGACCATCGTCGTCTGGGATCTCAGGGTCACGTGGAAAGTCCCACTGTCCTTTTTCCGGGCCGATTACCGTTCTCGAAACCACGATGACCGAATCTCCGATTCGTTCTACTGCCGGTCCGGAAAAATACTTGTCGCCATGGCCATACGACCACGATGTGTAAGGCGGGTTCGCTATCGAAAACACCGGATCGCAGGTGCTGTTCGTGTTGCCCCGTGTCACCGCCAGGCACCGGCCATCCTTGAGGAAGGTGATGGCTGTTTCGGTCGGAGCGTACTTGCTGCCGCGCATAATCGTCGATGCGTATCTCCAGCTCAAACCGTCGTCGGACTTTAGTAGATCGACGCGATCGTTGTCGTAATCGCAGGCCATGTAGTAGCTGCCCATCCAGGCCTTGGGCCGCCAGCACTGATCACCGACATCGTCCGAATAGGCGTCGGCCGGCTCGCTCCAATGGGTGCCGTCTTCGGTGTACAGGACCTCGGTGTCGTGCGGAAACGGCGTGGTGTAGAGGATCAGCCGGTCGGGAGTCGATAGCAACTTCGGATCCCGATCGTCCAGCTCGGGTCGGTCGAGTACGACCTTTTCGTCCCACTTTTTGAGGTCGGTAGACTCCAGCAAGACCAATCGGCTCCTTGACGGGTGGTGCTTCACGGCCTGGCGGAAGACGACGTAGTATTTGCCGCGCCAGACGTCGATGTCCGTGAAGGAGTTATACTGCAGCTCTTTGCCTCTCGAGGTATAAATCCTATCGGCACTTTCAAGAATGACTCTCTTTATCCCGGAGCCTAGTTCTGTTCGTCGCTCATCATCCGCCACCCCACGTTTGCCGCTGATGATCGCGACTCCCAACGCACCTGCGCCGGCGACGATGCCATTGCCGATGAACTGGCGTCTCGACTCGAGTGAATTCATGGCGTTTCTCTCTCAGTTCAGAAATATAACCGAGCTCACGCGGAGGCCCACAATTTGCACCTCCCAGGCGAGGAATCCGGATACCGCTAGCGTCTGACAGCGGGAAGGCGGCGGATGGGGGTATTGCAATTGTGGCGCCGCCGCGTCCGTCATCGTTTCATGCCGATTATGCCGCGCATCCATATCTTGAGCAATCGTCTCCACCTCAACTCGGTTGCCTTCATTCTCATGCTCGCCTATGGCTCGCACGCTGCCGCCCAGCGTTTGCATGGGTACGTTGGCAGCCCGTACAAGCCGACTTTTCCCAGATGGTATGAGCCGGGATCCGATCCAGACTCTCAATGGTCGCCATTCTAACAACGACCCATACCCCACGCTAGAAAACGGATCTTTGCAAACTGCTCCGGTCGTGTGTCGGACCGACGCAGTTAAGCCGACTTCGTTTCCCCCGTCGGTCGTGACAACCGATGCTCGATGTGGAGAATCGGTTCATGGAACGCGAATCTGGCAGCTGAAATGAAATCAACGTGTAGCGAAACAGTGATTAGTTGGTTGGTTTCGCCGCAAGCGGATCAGCCTCATTTCACGGGGTTTGGTTTTTCGACTCATTCTCTCGCAACAACTTCGCGATCTTTGGGCGTTCCTGTTTGATTTGGTCGAGATCCACTTTAGTGCCGGTCGCGTCGCCGATGCCCATGTAGAGGCCGGCGAGATCGTCGTTCCAGTCCCCTGAGACAACGTCGATCGCAGTCTCGCCTCGGTGGTTCTTCTGTGTTGGTGACGCACCCTTTTCGAGCAGATATTGGACGACATCCGTGCGGCACATGAACGCGGCCACGATCAAGGGGGTGTTGCCGTCGCGGTTTGTTGCGTCCACGTCGGCATTGCGGTCGAGCAGCAGTTTGACGATCTCCAGGTGGCCATGAAACGCGGCGTCACCGAGTGGCGTTGAACCTGTTGACGGTCGCTGATCATTGATGCCGCGCGGGCGATTTGCGAGTCGCTTGCTCACTTCCGCTACGTCGCCCTTTTCGATTGCAATGGCTAGGGCGTCTTGAACATCGACCTGGGAATCGGCGATACTTTGCTTTAACGCCAATGCAGCATCGGCATCTCGGGCAACGTGGAAGATGAAGTCGTTGCTGAACAGACCATTCTTCGCTTGAACCTGAATCAGGTGCATGCCGTCTTTGGGTAACTCATCCAGGGTAATGAGCACTTTATCCTGCTCACCGCCTGTCACTTCGATGGAGCCTTTGGTGCGATGGCCATCGACGTAGATGCTTGCCGACTTGTCGAAGTATCGGCCGCTGATTGTCATCGTGTGATTGTCTGTGTGGAGAATCGGGAACTCCTGTGCCCCACGCTGTTCGTGGATTGTGCCCAGCGTCCACAATGCGGGTTGAGGTGATTCGACATCTGCCTTTTCCCCGTGCCGACCAGTCAACGTGCCGACGAATGTCCCCATCTGAGCATGCGATACGAGTTCTTCGCGAGTGAACGCTTTGCGGTCGCCAGCTTTAATTAAATAGACTCCATTATCGAATTGCAGTTCAACTGGATTCGCCTTTCCTTTCTCAAGGAAGACCCCTTCACCCTCGAGCACGACTCCACCATCGGAGGCTGCGGTTTCCAGCGCCCGCAGCAGATCGGCAGTCAATTCCTTTTTAGCGGAAGTCGTGTTTAACGTGACCTGCCGCGCGAATGCTCCAGAATATCCCGTGCTTCCTTCAAGCACCATGTCCCAGACCGGGTTGAATCGCTCTCGCCCGCCCCAGGAGAACTTCCATATCTCCTTTTCCGATTGCCCGCGCTCCGCGACCTCGCGATAGAACGGAAACTCCACAATGTTCAGTCTTCCCTGAGGCAAGATCAGAAATCGATCATAGGCACCTCGCCATGTTGGTGCATCCATACCAATACCGGGCGTGTTCGTGCTGACCAGATGCGGCATTCGGTGACAATCGCCACAAACGTTGGGCTTTGGCTTGGATGGATCATTATCGCCGTCGATGTGAAACAATTGAAAACCGTCGCGGGCGCGCTGAGTGACCTCGCTGGTGTACGGGCGACGCTGAGCTGGCGGGAACGGCACGGCCAACAGAAACGTTGCCATGTCGTCTCGCTGTGCGGCAGTGAGTCGTCCGACTTTCTGTTCATCATTGGTGAACGACTCATCGATAAATGCCATCGTGGATGCCAGTCCGCCATCAATCAGATGCCGGACGCTGCTGGCGGCATCACCTTTCACCGAATTCGGTTCGACGCTGGTGTAAACGTGAGCGCTGTTGTTGCCTCCGTATGGATCGCCTGGAATTCCGTCCCAGTGATACGGTTCGGTATCGCGCAGTCCTCGCACGGGCATCGTCGAACGCGGCATGATCTGGTCGCCGCCAGTCACGATTGGTGTTTTCAAAACCCACAGCAGTTGGTCAGTGTGCCCGTCCGGATGGCAACTCGCGCAAGAGAATGTTCCCGTGGACGAAGCTGCTGCCGTTTCAAACGCCATCCGGCCACGCTTGACCGCCGGATGAGTCGGGTCGTCCAGCGTGACAATGGACACGACGCGAGGTGCCGTGCGATCGGTGAGGTCCACCAGGCTGACCGTGTTGGCCACGGCGTTCAGTACCCATGCGGCAGCCAGTTTGCCTTCGGACTGATGCTGTAACGCGATGCCGCGAGGAACCGCTTCGACGCCGATACGCCCCAGAACCTCACCACTTTTCGCATCCATCGTGAACAGTTTGTCGGAAGCGGCAGCCGAAACAACCAGCGTCTGATCGTCGTCGCTCACTTCAATGGCAAACGGCGTCGCCAGGGCCTGCCCCGGTTTCGGATGCTGAGGGGGCAGGGGTTCAAGGTCAATGAAGTCGACTTGCGGTTGCCCCCTCACCCCGTCCCTCTCCCCCGAAGGGGCGAGGGAGTGAACACGAGTAATACGATTCAAAAACGCGCGGTTTTGCAGTTGGCTCAGGTCGTGTTTCTTCGTTCCAGCCCGGCCATTCACGTCATTGCGGGCATCCGTCTGCGTGACAAACACCGTGCCCTGTGAATCAACCGTCAATCCGGAAAGCAGTGTTCCCAGAGAATTGACGGTTTCAATGAGCTTGTCTGTCGCGGTATCGAAGACGAACAGATCACGATCAGGCACGTCGGGATGCTTGATGATATCGACAACATGTCCCAGGGACAGCACGTTGTTGTGGACGATGGAATGTTCCCACGCGTCAAACGTCACCAGGTCGCCGTCAATCTTGTCTTTGTTGCCACCTGAAAGCTGAGTCTTGTTGTTCGATTCAAACGGGATGACATACAACTTGCCGTCGCGCACTTTGATCGCTCGCGGATCCTGAGCCGGAATCGTCAGCCGCTTCGTGATTTTTCGCGATGAGACATCCACAACGGCGATCTGATTCTCTGAAGACAGAGCGACATAGGCCTTGCCGTTGTCGGCGAATGCAATGCCAACGGGCTCATCAAACGTGGTGGCTCGCTTCGAGTCAAATTCCTGAATGGTCGCGACAACGTTCAGATAGGTTGGGCTCTTCTGATCGTTGTCGATTACACTGACCGAATCCGACACGTGATTGGAGACCCAGACTTCACGTCCATCGGGTCGAACGGCAATACTCACAGGATCGACACCGACTGGAATGCGATACACGAGTTTCTGAGTCGCGACATCGATCACATCGACGGTATCGGCGGGAGTATTCGCCACGAAGACCCGATCACCATTGATGGCGATCGGATTCGCGTGTGGACTGACGAAAGTCGGATGTCCAATTGTCGCCGGCTGAGCGAGTTCCTTCTTCGGAGCGATGGAATCGCGTTGTGTCTCTTGCCGGTCTTGAGCGAAGCTGAAGCAGAGAAGTAGCAAAGTGGTGACCGCAACGGTCATCGTAGCTGCAATGCGGGTCATGTGAGTGTCCTTCCGTCGAGTTCAAAATTAAGTGACGCGTGGTTCTGGTAAAAATAGTCCGGGGATTGTCTGTTCATTTGAGAGTCAGCTTTGCGCCATAATCGGCCGCATGGCGAAAAACTGCGAAGGAGATTGAAATAGTTCGTAGGCAGAACTCCGAATACAAGGTCTGACCTCGCGAAGCTCTCCATCCATGAGAGAGACCTACCCTTCGATTCAGCTTCCGTCGAGCGAAAGAATCATGCGATCCTGCGAGTCGCCGGGGGCGAGCCGGAAGAGATGATTTCATTTTATTTTTTCACTCAACATTCTTCTTCATTCTCTGGACATGTGCCTGAAATATCCCGGTAAAAATATCGTGGATATACTCCGGGGATTCGTGTCCCATGAGCGGCTTGTTGACGATCTGCTTTTCTCCGCTGATATTGTTGTACGCCATATAGACCGTGCTTGGCGGGCAGACCGTGTCCACGAAGCCCACGCTGAAAACTGCCTCGGCTTTGGTGCGTGCTGCAAAGTTCACCGGGTCGAAATAGCGAGATGCCTGCAGGATCTTTGGATCGGGCTTCCCGTTCTCATACGGCACCAACCAGGGCCAGCCGCTGACCGGGCCGGGTTGGTTGCACAGGGCCGGCACGCCTGCGCCGATGATCGACACACGACTGTCCAGGCCGGCCGCCGCAATCGCCTGGGCACCGCCCTGGCTAACGCCATTCACAATAAGCACCTGACCATCCCACTCAGGCTGCGCGCACAGAAAATTCATGGCGCGTACCATGCGTAGATACATGCCGAAGAAATAACAGGACTCCCGATCGTGCCTTCCGCGATGTGAATATCCCTTGAGCAGGGTCTGTTCCAGTTCGGCGTAGTACTCACGCGGTTTCTCGTTTGCCACACCATGCGCGTTGATATCCACGGACAACATGCCCATCTCAGCACCCGCAATGGCCTCACCACGAGAGGCCGACCAGATACCTGCGCCGTGCACTCTCATCATGGCAGGCAGGCTCCTGGGCTGGGCGCCTTTGGGCTTGGCAAAAAAGCCGGACACAGGCGCAATGCTCTCCAGGCAATTCAATTTTAAATCATAAACTTCAATACCGTCACGATGTGATTCAACGGGTGTCAGCAAAGGTTCCATCGGGATACTGGCCAACTTTTGTTTCTGAGCGTCCCAGAAGATATCAAAATCATCCGGAGCGGGCGTTCCGGATTTAATCTGCAAGGGATCTATTCCTGCCGCAGCCATGGCCATTAATTCACTGCTATCTTTCAAGACGTAAGTGACTGTGCATCGCAGGAAACCCGGTTCACTCATTTGGCCAGACAAAATTATACGGCCGTTGCTGATGACCTTTCTGCCATCGGATAACGACTGGCCGTCTTTGCTGATAACATAGGTGACTTCACCATTGCTAACCGGCTTTCCGTTATTTGACAAGGTAAATTCAAACCCAACCAACTCATTGACGTGGTATATCGCATCAGACCGATCAGTCACGCCCTTGAGTTCATATTTATTCCCCGCCCCGTCCTGCTGAGCCCGGACCAGGGGTGTGACAGCCAGACAGACTGCCAGCAGGAACAAGGACGTTGCCGCAGACTGTGAAATGAAACATGGGATCAATCTATTTTTCATAGTAGTTCGACTGTCTGAGATTCGCTTGTAGTCCCGGCTTTAGCCGGAAGATGGGCTGAATATTTATGGTATGGCAGGTTGAATTTCCGCCTAAAGGCGGAACTACAAACAAAATGGATCAGTCGAAGTAGGAATCCGATGACCACCAAGGCGTGATGCTTCCTGGCAACGACGAAGGAGGTCTGCCGCCGTCACGCGATGATGTCATGCACGACATCACCGTGCACATCGGTAAGGCGGTAGTCGCGGCCGGAGTAGCGGTAGGTGAGCTTCTCGTGATCGAGTCCCATGAGGTGAAGGATCGTCGCGTTCATATCGTGGACGTGGACTCGATTCTCGATGGCCGAGCAGCCGAATTCATCGGTGGAGCCATAGCTGAATCCGCGTTTTACTCCGCCGCCTGCCATCCAAACGGTGTAACCATAGTGGTCGTGATCGCGGCCTCTTGCTCCCTCGGATGTTGGAGCGCGGCCGAATTCTCCTCCCCACACGACCAGCGTTTCGTCGAGCAGTCCCCGGCTCTTGAGATCCACAAGCAGGGCGGCAATGCCCTGATCACACGCTTTGGCCAACCTTGCGTGGCCGCCGATGATGTCGTCGTGACCGGTGTCCCAGGCGATGTCGTAGCCGTCAATGCTGTGGGAGAGCTGCACGACGCGCACGCCCTCCTCAACGAGGCGGCGAGCAATGAGGCAACCTTTGGCGAACTCGGAGTCGCCATACAGCTTGAGAGTTGCTTCGCTCTCCTTGGAAACATCGAACACTTCCGGCACCGAAGCCTGCATGCGGAAGGCCATCTCCATCGCTTGAATGCTGGCTTCCAGATTCTGATCCTGTTCGAGGCGTGCCAACTGCATTTGATTGATCTTTGCGAGAAGATCGAGTTGCTCGCGCTGCTCAGCAGAAGAGAGTCCGGCATTCTTCAAGTCTTTGATGATCGCCTCCGGCCGCATCTCGTGAATATTCACATAGGTACCAGCGTAGGCGCCGGGCAAAAAGGCGTTGCCCCAGTTGGCGAATTTACCTCGAGGTAAAGCGCGCGGGGACATGGCGACGAAGCCTGGCAGGTTTTCAGTTTCAGCGCCGAGCCCGTAGGTCAACCATGCACCGAGACTTGGGCGGTTGGGCTGCAGGGCGCCGAGGTTGGTCATGAGAATGCCACCGGCGTGCTCTGGGATGTCGGTATACATCGAATGAATAAACGTGATGTCATCCACGCACTTTGCCACTTCCGGAAATATGTCGCTCACCCACTTCCCGCATTGCCCGTATTGTTTGAAGCCAAACGGCGAGGGCATCAGACCCATTTTGGTGTTCCGCAAAGACTTGCGATCCACAACTTCAGGACGTTCTCCAGCGTGTTTCGTCAGTAGCGGTTTGTAGTCGAACGTATCTACCTGGGATGGCCCGCCAGGCATGAAGAGCTGGATTAGTCTCTTCGCCTTGGCCGCAAAATGTGGCGGCTTGGGCGCTAGCGGCGACACCTAGTCCGCCGCCGTGGCATTGCTGCCGCACATGGACGCAAGACCGATGGCTCCAACGCCCGCACCCATTTTGAAGAGCGCTTCGCGCCGGGAAAGCCCGCGCTGTGTGGCAAGACGATAGGCGAGTTCATGGTGAAGAAATTTCATAGGGCACCTGGCTGTTCTACTTGGGTTATTGTACCTGAATGAGTTCGTGGGCGCTGAGCAGGACTTGAGCGTAGCGATGCCACCGATCGGGCTCGGGGTCCGTGCCCAGCCACCGGGCACCGAGCTCAACTTCGGAGGGTTCGGGAAAGCGGGAGTAGAGTTTCTGATAAGTGGCATCCAGTTTCTGCGACAGCTCTCCCGGCAGTTCGCGCATCCAGTTGCCGAGGACTTCGGCGCGCGCCTTCATGAACGCGCTGTTCATCATGAAGAGATACTGCTGCGGCACGGTCGTAGTGACGCGTTTCTCGCTGGTGGCTGCGGGCGAGGGTAGATCGAACAGTCGCAGGAAGTCATCGGATTCAAAGATGTCGCCTGACCGGCTGATCTTGATGTAAAGCGTGCGGCGTTTGCTGTTCCAAATGGCATCCGACGAGGGGCCGCCCGTGTTACGCTCAAGTTCGCCGGTGACGGCAAGCAGACTG
This sequence comes from Akkermansia muciniphila, assembly GCA_945861415.1. GTDB lineage: Bacteria > Verrucomicrobiota > Verrucomicrobiia > Verrucomicrobiales > V1-33 > V1-33. The sequence goes on along the minus strand of CAMAUV010000001.1, from coordinate 116,558 downwards.
TCGCGCCACGCTTCTGCCTCGAGCTTGCGCGGATTCATACGCCAGAGCAGCCGGTTATCGCCGTCCAGTATGAATTTCTCTTTGTCGAACTTGCTGCTCAATTGCCATGTCGACGAAAGCAATATCTGACGGTGCAGGCGTTTGAGCGACCAGCCATGCTCCATGAAGTCGGCAGCAAGCCAGTCGAGCAATTCCGGATGTGTGGGCTTCTCGCCCAGCGTTCCAAAGTTGCTTGGTGTCCGCACGAGTGGCTCGCCAAAGTGCCAGCCCCACACGCGATTGACGATGACGCGAGCCGTGAGCGGATTATTGGTGGCGACAACGGAACGTGCGAGTTCCATACGGCCGCTGCCATTCGTGAAACGTGGAGACTCTTTCCCGGCGATGATCTCCAGGAACCGACGCGGCACGATTTCGCCAGGTTTGCGAAGGTCACCGCGCAGTGCCACCGCCATGTCAGCGCTTCCCTTTTCGTAGAGACGATGAGCGAATTCATAACGTGGCGGGGCGGATTTCCTCAGCTCGTCAAGTCGCGATCGCATTGCGATCAGTTCGCGCTTAGGCTCCTCCTCCAGCGCGGCTTCCACCTCATCAGGCCCTTTTTTCAACCGTTCGGCTGCAGCATTGACGAACTCTTTGACCCGTTTGTCCTGCTCGTGGATGGCTGCCTGCGCCGCATGAAAGGCATCCACCTCGGCCTTGGGAGATATTGGATACTCGCCATAACCGGTGTTCCTGAAGATGCCGGCGATGGCGTAGTAGTCCTTGATCGTGATGGGGTCGAACTTGTGATCGTGGCATCGCGCACAGGCGGCCGTGAGTCCCAGAAAGGCGCGAGAAAAAGTATCCACGCGGTCGGACAACGTCTCCGCTTCATAAAGTGCCTTGGCTTCCGGATCACCGCCATCGTCTGCATAACGCGGGCCGACGAAAAAGAATCCCGTCGCAACGTGATCAGGATTATCCCTCAACTCATCACCGGCGATCTGTCGCACGACAAACTGATCGTAAGGCATGTCGGCGTTCAACGATGCCACGACCCAGTCGCGATAACGCCAGGCATTCGGCAGAGGATCGCCATCGCCATTGCCACCATAGCCGTCACAGTAGCGAGCCACATCGAGCCAATGCCGCGCCCAGCGTTCACCGTATTGAGTGGATTCAAGAAGAGAATCCACAACCTTCGCAAAGGCTTCGGGCGATTCGTCTGCAAGAAAAGGCGAGACCTGCTCGGTCGAAGGTGGCAGCCCAGTGAGATCCAAAAACGCTCGACGAATGAGCAAGTTTCGTTCTGCGGGAACGTTAGGCTTCAGCCCTGCGGCTTCGAGCCTTGCAAGGACGAAACGATCAATATCTGACTTGACCCAAGCGGCGTCTGTTACCTCAGGCGGCGCGGATTTCACGATGGGCCGAAACGACCAATGGCTGGTACGGAACTTCTCCCAGTCGTAAGGCTCATCGCCGTGCGGATCGGCTACTGCATGATCACTGCCGGGCCACGACGCACCCATTTTCACCCATTCCGTGAGGATCTGAATTTGCGCATCGTCCAGCTTTTTCTTTGGCGGCATGGCCATGTCATCGTTGCGGTAATTCACCGCCTCCACGATCAGGCTCTTCGCGGGATCACCCGGCGTGACGGCCGGGCCGGAATCACCACCATTTTTCAGGCCCTCCAGCGAATCCATGCGAAGCCCTGCTTTGAGCTTTCCCTTAGCCTCTGCCTCCGCCGAGTGGCAGCTGTAGCAATGCTCCACCAGCAATGGCCGAACCTTGTTTTCGAAGAACTCCAGCTTCTCCGGCTCCGCAGTCCTGACAAAATCTGCCGCCCAAGCAACCAGGTTGCTGTGAAGCAGGACGAAACCGACGATAAAAACTCGGGCGATCAAATTCTTTGCTCTGGTTGCGGAGGTTTCGTGGCAAACTTTCATATTCGTTTTCACTTCGTGGTGGCGGTGAGCAGTTTCTCCACGTCCTCCTGCTCGCGCAAGTAGCGCTCGTGATCGAGAGTCACGTTCACGTTGTAAGGAGCGAAGTGCTTTTCGAAGTCGCCTTCGCGGATGAAGCGGCGGGTGAGATCGGACGGGCGTTCCTTGTGTTTGTTGGTCACGTCCACGCGGGCACCGGCATCGAGTAGCTTCCGGCATATTTCCAGCCAACCCAGTCGCGCGGCTTCGTGGAGCGCGCTGATGCCGTCTTTGTCTTGAATGTTCGGGTTGGCTCCGTGGCGGAGAAGCTCTCCGACCAGATCCCCGCGACCATACATCGCAGCTAGAACAATGGGCGGGCGTTCGAATTCGAAATGTTCGTGCGGGGCATTCAGCTCGGCGCCGGCGCGAAGCGCGAGACGGGCTTCCCCGAGGCTGTCATTGACGATGGCGGAATTGAGAAGGGCCGTGAGCCAGTAGGCGGGCTCGCGCTCGTAGCGGCGAATGGCTTCCTCCTCCGTCTCAACGAAGAAGATGAATTCATTGCTCAGGTAACTGTCGGGATTCTGCACCTGGAGCGTGTTCAATCCTGCTCCGGGAAGTTTCGCGAATGTGATCTCGATCGAGTCGGGATTGGTGACCGTGATGGTTCCGTTCACGCGGCGACCGTTGACGAACAGGGCGGCGCCGGCGCGAAGGTAGCGCGCGCTGAGCTTCATGGACGGCCGATCATCGTTCACCCGGGGAAACAACTCGATGCTGCGTTGCTGGTGCATCGAACCGGTGGTCCAGAGCGCCGGTGGAGGCGAGGCGACGTCGCCGGGATGATGGGCTGTGAAGGTGCCAATGAACTGTTTCGCCGACGCCAGCTTGAGCAATTCGGCGTGCGACCAGGCCGATGGGGAAGCATTCACCGATACGAAACGTTCGGAGCTCGCATCGTAGTCGAGTTCCACAGTCACCGGTTTCGTGTCCGGCTTCAGCCAGGTTCCATGGCCATTGAGCACGATTGCTCCCTCCATCGCCGCTCTCTCCAAGGCTGGCAGCAGGTCGACGGTGAGCGGCGCGCCGGCGGTCTGCTGGTCCAGAGTCACCTGGCGGCCCAAGGCACCGGAAAAGCCCATGCTGCTTTCCTTGAACATGTCGATCACGGAATCGAGTCGTCCCGGTTCACCGCCGAGCAGCACCCGTCGCCACGATTCGTCGGCGGGCCAGCCCTTTTCGGCGAGCTCTTTGTATCCGGGCCGGCTGATGATGTTCTGCCTTCCCTGCGCCTGCTGAATGAAACGGTCGAGCGCGCCGCGAAAACTCGGCGGGTTCATGGAGCCTTGATCGGTCGTCAGGTAGGGCATCGCGTGGCAACTGCCGCAGACCATCGTATTCTTGTTCTTGTGATCGCGATTGCCGGTGATGTGAAAGCGCTCCACACCGGTCAATGCATCGTCCGACAACTGATCCGTGTAGGCCCGGCCGCGCGGCGGAACGTGGGGCAGGTCGAGGAGAAACGCCGCCATGGCATCGCGCTCCTTGGCGCTCAGATAGCCCTTTTTGCCTTCATCGTTCACCTTTTCGCTGCCGGTTTCCAGCATCGTCGAGGCCATGCCGCCGTTGATTACATCGCGAACGCAGCTAGCGGGATCGTTGATGTCGCAGTTGGGCGGAAGTCGCTTGTGCGTGGAGGCATTCCCGCCGCCATAGGGATCGCCCGGCACGCCGTCCCAATGATAGGGAGCCGTCCCGCGAAGGCCGCGCAGAGTCTGTGAAAGGCGGGGTTCGATCTGGTCCGCGCCGACGAGGTGAGGCGTGTTCAAAACCCAAAGCAACTGGTCGGTGTGACCGTCCGAATGGCAGCTCGCGCAGGAAAACGTCCCGTTTGAGGATGCGCGCGCGGTGTTGAAGGCAATCAGCCCTGCCTTGGTGCGGGCCGGCGTCGGGTCATAGAGTGAAATGGTGGCCAGAACAGCGGGTGATTTCACGGAAGCCACCGCCACCTGGGTGACGGAGTTGTCCGCGGCGTTAAAGACCCATGCGGTCTGCGAACCCGGGTCCACTAGCACCCCTCTTGGCACGGCTCCAACTTTCACGCGGGACAACACCTCGCCGCTACCAGCATCAAGCAACGCCAGATGATCGGATCCGGCAGCAACGAGGTAAGCGACACCGCCTTCGACGTGGAGGTCGAAAGGCGTGGCGATGGCGGATGTTCGATCGGGTTGCTCCGGAGGCAGCGGGTTCAGTGGAAAGATCGTCGCTTTTCCATCGGGCGAGACTTTGGCAATGCGGTTCAGGTAGGGACGATTCTCCAGCTCCGCGAGGCCGTGCTTCATCGTTCCGGCCCGACCGTTGACGTGGTTGCGGGCATCGGTGTGGGCGATCCAGACAGTTCCGTCCGCATCCACGTCAAAACCGTATTGCAGGGTTCCCAGCGAGTTGACGGTCTGCACCAATTTGTCGGTGGCGGTGTCGAAGACGTAGAGATCGCGGTCCGGGATTTCCGGATGCTTTATGATGTCCACGGTGAAGCCCGCGGAGTCGAATGCAGCAGCGAGCTTCTCGTCGTCGAAAGTCACCTGCTTGCCGTCGATATCCGCAGGCCGGCCGCCGGAAAGCTGCGTCTGGTTGTTGGACTCGAAAGGAATGACATACAGCCGGCCGTTGCGCACCTGGATGGCTCGCGGTTCGCGCGAAGGAACCGCCAGATGCTTCGTGATGCGACGCGACGCGACATCAATCACCGCGATGCGGCTGCTGGAGGAAAGCGCGACATACGCCTTGTCGTTGCCGGCAAAAGCGATGCCGACGGGTTCGTCGAAGCGCGTCGATTTCCTGCAGAGATCGATGTCCTGGAGGGTGGCGACGACGGTGAGATAGGTCGGGCTTTGCGGATCGTTGTCCACGACGCTGACCGAGTCCGAGATGTGATTGGCCACCCACACTTCCCGGCCATCGGGACGAACCTTCACGCAGACTGGATCGAGGCCGACCGGCACTCGCGAGACCACGCGTTTCGTGCCGGTTTCGATGATGTCGAGCGTTGCGGCCGGCGTGTTGACGACGAACAGACGGCCGGCGTGCAGCGCGACGGGATCCGACTGCGGGCTCAGGAACATGGGGTGCCCCGGCTTCCGGCGACTCCCGGCGGGGAGATGCGCCTTGACGACGGGCTGATCGCGGGCGTCGGGCTGGCGAAACCAAGCCTCCTTCGGCGTCTCCGCCCTGGCTGGAAGGGCATCGGATTTCTCCCCCTCCGCGACGAACATCAGGATGCGGACGAATGATGCGCCACGATTCGACATTCCGGGATCGGCCTGCTCCTTCTCCTTCCACAACTGGCCCACCCGCGCGCGCTGCTCGGGTTTCATCTTCTCCATCACGCCGTCCACGAATTCCTGATGCCGCGAGCCGTGATAGCCTTCAGGCAGCGGTCGGGTTTCGATTTGAGCTAACAGCTTGGCATTGGGAGATGCGACAGTGGCAGGTATGGCGGCATCCGCGTATCCACGGAGGCAGTAAAGCGACTTCCTCCCACGCAGGAACAACTGATCACCCGCAAGCGATGGCGAGGCGTGGAAGGTGTCATCGAGTTGATTCGTCGCCAGCACCTTGAAGGTCCTGCTTCGTTCTAGCACGAGCGTGGTGCCGTTGCGACCGACGACATACACGCGGCCATCGGCGCCGACGGGTGAGGCGTAGAGATTGGGAATGCTTGGCAAGCGTTCGCGATCCGTCAGCATCTCGCCGGTTTTTGCATCGCGACTGGACCAGATGTTCTGATTCGACTGGTTAAAGAAAAGCAGGCCGCCGTAGAGCAGTGGTGAGGGGACGTAGGGTGTGCCGCCGTCCGCGCTCCAAGCGATGCTGGAAGAGCCCGTAATGTCGCCCTTCGCGCTCAAGGGCAGCGCCAACAGCGAGTAGCCCTGATAGCCGGTCATGCAATAGACCGTGCCGTCTTCCACCACCGGGCACGGGATCGCATTTTGCGTCAACCCTCCGCACTGCCAGATGATGTCGCCAGTGTTCAGATCATAGCTGCGCACTTTGTTCGAGCCGCTGGTGATCACCTGCGTCCTTCCGCTATGCTCGACGATGAGCGGCGTGGCCCAGGTGTTGCCTTCGTCGCGGTCCTTCTTCCAAAGTGTGGCGCCGGTCCTGGCATCGAGCGTTTCAATCGTGGACTGGCCCTGATGATCGCGAACGATCACCAGCTTTCCTTCATGCAGCGCCGGTGAGGAACCTTCGCCGAGCAGCGCGCCCATCTTGACGGGACCGAGATCGCGCTTCCACAGTTCTTTGCCGTCCAGATTGTAGCAAAACAAACCCGCCGACCCAAACCAGCAATACAACCGCTCACCATCGGTCACCGGAGAGGCGGAGGCGAAGTTGTTGTCACTATGCGTGCCTTCGTTCGGCACCTGGCTCGTCGCGAGCTGCCGCCAGAGTTGCTTGCCGGTGTTGCGGTCCAGGCAGAGCACCACGAAATCGAAAGTCGTGTTCGGATTCGTAATGTCGAACACACGTTTCGGCTGATCCTCGGGCTTCGGGCGCGACGGCTCGATCTTGCCCGTGTCGATCGCGGTCAGGATGAACACCTTGTCGCCCCAGATGATCGGCGCAGAGCTGCCATGTCCCACGATCCCGGTTTTCCACTGAATGTTGGTCGATTCGTTCCATTGCAACGGTGGTTTCGCGGTGTTGGAGACACCGCTGGACTCGGGGCCGCGCCATTGGTGCCAGTTGTCGGGGATGGACCGGGCTTGAATCTGGAAGACAAGGCCCAGCCCGATGGCGAGGTGAAAAGGTAATTTGGACATGGTTGCGATCATCGTTGAATTTCTCTGGCTGCCGGGGCGGCGGCTTAGACTGGGGCGAGCAGCCCGGGCAGCACCGCGAGGCACAGGATGGGTTGTCGCAGGCACTCTCTCATCTTTTATTGGCCGTGGGTTGGGGTGGTCATCTGAGTCCAAGCGGTTTGCGGCAGACCGGTCGAGGCGAACCATTGTGTGGCTGCCTCGGGATTCTGCGCATAGTATTGCCGGCCCACCCGGATCATGGCCGACTCACGCAAGTTGGGCTCGTCGATCTCGGCTGCCCAGATCGCCGAGCTTGCCCCATCCTCGTGGGCGTGGGCGCTAACGAGCCCATTGATCGCGAGGTTACGATCGGTGCCCTCGGGCATCGCGAGGATCGACTGCGAGGCGGCCTGCGCATCCTGCGATGCCCACACCGCATAGGCAGCACTCCAGGCGCTACCCCGCAGGGGACCATCCGGAAGCTCCCCGGCCCACTCCAGGGTTGCGTCCAGACCCCGGTCTCGCACCAGTTCCCGAGCCAGTTCGTCCATGGGACGCCAGTTGTAGTTCTCTGCGTCAGTGGATTTGTAAAGATAGTCTGTAGCGACCTCCGCATCGTTATCGACGAGCCCTTCGAGGAACCTGGGCCGGGTTCTGGTCTGCAACTCGGGTTCCAACGATTTGAAGAGATCGATCGCCATCCGGGGATTCTGGCTCGCCAGTCCTGGAAGCATGTTGTTGAGGAATGCGTAGCGCTGCTGCTCCGGGATCTCCTTGAGATAAGCCAACGCAGCATCCGGATTTTTCGCTGCCCATGCGTAATCGAAGAGCTTCAAATCCTCTTCGTTTGCGCCACCCTTGAGCATCGCATTCCGAATCGCCATGGCTTGCTCCGTCGTGAAGCCGGGAGATTGCATCTCCCGAAGGATATTATCGAAGGCCAGCCGGCGATCCAGCGGACTGCCAGACTTGATGGAGGCTCTGACCAAAGATTCGATCATTTCCTGCGAAAGTGGGTCGGAGCCTAGCGACCCGTGCGCTTTGTCCCCTCCGGCTCGCGCGCTGCTTGAGCTGGGGTCAAACAACCTTGCGTCGGTCGCGGTGGCCGAAGTAGTCCCGTTTGAGGACGTGGAGAGGCTCCTGTGCCGTTGCTGCGGCTCCCCGGCGTTCGGGTTGCTCAGCGAATCCGACATGCGTTGCCCGATGAAAAAGGCACTGATCGTCACTGATGCCCACAGGCTGTGTTTGAAAATGGCTTGCTTCATATTGTCTGCCTAGCGCTTCGAAGGTTCTTCCGGTGAGGTGAGCTCGACACCGAATACTTGCAAGCCCACGTCCTTTCTGGGTGTCTGGATCCAGAACCAGACCAGTTCATGGCCGACGGCGGACTCAGGGAAGCGACTCCTCATGCGCGGGAACTCATCGACGGAGAACTCGATCTCGAAAAGCCCCTCGGCATTCTGATCGATCTCGATCTCGCGCTCGGTCGCAAACTTGCCCGAAAACCCGCCGCGTGCGTGATGCGTTCCGAACCCAAAGTTCACGCGAAAGCTCCGATCAAGCCTTCCATGGATTCGGAAGCGTGCCCCCTCGCTGAGCAGAACTGGGGACATTGCCCCGACGGAGGGTCCCAACACCGCAGTATGCAGCAGGATGGGATCGATTTGCTCCCCGTGGTCACCTCGGAAGAGGTGTGCCTCGGCTCGCAACGCCCCAGCCCTCCCAACGTCTCCTGGCTTCCATTCACCCTGTCGCGCATCGCGAGGAAGCTCGCTCTTCCAGATCCGCACGTGTTCGCCACGTGGACGGGCCTCGAACTGGCTTTCCTGTTCCAACGCCGCGACGACGCGTTGGTCGGCACCGACCTCCTGGACACTTCCGTCAGCGAGCCGCGTTACGCGGACCTGACCTTCGTTCACCGTGAGGCTCGTCGAGCTCGAGTTCGCTGAGATGTTGAACTGAGTGCCTAGCACGACTGCCTCGGCCGATGGCGTGGTCACCCGCATCGGTTTGTCCGGCGGCTGCGGTAACACATCGAGGGACAGATAGCCTTCCCGGACACGGATCAGCTTGCCAGCCTCTCCATCTGAGAGGGTCACCACGGCGGGACCAGACACCCAAACGATGGAACCGTCTCTGAAGACCACCTCGGCCCAGGAATCCTGAGAGGAGACCTCGAGCGTGCCACCGGTCAATTCAGCACCATCCCCCAGGCGCTCATCCTCCTGCCTGCCATCCGCGATCCAAGTGACCGTTCCGCTCAACTCGGCAACTCGCGCGATCGGTTGAGGAGATGAGCCGGGGCGGAATTGAGAAACAAGAATCGCGCTGAGTGTGATCGCCGCAGCAGCCCCAAGTCCGATCAAAAGGTGGCGCCTTGGGCGGCGAGCGACCTGCCGGGGAGCCTCACTGGCGGTGGGCACACTCGAGGCCGCATCACGCAGATTGGTTTCCAGCCGTGCGGTTGCCGCGAACAGTGCGCGCACGGTCGCATCCTCCTTCAAGCGCCGATCGAGCTCCGCCACCTCGTCGTCCGAGATCGAACCGAGAAAGTAGCTCTGGACGAGTTCGCCTGACCTGTCCTCGTTCATAGGCGCGCTCCTCCTGAAGCAAGTTCGCGCTCCACACAAAGTCGCAGCTTCTCACGCAGGCGGCCGAGCAGCTTGTAAAGGCTGTTGGACGAGCGGCTGGTCTGCTGCGCCAGTTCGGTCAACCCGCCCGGCCTGCGATACGGCAAGAGAACGAGCTCCCGATTCTCATTGGAGAGTTTCTGCAAGCAAGCGTCCAGCGCTTTACGTTCTCTGCCCATTTGATCCGGCTCCAAATCGAGCGCCTCCTCGGCCAGCAGTGCCACCGTCTCCTCACTCAGGACGAGGCGATCGCGCGCAGCGGTGCGCCGTGCATGCATCGCCTTGAAGCGCAGGATCACCTTCGCCCATGGCAGGAATCCCTCCTCGTCCTCAAGCTGATCGAGCTTCTTCCACATCACCACGCTGGCCTCCTGAAGCACGTCATCCACCGCCTCCCAGCTGGGCAGGAGCGTGCGAAGAAAAGCCCGCAATTCGGGCTCGTGCGTGACGAACAATCCCATGAATTCGGCTTCTTTTTCTTCATCCATAGCAACAGGCCGGCTACTGTGTAGCCGGTGATTCACCCTACTATTCCCGTCGAGTTCCCCACCTGCCGGAGAATTTTTCACTTTTTGCTGCGGAAGGCGATCAGGTGCTTCTCTGTGCGGATGTAGATCGAATTCCGGTCGATGGCGGGGGTAGTCTCAGTCGGCTCGCCGAGTTCGTGGGAGTGGATTTCCCTGAAATTTTTTCCAGTCGCGACAACGGAGATGACACCGGGAGTGGAGACGAGGTAAACGTGATCATTGGCGCAGACGGGGGATGCTGCGCACTGGCCGCCGAGTGCATCAACTCTTTCGCGATAGAACATCTCCCCGTTCGTGGCATCCATCGCTGCGAGGACACCACCTGCCCGGATGAGATAGAGAATGCCGTCGTGGAGAAGCGGAGAGGGAATCTCGGGGATATGGCTGTTCGCAGACCAGCTTGCGTGAGACTCGGTGACATCACCCGATCCGCCGGGACGAACCGCCATGAGGAGCGGCTCGCCGGGCTTTTTCTTAAAGCCCTGCATGAACTCCTCTTGGCTCCAGGCACGGTCCTTATCCTTGTCGAACCAGCTGAGGATCCAGTCCACGCGCTCCTCCCGATCCTTTAGGTTATCCGGCATGGGAAATCCGAAACCCGGATGGCCGATCGGAAGTTCCGGTCGAAAAGGGAACGTGAATGGTGGCTTCATTTCCGTCCGCTCGATCTTCCCGTTCTTGTCTTCGTCGAAAGGCAGGATCGATTGCCAGAATGGCTTCGGGTCGGTGTCGGCATCGCCATCACCACCTCGCCGTGATGAAGATCCGAAGACGTGATCACGGTTCGCAACGGGGACAGCGATCGTTTCGTGCGAGAAGCCGGTGGCGTACCACTTCCCTTTGCCGGTGGCCGGGTCGTAGCCATCGAGCCTGCCTTGTCCCAGGATAGCGAGATCTGTCCCATCCTTGTGGTTCCAGATGATCGGAGTGGACCATCCGCTGCGAGAGAACGGACGCGCCGTCTCCCACACTTCGTTTCCCGTTACCTTGTCGAGGGCGATGACCTTCGACCGGCTCAATTTACTGTCCGGCAAGTCCCGGTCGTCGTCCAGCACCATGATGACCGTGTTCCCGAACCCGATCGGCGAGGTGGCCATGCCATACAAGGTCTGTGGCGTTGGAATCGGCTTCTTCCAAAGCTCCTCCCCATTGTGGCCGTAGCACAGCAATCCGTAAGATCCGAAATACACAATGACGCGCTCTCCATCGACCAGAGGCGTCGGTGACGCTTGGCTGGCAGCGCGGTGGACTTTCTCGGTTGCCTTTGCGGGTGAGACGCGTCGCCAAAGTTCCTTTCCGTCCGCCTTGTCAAATGCGAGCGTCAGCAGTTCGCCCTCCTTCTCAGCGGTGAGGAAGATGCGGTCGCCGGAGAGTGCGGTCGCCGGAGAGTGCGGTCGCCGGAGAGTGCGGGCGACGACAGGCCCGGCGGGACGGGCACACGCCACGCCTGACAATCCTTACCCAACAGCATCGGTGGCTGACATCCCTCCGCCACCCCTGAACCGTTCGGCCCACGAAAGCGGTTCCAATCGGCGGCCGGGGCGATCGTCGCTATGGAAACGAAGAAAAGCAGGATGACGAAAAGGTGAATGAAATCAGGTTTCCCGGTTTTTTTCATAGTTGTTGGTGCTGCGGAATTTGGTTAAGGAGATGTATAATTCGGTGTCGCCTCGCAGTGCGGGTAGAGGCAGAGCGCGGCATCAACGAGACGTAGAGCGCCACCCTGCCTTGATGGCGAATCCAGAGCCGGACGAATTCAGGGTCGGGATCCACCATGAAGCCTGCACTTTTGCCTTTCGCACCGGCTTCGCCGTTTCTTGACCCAATTCCGCTTTCCACCTTCGAAGCCTTCAATAGGCCCACAGCCTGTGGGCTAATTTCGATGGCCTCATTCGCTTCAGCGAATGTGCGCATCCGCTTCACGTTCGTGTAAGCAAACCCGCCCATTTCCGGGAACTCCGCTGCCACGTCCTTCGCCAGTCGTTCAACAACCTTCGTTCCCCGGCCTCCAGCTTTCGGCGAATTCAGAATCTCCCGCCCAATGTACCAGAAAGGGGAAATCAACTCGCGGTTTACTGACAACCTCGCCTTAACATGTGCCGCCGACACGCAGGCCTTCCGGTCCGACAGCCGCGGGGCGTAAGTGGATGCAAGAAGCGATTTACTCATAGCATTAAATGATTAACTCGCGCAACTCCAAACCCGGCCCATCGAAGCGGACTTGCCGGGGTGTGGATTTGCCTGATCATTTGGGTTTTATCGAGCGCAAGAGTGGGGCCAAGATTGAAACCCGCAATCCTAATGTGCTTCCGCCAGTCCGCCACTCTGGACTCACAATAATCTGCGCGCCCTTCATAGTCTCAAGGTTCTATCTTCCGGTAGAGATGGTCGGCGACCAGAACTGGCTCAGATGCACCAACCGAGTCCACAACCGTATCAACGAAAAGAGCAACACGCCCCACGTCCGCCTCACTTGCAACATCCCGCTGAAGATTGTCGAGGCTAACGAGAACACGGCCACCTTCAATCTAAGCAGCACAGAGACCGGGCTCACCATCAATATTGAAAAAAGCCCGCCTCGTCGCAGCCCGCGTTCACATATCATCCGTGTGTTCACGGGTCAGAGAGCCTGACGTCCTCGCGTAGGATAATCGATTTTTACCAGTCTATTTGGCGGCGCGTTTCAGCGGCCAGGGCTGCACGCCAACACGATCCGCCCAAGCTTGCCATTCGGCGACGAGTTCCTTCATCTTTTCCGGGTGCGCGGCGGCGAGGTCGTACAGTTCGGTGCGGTCGGCGTCCATGTCGTAGAGTTCCCATTTCGTGGGCTGGTTGTCCCGGTATTCTGTGACAATCTTCCATTTGCCGTCGCGCAAGGCACTGTTGCCGTGGTGCTCCCATGCGAGCGGGGCGGTCCGCTGCAAGTCTCTGCCGAGGAACGCGGGCATGAGGCTGACGCCTTCCAGCGGCTTGATGTTCTCGGCTTTGAACTCCTTTGGATAGTCCGCCTTGGAGACGTCCACGCAGGTGGCCATCAGGTCGATGAGATGGGCGGGGGAGTTGACCACGGCATTGCGTCGCGACTCGGGAGTTCCCGCCGGCCAGTGGACGATAAATGGCGTGCTGATGCCGCCTTCCAGGCCATCATGCTTGTATCCACGGAATGGCGTGTTCGAGACATTGGCCCAGCCGCCGCCATAGGCGATGTAAGTGTCCTCGCCACCGGGAGCGACTCCCGGGCCGGTCAAGACCGGACGGCCATCGCGGGTCTGCATCGGTGGCCAGATTTTCGTTTGGAACTCGTCCGGCCCTATGAGCTTGAAGACCTTGTCTTTAACCTCATCGGCATTTGACTTCCGGCCAAGGCCCTCAGAGCAACCGCCGTTGTCCTGCAGATAGACGAACAGCGTGTTTTCCAGTCGGCCTTGCCGTTTCAACTCGGCGACGATGCGCCCGATGCCGCGGTCCATGGCCTCAACCATCGCGGCATAGACTTCCATGCATTGGATTTCCCACTCGCGGTCTCTGACGCTGTCCCAATTGCCTGCCGTGGGGGACATCTTCCAGCGCGGATCGATCACACCGAGTTCGCGCGCCCGTTTGAACCGCGCCTGGCGGATGGTGTCGTAGCCGGCGTCATAACGGCCCTTGTATCTGGCGATGTCCTCCGGCCACGCGTGCATCGGCCAGTGGGCGCTCGTGTAGGCGACGTATAGAAAAAGGGCCTGTTCGGCATGTTGCTTGCCGTGATCTTCCATAAACTTCACCGCGTTGTCGCTGATGGCATCGGTGTAGTGATACCGCTTTGGTTCGTATTCCGGATCGTTGACCGGGGTGATGAACTTATTGTCGCGGCAAAGCGTGGCCGGGTCGTAGAAACTGCCCGCACCGGCGATGGTTCCGTAGAAGCGATTAAAGCCCCGCTGAACGGGCCAATTCGAGTTATCCGCCTTCGGTCCCTTGGCGGAAGTGACATGCCACTTGCCGCTCATGTAGGTGCGATAACCGGCGGGCCGCAGCACCTCGGCCACCGTGACCGCCTTCCGGCTCAGTTCTCCCCGATAACCATCGAAGCCAGAGTCACCCTCCATCAAGCCGATGCCGGCCTGATGCGCATACAAGCCGGTGAGCAACGAGGCGCGGGTGGGACAACAGCGAGCGCCATTGTAGAACTGGGTGAAGCGCAGGCCATTCTTCGCCAGTGCGTCCAGACTCGGCGTGGCGATTTCTGAACCATAGCAGCCGATGTCCGAGTATCCCATGTCGTCAGAGAGGATGATGACGACGTTGGGCTTTGTGGCCGCCCGGCAGAAGGCGGAGCCAAAGAGGGAAGTTAGCAGCAGCAGAGACGCGAGCCATTTGGCCCCGGGAGTGGATAGAGTTCGTTTCATGGTGTAATAGCCGGGGGATGTGTATAGAGGGAATGTTACAGCCGAACTTTGCGGTTTGTGCAATAAAATCGCAAGTCCTCACGCAGCGCCGGTTGCCTGTTCACGCCAGAATGCCCTTCACTACGTTCGCTTTTTCCACGCCGGTGAGGCGGAAGTCCAGGCCCTGACTGCGGAAGGTGAAACGTTCGTGATCGATGCCGAGCAATCGCATCACGGTGGCGTGCAGATCGCGCACGTGGACGGGATTCTCGGCAACGTTGTAGCTGAAGTCGTCAGTGGCGCCGTAGGTGGTGCCGGGCTTCACGCCGCCGCCCGCCATCCACATGGTGAAGCAGCGCGGGTGATGGTCGCGTCCGGCTTCGAGGCTGTCCCACTTGCCCTGGCCGGCCACGCCGCGTCCGAATTCGCCTCCCCAGATCACCAGAGTGTCGTCGAGCAGGCCGCGCTGTTTGAGGTCCTTGATGAGCGCTGTGCTGGGCTGGTCGGTATCGCGGCAGCGCGCGACGCACCACGACGGCAGGCGGCTGTGATGATCCCAGTCGGGATGGAAGAGCTGGATAAAACGCACACCGCGCTCGGCGAGCCGGCGCGCGAGGATGCAGTTCGCGGCATAGCTGCCGGGGCGCCGCGAATCTGGGCCGTAGAGAGCAAAGGTGGAATCCGGCTCGTCGCTGAGGTCAGTCAATTCCGGCACGCTGCTCTGCATGCGATACGCCATTTCATATTGGCGAATGCGCGTGGCGATTTCCGGGTCACCCGTTTCGGCGAGACGCATCTGATTCAATTCTCCGAGCCCGTCGAGCATCCCGCGACGGAGTTCGCGCGGCAGGCCGTCGGGGTCCCGGAGATAGAGGACGGGATCCTTCGCATTGCGCAGTTTCACCCCCTGGTAGCGCGAAGGAAGGAACCCGCTGCCCCAGTAGTGGTCGTAGAGCGGTTGGTCGCTCGGACGCTGCAATTTGGAAATCAGGACGAGGAAGTCCGGCAGGTTGCGATTCGTGCTGCCGAGACCGTAGCTCATCCATGCTCCCATGCTCGGGCGCCCGGGAAGCTGGTGGCCAGTGAGGAACTTCGTCATCGCCGGGGCGTGATTGATCTCGTCCGTTTGCATGGACTTGATGAAACACAAATCGTCCGCGATTCCGCGAAGGTGCGGCAGCCATTCGCCGATGGTCGCGCCGCTCTTGCCACAGCGCTCAAACTTTGTCCGCGCCGGCATGATGAGTTGCTTCTGCGAAGACGTCATCGTCGTGAGGCGCTGGCCCTGGCGGACGGAATCGGGCAGCTCGATGCCGGCCCATTTGGCGAGGCCGGGTTTTTCATCGAAGAGTTCGATCTGTGACGGCCCGCCGGACTGAGTGAGGAAAATGACGCGCTTCGCCTTTGGGGCGAAATGCGGAAAGCCAGGCAGGCCGGTGGCGTCCGCGGACTCCGTCGTGGCGCCAGCACTGCCTCCAAGCAGCGAGGACAGAGCCATGGCGCCGAGCGAGACACCGGTGCATTGGCCCAAGAAGTAGCGGCGGGTGGATTGCAGCGGGTCATTCATGGGTGATGGTTTCATCGAGGTTCAGGATGAGGCTGGCGACCGTTGTGTGCGCGGCGAGCTCCGCAGCGTTCAGAGTGGAATCGGGCGGCATCTGGCCAATGGCGAGGAACTTTGCGGCATCATCGGGATGCGAACGATAGTGGCTGAGGGCGCGATCCCTTTCACGCTGGAGCACGGTGCTCTCCTGCGCAGTCGGCTCGCGGCCCAGCACCCGGCGCGTCATCTCCCGCAGCGGGTCGGTGGCGCGGAGAGAGTGTGCAGCTAGGGCGCGGGAGGCTTCGAGGTAGCCGGCGTCATTGAGCAGCGTGAGCGCATGGAGCGGGGTATTCGTGCGGGCGTTGCCGACCTCACAAACGCGGCGCTGAGCGTTGTCGAACAGGAAGGTGGGGGCGATGGCCCGCCTCCAGAAGGCGTAGAGCGTGCGGCGGTATTGCGCCGCGCCTTCGCTGGGCTCGTAGCGGAAACGGCCCATGAACATTTCCTCCCACACCCCATCCGGCTGATACGGCTTAACAGGCGGACCGCCGAGCGCGGGATTCAGCAGACCGGCATTGGCGAGCGCGGCGTCGCGCAGCATCCAGCTCGGCAGACGGAATCGCGAAGCGCGCGCGAGCAGGCGGTTCTCCGGGTCGCGCGCAAGCATCGCCGGCGTCACGGAGGACGACTGCCGATACGTCGCACTCGTCACGATGAGCTTCAGGATGTGCTTCACATCCCAGCCGCTCTCCATGAATTCGACGGCGAGCCAGTCGAGCAACTCTGGGTGCGTGGGTCGCTCCCCTTGCAGGCCGAAATCATCCGGCGTTCGCACCAGTCCGGCGCCGAAGCACATCTGCCAGAGGTGATTTACAATGACGCGCGCGGTGAGCGGGTTCTCACGCGAGACGAGCCAGCGGGCCAGACCGGCTCGCGTCTTATCCTGGTTTTCCGGCCACGGTGCCACGGCGGGCGGCACGCCGGGTCCGACCTTTTCCCCTTTCTTGTCCCATACTCCGCGAATGAGCACATGCGTTTCCCGTGGCTCCTTGCGCCCGGCGAGCACCATCACGTTCAATGCGCCGGCGCTCTTCTTTACCTCATTCAACTGGCGCGTCGCCCGGTCCCATGAGGACCGCTCAATCTGATAGGGCTCATGGTCGGCGAGGAACTGCTCGAATAGCTTCGCACACAGTTTCGCATCGAGTTGAGAGAGATCCGAGAGCTTCGCATTCGCCAATCGCTCCAGCGGCGCGACTTCGATACTGCGCACGGCTTCGCCCGCCTGGTCGGTCACGGACACGCGGAAGCAGCCGATGTTCGCGTCGCCTGATGTGGAGCGCTGGCGCATTTCAAAGACGAGTTCCTCATCCGCATCCAGCACTAGAGGCTCCTCGAACTCGAAAACTGCGCTGTAAGGCTTCTTTGGATCGAGACCCTTTGTCGTCCATCCGTTGCGCGGGTCGTCGTCGAGCACTCCTTTGATATCGCCATAATCGCGCGCGCCCTTCTGCTCTGCAGATGCATCGGCCACCGCGCCCGACACCGTGATGTCCCGGATTTGCGAGCTGCCGCGGCGCCGGACCTGCACCTTGATGTCGGTGAGGATGAATTCGCCAGAGCTGCCCCGCGCGAGCGCGCCACCGGTGTTTGAAGCGTGCGGAAGAACCTCGAGTTTCAGACCCGTAATGCGCGGCAGCTTCACCGGCGCGGCCAGGCGGTAGTCGTCGTGGCGTGGATTTGGACCACCCGCGAGCACGGTGCCATCCGGTGTCTGCGTGAGTTCCGTGCCCTCGATTGATTCGAGTTCGGACACGATCACCGGATGCCACGCGGTGAATCCTTCGCGCACTTCCGCCCAGCGCGCGTCCAACCACCCGGCGAACGGAGTCTCTGCAGCTTTTCGCGCTGCGACTTCGCGGGGTTTGCGTTCATTCACCAGGAGTTGCGCTTCCTGCACAGCGCGTGCGGCGAGCGGGGACTTGTAGGAGAGATAGGGCTTGGCGTCGTTCCCGGCTCTCCCATCCTCGTCGATGCTGTTAAAGAATGCGGTCAGCGAGTAGTAGTCGCTATGCGAGATGGGATCGAACTTGTGCGAGTGGCACTGCGTGCAGCCGAGCGTGAGCCCGAGCCAGAGCGTACCGGTGGTATTCACCCGGTCGATCACATAGTCCACGCGTGATTCCTCCGGGTCACGCCCGCCTTCGCCGTTCGTCATGTGATTGCGGTGAAAGCAGGTGGCCACTTTCTGCTCGGGAGTGGCGTCGGGAAGCAGGTCGCCGGCGAACTGCTCGATCGTGAATTGATCGAACGGTTTGTTTGTATTGAACGCATCCACCACGTAGTCGCGCCACGGCCAGTTGGTCCGGTTCGAATCAGCCTGGAAACCATCGGTGTCGGCATAGCGCGCAGCATCGAGCCACCACATGGCCATGCGCTCGCCAAAATGCGGAGAGGCCAGCAACTGGTCCACATAACGAACGTAGGCACCAGGAGTGGCATCCTTTTCAAAAGCGGCCAGAACTTCCGCCGCCGGCGGCAGCCCGGTGAGATCGAAAGCTGCCCGCCGCGCCAGCGTGTGCCGCGGAGCCTCGGGTGATGGTGCAAGGTTCTCCGCCTTGAGCCGGGCAAGGACGAAGGCGTCGATGGGATTGTCGGCGCTGACGGGCAGTTGCGCTTCACGTTGCGGCTTCTCAAACGCCCAGTGCTTTCCCCATGGCGCACCGGCTTCGATCCAGCTGGTGATCAATTCGATTTGCTCTGCGGTGAGCTTTTTCTTGTGAGCTTCCGGCGGCGGCATCACCTCGTCGGGGTCGTTAGAAAGGAGCCGTTTGAGCAATTCACTCTCCTGCGGCTTGCCGGGGACAATGGCGGCGACGCCGTCATTCAGCGCCGTGGCTCCCTCGCGAGTGTCCAGCCGGAGGTCCGCCTTGCGATGGCTCTCATCCGGGCCGTGGCAGGCGAGGCAGTTATCGGATATCAGCGGGAGGATGTCGCGACTGAAGTTCGGCACATCGTCACGCGACGAGGCCGTGGCTGCGAACAGGAAGAAGGGAAGTGTGCGATGAATCAACACGGGCATGAAACAGAGCTAGTTATTCGCCTATGATGCCCAACTCGGCGGCGGTGGCGTATTGTCCCTCGGTATGGGCGGACAAAGCGCGGAGCAGGACGTAGCGGCCTTTGCACGCCGGACACTCGACCTTCTGCGGCTCCTTGCTTTTCGCGAGCGCACTCTTCGCGACAGGTGGCCCGAACTTGTCCGGCGAATCACTCACGCAAAACTCAGCGTCCTTCACCGCGCCGTTCCATCCTTCGTCCTGACGCGCGAGGTAGGCGAACCCCCGGATGGTGCGCTGCGCACCGAGATCAATCACCAGTTCGTGCGGCGGCGGCGTGATTCCACCCGCAAACTTCGTGTGCCACAGCGTGTCCACGTCGCCGTCGATGGCATTGGCCGCGAACTTCTGGTTGTCCACGTTCTCGCTGCTCGCGCGCACGATTTTCCAACCCGCATTCGCAAGCAGTCCCTCGACTTTCATCGCGGCGGCGGCCTTCTTCTTTCTCTTAGCCTTGCTCTTCGGTGCCTCCGCTTCGTCCTGCTTCCCAAATTTGGCGCGCTGGTCGCGCTTGTGGCGGTCGGTGCTGGAGAAAGTACCCTCGCGCACCGGCTCGTGTGCTTTCTCCGCGAGGGCGGTGAGTTTTGCGAGCACATCAGGATTCATCTTCGCGAGATCCTTCGACTCGCCCGGATCTGTTGCGAGGTCGTAGAGTTCCCATGCCGTGTTGGCTTTGGGGCGCACGGCGCGCCAGGTGTCCTGACGGATCGCGATCGAGTTATTGATTTCCCAATACAAAAACTCGTGCTGCTTCTGTGCGCGGCCCGCCTCTTTGTCGCCGGTCAGCTCTGGCAGAATGCTGATGCCATCAACGTCCGCAGGCGTTTTGGCTCCCGTGACTTCGGCGATGGTCGGCAGGATGTCAGGAAAGTAGCCGAGGTGCTCGGTCACACGGCCCGGGGCGATTTTTCCCGGCCAGCGCGCGATGAACGGGATGCGCAGGCCGCCTTCGTAGAGGCTGCCCTTGCTGCCACGATACTCGACGCTGGTTTCCGGATGCTTGTTCGCGCTGTGAACGCCACGCGGAAATTCCTTCGACGCGAAATAATTCGCGCCGCCATTGTCGCCGCTGAAGAAGACGAGCGTGTTTTCATCGAGGCCGAGTTCCTTCAGCAGCGCGAGGATTTCGCCGACCTGGCGGTCTAGCATCGTGGCCATGGCGGCGTAGCGGCGCGCGGGTTCGGGCCACGGCGCGTCCTTGTAAAACTCCCATGCTGGATCGGTGTCGGGAATGTCGAAATTGCCATGCGGCGGGGTGTAGGGCAGGTAGGCGAAGAACGACTTGTCCTTGTTGGCGCGGATGAACTTCACCGCCGCGTCGTGGATGACGTATTGCGAGTAGGTCTTGCCGGCGCTGCCGCCGCTGTTGCCCGCGAGCGGCACCTCCTCACTGTTGCGGATGAGGTAGGGCGGGAAAAACGTGTGCGCGTGAACCTGGTCGTAATAGCCGAGGAATTCATCGAACCCGTGCTTCTCCGGCACACCCGTCGAGTCGCGCCCGCCGCAGCCCCATTTGCCATAGCCGCCCGTCGCATAGCCCAGGGGCTTCAGCATTGAGGCGATGGTCGTCTCGTCCGCGCGCAACGGCGTGCCGCCGCCATTCGAGCGCACGGACATGTGCCCGCTGTGTTTACCGGTGAGAAGGGAGCATCGCGTCGGCGCGCACACCGAGGAGCCGGCGAAGAGATTGCGGAAAATGATGCCCTCCTTCGCCATGCGGTCGAGGTTCGGCGTTTTGATAGTCTTCCCGCCCATGAATCCCGGCTCGTAGTAACCGAGTTCGTCTGCCATTATGTAGATGACGTTGGGTTTTGCTGCGTCGGCGCGGTGGAGTGCAGCGAATATCAGGAAGAGGATAGAGAGTTTCATGAGTGCGGAGCCTTTGATGGATGCGATGGAGCACACTGCCATGTCGAAGTTCAAGTGCGACGCATCTGCGGTTATCCGGAGAATTGGTGGTGGCGGGCTCCGGCACGCCCAAGGTTCTTGACCGGGGCAAGGCGTCAGGTATCGACAGGAACATGAACTGCCGCAGCATCGCCGCTTTACTCGCTCTGAACTGCCCGCTTTCCGCAAACCCCGTGATGGACGGTGCGGACCCTCATATCTGCGTGGTGGGAAAGGACTTCTGGATTTACCCGACCGAAGCGCACACCCGGCGGCCGATTTTCGCCGCCTACCGCTCATCGGATCTGCGGACGTGGAAACGCGAAGGCACCATCCTCGACCTCGATCAGGTCCCATGGGTGAAAGCTGACGGCGCGCCCTGGCACGGAGCGTGGGCACCAGCCATCACGGAAAAGAAAGGCCGATTCTACTTCTACTACTCAGTCGGCCCGCAAAATCCCACTCCCAGCCGGATCGGCGTGGCGGTCGGCACCTCGCCAGCCGGCCCATTTACCGACAGCGGCAAGCCGCTGCTCACGGGCGGCAATGGCTTCGAGGCGATCGATCCAATGGTATTCGCGGAAGGCGACAAGGCCTGGCTCTACGCCGGCGGCAGCGCAGGGTCGAAACTTCGCGTGTTTGAACTGGCGGAGGACATGATCAGCTTCAAAAGCGAGGTGACGGTAACCCAGCCGCCGCATTTCACAGAGGCACCCTTCATGCACCGCCGGGGAGATACCTACTACCTCAGCTACAGCCAGGGGCGGTGGAACAACCTAGGTTACTGCGTCCACTATGCGACATCATCGACTCCGGTCGGCCCGTGGGAATACCGCGGCAAGATCCTGGAAAGCGATGCCACCCGCCAGGGGCCTGGCCATCACTCCTTCGTCGAGAAACCGAACACTGGAGAGTGGTTCATCGTTTATCACCGTTGGGAGACGTCGTCGAAAAACTCGCCGCTCCAGGGTGGAAGAAAGATCGCCGTGGAGAAAATCGAGTACGATCAGGAAGGACTGATCCGTCCGGTCAAAATGACGTCTGGAGGATAACCCGGGCGTTACTGCGTTGCTATTCGGTTCTGCTTCAGTCTGTCTTCTTAGGGGGAGGGGGTGGCAGCTTGAGAACGTGTCTCTGGGCGAGGAGGCGTTCGCGCAGGACAGGATACGGCAGTTCCTGCACGGAGACGTCCCGTTTCGCCGCCAGCGCCGCCGCGACACCCGCGCCCTGGCCGATAGCCATCCACGCTCCTTCGATGCGCAGCGATGAAATGGCAACATGAGTGCAGGAGAGAGCGATGGGCACGAGCAGATTGCCGCACTGCGCAGGCTGCGGCAGCACCGAGCGGTAGGGCACGTGGTAAGCGTAGCCGACCTTGGGGTTCGCGAAGCGTACGGGAAAAATAGTGCCCTCATTGATGACGCCGCCCTCTTTCAACGCCACGCGCTGGCAGTCGTGCGAATCAATCGGGAACGACGAGATGGCGATAGGGTCGTCTTTCTCCGGCGAGTCGAGGATGTCCTTTTGTGAGATCACATACTGGCCCTTCATGCGCCGCGACTCACGCACGTAGAGCGCGGGGGGAAAGTGGGCGGTCTCCAGAAACTCATCCTTGCACAGCCCCAGGCCTGCAAACTTATCGCGAACCTGTGCCGGCACAGCGGGGTCGGTGCGGAGGAAGTGGAGAAACTCGAGTGTGTATTGTTTGTGGTCCTCCCAGATCTTTGCGCGCCCCTCTTCACCTGCGCTGTGCCAGGTATTGCAGCCACCGACAAGACCGAGCGAAATCTGCCCACCGATGGAGTTGTTGCCATCCTGCTTGCCGCCGGGCAGCGGATAAAGATCGAGGCCAATGCCGCGTATGCCCGCGGCAAAAGCACGGCGCGCGAGTTCGAAGCGAGCGGGGTCGTATTTCGCCGGTGCAGGCATCGGCACGAGCTTCGCAGGGTCGCGCGTGAGGCAGAGCCGGAAACTGTTGGTCATGATATTCTTGTCGCCCGCGTCGTCGGGTCCGGCATCGCTGGTCGTCACGAGAGGCAATAGTTTACCCTCATCATCAAAGCCACTGATCTCCATCTTCTTTTTGGGATACTGCTTCCCGGCATAGGATTCGCCGAACTCCGCACGGCCCTCGCGCCCGATGGTCCAGTCCACGCCCGCCGCCGCCATGAGATCGCCCTCATAGGTGCCATCTACGAATACCTTAGCACGGAAAGTACCGTCCTTGGTGACGAGCGACGTGATGCGTGCACCGTCCTTGGTGACCGATTTCAAATACCTCCCGGTTTGGACCACCACGCCCGCCTCCTTAAGCATCCCCAGCGTCACACGCATGGCGACATGCGGCTCAAAGGTCCAAAGCGCCTGGTTCTTGAGCTTGGGATCGTAGGGCGCGGTCAGGCCCCGGTCAGTGTAGTCTTTGACGATCCGCGTATGCCATTCATCGAAGAGTCCCATCAGCGTCTCGCGCCGCATCTGGTGAGAGTCGCAATGGCTCAAACCGCCAGTGCTTAGTCCGCCGATGTGCTGCGTCGGCTCCACCAGAATGACCGAAGCGCCTTCCCGCGCTGCAGCGATGGCCGCGCAAAACCCGCCGGGTGTGGAGCCATAAACGATGACGTCCGATTTCCCGGCGATGCTGGTCTCATCGGCACACAAAGCGGCCAACGGCGCGAAAAAAGGGCGGCAAGAAGCCTGAAGAAGTTCTGCATCGGTTTGCGGAGAGACATGAGGCAGACTGCCGCAAGAATCTATGGAATCAAATCCATTCGAGCCGAGCAAAGGTGGGGGGAAGGTGATGGTGAGATGCCACTTTCCGGAATGGCCGGTGCGTTAGCCAGAACTTTTCAGGAAGCCCATAATTGCCGCCGCCTACATGACAAGCCAGTCCGGCATGCACAGCGCATGGATCAGCTCTTTGGGTTGGTCCGGATGTAATCAATCTCGACCTCGAAGGGCCCCTGTTTTTTGTCACCGAGCATAATGCTGACTCGGCGGACTTTGGACGGATCAAGACGTTCGTCGGGCAGGGCAAGGCCGCGGAAGCTTCCTTTGAAATCGGCGAAGGGAACCTTCACGTCGATCCACTCGCCTTTTCGCGTGCCGACCTCGGCGGAGAAGGATACCTCCATCCCGCGAAACCGAGCGTCCGTAGCCAGACGTGCCTGATAGGTCCGGCCGTCACCTCTCACGCGCAGTAGAAGTCCGGCGGCGCCGCTGAGGTCCAGCTTCATATCGCCGCTGCGAAAAGACGAAAACCCACCGTTGTTCTCGAGAGATATTACGCCGCTAAATCTCATCGTGCCTCCACCATCCGGCGTAAGTTTACCCTCCGAAAGTCCGCCCATCACTCCGTCATTTACGACCTTCCATTTCAGTCCGTCCTTGCCATCAAACTCCGTGATCGACTGCCCCAAAGTCGCTACTGAATCGTCAACCGATCCTCCGACAACTGAGCAACTCAGCGCCAAAGCAAAGGTGGCGAGAACTGACTGGTGGATGGAAGCGACATTCATAGAAAAATTTTAACGACTCCAGAGGCAACATGGATTCATTAAACATTCGTGGCGCTGCCCTGCCTTCCCAGCGGATGTCTTCGGTGATGGCCTACGCAGAAAAATTAGGTCGTCGCCGTCTCAATCCTCCACCCCGATCTTCATCTCGTCGCTGTTCGCTCGCAGCTCCGGGGCATACATTCCGTTGCCCTTGGCGGGGAGGGCTGAGAACTTGCCTGGGATCTCGGCGCGGAGGCGGTAGCTGAGGTTGTGTTTCCCCAGGGGCAGGGCGCGCACGAAGAAGCCGACGCGGTTGTCGCGGAATTCGCGGTAGGCGCCGAGGCCTTCCCAAGTGTAGCCGCTGCGGACGTCGTCGGGTTCGAAGCCGGCGGGTTTCATGTCTTCGAAGAGCAGGTATTCGTAGTCGTTTTTGCTTTCGAGGGTGAGTTCAACTTCGACGAGTTCGCCGCTCTTGAGGGTGTCGCCGTCTTTGATGGGGACGCGGTCGTATTTGAGGACTTTCTGATCAATGGCCTGACCTCTCGCGCCGCTGACGAGGGCGGTGGCGTCTTTGCGCTCGACGAGTTTGAAGTAGGCGCGGTCCACTTTCACTTCGAGGCCGGCTTTGGTGATGCGGTCTTCGAGCGTGAAGTTGGTAGAATAGACGTTGGCATAGACCGGGCCGCCGCCGGTGCGGCGAATGGTGATCTCGTGTTTTCCAGCGGTGACGGCGGTGCCTTCCATGAGGAGGGTGCCGTCGAAGCTGAAGAGGTTGTCTTTGGTGATTTTGACGGACTTCTTTTCCTGGCCGTCCACGAGGATGGCGACGGTCATGTCGGGCGTGTTCTCGCCGGTGGCTGCTATATAGTCCGCCATCGCTTCGATGCAGTAGGCAGTGTCGCGGGTGCTGTTCCACCAGGTGCTGTTCTTGCGGTTGTTGAGCAGAAATTTCACGAGGCCGGAGGCTTCGGCGCTCTTGGGTTTCACGCGGGCGAGGAGTTTCAGGTAAAAGGCGTGGGCTTCGATCTCGCTGCCGTACCACCACCACCAGTAGCCGCCATTGCGCAGGTCGAGACGGGCGGTTTGGTTTTCGTCGTCTTTGACCAGGAACTGCTCGATGTTTTGCAGGAGCATGTCGCGCTTTTCGGTGTTCTTTTCGGTGTCGAGCGCGAGGCCGAAAACGCACTTCGCATAAACGCTGAGGTCGTTGCGGTCGCGATAGAGGAAGTCGGTCATCGTGTCGTTCTTCACTCCGGCGTCGGCGAGGATCATGCGGACGAGGGCGTCGGTGTTGTCGGCCTGCTTTTTGGAATCGGCGGGCGTGTCCTTTTCCCGCCAGCGTTGAATGCGGCTCACTTCCTTCGCTTCGTAGCCGCTGAGCCAGGCGACGCCATTCTCCAGCACGCCGGGCACGATGGCGAGGTCCGCGGCTTTGGCGACCTGGAGTCCGTGAACAACGACCGCGGTGGTGTGCGGATACGAATACTCGCGGTCGCCGCTGAACCATCCCCAGCCGCCGTCGCGGTTCTGCATGCTCGTGATGCGCTCGAGGCCGACCTTCACGATCATCTTGTGCTCGGCGTCATCGAAGACGGGGTTCTTGTCGGACCAGCGGAGTTCCTTCCACTGCGCGGCGCGCTTCTGCGGATCGCCGATCTCCTGGGCGTTGAGGTTGGTGCGCTTCTCCTTCACGGCGGCAAGGTCCACTCCCATATCAATGAGCACTTTCCGGGCGATAACGGCGGGGACGAAGCGATTCAGCGTCTGCTCGGTGCAATCGTAGGGATAGTCCACGAGATAGGGCAGGGCATCCACCATGGCGGTGGCGAGGCTGGGCGAGTAGCGCACCTCCAGACGCGACTGATCCGGGCGGCGCTCGTTGGGAACGGTGAAGGCGATTTTTGCCTCCTCGTCATCCGGGCGAATGGCGGTGCTCCAGCTTTCGGTCTTCAACATGCCGTGCACATGCACGGGGAATTTCATCTCCATGGCGTCGCTGTCGGAATCCGTGATCGCCTTCATGCGGACCACGGCGGTGCCTTCCTTGGCGGCTTTCACGCGCCAGTCCACGCGCTGCTCCTTTTTGCTTTCGAGGCTGATCGTTTTTGTCAGTTCCTGCGCGGCGAGGGGTTCGAGACAGGCTCCTTCCAGTTCGAGCGAGACCTTCACTTCCTTCTTCCCGTCGAGGTAGTTGTGAACATTGGCGCTGAGTGTGACTTCGTCCTTTTCCACAAAGAAGCGCGGCGCCTGGAGGCGGATGATGAGGTCCTTGCTGGTGATGATCTCGGCTTCGGCTTCGCCGACTTTCGTGCCGTGGCCCATGGCCCAGGCTTTGATCTTCCATGTCGTCAGGTTGTCCGGCAGCGGGACTTCGATTTCAGCAAGGCCATCGGAGTTCGTTTCGAGGGACTGTGTCCAGAACGCGCTGTCGGCGAAGTCGCTGCGGATCATCACGGGTTGCGCGCTCCCTCCGCCTTCTGAAGGGGCTCCTAGACTGACGGCTTGGTTGGCTTGAAGGGGATCGGCCTCCGCTTTTTCGGCCATAGGCGCGGGCGCTGCCGCTGCCGTTGCCATTGGTGCGTCGGCGAGCATAAGCTTCATTGCAGAGCGGGGCTCCCTACCGAGACCGCCGCTGTACTCTTTACTCCGGCCGACGCCGCCCCCGCGACCATCACCGAATGCGAAAGGCTCTCCCATGTCCTGCACCATGTCGCCAAACATCCCCAGCGCCTGCCAGCCGGGCTTGTCGGACGGGATGTTCAGCGATCCGAACCCCGCCCCGAGATTCGACTGGCTGCTCTGATTGTGCTGCCGTCGCCATTTCCAGAAGTAGTCGGCGATCTTCGGGACGTTGGAGCCGCCGGAGATGTATTCGAGCGACTTATCATAGACGGTGACGACGGTGCTGCCGATGAAGGCTTTGCCGTTGGTGTCGGTGAGTTTGATTTTCACCTTCGCCTTGTCGCGCGGCCGGTAGCGTTCAGCGTTGGCTAGGACTTCCATGTTGAGCACTCGCCTAGCCGGTGGCACCGCAATCTCACGCATGGCGGAGTGGACCTTGCCGTCGCAGACAGTGAAGGCCTCGAAGAAGAAGTTCGGCATGTCACCCAGCGCCACAGTGATCTTCTGCGTGCTGCTCTTTCCGGCGACTTTGATCAGTTGCGGGCGTGGCGCGATGCCGGCGCTGGGCTTGATGTACAAAAAGACGTGACTGTCGGCGCGCTCGGTGTTGATAAGCAGTTTCACTTCCTCGCCGGGCGCGTATTCGGCCTTCTCCGGGACGAGTTCGATCTGCGCGAAGCGGTAGTCGCGCCCATCATTCGCGCCGCCGCGGATGACAAAGAGCACGCCGCCCTCCTGTTCGCGACCCTTGGCGTCCTTCACCTTGGCGGAAAGGCGATACTGGCCGGATTCGGTGGCGCTGAATTTGACTGTTGCCATGCCGTCGTCGTTCGTAGTGATATCCTTGCCTATGACTTCCTTCTCCTGCGGCTCGCCTTTCTCGTTGTAGCTGAGTTTAAGAAGAGAAGCGCGGCCCATGCCTTTCACGCCTTTCTGGTCGAGCGTCATGGCACGCACGCCGATCTCGATCGGGTTGCCGATTTCGTAGTGTCCGCGGTCCGCCCATGTGTTGACTGAGAAAGGCCGACGCGCCACGAGCACCTGACCGCTGCCAAGGATGGTGCGGCGGCTTTCGTCGGTGACTTCCACGCTGATTTCGTAGCGGTGGTCCTCGTCCCCGTGGAGTTCTTTGGCCAATGAAGTGTCTATGGCGATCTCCAGCTTGCCGTCTGGGCCGATGGCACCTTCGCTTTCCATGACCAACTCCGGCGGATCGTTTCGCTGTGGCCACCACCACCAGGTGGGCGCTAGGCAGCCCCACACGCGGAAACCGGGATACCAGTCGTAGTCGTAGCCGAACCACCAGTAGCCAGGGCCGTAGAACCAGTCCCACGCACGTTTTGGATACCATCGCGCGGTGTGGGCGCTGCGCTGCACTTTGTATTTCACCTTCGCGTTCACCACCGGCGCGCCGAAGTAATAGGTAGCCGTCATCTTCGCTGTAACCTTCTCGCCGAGCATCACAGGATCGGTGGGCGCGTCCACCTTCACCTCAAACTCTGGCTTTTTATATTCCTCGACGCGGAAGCTGCCCTGCTGGATGAAGTCCTCAGGTCCGTTGAATTCGAGTCGATAGACGCCAAGCGTAGCGCCGTCTTCGAGCTTCAGGGCATCGGCGAGACCGCCCCACTGGTCGCTGGTGTATTCTTTTTCGAAGACTTTTTCGTTCTTCGGATTGTAGATGCGGGCAGTAAATGTCTGCTTTGCGAACTCCGACTTGTCCTCGGGCGAGTCGTACTTCGCCAACCGCGCCCAAGCTTTCCATTTCACCTCCTGCCCCGGGCGATAGACGGGCCGGTCGGTGATGAGATGAATCTTCCGCTGCGCCCACTCCTGCTGCTGCCGGCCGCTAAACCAGACGCCTTGAAATCCGAGATGCGCGAAGCGCCCCTCCGGCGTGGTGGCGGTGATGAGCCACTGGTGGTTATTCTGTATGTCTTTGAGCAGTTTGGTGCCGGCGAAGAGTTGGCCACTGGCGTCGGTGAACTCCGCGAAGTTTCGGGTGATGATGTTGGCGTAGCGCTTTCCGGCGCGCTGCTTATTGTCAAGCTGCTGCTGGTAGTAGCCGAAGAACTCCATGTTTGCCTTCGCCACCGGCGCACCGGTTTTCGCATCCACCACGAAATATTGCTGCTCATCGGTGCCCTGTTTGGAAACGATGGCGGTGTCCGTGATCCACACGATGCATCCGACTTTGTTGCCGTCCTTGAGCGCAGCTTCGACAAAGTAAGCGCCGGCGGTCTGCAGGGGCGTGGTGATGTCAATGCGGCGGTCCCAGTGCGCTTTGCGGGGCTCAAGGTCGAGTTCCCACTGCGCCACCGATGCGCCGAGATACTTCGCCATGTTCTTCTCCACGATCTGGTAGCCAATATTGCCGATGTTAACCTTCTCCCAGTCGAGGTTTTCCGGATTCGATTTCAGGTATGCCTTCACGTCAACCAGCAGTTCAGCGAATTTCACCTTCCGCGCAACTAGCGAGACTTGGGTGCCGTTGCGGAAGACGAAGCCAAGTTTCGCGCCGGTGCCGGGGAGTTGGGTGGAGGAGCCGTCGAAGCGAGCCCAGTTCTTGACGATCTGATTAAGCTGAGCCTGCCAGCTTTCCTTCACGTTCACGTCCGCGTGCTGACTGAGGCGCTCCAAAGCTTCAACATAAATGGCCGCAGCGCGATCATATTGGCGGCGATTGCGGAAGAGGTCTGCGAATTCTTCCACGACATCGTTGGCGAGGCCGAGACCGGGATCGCTTTTAAAGACGCGCTCTATAATGAAAATGAAGTTGAACTCATCCGCCAGCGTGAACCGCTTCACGCCGGTGGCGAGTCGAGCGATGGTCTCGGTTTCCTTGAGCGTGTGCAGCGTCAGGATGCCGTCCTGACGGGCGTTGTCCTCATTCTCCGGCGCACGCCAGTATTGGGCGATGGTCTGCACGTCGAACTGTCCTCGCAGCCAGCGCGCGAAGGTAATGTCCGCTTGCAGCAAGTGCTTCGCGCCCTGTTTTGCCTGCTGCACGAGCAGCCAACGGAAGCGCTCGCCATCGGACTTCGCTGTGGCCCATGACTCAGGCGCCTTGTAAAAGACAGGCTCGCCTTTTTCATCCACTGGAGCGCCCCGGTCGCCGCCGTAGGAATGATGCCCGCGCCAGCGACCGCGGCCGAATTGGCCGTGCTGATTTTCTTCGTAGTCCGGCAGCTTTGTCAGGTCAGTGAGTGCTTGGAGTTCCCAGCCGGCGCGCTGGATAATGGATTGCACGACCTGAGCGTAGAAGCCGGCCTTCACCTCCGGCTTCTCATCCGCTGTCTCCACGGATTTCACGGCCTGCTCGAATAGCTGGAGGCTGCGCACGCGGTCGCGGTCCTCGCTGCTCACAAGCTTCCCTCCGGCTTGCTGCCCGCGCTGGAATTCACCGCTGATGATGGTGCCCCCTGACTGTGTGCTTTGGAAATGGACCGCCGCGGCCTGGAGCAAGCGCCAGTCTTGCGCGTGGGCTTTCACCGTGTCTTCCACCACGGCGTCCCAGAGTTCCCATTTGTTGAGTTGCTGCACGCATTGAACCGCCTTGCTGAGGTCTGAGGCGAGGTTTTCGCCGACATGCTCCGGCAGAAGGAGGGTTTCGCGCCACACCTTTAGGGCATCGCTCCAATTCCCGTCTGTCATCGCCTTATCGCCAGCGGCGCGGCGTTCCTCGAGCGTGGCGGCGTCCGATTTCATGGGCATCAGGGCCGCAAAAAAAGACAAGAGGAGCAAGAGATAACGCGTGTTCATACCTTCATCATAACTGTCTCCGCGCGCTTTGCCTAAGGGAGTTTGTAAAGAAGATGTAAGGTGTCACTACGACCCACTCCCGACGGATTCTGCCGCCGTGTATTGGCCCGGATACATCACGGGCACAGCCGCTCAATGCGCCAGCCTGCACCTGTCCGGGTGTAGCAGATGCGGTCGTGCAGGCGGGAGGGGCGGCCCTGCCAGAATTCGATGACTTCCGGCACAAGGCGGTAGCCGCCCCATTTATCCGGCAGGGGGACGGTGCCCTCGGGGTAGCGCACCTGCAATTCTGTAAAGCGGATTTCGAGTTCAGCACGGGTGGCAATGACACTGCTCTGGGCGCTAGCATGTGCCCCAATCTGGCTGCCATAGGGACGCACGGCGAAGTAGGCGGCACTCTCCTCGAAGGTAGTTTTTTCAATGCGGCCGCGCACCTGCACCTGACGCTGGAGTTCCTTCCAGAGGAAGGTGATGGCGGCGCGCGGGTTTTCGGCCAGTTCATGGCCTTTGCGGCTGGCGTAGTTGGTGAAAAAAGTAAAGCCGCGGTCGTCCAGTCCCTTGAGCAGGACTGTGCGGCAACTGGGTTGTCCATCTGCACCGACGGTGGCCACGCTCATGGCATTGGGTTCGTCGATTTCTGCGGCCTTGGCCTCGCCAAACCAGAGGTGAAATTGGCGGAAAGGATCGGGATCCACATCAGCGGCATCGAGGCTGTGGAGGGTGTAATCCTGGCGGAGGCTGGCGAGGTCGTGCATGGAGTAAAGTTTTCTGTGGGCAGCGGGGGAATGAAGTGCATACGCTCCAGCACCGCCTTGCCTGCCAGGGAAAATTTCCGCCACTTATGAATGACGATATCGAATGCGTTCTCCATCACGAAACCACCATCCTCAGCCGATTGGACGGCATGGCGCGCGACATCATGCGCGACTACCGCGGCAAGGAACTGACGGTGGTGGCGATTCTGCAGGGCGGGCTGATCCTCATGGCGGACCTGCTGCGCCGGGTGCAATTGCCGCTGCAAATCGAGAGCCTCTCCGTTTCCAGCTACCACGGAGGAACCGAGAGCACAGGTACGGTGACATTCAATCAAACGCGCTTACCGGACCTAAATGGCCGCCATGTCATTCTGCTGGATGACATCCTTGACAGTGGGCGCACGCTGCATGCGATCCGTGGGAGATTTGAAGCGGAGTGCCGCCCAGCCAGTGTGCGCATCTGTGTGCTGCTGCGTAAGCGCAAGCAGCGGGCCTGCGTGGTTGAGGCGGACTATGTGGGGTTCGACATTAATGACGAGTTCGTTGTGGGCTATGGGCTCGATTATCGGGGGCGCTACCGTAACCTGCCTTACATCGGCGTGCTCAAACCGGAGGCCTATCAGTCATGAGTGTGCGGGTGCTTTTCTTTGGTCTTCTGACAGACATCGCCGGCAGTGGTCCGCATGAGTTTCCCCTACCGGAAAAGTGTAGCGTGCAGGACTTTCTGGAGGCGCTTTTTCAAAAATGGCCGGCGCTGCGTGACTGGGACGCCAGCCTGATGGTAGCGGTGAATTTGAGCTATGCCCGGCGGCAGGAAGTCATTCCCCCGGGTGCTGAAGTAGCAGTCATGCCCCCTGTGCAGGGAGGGTAGGACAAATTATGAAGTGCGAAGTATGAAATCTGGGCTGCTGCTTCGCGCTAAAATAACGAATTTATGAATATCACTATACTTGATAGCTACACACTGAATCCCGGGGACCTCTCGTGGGAATGGCTTTCCGCTTTGGGAGGTCTCACGGTGCATGACCGCACGCCGCGCGAACTCATCGTGGAGCGGGCCGCGGGGGCAGAGATTTTACTGACGAACAAGGTAGCGTTAACGCGCGAGACGATCGCCGCGCTGCCGGAGTTGAAATACATCGGGGTGCTGGCGACGGGCTACAACGTGGTGGATACAGCGGCGGCAAGGGAACGCGGGATTCCGGTGACGAATGTTCCTGGCTACGGCACCACGGCGGTGGCGCAGCATGTCTTCGCACTGCTGCTGGAACTCACGCAGCAGACCGGACTTCACACTGCGAGCGCGAAGGCAGGGGACTGGGCGCAATCTCCCGATTGGTGCTACTGGCGCACGCCGCTGGTGGAGCTGGCGGGGCTGACCATGGGCATCGTTGGGTATGGTGCCATCGGTCGTGCAGTGGCGCGGATCGCGCAGGCGTTTGGCATGAAGGTCATCGCCGCCACCCGCACGCCGCGGGCGGCGGAAGAAGGTGTGGAGTTTGTCGGCACGGACGAACTTTTCCGCCGCGCTGATGCCGTGAGCCTGCACTGTCCGCTGACGCCGGATACGCAGGGCCTCGTGAACTCCGCACGCCTCGCGACGATGAAGCCCGGCGCATTTCTCATCAACACGGGTCGGGGGCCGCTCATCATTGAGGCCGAACTCGCTGTAGCGCTCCGTGCGGGGACACTGGCGGGAGCCGCCGTCGATGTGCTCTCCACGGAACCTCCCGCTGCGGACAATCCGCTGCTCACTGCGCCGAACTGCCTAGTGACCCCGCACATTGCATGGGCACCCAAAGCCTCGCGCCAGCGCCTTCTGCAAACGGTGGAGGAAAACATCCGCGCCTTTCTCGCCGGAGAGCCGGTGAATGTGGTGAACTGAACGCGCCGTCTGCTAAAGCAATCGGCGATGTCGATTAATCCCCTGCCTCCGCCCGCCTATGGGACTCTGCGCGGTGCTTCCGCCACAACCAAATGGCAGCCAAAACCATCAGACCCTGCCAGAAAATAAAAGCACGCGGCCCGGCCACCTGCATTGGCGTATGATTGCCAATCGCGTCGGGCAGTGCAGTAGTTACGGCATTTGCTGGAGCCATAAACGGGGAGGCACTGGTGATCCACACCGAGGCGACAGAAAATTCACGGGCGGCAGCGGCCATCACGGAACCGATGAGCACCGGTAGCACACCCGCCAGAATTAAGGCAAGGAAAATGCCTTTGGCTCCCCGCAGTTCATACAGCAGGGCGCCACAGACGCTGGTGGTAAGGATCACCAAGCCGAAAACGAAAGGCGTCCATGACGGCAGGAATTGGCCCGGAAACCAGTGGGATTCAATAACACCACGCGCAAACAGGGTCCAGCCAGCGGCAGCGGCAAGGGACATGAAGCAGACAAAGGGTAGCGACGGTGCCTCATCGGAGAATCGGGGAATGCGCTGACTGCTGAGTCGCTGCGCGCGCCGCAGACCTGTGATCTGGCTATCTCTTGCCGGGGCGATGAGGAGACTCAGCAGAATCACGCCGAGCAGTGAGACCGTGCCATAAATTATAATCATGGCGGTGGCTTCGGAGAGTTGCGGTTCCCAGTTTCCCATGTTCCGGTAGATTCTCCCTACCCCCATCGTAAAGCGCCGGCTAATGAAAAGCAGTCCGGGGGAAATGAGCGGCAGCGCACAGCCGAGGAGAACAATCTGGATCCATACTGAGAGCCCCGACGCCCATGCCTTGCCCAGAAGATGGGACTCCGGCTTTTTCCATCTCCGCCACAGCATCACAATAAAAGTGAGGCAGAGCACGAGTTGGGAGAGAATGGTGAATATGGCCTCGGGGAAATCGAGTCCGAAAAAACTGACATCCGCCTCGAATTCCTGAACCGTTCTCAGCGCAGCGCCGGCACTCAGAGGGAGAAAGCCGGACAAGTTCTCGGTGACTACCGGCATGATGGTGAGGTATTCACAGTAAACTAGGCCCAGTTTTGCGAGTTGGGGGATGAGCGTGTAGAGCAAAAAGACGCCGCCCATGCTAACAAGAAAGGCCCAGCGCCGGTTCCGCAATACAGTGCCGGCCGTGAGACCGGTGAGATGGTAGAGCACGGCGGCAGAGAGCACGACAGCATAGACCGGCACCCAGTTGGATGCAGGCACGGCCCCTTTCCAGATTCCCCATGCCGAAAACGGAAGGGTGACGGCAAACATAAGCCACTCCCGGACGGGCAGGCCAAAGAGGTAACCCAAAACTTTGGCCAGCGGTGTCATGGGAGACAGTCGCATGTAGTCCATGGTGCCCTCATCCGCATCCGCTGTCATGCCACCGGCGACCTGTCCAGTTCCCACCACGAAAAGGATAAACCCTTGAAGAATCAGCAGGGGGATGAGATACATACGCTCCACTGAGTCCATGGTCATCTGAAGGGGCGAGGCGGGAAGTCCTTCGGCCAATTCAGCCCGCGCGTAATAGGCCTGCGTTTCCATCTGTGATTTTCCTAAAGTGCGGGCCATGGCAAAAATGAACCCGGCGATGATGAGCACAATGAGAAGCGAGGCCCCCAAGGCTCGCGGGCGCAGACGCGTGCGAAGGAACCGGCGAAGGATGGGATTGCGCCACAAGCACCACGCTGGGGCCGGACTGGAAGTGGAGGGAGCAGAGGTCATTGGTTTTTTTCAGCCACGGTGATGAGAATATCTTCGAAACTCGATTTCCGCTCCTCGCAGAGACTCACGCGAAAGCCCTCCCTGAAAAGTCCTTCCAGCAGATCCGATTGGCCTTCCTGCGTGCCGGTGTATCCTAGGACGAGACGTTCGGCATGGCATTCTACCTCAAGGACGTCCGGCTGGGAGCGCAGCCATTCCGCTGCCTCTTCCTTGCGCGAGATCACGGCGATGGTAAGACCGCGCTGCTGGCGTCCGAGAGCCTGCCGCACTTCATCGACGGTGCCCGAGGAGAGAAGCGCGCCGCGATTCATCACACAAAGGGAGCTACACATCTCCGCGAGTTCGCCGAGAATGTGAGAGCTGATGAAGATCGTGGTGCCCTGGGCGGCGAGCTGGCGCAGGGTGAGGCGGAGATTCCGCCGGGAGAGCGGGTCCATGCCGCTGGCGGGTTCATCCAGCACCATGACCCGTGGGCGATGCAGCAGCGTGCGGGCAAGCACTAGCCGCTGGGTTTGCCCGCGGCTCAGGGACTTGCACATGGCCTTCGCCCGGTCGGCAAGTTGCACCTGCTCAAGGCATTCCTCCCACCGGGACCGGCGCTCAGCCGCACTGCCGCCAAGGAAGGATTCGCAAGACAGATCGAGGAACTCCCACGCCTTCATGTCCGATGGCACCGGAGCGAGGTCCGGCATGTAACCGAGAATGCGGCGCGCTTCTTCCGGCTCTTCAGAAATATCCAACCCGCTGAGCTTCACAGAGCCGTAAGTGGGCGTCTGGAGGGTGGCCAGCACCCGAAATGTACTCGTCTTGCCTGCGCCATTGGGACCAACGAGTCCGAAGACTTGACCCTCCGGCACAGAGAGCGTGAGGTCATTCACGGCGACGAATTGCCCGTAGTCCACGCGCAGTTCACGGATGTCGATGGCTGGATTGGGTGCGCTCATGCTGTTTGATATACATCATGATGGGGGTCACCTGGTTACTGGACAACGGAAAATAGCACGCGAGAATGCGAAGCTATGCGAAATGCCCTCCAAATCCTCCTCGGCCTCGTGATTGGCGCTGCCGGCGCCATCCTCATTCGCGGCAGCATTCCTCCCGCTGGCGAGACGCCGGAGGCCCGCATCCTCACCCTCAAAAATGAGCTGCGCGACACCCGCATGAAGCTCGCGAAGATGGATCCCGAACAGGCCCGCCCGAGAGAGGACACCGGCCATGCTCTCGGCCGAGGAGTGCGCCAGGCACTGACGGATTTGAAGGCCGGACGCCCTGTGGATATTAACATGCTCTTCAATTCCACCAAGCCACTGCTCCGCGATTTGTCCCCGTTATTCGACAACATCCGGCGCAGGGATGAGCGCCGCCGGTTCGAAGCCATGGCCGGAGAATATGCTCGGCTCTACGATCTGAACAGTAATCAACAAGCGAAGCTCACTGATTGGCTGAAAGACCAGTCAGAAAAGAGCGCAGCCATTTTCAAATCTCTCTCGCTTGCGGATTCGACACGGCTCGATGACCTCGTGAAAGCAGGGCGCAACCACCGCTGGGACGACGGAGTGGATGGCTTCATGGAAAAGCAGCTCTCGGGGGAAAAACTTGCCGCATTTCGTAGAGACCGCCTCACGCAACGCGCGAACCAGGTGCAGCACGAAGCTGATTGGAAAATGCAGCGACTGCACCAGACGGTGAATCTTGATGAAGAGCAGCAGGACAGAGTCTTCTCCATCATGGCGCGCAGTTCGCCTTACTTTGACCCACAGATGCAGATCGAAGGAGTCAGCGCGGACGCCAACCCGGGCGCGGACCGGGATGCGGCGATCATGCAGGCGCTAAGCCAGGACCAGCAACAAGCCTACAAAAACTGGCGCAGCGAACGCATCGCCAAAGCCCGGCAGGAATTCGCCGAAGTGGGCCTCGACATGCCTCAGGGCTGGGATGCACTCACGGAAGACTGACGGAGTCGCCACACACTTAGCCGAACAGGGCGCTACTCTTTCGCGCCGCAGTCGGTGAGCCTCGCCCAGTGAAAGAGGAACTGCTGCGCGTAGCCGCGCATGGGGCCAAAGTGTCGGCGCGCAAAGTCGCGCAGGCGGGGCGGTTTCATCCGGCGGCAGCGCGGATAGAGCTGCCGCAACACGCGGTCCACCCACACATCGATGGGGAATGCCCCGTGCCTCTCCCAGCCGAAAAGCAGTGCGCAGGAGGCCACTTTTTCACCCACCCCTTTTAGAGAGCGAAGCGCTTCCAGAGCATCGGCATCCTCCATGGCAACCACCGCATTGAGATCAAGTTTCCCTCTCGCCACGGCCACGGCGGCCTGATGGAGAAATGCCGCACGATAGCCCAGCCCATGCTTGCGTAACGCCTCCTCGCCAGCGGCAGCAAGGACTGCCGGGGAAGGATAAGAGTAAAGCACCGGCAGTCCGGGCGACTCTATGCGGCGGCCGAAGGACTCGCGGAGAGCGAGCGAAATCTTTCGGATATGCGGCACCTGCTTAAGCGAGGAGGTGATAAATGTGGCGAGACACTCCCATCGTGGCTGCCTCAGAATACGAAGGCTAGGACACCAGTTCATGGCGCGCTGCAACACAGCATCCTCGGAGGGAAATGCTGCCGTTATTTTTCCCATGTCGTGATCCAGTCCAAGATAGTGGGAGGCCAGTATCCCCTGCCCTGCAGTGCATCGAAGCTCATGGCCCTGCTGCTCCAGATAGAGTGGCACCTCTCCGGCTGCGGCCGCAAAGCCGGCGCCGTGAGACTGCCAGTGAAACACCTGCCCGGAACCAAGAGTGGCCGCGAGATCAAAAGACCATGGAGGCGAAGGAATGGATTCCAGAGGGGGCAAAGTCATCGCGTCAAAGAATGCCCCACGCTGCCGGCCAGTGCCGAAATGTCATCCGGCAATTAGCTTTTCCAGTATGCGGGCAGGCCCGGCTTGGTGGCACGCAGGATTTCCAGAATTTCCTTTCGCTCACCCGCGCTCAGGTGCCCATAGCCTTTCACCGTTTCGGCGGCCGTCAGGATGTCGTAGAGCCGACGATAGGTTTGCTCAAGAAACTTGACCGGCAACGCGTCCCATTGAGCGGTGTAGATTTGATAGCTACAACGGTGTTTGAAGATATGGGTGAGCAACTGAAGGTCTTTGAGAGATTTGCCGTCCGGAGCGGCCTGCTTATTGGCGCGAAATGCTTCCTGAAACTCCATGCCGCCATCTACGCCGCCATCGGGCATGAGTGCTTCGCCCACGAACAGAAGACACTTCAGCACCTTCTCCATATGACTGTCGGCCACCACTTTGGTGCTGCCGAAAAATTCGTCGGTAGGCGGCTCCTCCAGTTCCTCACGCAGTCCCTTTTGACGCACGATCGCAGAGCGCAGATCGTAGGCAGCCTCGGTCAGGCGGCTCTGCATTGCAACCTGATGCTCCATGACCATGAGCGCCACGATATCGCTGTCTGCGCGGAGATACGGTTTGGTGTCGAAGAATTTCCCGAGCGATTTCAAATTGAAGCTACCCTCTGTGTTGAGGATCACATTGCCATCCGCTCCGGGCGCGGCGAAGGAATTGCCCATGTGTTTCATGGTGCCGTGATTACCGGTGACATACCAGCCGCCCCATCTTTCTTTAATAGGTGTGGTGTGGTCGATGAGGCTGGTGCCCGCCCGAAGAAGCATCTGACCGTCCTTGTCAGGAAAAACAGAGCGCAGCATGAACCCTGGCACGTTGTTCGTCATGCTGCCGCCGTGGCAGTTCATGCAACTCTCGGAACGGTCGAGCCGCGGCACGGCGCGGTCCGGACGGTTAGGATTCAAAGAATAGAAGACTGGGCCAAGGCGGGGATCCACCGATCCAAACTCCATCAGCCCACCGGGGACCCAGCCCACATAGGTTTCGTCGTTGAACCACACACAGCGGGGAGAACGGGGCCCCATAAGGTCTTTTTGCAGACTGCTCTTGGAAAACACCATCACCTGACTCGCGAGGTTTACGTTCAGGTGCTTGAGAACATCGCGTACCATCTGTTTTTCGTCTTTCAGCTCGATCGTAGCCTTTCCGTCTCGTAGGGCGAGATCAAATTTCGTGCAGGCATCATACAGTTCTACGCTGAAGTAGTTGTGCGGTTCATCTTCATAGTCCACACGTTGGGCAGCGGCGGGGAGAGCCGCAGCGACCAAGAGGGCGGCAGAAAGAAGAGGGGATGGTTTCATGACGGGTGCAGGGTACGATACTACCGACGCTTTGTGCGTTTCTTGTCGTACAATCTGCACATCGTGGTCAGGGGCCGCGGAGGCGGGACTTGCGCCCGGGGTTGATCCCGATGAGTTTCGCGAATGCTGCGACTTCTCTTTTTCTTTACACTGATCCTCCACGCTGATGGGGCTGCCGAACGGCCAAACATTCTGTTTCTTTTCGCGGACGACTGGGGGCGCTACGCCGGGTGCCGCGCAGAGCCGGGGAAGCCCTCGCTGAACGATGTGGTCCGCACGCCCGGCATCGATCGACTGGCGCGGGAGGGCGTCCGGTTCCGCAACGCCTTTGTGCCGGCGCCGAGTTGCACCCCTTGCCGGAGTGCATTGCTATCAGGGCGCTGGTTCTGGCGCACTGGTCAGGGAGCCATCCTCCGGGGCGCAAAATGGGATGCCGCGATTCCCTCATGGCCGCTGCTGCTGCGTGACAAAGGCTACCATATTGGCAAAACCGGCAAGGTTTGGGGCCCGGGCACTCCTGCTGACGCCCCTTTCGGCGGGCAGAGTTATGCCTATGAAAAGGCTGGTCGGCAGTTCAACAACTTCGGCGAAAATACCTCCAAAATGATGGCTCAGGGAAAAACGTTCGCGGAAGCCAAAGGCTTGCTGATGGGAGAAGTGCGCGGGAATTTCGATGCTTTCCTCAAGGACCGGCCGGCTGGCAAACCTTGGTGCTACTGGTTTGGCAGCACCACCGTGCATCGACCCTGGGAGAGAGGCAGTGGCCAAAAACTGTGGGGCATTGATCCAGAATCCCTGAAAGGAAAGCTTCCGCCCCACCTGCCGGATGTTCCAGAGATCCGCGCCGATCTTGCAGACGCTCTCGGCGAAGTCCAGGCATGGGACGCTCAAGTAGGCACCATTTTGAAACGCCTCGAGGAATCGGGCGAACTGGAGCGCACCCTCGTCATTCTCAGCGGGGACCACGGCATGCCCGGTTTCCCCGGCGGCAAGTGCAACCTCTACGATTTTGGAACCGGAGTGGAGTTGATCGCCCTGATGCCCGGAGGAAAAGGCGGCCGCGTCGTCGAGGACTTCGTGAATCTCATGGATCTCGCCCCTACGTTTCTTGAAGCTGCAGGGGTAAAAGTGCCGGGGGGCATCGACGGCCGCAGCATCCTGCCACAGCTCAAGTCTGAAAAGTCCGGCTGGGTCGATCCCACCCGCGACCGGGTGATCACAGGCCGTGAACGGCACGTAGAGAGCGCCCGCACCGGTGGACTGCCTTATCCCATGCGGGCTCTGAGAACGAAGGACTTCCTGTATATACGGAATTTTAAACCAGAACGCTGGCCGATGGGTGAGCCCCTCGCGGTCACAGACGTGTTTACTCCACCGGCGAAGCAACTCGCGAGCAACACCCGCCTCACGTTTCCCGACATGGACGCCAGTCCCACCAAGGCATGGCTGATACAGAACAGACGCGACGCTCAATGGAAATGGCACTACGACTACGCCTTCTCCCTGCGGCCCGGGGAGGAGCTGTACGATCTTGCCGCCGACCCTCACCAAATCAAAAACTTGGCTGCCAGCCACAGTTATGCAGAACGAAAGGCGGAGATGTCCGCACAGCTAATGGCTTTGCTGCAGCAAAGCGGGGATCCGCGGGTCACTGGATCAGGCAAAATCTACGATCTGCCTCCCTTTTCCGGGCCGCTTAAATAAGCACGAAAGCCCACAACGCAACCGGGCACCAACAGCAGAAAAAATAACCGCACGGATTTGGCAGTCGGCAAAAGCTGGTTATAGAAGGTGGTGCCTATACCAACCATGAACGCCGAATCCGCCGCCCAAGAAATCCTCCAGATCATGCTCCACCATCTTGGTTACTCAGCCGAGGTGGCCATAGAACCGGACTGTGATGTGCCCGGCCTCCAAGTGACGATCGCAGACGAAAAATCTGCCAATGCCCTCACCGGAAAAAAAGGCGAGCGGCTGGATGACCTGCAGCACCTTGTGAACAAACTGCTGCACCAGAAAATGCCGGACGCTCCTCGCGTCCGCGTTGATGTAAACCACTTCCGGACCGGTAAAGATGATCAATTCCTGACCGAAGTCCGCCGCTGCGGCGACAAAGTCCGGGAAACCCAGCAGCCATGGAAGCTGGAACTCATGAACAGCTACCAGCGCCGCCTCGTGCACAACCTCTTTAAAGACGATTCCGGCATCAAAACATGGTCACCGGAGGACGACTGCCGCATGAAACAGATCACACTCCTGCCGCGCTGAACCGGTTCCGCCAGTTCTCGCTTTACGCGCCGGGATTTAGTCCGGGTTTACGGAAAAGTGGAAAGGCTTATAAGAAGGGTATTGACGCGCTCCCCAGTAGCTTTAACCTCTAACGGAATGAGCTTTAAGAAAACCCTGAGACGCTGGGCAGGTGAAATCGCATACCGACTAAAACCGGGAAAAGCAGAAGAAAACCGGGTAGTGGACATCCCCCAATTCCATAGTTTGCGGCCCGGAGATGTAGCAATCGACTGCGGCGCGAACCTTGGCATTATCTCCCAGATTCTCGGCCAGCACGGCGCGACGGTCCATGCATTCGAGCCAAACCCGGATGCCTTTAGCGCTTTAACTGAACGGACGAGCGCTATGGCGAATGTCATTCGCCATAATCAAGCAGTGCTGGACCGGGCCGGTCACATGACCCTGCATCTACACGTCAACTACCACCTCAACCCTAAACGCTTTTCCTCCCGGTCTTCATTACTGAGCGAAAAACGCAACGTGGATGATACAGGCGGCGTGAAGGTCGAAGTGATCGACCTTGTAGATTTTATACTGCGCCTCGACCGGCCGGTGAAGCTCTTGAAGATTGATATTGAAGGAGCTGAGTATGACCTCCTCAATGGTCTCATCGACCGGGGCGCAATGGAGCTAATCGAGTCCGTTTACGTCGAGACTCACGCCCATTCTATTCCATCCCTAAAGCTTGTTGATACGGCGCTGAGAAAACGAATAGGGGAGCTGGGTCTGAGTGGCAAGATTGACCTCAACTGGATTTAAAAGGAAGCGTAACCTCCGTGGTTCACTCCCCCTCGCGGCAAGAAGGCCCGCGTTGAGCGTGACCTGCGCGTTGCGAGAATCATCCGGCTCCGCACTTCCGTAGTTTCCAATACCCGATCCCGGGCCTAAAATGAGCTTGGTAGCAGTCAGCCATACAACAACCACCACCTTATATGTTCCGTATTCCAGGCATTCCGGGCAAAGACCTCTGCGATAAAGGTATCGGCACCAGTCGCCGCGATATTCTGCGCATAGGCGGCAGCGCCATGATGGGGCTCACGCTCAATAATATCCTGCGCGCTCAGGCTGTGGCCAACGAAAGCGCCGCCAGCGGCGGCCCCGGCTGGGGCAAGGCAAAAAGCATTATCCTAGTCTATCTTCAGGGCGGGCCAAGCCACCTTGATTTGTGGGACCCGAAGGAAAATGTTCCGACCAATGTGAAATCAGAGTTTAAGGCCATCTCCACCAAGGTTCCCGGGGTGAACTTTACCGAACTGATGCCGAAACTGGCGCAGGTGAATGACAAGTTCACCATGATCCGCAGCATGAGTTACACGCCTAACGGGCTTTTCAATCACACTGCGGCCATTTACCAGATGATGACAGGTTACACGACGGATAAAGTCAGCCCCAGCGGCCAGTTGGAACCTCCGAGCCCCAAGGACTTCCCTAACTTCGGCAGCAACATCGTGAAGATGAAGCCGATGGACGAGCCCATGCTCCCGTTCGTGATGCTGCCGCGACCGCTCCAGGAAAGCAACGTCGTAGGCAAGGCCGGCACGGCGGGCTTCCTCGGAAAGGCCTTCGATCCATATACACTCTACCCGGAAGGCGACGACATGGATATGGACAAAATGAGCCGTATCCGCATCGATGACCTGCAACTACGGCCCGATGTCTTCACCGCCCGCCTCCAGCGGCGTGCGAAATTACGCAGCGCCATTGAGAAGCAAATGCCGGAGATCGAGAAGGCTGTGGCCGGCTACAAGCTCGATGAATACTATGACCGCGCGCTCAACCTGATCGTGAGTGGGAAGGCTCGCCAAGCCTTTGAACTCACCAGCGAGCCGGATAAACTCCGCGATGAATACGGCCGCAATACTTTTGGCCAAAGTCTGCTGCTGGCACGCCGGCTGGTGGAGGCAGGGACCCGAGTGGTAGAGGTCATCTGGCCCAAAGTGGCCAATAGCGACAACCACTCATGGGACGTCCACCAGGGACTCTTCCAACGAATGAAAAATCAGGCGGCTCCCATGCTGGACTCAGGGCTCAGCACTCTCATCGCCGACCTCGACCAGCGTGGCCTGCTCGACAGCACCCTTGTGGTGGCGGTGGGAGAATTCGGCCGCAGCCCGCAGAAAGGTGTCAGCACCAGCGGCAATGACAATGGCCCGGATGGCCGGGATCACTGGCCATATTGCTACACCAGTGTCATCGCCGGGGCCGGCATCAAGCGCGGCTACGTGCACGGAAAGAGCGACGCCACCGGCAGCGCGCCCGTGGAGGAACCCGTGCACCCAACGGAACTACTGGCGACGATCTACCACGCGTTCGGCATCGACCCGGAAACGATTGTTTACAATCATCTCAACCAGCCACGCGAACTCGTAAAGGCCGCCGCCGTTACGAAACTCTTCGCCTAGGGGAGGCTGGAGGTGAAAATCCTGCTCCTGCTTTGCCTGCTGGTCCTGCCTGCCCTTGCGCAGGAACCCGCTCCCTTGGTCACCGCTGCGCGATCCCAAGTTGGCAAAACGGTGACCTATTACCCCCCCTACGTTGCGCTCAGCTATCCCGGCGGCGACTTGCCGGAGGACCGCGGGGTCTGCACTGATGTCGTCATCCGGGCCATGCGCAGCGCGTGGAAGATCGACCTTCAAAAGGAAGTTCACGAGGACATGGCGGCCAACTTTTCCACCTATCCGAAAAAGTGGGGCCTCGAACGGACGGATCGCAACATCGACCACCGTCGTGTGCCCAACCTGATGACCTTCTTCAAACGCCGCGGCTACAACCTGCCCGTTACACAGAAGGCAGAAAACTACCAGCCCGGGGATCTCGTCGCCTGCACTGTGGCCGGCAAACTTCCGCACATCATGATTGTGAGCGACAAACGCACCGCCGGTGGCCGCCCGCTCATCATCCATAACATTGGGGCGGGTGCTCAGGAGGAGGACAAACTTTTCGCGTTCCCCCTCACCGGCCACTATCGATGGAAGGCTGTGAAGCGTTAATGCGGTCAGAGCGTAGAGTCGGCTGATAATCTCCTGGCAGCGCGGCCCGCGCCTGCTACTGGAGCCGCATGATCGGCCATGAAATCATCACAGCGAGCGCGGGGGCGGGCAAGACGTGGAGTCTGACCGTCCGGTATATCCG
This sequence comes from Akkermansia muciniphila, assembly GCA_945861415.1. GTDB lineage: Bacteria > Verrucomicrobiota > Verrucomicrobiia > Verrucomicrobiales > V1-33 > V1-33. The sequence goes on along the minus strand of CAMAUV010000001.1, from coordinate 71,848 downwards.
GCTGCTGGCGCTGGGGGCGGCACCGGCTTCGATCATTGCGCTGACATTCAGCCGGAAGGCCGCGGGGGAATTTTTCACCGCCATTCTCCACCGGCTGGCGCTGGCCGGGGCGCAAGAATCAGAAGCGGCAAGGCTGGCGCGGGATATTGAATTACCTCAACTGGGGCGGAAAGACTTTGTCCGGCTGCTGGCGGCCATGGTGCGCGACATGCCGCAACTTACTCTCGGCACTCTGGATTCCTTCTTCGTCAGGATCGCCCGCAGTTTTCCGCTGGAGTTGGGGCTCACCAGTGACTTCGCGCTGCTGGATGACCACCAGCGTCGCGTGGAGCAGGGCCGCGTTCTGGCGAGGGTTTTCGCACCGGGCACGGTGAAGGCCGAGGAGCAGCGCGCATTCTTAGAGGCGTTCAAGCAGGCGACATGGGGCAAGGATGAAGTGAAGCTGCGGCAGCTTCTGGACGACTTTATAGATGCCTGGCACGGGCTCTTTCTGATAGTTCCGCAGGATGAGAAATGGGGGCAGCCATCGCGCATCTGGCGGGGCCACAGGGGACTGACGTTGCCGCCGGAGCCGATGCCGAATCTCATCACGGCCGCAGTGCGGGCACTGCACACCCTTGCGCTAACGGCCGCGCAGCGAGAGAAACTTGAGTCACTGCTGGCCGGAATCGGCTGCCACACACCGGGCACGCCGCCTGACAAAAGCTGGAAGTCGATGCTTGGCAAATGTCTTGAGGTATTCGCGGACCTGCCGCGCGGGGCGGTGGAGATCACCATCAACCGTAAGAAGGTGGAACTGGCGCCGCCATTCAGTGACCGGCTCTACGATGTGCTGTGCCGGTTCGTGCATGATACGCTGATGGTTTGTCTGCACCAAACTGCAGGAATTCACCGGCTGCTGAGCATCTATGACCTGACTTATCACGACCTTGTGCGGCGGCAAGGGCGGCTGACGTTTCAGGATGTGCAGTTCTATCTGAGCGGCGACATCGGGGAGGAATCCGGAGGCGGCTGGATGCGCGAGGGCATCGACTACCGGCTGGATGCGCGCTATGATCACTGGATGCTGGATGAGTTTCAAGATACCAGCCGCGTGCAGTGGCGGGTGATTCAGAATTTGTGCGATGAGGCCATTCAGGATGCTGAGGGAAAACGCACGTTCTTCGCGGTGGGGGATGAGAAGCAGAGCATTTTCACATGGAGGGGAGCAGAGCCGGGGTTGTTCGGCGAAATCATGGCGCATTATGCCGGAAGAATCGCGGAGCGTCCGCTGGCCTTGTCGCAGCGCAGCGGGCCGCCGGTCATCTCCATGGTGAACCGACTGTACGGCGACCGGCGCCGGCTCGCGGAACTGGGCGGACTGGAGAAGGCGGTGCAGCGCTGGCCGTGGAAAGAACACACGAGCGCACACCCGGAGCGAACCGGTTGCGGCCTGCTGCTGGAAGTACCGGTGGGCAAAGAGGAAGACAAAGACGAAGCCGTCTGGGGCGCATGCGCGGAGTGGCTGCTCCAGAATGAGCCGCTCCGGCGCGGACTCACGGTAGCCGTGATCTGCCACCGCAACAAAAGGGCGGCTAAGATCGCCGATTTCCTTCGTGCGCGCGCAGGCGCGGAGGTGGTGTGCGAAAGCGATGTCAAAATCGCGGAGGACAACCCGGCCAACACCTCGTTACTGGCCATGCTCAAGGCCGCAGCTCATCCAGGTGATGATTACTCATGGCAGCATGTGAGCATGTCGCCGCTGGGCGGGACAATCGCTTTGGAGTGGCCCGGCGAAGGCGAAACGGAAGTCGCACGGGCGCGCAGCCGCCGGATACCGTTTACCATGGCGCTGCTGGATTCGGTGGCCGCAGAGGGCTTTGAAAAGACCCTTCGGAAGTGGATTTGCCGGCTCTTGCATGAGGAACCAGGGATCGATGGATTCAGCCGTGGACGCACGGAGGAACTCTGCCGCGCCGCGCAGGAGTTTGATGCCGGCGGGAGCCGGGATGTGGATGAATTCCTCGAATTCGCCGCTGCATGGACGGTGCGCGAGTCGAGCCATCCGCGGGCCGTGCAGGTGATGACGCTGCACAAGAGCAAGGGCCTTACTTTTGACATCGTGCTGCTCCCGGACCTGCATGACAAAAGCATGTTCCAGCATCATCAGCGCATTGGCATAGGACGCGGAGCCCAGCGGGAAATTGACTGGCTGACCCTGCTGCCCGGCAAGGACATCGCGGCTGCGGATCCGGTGATAGCAGATGCTTTGGAGGAAATGGAGGCGCAGCAGTGGCGCGAACGCCTCGCCCAACTCTACGTGGCGGTGACGCGCGCCCGGAGGGCTAATTATTTGATCCTGCCGCCCGCGTCGGAGAATTCGGAATCCGTCACCATGGCCCGCCTTGTCCGGCACATGCTGACACAGGGCGCGCAAGGCACGATGAATTTTGGCGGGCGCGATTGTGAGGTGCTGAGCGCCGATGGGGACCCGGATTGGATGCAGGCTGTGTCCTTCATTCGCGATGTGCGGACCTCTCCCGTTGTAGAGACCGATTTATTTGCCATGGAGCCCGGGTCCGCAGGCAAGCCGGCGCCGCGGGTGAGGCCCTCCGACTGGACCCGGCCGTGGAAGGGCCGCCGCATTGCGGCACGCCGCGAGGCGAGACGCTTCGGGGTACTGGTGCACGAACTCCTGCAACGGGTGGAACGCGCGGCGCCGGATACTCCGGAGCTGCTGCTGCGGTGGTTCAGGCTGTCGCACCAAAAACCCGAAGCATGGCAGCATGAGGCGCTGGACTGCGCCCTGCGCTGCCTCCGCGAGACCGGCAGCGCCTTCACCGGCGGCACTGAAATCTGGCGCGAACGTCCGTTTGAGGCAATCATTGACGGAGCGCTGGTCAGTGGAGTTTTTGACCGTGTGGTGCTAGAGCGCACCGGCGGTGCCGTAGCCTCAGTCCATGTTTACGAATTCAAAACTGACCATTTCGGGTGCGATGCAGCGGCTGCGCGAGAGCGGCACGGCGGGCAAAGCTCGCTCTACCGCAAAGCCGCGGCCCTTCTTACCGGACTCCGCGTGGAGCAGGTGAGGGTTTCGCTCCTGATGGCTTCGTCACGCCCGGTACCGTTGCTGATCGAGGCGACACCGGAAAGTCTCCTGTGACCAGTTGCAAATACCGCTGCCCCTCGGATGCGAGTGTGGCGGAATTGCCGCTGCCGGCAAGATGACTGCGCGTATTCCAGGAGTGGTAGCCAGTGAAAGGCTGGACCCAGACCACCGCGGGCTGGGTACAGGCCTCTTTGGAAGGCGCAATCGCCAGAGGTAGCCCCGTAGCGCCGACGCTTATTTCCCATGAGGCTGCGGCCAGCCCGGGCTTGCGCAGCCATGGATAGCTGGCCGCGATTTCCAGCTCCCGGCCAGTGCGATTCGGGATGCGTACGCGGTAATAGGGTTTCCCGGAAGATTTCAGAAACTCGTCCGGACGGAGCCCCGGTTCATCGTGAGCCGCTTTAAGAAACGCCGCTACATCCATGCCGATGAGGTTGTGTCCGTGAAAATTGGCGAATGGATTAGCCAGCTTGTAGTGAGTGCCATAATAGTCGTTGAAGCGCTCACTGAGCAGCAGGCAAAGTTCCAGATGTAAATGGGCACGCCGACGGTCGAGACCTTCACCCGTATGGCCCATCAGCCCGACGGGTTCGCCCCGCTTCACTTTGAGGCCTTCCTTTGCATCAATCCGCTTCAGGTGGGCATACAGACTGTAGAAGGTGCCGTGGTCCTCTCCGCAGGGATGAGCGATGACTAGGTAGTTGCCATAATTGCTTTGGGCATTGGGGGAACAAAAGACCACCGTTCCGTCCGCAATGGCACTAACCAGATCGAGCGGTTCTCCCGAAGCATTCCTGTCCATGGGAGCAATGTCGATGCCTTCGTGGAACTTGGTGAACACTTCACCGCTGGAGGTCGTACGCGGATTCCTGACATAACCGTAGCTACCTCCCTGCCAGACCTGAACGGTCCCGTCGGGTGTGTAACGGTCCACAAACATGTAGAACGCATCCGGCTTTCCGCTCAGCAGCGCATCATTTTTGGTGGGCAGCGAGAAGACAGGACCGTTTCTCAGTAGCCTAGGCCGCACCGCGCCTGATGGATTGAGCGTGACAGCCGGCGATGACGATTCGGGGTTTTGGACTTTGTCAGGCACGCTCAGGACAGGCTCAGGCGAAGAGGTTTCCCCTTCCGTGCTGACTGTTGTCGGAGTTTTCCGGCCGCAGGAACTCAGAAATAATAAACCGAGTCCCATAACGGCAATGGCCGCAGCAACGGGCTGGGAGAAGAGGGGCCGAAAACGCATGCGTGGCTGATCGCAGTCTGGTTATCGCTTCTTCTTTTTCTCCAGCTCGCCGCTTCGCTCTCCGGGGGCGGGGATATCCAGGCGTTTCAGCTTCTTGGCCATGAGCTTGAGGTCTGGCGCATCAAGTCCGCTCCAGACGACAAGTCTTCCGTCTCTAACATCGCCATCAATCGTCAGCGTGCCCACCGCGCGGCCATTGATGATGGTGCGCATCAAACGTCCGCGGTTGGTCTGCGTCATGATGTCCATCGCCCGCTGACCGTTCTCACTCAGATGGAGAATGACGCCGAAGGACCCATCCTCCGCGGGGAAGGCACGGAAGGCTTTGAAGTGCCGGGCGGAGACATCCGGGACCACACGAAAAAAATACGGTTTACCTGCCACCTGAGATGGCACCACAAACTTGGGGCCCTCGTATTCCTCCCCCTGAGCATGGAGGCCAATGTAGGCATCGGGCGAGCCGCCAGAAGCGTGGAGCAAAGGGGCGGCCACCACGAAAGTAAGGGCACGAATGAGGAGACGCAGCAAACGATTCATTTCAGATAGCAAAACGGAATCCCGGCAAAATTGCAACGGAACAGTGCAGCCGCGTGAACTCCCCTGAACTCCCCCGCAAGCGTGGCCGCGGGTTGCATTCTCCAGCGGCGCCACTATAACTCCCTCTCAAACAACCAATATTCCCCCAAGACCATGAGCAAAACAAATCCCGAAATCACCGCCTATCTCAAAACCTGGTGCGGCTGGAGCGAAGGCATCCGCGCCATCATGCGCAAGTATGACCTCGCTTTTGAAGAGAAGGACATCATCAAAAACCCCGCCTTCCGCTGGGAGATGGAACAAAAGAGCGGTCAGCCCATGAGCCCGTGCGTCGTCGTGAACGGCACCGTGCTTCCGGACATCAGCGGAGCCGAGGTCGAAGAGTTTCTTCTGAGCCATAAACTGGTGGAGTCCGTGGACCGCGAGGCGGATGCCCCAACCAATGCCTCGTGCAGCCCGGAAATCCACGCAGCCCAGGCTGCGGCCGAAGACGCGGCAGCAGCGGCAAAAGCTAGCGTGCGCTTCATTTCCTGACTTCACTCTTTCCATGCGTCTGTCCGTCCTCCTCGCGCTCTTGCTGCTGAGCGCGCCCCTCACGGCACAGGAGTTCCGCATTGCCCCGCAGACCTCTGCAAAGATTGGTCAGCGCATTTGGGAGAACGAGTGCGGCGGCAGCGTCACTGGGCTCACAAGCTGGAACGCCGGAGAAAATTTCGCCTCTCTGGGCATCGGGCATTTCATCTGGTATCCGGCGGGGGTGCGCGGGCCCTACGAGGAAAGCTTTCCCGGGCTGGTAAGGCTACTCATCACCCGCAGCGCCCCCGTGCCCGGGTGGCTGGCTGAGGCGAAAGCCTGCCCCTGGCCAACCTTGGCCGCATTTGAGGCCGCGAAGCATTCGCCCCGAATGGTAGAACTGCGTAGTCTCCTTGCCAATACGGTCGCGCTGCAGGCCGAGCACGCGGCCGCGCGGTCGGTGGATTCCCTGCCAAAAATACTCGCTGCCGCACCAAAAGAGGAACGCGAGACAATACGGGCCAAATTCAAGGCCCTGAGCGCAACCGGAGCTGGCCTTTACTGCCTCATGGACTATGTGAACTTCAAAGGCGAGGGCACGAATCCCTCCGAACGCTACGGCAAAATCGGCTGGGGTCTGCTGCAGGTTCTTCAGGAAATGCCGGCCACCGATGCCGCAGGAGCACCGGCCGCATTTGCCGCGGCAGCAAAACGCACTCTGGTTAGACGGATTGCGGCAGCCCAAAAAGATGAGGGCCGCTGGCGCGCCGGATGGTTCAATCGCTGCGACTCCTACGCACGGGGACTCTAACAAATACTTGCTGAAATAAGCGGTGTGACGATGCACCTGTGCTACCGGAAGTCTACAACGCTGCCACCCGCCGCCGCGTGACGCTGCCGCGCTAGCCAGTTCCAACCCCAGCGGCGCACGGGAACCCGGCGCCACTTGCGGTTCACCAATCACGGGATTCCAAGGCCTGCGGCGAGCACTCTGGACGCCAACCAGCGCGATCACGAAATGCCAGCACCGGAACGCCGCCGGATTTTACCCCCGACGGCACCGGCAGACGATCCACGATCTTTTGCGCATCCTCCGGATTGAGCGAACCGGCGTCTTTGCAATTCGCGTCCAGACTACCGGGCAGGAAGACCCCGGCTCTTATCACCCATGGCTTTCGTCAGGTTCTCGCAAGGCACATAGATCGTCCGCTCCTTCACGGTGGTGGCGCTACAGCTTCCGGAACGGGTGGCACAGGGTCCTGAGCGAGAACGGAAAACGGCAGGGCGAGTGCAAGGACAGAGCGGAGTTTCATGGAATAGGATTGGGGAAGTCGGCTCGGAACAGAAACAAACCCGGGATGTTTGATTCCTCAACGAATCTGAACTCAACACACTTCCCGCAGCCCGGACACGGAAGTAGTAAGAAGTTTGTAGAATACTTCCGCCGAACGGAATCCGTTGCAGGCGCGGGCTACAGCTTGCGGGCCATGTAGAAACGCCGGACAGCTCCCGGATCTTTTACCATGAGCGACTCAAGGGGCGTCAGCGGGGACTCACACATCAAACTCCACGCGCTTTTTGGGAATACGGCGGGGCTTTTTCTTTGGGGTTTCCTCCATCGGCTCGTCCGGCATGAAGAGGGAACGGACTTCGGTGAGAGAGAGGTTGGTGGTGAAACTTTCTTCGCCGAGGACACTGGTGACAAGGAGTTGCTTCTGCGCCTGGAGCTTTCGGATTTTTTCCTCGACGGTGTTCCGGGCGAGCAGCCGGTAGGCCATAACCGGATTTGTCTGGCCGATACGGTGCGTCCGATCGATGGCCTGCGCTTCGACGGCGGGATTCCACCAGGGATCGTAGAGCACGACATAGCTGGCGGCAGTGAGGTTGAGACCGGTGCCGCCGGCTTTGAGGCTGAGCAGGAAGACGACGGGGTCTTTGCTGGTGTGGAAGGTGCGGACGACTTCGCTACGGTCCTTCGTCTGGCCCGTGAGCATGACATGCGGCCGCTCCTCGGCAACGAGGCGGGCCTTAATAATGTCGAGCATGGACGTGAACTGGGAGAAGACGAGCACCTTCTGGCCGGAGTCGCGCAACTGGTCGAGCAGATAGAAAAGGGCATCCATCTTGGCGCTGGGCTTGTCCATGTGGTCATCCTCCGCGAGGCCGGGGTGACAGCAGATCTGGCGCAGGCGCATGAGACCTTGAAGAATGGCAAAGCTCTGCTGCTTCATCTCGGTGTCACTGCCGAAACCGAGGACGAGTCGCTGCATCTTCTGAAGCTCGGCGTTGTAAAGTTCCTGCTGGGCTTCCTCCAGATTTGTCAGGATGTCCTCCTCCGTGCGGCTTGGGAGATCGAGCGCCACCTGATTTTTCGTCCGGCGGAGAAGGAACGGGCGGAGCCGCGCACTGAGACGCTGCTGCGCACCGCCGTCTTTGCGCCGGTCAAAGCGGTCGCGGAAATACTTCCGGTTTCCGAGCACACCCGGCATGGCAAAAGCCATGAGGCTCCACACGTCGAGCAGGCGGTTTTCGATCGGGGTGCCAGAGAGAACGAGGCGGGTTTCGCTTTTCAATTCCCGCGCCGCACGGGCCGCGAGGCTGTCCGGGTTCTTGATCTGCTGGCCTTCGTCGAGCACCACACTGAGCCAGTCGATGGCTTTGAGCTTGTCCCCATTCACGCGCAACTGGCTGTAGTTGAGGACTAGGAGATCAATCTCTCTGCCCAGTCTCTCAACGTCGAGTTCTGCTTTGTCGCGGATGACCTGGACGCGGAGACCGGGGGAAAATTTTTGCGTTTCACCGGCCCAGACATCAAGCACGGATTTGGGAGCGACGACGAGGATGGGCTTGATCTGAACATCTGTGTTGTCGCCGGCTTCTGCGGCGGCGCGCTCGCGGAGCCAGAGCATCCAGCAGATGGCCTGCGCGGTCTTCCCGAGACCCATGTCGTCAGCGAGAATGCCGCCGAAATTATTGCTCGTGAGGTAGGCAAGGAAGTGAAAGCCTTCGATTTGATAGGGACGCAGATTGAGCTGGAACATGGCCGGCACCGGCGGCCGCACCTGGAGCTTGAGGCGACCAGCGCGTTCGACGAGATTCCCCCAGATGGCCGGGTCAAAAATCTCCTGCGCCCGCGGCTCGGCCAACTGGAGCACGTGCATGCGGTGGGTCTCGTCTGAGAGATCGTAAACGTCGAGCCCGAGGTGATTGACTGCTTTTTCCTGATCCTCGGTGAGGCTGAGCTGCAGGCGCAGCCAACGGCCGTCGGGCATCCGAACAAAGCCTCCACGGGCCTCCACGAGTTCTCGGATTTGTTCTTTGGTGAGGTCCATGCCCTCCACATCCACGAGGACCTTGAGGTCGAACCAGTCGATCTCGCCGGACTCGGTGAGTTCAAAGCGAACACTGGCCTTAACCGGATCTGCACGCAGGGACTTAAGGTCGTCGTCCAGTTCCACTTCAGATCCCGGTGGGAGGCGGTCGAGCCATTTCACGAACTTGTCGGGGAAGGTCTTGGTGAGGCGGGAACGGAACCGGCGGCCGGTATGGTCCCACGCAAGGCCAAGGTCCTCCATGAGACCCGCCACCGGATAAAGCAGCCGCCGGTCAAACCACGGCAGGCGACCGTCATTCGGGGTGTTGTTGGCGGAGACATTCCATTCGTCACGCTCAAGCACCTCCGTGCGCAGTCCCTCGGCATGACTAGCGGTGACTTCAGCGAAAATAACTTCAGCATCCGGTCCGCTGCCGGCGCGTTTGGCAATGCGCAGATTGAAGCGGGGATGCATCACAATTTCCACCACCCGCGAGCGCAAGCCCTCCGGCAGAGGTGCACCCAGACGGCGCAGGAATTCGAGCCCCTGCGCGCTTTCGATCACCTCTTTGGGCACCGCAGTGCGAGGCATGGCCTCCGCACCGTCCATCCACGGAGGAGGACCATTATAAACGGTATCATCCGCCAGATACTGGGGACGCGGGCCGGGCAGCACCGTGAGGGCATACACTACACTCATAGCGTCCGCAGTATTCAGCTGAAGCAGCCAGACTTCCTGCTCCTCGTCCTCCGCATCAGGCGCTTCGCAGGTCCAGTGCAGCGGCTCGGCGCTGTGCTGGAAGGCCAACTCGTCGAGCGTGACCACCAGATCATTCAAAGCCGGCTGACGAAGCAGACGACCGAGAAAAGCACGGTCGCGCGCGCCCTCCAGCCTTAGCGAGGGGGCCGGGACCTCGCCCTCCGGCCAGTGGCTGGTCCACTGGCTGAGGAGAGATTCGCTCAGCGGCGTTAGGCAGACGGCACCCGACGCCACATCCTCGCGCAGCTGCGAGAGATACAACTCCCCCTGTAGTGCAGCCCATGGCTCCGGGCCTTCGAGGGCATCCGTGCGGCGGTATTGCAGACGCACTTCCCGAGTAGTTACCATGCCACGCAATTCACCATGCTGCACCCCAGCTTCGCGTTCACCGGACAGGCGCTGCATCCGTTGCTGCCATGCCTCCAGTTCCCGCTGCCTCTCCCATGCCTTGAGCTGCTCGGCCGTTTGTTCCTCCGCCTGCAGCAGCACGTCGAGAAACTTCGGCACGAACAACTTCCGCTTCAGAAAAGCTGCCGCGATGTAATTCCAAAATTGCACAATGTCCCGCGGCGGCTGCGGCCAGATGGTTATGGGATCGTAGTTCTCCACCGGCCACTTGGGATTGATGCGTATAAGGTCGGTATCAAACAGCTTCTGCTCGATGAGCCAGCGGCGGTAGCGCTTCTCAATTTTATCCACCAGCACGTCCTCCTGGGCAGTCAGTGCACGTTCCAGTTTGGACTCGAGGATCTCTGTGAGCGACGATCCGTCGGCGCTGCCATCGGGGTTCTCCGGAAGTTTGTCGCCCAGCGAGATGCGCTCCATCATCACCGCCGCCACACCGGCCGGATATTGATCCTCCGGTCCCTGCACGCTCCATTCCCAGCCGGAGGAGCCGCGGCGCAAGGTAATTTGATAGACATCGCTGCCATCCTCCACGCGGCCATGAATCAAGTGCTGGCTGCCAAAAATCTGCTTCACGGCCTTTTCTGAGCGCAACCGTTCTGCTTCGCGGTTCACAGTTTCAGGAAAACGTGCGAGAAAGACTTGAGTGGGGCGATCTATTTCCATGCGGAGGTCTGAGGGAGGGGAAAATGGGGCGCACACCCTAGCACGCGGCATTGGCTAAAAGCAAAGACTAGTTCCAGCTTTTCCTCGCGGGTCGATTTTGCTCCGCTCGGCGCCCGGGTGCAGAATGGCAGCGAGGACGGCAGATCGGGCACCCGGATTAAAAAAGCTTATCGCCCCGGCTACATCTGAACTAACGGCCAAACCGGCACCCATTCTCTGCTCCGAAAGACCGGAGTAGCCATACTGATCGGCAAATAGCCCTGGCGTCGGCCCCTAAAAAGCTCCATATTGCCCCTTGGAAATCTCTTGACCAAGGCGGAGAATGGATTAATCAGACTGCCCCCTTCCCCAGAAAATCGTAACTTTTTACCTAAATCACCATGGCTAAAGTCTGCCAAGTCACAGGAGCCCGTAAATACCGCGGCCGCCGCATTCACCACAGCGGTAAGTCCAAGAAGTCCGGTGGTATCGGTCTCAATCACGTCAAGAAAGTGAATCGCACCTTCTCCCCCAACCTGCGCGACAAGCGCATCTGGGTGCCTGAGTTGAAGAAATTTGTGCGGGTGCGCCTCACAGCACGTGCCCTGAAAACAGTGACAAAAAATGGTGCTTTTTCGGTTCTCAAAGAGGCAGGGCTCGTTTAGGATCCGTAAGTATTTTTGGTCTCGCAGAGTATACCTTCCCTCTTTCCTCCCAACCTAACTCAACACACACCACCACTATGGCATTCAGCGTCGTCAGCAAAAAATCCGCCAAAACCTACTTCCTCCACAAGCGCGAAACAAAGCGCGCTGATGGCGGGATCACCACCCTTTATTATTTCGCCGGTGAAGCGAAGGATGGAGCCATAGACAGTCTTCCTGATGGCTACATGACCATCGAACATGAGCGCACTGGTCTCCCGATGCTCAAGAAGAAGTAAGCCGCCTCCATTGTTTCATGCGCCTCCCGTTTCCCGGCGAAGGGAAACGGGAGGCTTTTTTTATGCCGACAGGGGCTAATCTCAAACCGGTAGCCTCAACTCCTCCCTCAATCCCTGTTCCCTCCAACCTCTTACATCCTACCTGCCAAACATGTCCAAACACGTAGCCATCGTGGGCGCCACCGGAGCCGTCGGCGTCGAAATGATCCAGTGCCTTGAGCGCCGCGGATTTCCCGTGCGCGAACTCACCCTCCTCGCCAGCGCCCGCAGCGCCGGGAAGAAGCTGAAATACAAAGGCGCGGACATCACGATCAAATATCTGACCCCGGAAAGCTTTGCCGGTGTGGACATAGCCCTCTTTAGTGCTGGCGGCGGCATTTCCAAAGAATACGCCCCCCATGCCGTGAACGCCGGTGCCATCGTCGTGGACAACTCCTCCGCCTTCCGTATTGATCCGGATGTGCCCCTCGTGGTGCCCGAGGTGAACGGAGCCGACGCCAAGAATCACAAGGGCATCATCGCCAATCCGAACTGCAGCACCGCCATCACCCTCATGGCACTCTATCCGCTGCACAAAGCCTTCGGCTGCAGCCGCGTTTTCGCCAGCACCTACCAGGCCGTCAGCGGCACTGGAGCCCAAGCTATTGAAGAACTGGCCGCCCAATCCCGCCAGTGGGCGGCGGAAGACCGCGCATGGGACGCGGCTGCGCTCGACCTTGAGTCAAAAGTTTACCCTTACCAAATCGCCTTCAACGTCCTGCCGCAGGTCGATTCCTTCCTCGATACCGGCTACACGAAGGAAGAGATGAAAATGGAAAACGAAGGCCGCAAGATCATGCATCACCCGACCTTCCGCGCCTCGGTCACCTGCGTGCGCGTCCCCGTCTTCCGCGCCCACAGCATCGCCGTCAGTGCAGAGTTCGACAAACCCATCAGCGTCGCAGCCGCCCGCGAAGTGCTAGCCGCCGCCCCAGGCCTCGATCTCATCGACGATCCCGCCAGCAGCAAATACCCCCTGCCCCTCCATGTGGCCGGCCGCGACAACTGCGCCGTGGGCCGTATCCGTAAAGACTGCGCCATGGAAAACGGCCTATCGTTCTGGGTCGTCGGGGACCAACTCCTCAAGGGCGCGGCGCTCAACGCCGTGCAGATTGCCGAACTACTATAGGCTCCGCTGCGGAGGCACGGGAAAGTTTTTCTCTTTGAATTATGCCGCCGCGACTGCGGCATGGGTTGATTGCCATGCCATGCAGAAGCGATGAAGGGCTCCAGTGCGGAGTTCAGGGCGCGCGATGGCGGCGGCGGCTCAGGGATCGGGATCGTGGTTGAAGTCGGGCAGCGCAGCGCATTTCATACGAAGAGCATGGCCGTTTTCGCGGCGAAGCAGTTTCGCCGCTTCATAGCAGGCTGTGCGACCTACTCCGCCAGTTTCGGTCGAGCCATCTGCCACAGCGCCGCGTGGTAGATGAGCCCCGCATACCGTTGCGACAGCGAGGCAAAGACTGGCTGCGCACCATCCCGCGCCCATGATAGGAGCAGCGTGCGGTCATCGGTGCCGTCCAGACTCATTTCACCAGTATCAACCACGCTTAGGGGCCGGTCTGACAGCAATTTTTGCGAAATTGCAGTTCATTCAGGTCCGCAATGAATCCGGGGTGGCCGGACATTGGCTGAGATTTTCTGTCTCTTGCGGGGACAATTTTCCGGCTATGCTTCGCCAGACCGGATAGCATCGTATAAATCGCGATACTTCCTTCCTCGGAGCGCTGCATCCATGCCCTTGGATAGATGCGGTGCGTTTTTTTTAGCTAATTGGCGCTGGCGGTTTTGACCTACCCGGAAAAGCGAACAGCGGAGGCTCCTCGATGGAGAACTCCGCTGCCCGGGGTTAAGGAGGGGTATCGTCGATCTGCCGAATCAGACTGGCATTTCCATGCCCTTGTGGCCGAGTTGCTTCACCGTGCGGTTGAGCTGCTCGAGTTCGATCGGCTTCTTGATGACGGTCACGGGACCTTTCATCAGGATCTTGCTCAGGATTTCGCTGTCGGGGTAGCCGGTGATGATGACGATTGGCAGGTCCGGATGGATTTCCTTGAGGCGACCGTAAACTTCGTCGCCTGGGATGTCAGGCAGTTGGAGGTCAAGGAAGACGAGGTCAAATCGCTGCTTTTCCGCAAAGGAAATGGCTTCTGCCCCGCTCCCGACGACGATGCGTCCGAAACCGGCTTTCTTGAGGAATTGCTTAAAGATGGTCTGCAACTGCGCGTCATCGTCCACGACGAGGACGGTAGGCTGGCCGGATCCTTCGTTCTTGAGCACATCGCGGTCGAGCAGACTACGCTTAATGCGCCAGCGGCCGCCAATTTGTATGGCTGGAAGCTGGCCGCGCTGGACTAGGTAATAAACGGTCGGTAGAGGAATTCGCAGGTATTCTGCGGTTTCCTTCACGGTCATGAGTTCTGGCTTTTCTTCTGGCATATTGAGATGGTGGATGTGTACGGTGCAGGCCGGTAAGAAATGTGCTGGAGGCAGTGTCATTTATGGAAATCATAAAATGGCCGCCAAGCAGGCTCTAAATTCTACTAATTTTATATGGAAATGCAAGGGTTTTTTCAATTTTGACTCTAATTTCTTTGAAATTCAGCAATTTTACCCTTTGGGACGATCCATTGAGATTCTAAAACTCCCGATGGATACGGATGTTTCCAGTTCTTCTGAGAGCGTTTCTTAATCGTTCCTGACTTGCATTGGTTCGCTCCAACCGCTATTCAAAAGCAGATTTGTCCCAACCTTATGCCCAAGACTACTCTCGCCCCTGACCATGCCAAAGCCATGATACTAGCCGTGGCCGATGCCGTGATCGCTGCTGAACCTTATCTCAGCGAAGCCGACCGGAATCTGGGCGACGGTGACCACGGCCTCGGAATGCAGCGCGGGTTCACTGCGGTGAAGGAAAAGATTGGCACGCTGGGCGCTGAAGAGGCGATTGATAAGATCTTTAGCGCTGCCGGAATGGCCATGATTTCCAGCATGGGAGGGGCCAGCGGTGCGCTCTTTGGCACTCTGTTCCGTGATGGCGGCAAAGCGCTTGCTGGCCGGGCCGACCTAGATGCCGCAGGGCTGGCGGCGTTCCTCCGTGGTGCCTGCGATGGCGTTCAGGCCCGCGGCAAAGCCCAACCCGGCGACAAAACTATGGTGGACGCCTTGCATCCGGCTGCGGCTAGGGCGGCAGAACTAACGGGACTTTCTCTGCCGGAAGCGATCGACGCGGTGGCAGCAGCAGCCGAAGCGGGACGGGAAGCCAGCAAGGCCATGATCGCCACGCTTGGGCGTGCGAAGACTCTGGGAGAAGCCAGCATTGGTCACCCGGACGCCGGTGCCTGCTCCGTGGTCGTGATTCTCGGGGCCATGCGCGAGTATATCAACGCCTGATCAGCGGCATCAATCCCGCTGGGTGATCTCAACGAAGACGTCCTCCAGCGTGGCTTGGCGGCGGCCCAGTTCGCGCAACGGCCATTTGTTGTCGCGCGCGGCTTGGCAGATGGATTCGCGGACATCGCATTCGGCATCAGGTTTGACCTCCAGCACCTGCCAGCCATCTTCCTCGGATGTGACGGTGGCCCGGCGCACGCCCTTGATGGCCTGTAGTTTATCGACGGCTTCCTCTGCTGGAGCCTTGACCTCCACCGTGATGGTGGCGGCGGCCCGGCTGCTCTTTGCGAGGTTGTCCGGGGAGTCATCCGCCCGAATTTTGCCTTTGTGGATAATGATGACCCGGCGGCAATTCATCTGCACCTCGCCGAGAATGTGGGTGCTCAACAAAATGGTGTGCTCCTGGCTGAGTTGGGAAATGAGCGTGCGCACCGCACGAATCTGATTCGGATCAAGGCCGTTGGTGGGTTCGTCGAGAATGAGCAGGCGCGGCCTGTGAATGAGCGCATCCGCGAGGCCGAGGCGCTGCCGATAGCCTTTGCTGAGGCTGCTCACCATTTTGCGGCTAACGTCCTTGAGGCCGGTCATGTCCATCACCCGGCCCATGCTATCCTTCACATCGCGCCCTCGCAGACCTTTCAGCCCGGCGCGAAACTTCAGAAACTCCTCCACCCGCATGTCATCGTAGACCGGCACATTCTCCGGCATGTATCCGATCTCCCGGCGGGCTTTGAGGGAATCGGTGAATACATCGTGCCCCGCCACGCGGGCTCCGCCGCCGGTCGCCGGGAGGTAGCCGGTGAGCATCCGCATCGTGGTCGATTTTCCTGCGCCATTGGGCCCCAGAAAACCGACAATTTCCCCCTTCCCTACGGAAAAGGAAATGTCGTCCACTGCCGTGCGTCCGGCGAAGCGTTTGGTGAGGTGTTGCACTTCGATCATGCGCTGATGAGGGCGCTAGCCGGGCATGCTGACAAGAGGGGAACGTGCAGGGTTCTAGAGGGGCGGTCGCTACAGGCAGCCTTACCGGCGTTTTTCCACCATCAGCCCATACCGTTCACCTCTTGATATCTGCGGGGCGATCTTCTCCATGAGGTCCGGGCGGGTATACGTATGAATCCTGCATGGGGTGTCCCATACGGACATGAATCCGCCGCCGCCAAGCGTTTCGCTAATGCTGTTAGGACGGACGTGCGCAAACTCTGAAGTGACTGGTCCCCAAAGTTTTTCATCACTGTCCGGGCGCAGAAACTCCCGGAATCGTTTTGGTCAGTAGCCGGCGATGCGCCGTCAATACTATTCGCGGGCCACTTCTATGCCGGAGCTGTTGCGGCGTGCCGGGTGCCGTCGTTTCCTTGAGCAATTCCCAAGCAAGCAAATCTCCCGGCTGGGAGAACCTGCGCACTTCCAGCGAGCCGCAGCTGTGTTCGAAGAGCACGCGATTCACCACGACCGGATCCGGCGGCGTGGGCGCGAAGCGATCTGAATGCTAACCATTAGCCACGGCAGTGCTGCACGGCAGCAGACAGAGGAAGGCGGCGGCTCTCATGCGCCCAGTTAAGGACTCCTCCGAGACAAAGGCAAGACTGGCGGGGGTCGTTCAGCCCTGCTTTCGCTGATTTATGTTTTCGAAGAATTCCTTTCTAGCCTGCTCCATCCCCTTCCTCAGCTCGGGTGACATATTCTGGGGCAGCGGGGCGTAGTATTGCATCCAGAAGGTGAGCGCAAAGAGAGCGGCCATGAACGTCGCTATGGCTCCGCCATGGATGAGCGTGAGTTTACGGTAGGCCACCCGCGTGCCGCAGGCTCTGTCCCAGAGGGTGGTGCCAAGTCTATTAAACTGCCAGAACGAAAACATCCACTGCGCGATGATCAGCGGCATGTACGGCAAGCCAAGGCCGAGACCGGCAGCGAGCACGAGAGCTGAACGCTTGAGTGCTGTGAGGAATGATGGCTTTTCCGTCTCCCCATGAAACACACGGATGCCCAGCATGTCGCGGCCAGGAGTGCTACCGGTGGTGCTGAGCAACACGGCCTCCATGAACATCCAGCCAAATGTGATGGCAACGGGACCGAACCCGGAGAGCAATTCCCATGCGCTACCTAGGCCGGTGGCCACAGTGCCGCCGATGGCGATGCCCGCTGCGATGCCGAAGTCGATCTGCCGGGCAAAGAACCGGCGCCATGCAAGACGGCGGCGCTCCCTAGCAATTTGGAGCGCCGATCCTTGAGAGAGCGGGAGGTCACGCTGGCGAGGAATGGGCGGCGGGTCGGCCGACTGGTCCGCGTCCTCTATGCCGGGAGGGGATTCCTGCGTGACCGGAGCCGGGGATTTAAGAACGGTGCGCAGCGATTCGGCCTCTCCGAGCGGCTTCCATTTCTCCATGCCGTCATGCCATACTAAGTCCTGGGGCACGAGCGATCCGTCCTCCAGCATTTCGGTGAGCCGAAACGGAAGGAACGGCCCCTGCCTTGTCCCGTTCTTCATGACATAAACATCCATTCTTTAGAAACAAACCGCAGGCCGTCTACGCAACGGCTATTTCCCTCTTTCGCCGGAGTCTGCAGCCATACACAGACGACCTGTATGACAGACGATTTTTCTCTCTTCGACACCCCCGTGGAGCGGGTAGGCACCGGCAGCCTCAAGTGGGCGCGCTATGCGGGACGCGAGGTGCTGCCCATGTGGGTGGCGGACATGGACTTCCGTGCGGCGCAGCCCATCATGGATGCCCTGCACCGGCGCGTGGATCATGGAGTGTTCGGCTACAGTGTCGCGCATGAAGGCCCGGCGGTCGCAGTATGTGGTCACCTTCGCCGGGTGCATGGCGTGGAAATCGATCCCTCTTGGATTTATTGGATGCCCGGCATGGTTGTCGGCCTCGCTCAGGCGGCCACTCTAGCCGGTGAGGATGGCGATGAGATCATGACCTTCACTCCGGTTTATCCTCCCTTCCTAAAGGTCCACAAGGACGCTAGGCGCTCACTGGTCAAGGTGCCGCTGGCAGTGAATTGCGGACGCTATACCTTCGATTTCGATGCCATGGAGGCCGCGGTGACTCCGCGCACCCGCATGGTATTCCTGTGCAGTCCCCACAATCCGGTGGGACGCGTCTGGACTCGCGCGGAACTGGACGCGCTGGCAGAGTTCTGTTTGCGCCATGACCTGCTCCTCATCAGTGATGAAATCCATGCGGACCTGCTTCTTGAGCCGCAGACTGCCCCACACACTACGGCGCTGAAACTGGAGGGCGACATTCGCAGCCGCACCATCACGCTCATGGCGGCGAGCAAGACCTACAATATTCCCGGGCTTGGACTTTGCTTCGCTATAATTCCCGACGAGAAACTGCGCCGTCGATTCCAACTTACGAAGAATACGTTCGTCGCGGAGATCAGTCCGCTGAGCTTTCATGCGACGGAGGCCGCCTTCAACCAGTGCGAGAGCTGGCGGCAATCGCTTTGCCGCTACCTCCGGAGAAATCGTGACACCATTGTCCATTTCCTCTCGGAAAACGCTCCCGGGGTCGTGATGCCGCACATGGAGTCCACTTATCTGGCATGGCTGGACGTGCGGGCGCTGGGACTGCCTCAGCCGGCTTCGTCGCACTTTGAGGCCTACGGACTGGCAATGAACAACGGGGCGGATTTTGGCGTCCCTGGAACAGGATTTGTGCGGCTGAATTTCGGCTGCCCGCTGAGCAACCTTGAGGAAGGCTTGCGGCGATTTAAAAGCGCCCTGCCATGACCCGCCGCGCCGCCATGGCACTGCTAGCCGCCGCTCCCGTGCTCACCAAAGCAGCGGTAAAAAAAGCAGGCGTTTGTCGGCAGTTGATCACCGTAGAGTCCAGCGCATGGACATCTACCCGCGCCATCATGCGCCTGTGGAGTCGCGAAAATGCAGCCGCCCCGTGGCATCAGGAGGACACCGAAATTCCTGTGGTGCTGGGCCGGAACGGTTTGCGGCGGGGCCGGGGACTGCACACCATTTCTGCGGGAGCCGCAGTGAAAGTTGAAGGCGACGGCTGTTCTCCCGCCGGGCTCTTTACCCTAGGAAACGCCTTCGGCCCCTTCACTGCAAAGCAGGCAGCATTGCCCTCATGGCCTTGGAAGCAGATGACGTCACACCACGCCGGCGTGGATGATGTGAAGAGCGCACACTACAACAAAATCGTGGACTCCCGTAAGGTGCAAAAGGACTGGACTAGTGCGGAAAACATGATTCCTGTCAGTGGCGCCTATCGATGGGGATTGGTGGTGAACCACAATGCCGCCAGCGCTCCCCACGGCGGGTCTTGCATTTTCCTGCATCTCTGGACAGGCCCCAGGGCCACTACCGGCGGGTGCACGGCCATGGCAGAGCCGGACATGGTGCGCGTGCTGCGCTGGTTGGATGAGGGGAAGCATCCCCTGCTCGCCCAGTGGCCCTGCGCAGATTGGCCCGCCGCCTGCGCAGGGGTTCCCATGCCTACCAAGCGCACCGGCAGGTGAGTGGGTGGCCATGTGCCACCCGCTAAAGACCGCCGAATCTGCGGTGCCGCTTCTGGTATTCCTGAACGGCCTTGTAGAGATCCTCCTTCTGGAAATCAGGCCAGAGTTTTTCCATGACCACGATCTCCGCATAACTGCACTGCCAAAGGAGGAAGTTGGAAAGTCGCATTTCGCCACTCGTCCGGATGAGGAGGTCAGGGTCGGGATAGTATCGGGTATAAAGGTGCTTCCCGAACATCTCCGGGGTGATCATGGCTTCGTCGAGGTGCCCCTCGCGGAGATTGCGCACGATGCTCCGGATGCCGTCCACAATTTCCTCACGGCCTCCATAGCTCAACGCGAGGACCATGGTGACACCGGTGTTTTTGCCCGTGGTCTCGATGCTCTGGTGCAGGCGTTCCTGCACATTTGCAGGCAGATCAGTGATGCGCCCGATCGCTTGCAGGCGGACATTTTTGTCCATCATCTCGGGGGTCCGTTCTTTGAGAAATTTATCGAGCAACCGCATCAGTGCTTCGATCTCGGTTTTTGGCCGCCGCCAGTTCTCGGTGCTGAACGCGTAGAGGGTCAGAAATTCAGTGCCGATGTCGTCGCAGGCCTCCACGCAGCGACTGACGGCGTCCGCTCCGGCGCGGTGACCGCGGGTGCGCTGCCAGCCGAACTTTTTCGCCCACCTCCCGTTGCCGTCCATGATCACGGCGACGTGCCGCGGGACTCTGTCCGGGTGAAGATTAAGCGGGAGGGTTTTCATGGTCGGCTGCGCAGCTACGCCAGGAAGTGCTTGCTGTAGGCTTACCCCAGCGCAACGGAAGAATGGACCCGCCTGCCTCCTTGCAAGACAGAAGCGGAAAGCCTAAAGCCAAATTGCCTTCCCGAAATTTATGAAAGCTATCCTTCCCTCGCTACTCCTGCTCACCGCCCCAGTTAATGCCACTGACTGGCCCGTCTACCGGGGATCAGACCACAACGGCATTTCCAAAGAAACCGGATGGAAAACCACATGGCCAGACGCCGGGCCGAAAATCGCATGGAAGGTGGAAGTGGGGATCGGATTCTCCTCGTTTTCGAGCGCGGGAAAGCATGTCTTCACGGCTGGCTTTGCCAAAGATGAGGACACCGTCTTCTGCCTCGACGCAGAGTCCGGAAAGGTTGTGTGGAAACACAGCTTTCCCTCCGAACTGGGAGACAAATATTACGAAGGCGGCACCTCGGCGACACCGACCGTGTCGGATGGCAAAGTCTATCACCTCAGCCGCTGGGGCGATGCCATGTGCCTTGATGCCACCACCGGCAAACCGGTGTGGCAAAAGAATGCCGCAAAGGATAACAACATGACGATTCCCGATTGGGGATTTGCGGGATCGCCGCTGGTGAACGGTGACCTCGTTTACCTCTCCATCGGGGAGCGAGGCATGGCCCTGAGCAAAGCGAGTGGTGAGGTGAAATGGAAGTCGGGAGACAAGCCGGCCGGTTATTCCACGCCGCTGCCTGGTGCCGACGGACTGATCTATTTTTCCTCCGGCAAGACATACTCCGCGGTCGATGCGGCTACGGGTACAATCCGCTGGGAGTATCCGTGGAAGACGCAATATGGCGTGAATGCTGCCGAGCCCATTGTGGACGGCACCAGTGTCTTTATCGCTTCGGGCTATAACAAAGGCTGCACGCTACTGGACACCTCCGGCGGCGAGCCTCAAAAGGTGTGGGAAAGCCGCGTGATGCGCTCCCAGTTCAACTCCTGTGTTCTGGTGGACGGTCATCTTTATGGTCCGGACGGCAATGACGGAGACAAAGGTGCACTCAAATGCGTCGAGATGAAAACCGGGACAGTAAAATGGGAGCACAAGGGCTTCGGGGTTGGCGGTGTGATGGTGGCGGACGGCAAGCTCATCGCCCTGAGCCACCGCGGAGAACTCATGATTGCACCAGTGAGTCCTGCGAAATTCGAGCCGTCAGCCAAAGCGGAAGTTCTCAGCGGGCGCTGCTGGACTACGCCCGTCCTCTCGAACGGCCGCATATTCTGCCGAAATGCAAAAGGCAGCGTGGTCTGTGTAGACGCACGCTAAAAGACATTGCACCCTTCCATTCACACAATCATGAAAACGACTCTCTTTCTGCTCGTCCTTGCCGCCATTCCGCTAACTACAGATGGCGCAATCTACGCCGCCACCAAAGCGGAGGAACCTGTAGGCGGGGTAAAGCAATCCGATGCGGCGGCGGCAAAGAAGCTCCTTGATGATGCCGCAGCAAAGAAAAGCGCGGCGATCACCATTCTGGACATACGAACACCGGAAGAATTCAAGAACGGCCACCTCGCAGGCGCGGTGAACATTGACTTCAACGGGGCCAAGTTCGCTGAGGAGATCGCGAAACTAGACAAGTCGACGACTTATCTGGTGCATTGTCAGAGCGGCGGCCGCAGCACTCGCAGTCTCCCGGCTTTTGAGAAGGCAGGCTTTAAATCGCTCATCCACATGCATGGCGGATTCGCCGGCTGGAAAAAAGCCGGGCTGCCTGTGGAAAAGTAATTTCGGCTGGCGCGCAGACCGCATTGCATTGACTCACGCCGCATGCGCCAAATCAAATCGAAGCTCACGCCCTACCAAAGGATCGATATTTGGGGGGATCGTGACGAGGTTGAATTCCGTGTCACGGGAGCGACGCATGCGTGGTGGCATCGCCAGAAATTTCTCACCGGTCTTGCGTGGGACAACATGGCCGCCGGTGTGATGTCGCATCCGAGACGCCCGCAGACACTGCTCATGCTCGGCCTCGGTGGCGGCACCAGTCTCCGTACCCTCCGGCACCTCCAACCGAACCTCGACATCACCGCGGTGGAAATTGACGGTGATATGGTGGCGCTCGCCCGCGAATACATGGGTCTCGATGACATCGGGGTGAAGGTCATCACGGGTGATGCTTACGCATGGCTGGAGAAGAACCGCCGGAAATTCGACTTGGTCTTCGATGACGTTTACGGCGTCACGCACGATGACGTGATCCGCCCAGGCCTTTACATCCCTGCTCTGCGGGCGGCTTTGGAGCGAACTACCGCCGCAGATGGACTCTTCGCCGTGAATCTAGTGGTCGGAAAAGGCCACCGCACCATGCAGTCCGCCTTCCGAAAGTTCTTCGTAAGCCACTTTGCTGATGTGCGCAGCATCACCACACCGGCCAGCTTGAATGAGACACTAGTGGGCGGTCAGGCGCTCCGTCCTTGGCGTGAAGTGCGGATGCTGAGGCAAACTTTCCCGCAGGAAAGCGACCGCCACTTCTGGGACATCCTGCGCGCGCGTGGCATGGCGTGATTATTTCCTTGTGACTGGCACTTCGATTTCCACCGCCCTCTTGTCTCCGGCATTCCAGCCCCCCTTCCCAACCAACAGGCCGCGGAGCACAGACTGATCCTTCGGCGGGAACTCGGAAGCGGTCAGTTTGGCCGTGAATCCCCTGCCATCGGTCGTCCAGGGCTGCTCCGGATGGGAACAGATCATGTTGTCCGCCGGGAAAAACTGCGGGGCCTCCGGAACCTTGACGGCGTCTCCGTCAGGCTGCCCGCTGAGGATGATCATCTGGTCCTCGCGCACTGCGGTGAATTTCCAGCCGCTGACTTTCACCGGATATTGCGTGCGTTCGCTGCTCATTCGCGTGGCCAGTTTTGAAGCGGGTGCATTTTCAGCGACGGGGAGCCCGAGTTCGAGATCTGTGAATCCGGGATGGCAGGACTTTGCACAGCACATCCACGACGCTTTGGTTTTCAGTGTGACCGTCTTGTCCAGTTTGGCCGGCGGCGTGATTTTCACCTGAAGGATGGTGTCCTTTTCATAGCCATGGGTATTGATAGAGGCCATCTTGACTTTTTCAGGCTCGGGCCACTCGATCTCCCCCGCCTTCCAGCCCTCGGGCAGTAACCACTCGAGCCTTGTGGCCACGCCGGCCAGCCCCGGATTCTTCCAGTAGGTGTGGTAACCGCGCTCATGCCGAATCAGCAGGCCGGCATAGAAGCTTTTTCCCGACTGCACCGCCGTCACATCCGCCACCAAGGTGACTGTCAGACCCTTGCCCTTGTGCGATGCCTCTCCCGCGACGGAGGCGCTGGAAGTGAGAGTGATGGCGGCGAGCAGAAGGAATGCAATTCTCATGAGCTTCCTACGGACGCGTCCCGGACTGTTTTCCAGCGAAACATTGATGTCGCCACCTCTCCCTGCACCCGGCCATGTCCCCGGGACTTTGGTGCCATCCGCCGACGCGGAAGCCGTCACGAGTGGCGCTGCTACAGACCCGGAAGACGGGAGAGAATGCTCAAGCTTGTTCCTCTTCTTCTCGCCTCTGCTCTGGCCGGCGCTTAGGATTTCAATCCGGTGGTCCGCATTCTTCCGCCCCCCGGCGTTCCTCTCCCGGCAGCGGATCAGGCTGCGCTCACTATACGGCTGAATCAGCTGACACAGGAGTTTTCCTCGCTGCCAAAAAAGCGGGAAAATGCGAATGCCGAGGTGTTGCTCAAGGCGGTGCGGTTTGCGCTCGAACTCAATGAATTCCAAAAGCCGCAAGAGGCCGAGACCGCCCGCGAACTGCTGGACGAAGCTAGGCGCCGCATCGATGCACTGAGAGCCGGCCAAACGCCATGGATGAAGCAAAAGGGGCTCGTCGTTAGGGGATACTACAGCCCGATTGATGGATCGCCGCAGCCTTTCGGACTGGAAATTCCTGACGATGCTCAGTCTTCTGCAGCTCCCGCTTGGGTGTGGCTGCGCGGGCGTGCGGACAAGAGCACGGATCTGCATTTCATCGCCGAACGCATGAAGAAAAAAGGGCAGTTCTCGCCACCCGGTTGCGTGGTGGTTCATCCCTTCGGCCGGTTCTGCACTGGATATAAGAATGCTGGCGAGCAGGATGTGCTGGACGTGACGGCTCTGATGGTTCGTGAAGGACGAATCGATCCATGGCGGGTGGCCCTTGCCGGATTCAGCATGGGCGGAGCCGGTGCGTGGCTGCTGGAAGCGCATTACACGGACCGCTGGGCTGTCGTGCACACGGGAGCGGGTTTCGTCGATGTGCGGCGCTATCAAAACATCATGCCGGAAAAGCAGGCGGCGATGCCTCCGTGGGAGGTGACGCTGTGGGGCCAGAACGATGTGCCGGACTGCCGGAGGAATCTTCTCAACCTCCCCATCGTAAGCTATAGCGGCGAGAATGATAAACAGCGAGCTTCCGCCGAAATCATGACGGAGGAATTGAGACGGGAGGGCTTGGCGCTGACTCATCTCATCGGCCCCGGCACGGAGCACAAGTATCACCCGGAGGTGCAGGAGGATATCCAGAAACGCGTGATGGCGGAATTGCTCAAACCGCGCCCGGCTTATCCGCTCAGCATCTCATGGCAGGGACGCACCCTCGATTACAGCCGCATGCACTGGATGAATGTGACAGTACTCGGCGAACACTGGAAAGAGGCCCGCGTCGATGCCCAACTCGACTCACCGGTGCCGGCTGCCAAAGGGGTGACTATCACCACCAGCAACGTCACCTCGCTCCGGCTGGAATCCCCGGAGAAAGGAAATTTCTCCGGTGCGCTCAGTATCACGATCGACGGACAGACACTCACCGGCGGCGGCGCAGGCAAAGCCGTCCTGCTCATGAAAGAGGGCGCACAGTGGCGCACCGGTCCGGCCACCGAGCCGCCCGGTCTGCGCAAACGGCCCGGACTGCAGGGGCCCGTGGATGATGCGTTCACGTCGCCGTTTCTTTATGTGCTGCCGGATAAGCCTTGCGCCAGTCCCGCCGTGGACCGCTGGGTGCAGTGGGAATGCGCCCACCAGCGCGACCGCTGGTGCTGGCTCATGCAAGGCAACCTGCGCCAGAAAAAGGCCGGCGAACTCACCGCGGACGACGTGAAGAATTTCAACCTGATCCTCTGGGGCGATACGGCTGCGAACAGTGTCATCGCCAAAGTCATTCCTTCCATTCCGCTACAATGGACTGCTGGAGGCGTCAGCGCAGGTCCTAAAATCTTCACCGGGGACACCATGGTGCCCGTCTGCATCTATCCCAATCCTCTCAACACGGCCCGCTACGTGGTGCTGAACAGCGGCCTGACGTTCCGGGAGGCGCACAGCAAAACCAACTCACAGCAAAACCCAAAGCTCCCGGACTGGGCGGTGCTGGATGTTTCTACACCGACCGACGGGACCTTCCCGGGAAAAGTAGTCGCGGCCGGATTTTTCGGAGAGCGCTGGGAGCTGAAATGAGCAGACACTTCAAATGTGGCCGTGGACACCGGGACACAAGGCGTTAGTAGATGGGCTAATGGAGCTTATCCACCATATCTACGTCGATTACGAGAACGTGCAGAAAATCCAGGTGCCCCTGATCACCGGAAATCCCGTAACGTTGACCCTCGTACTCGGCAGCCGGCAGGACACACTTCCAGTGGAACTCATCAAAGAGTTGTTGATACACGCTCCGCAGGTGCGCCTCGTGGAGACAAAGGTCACCGGAAAAAACGCTCTCGATTTCGTGCTGGCCTGCGAGCTTGGCGGCATGTGTGCCATGCAGCCCAAAGCAGCCTATCACATTATTTCGAAAGACAAGGGATTCGATGCCGTGATCGGACACCTGCATGACCACGGAATTTGTGTTCTCCGCCATGAGCGATTCGACGCGGTGCCTGCCCTTGGCATTTCCCAGACCATTCCCGAAAAGGGAAAGAAAGTCATTCCCGCAACGCTTGATGCCCGCGTGGAGTTTGTGCTCGGAAAACTCGCGCGTCAGTTGAAAAACCGCCCGGCAAAGCTCTCCACGCTCAAGTCCAGCATTCACGCTCACTTTGGTAAGGAACTCTCTGAGACAGAGGTGGAGGAAATCATTGCGCGGCTGGTCTCCCTGAAGAAAGTCGCCATCATGGAAAAGGGAGCCATGACCTACCACCTTGAATGACATCCGGCACTATGCCGCCGCCTTTCGCAGCACCCACTTGTCTGCACTGAACTCCACTTTCAGTCTCTCCTCGGCGGCAAAGCGCTGGACTGCGAGCCTCACGCCGTCCCATGAGTAGTCATCGCCAAACATCATGCCGCCAGGAGCGGTGACTTCCCAGTAATTGCAAAGGTCCTGATACACATCCTCCTCTTCATGACTGGCATCCACATAAACCATGTCCGCCGTGATGCCGCTCCGACGGAACCACAGCGCCCCGGTCGCGGCGGTTTGCGGAAAAGGAATGATGCGGTCCTGCTGTCCGTGATGACATACGTTCGCAAGAAACTGATAGTAGACGGTAGGATAACCATGCTTCAGCCGCAGGCTCCCATAGCGCTGGGGGTCGGAATGGTCCGTCCAGAATTCAAGGGCCCCCAGCCATGTGTCGATGCAGACAATTTTCGCCGGCAGTCCCAGTTCCTTGACAACGGATGCCATGGTCAAAGCGGACGCACCCTTCCATGTGCCTACCTCAATGATCAGCCCCGGCTTTTGCGCCGCAATCAGTTCCCGGAACGCCGGGGAATCCCCGCCCCAACCATGCGCATCAAAGGGCAGCGCAGCGTAATCGAAGCCCTCATAAGGATTTGTCGCATGCAACAGCGCCATCACATCCGCCGCCGCCTTGTTCCGCCCCGCTGCCCCCGATACCGGGCGCGCTGCAGGGCGGATTTTCTTGATGCTGTAGCCGACTTTGTAGAGGAGTGTTTTGAGGATCGATTTCATGCAGAACGTCTCCGCGATAATACCACCGCCAGTCGCAGGCAATCCCCGAATTCACCCGCAGACAGCCCCCATACGGATGCGATAGTTTTGCAGCGTGTCCCTACCGGCAATGTGTTGGGAGAACCTCAGGCGCGGGACAAGGCGTTGGCACTAACCTATACTATAACCCAGTGTTAGTTCCGCAGGGAGGGAGTCGATGGGCCCCCGGTAGTGAAGGTCTGCCTAAGTGAAGTAGAGTCCCGCTCCATCCCTGCAGCGAGTATCCAAACGCAATTCGAGGCTGTATCCCTCATGCCCGACTAGGGTCATGCGCCGCTGTATTTTGGTGATTTCTTTAGAATCAACAGACGCTGCATGCTCACGCGGGAAATCTCATGCGTGGCATACGTCCGTTGGAACTCTTCAATCTCCTTCTTTTTCTTGTCTCGAGCTGCGTATCCAGCCACCAACCTCTCTGCATCAGGGTGTTTTTTAATTCCTGAACACGCAGAAAGGAATATTGGAATCAGGAGCAAAAGTCTTAAGGCAGGCAAGAGTCCGCACTATCGCCCGATTCAATCATCCAACAATGATCCCCTTCGCCTTCCGCTCGGCTTCGCGGACGAGGAGAGGGACGGTCTCTTTCGTCTCAAGGAACGGTATGCCCTGGTCGCTGATGGCGTTGAGGGTGAGGCCGGAGAATTCGGGAACTTCGGCGGCCATGGCTTTAAAGACGTCTTCGATGGAGTAGAGGCCGTTTTGGCCGCTGATGGCGAGGGTGAGGTCGCGGAGGATTTCCCAGTCGTCGCGGGCCTGGCCGGGCGGGGCGGTGGCGGCGTTGAGGCGCTGGAGGCGGCCGGTGGCGTTGACCATAGAACCGCGTTTTTCGGCGTAGGCGGCACTAGGGAGGGCGACGTTCGCGAAGCCAGCCGTGTCGTTGAGCATGACGTGGGTCTGCACGAGGTGCGCAAGCTTGCCAAGGTCGTCTGCGGTGAAGCCGGCGTTGAGGAGGTTTTCGCGCAGGGCGATGACTGCGCGGACCTGGCCGCTTTGCACACGCTCCCGAATACCGGCGAGTTGCTGACCCGGGGTGGGGGTGAGGAGAAGCATCGCGCCTTTGGTGTTGGGGTTGCGGTCGGCGTGGACGAGGTAGTTGTCAGCTTGGCCGGTACGAGGGAGGATGTCGGTGTTCTCTGCGCCGATGTTGAGGACGGCGGCAAGGCGGCGCGCGAGGAAGAGTTCCTCGTTCGTCATGCGTCCGCTGGCGATAATGGCGATCTGCGAGGGCTGGAGGCCACGGAGTCCGGTGGCGGCGGCTTCCAGAGCCTCTTTCCACGGGGCGGCGCGGTGCGTGCCGTTCTCTTTCACGGTCGGTTCGGTCATCCGGCGCTCGCTGTTCACCCAGTGGAAGTCAAGACGGCCGGAGTCGCACATCCACGAGGAGTTCACGTTGTTGTTATCGCGCGGGCCTTGGCGGTGGATGATGTCATTGCGGCTGCCAATCTCCATATTGCAGCCGCGGGCGCAGCCGGTGCAGATGGTGTTTGTCTCCTTGAGGAACCACACGCGCATTGAGAAACGGAAGTCGGTGCTCGTGAGCGCACCGACGGGGCAGATATCGGCGGTGTTGAGGGAATAGTTGGATGTGAGTTGCCGCCCGGGATGCACAGTGAGCACGGTATGGCTGCCGCGCTCGGTGAACCCCAGAACGGGCTCGTCGGCGATTTCATCCATGAAGCGGACGCATCGACTGCACATGATACAGCGCTCGTCGTCCAATGTGATGCGGGGCCCGATCCGGTTGTTCTTCGGTTTCTTGACCTTCTCCTCTTGGAAGCGGCTCTCTCCGCGTCCGTGTTCAACGCTAAACTCTTGGAGGCGGCACTCGCCAGCCTGGTCACAGATGGGGCAGTCGAGCGGGTGATTGATGAGCAGGAATTCCATCACGCCCTTACGCACTTCCTTTGTCAGCGTGCTCTCGGTGCGGATACCTAAACCTTCGCTGACGGTGTTTGCGCAAGCGATGATGGCGCGCGGGCTCCACATGATTTTGGCGAATCCGTGCTCGTCCTTTTCCACTTCCGCCTGGCCAAGGGCGGGACGCGCGGGCATTCCCGTCTCCACGAGGCACATGCGGCAGTTACCGGGGCTGCTGAGCTTTGGGTGATAGCAGTAGTGCGGCACCTCCACCTGCACCTGACGCAATGCCTCGATCATGCGCATTCCTTTGGGGAATTTCATCCACGTGCCGTTTACCTGCACGTTGACGAGGTCCACGGGTGCGGCGATGGCGGGAGCGGTAGCGGCGTTGCTCATGAGAAAATCAGGCGGTCGTTGAAAAAGGATTCCAATATAATTATGCCCGCGCCCCGCGGGGCGACAAGGGAGTTTGTGAAAGATTTCACAAGGCGCCTTGGGCCGTCTCCAGAGGATAGTCAGCGACTCTTATCCGCCGTGATGTGTCCGCCGCGAAGCTGAATCTCACGAGAAGCGCGCCCAGCAAGGCCCGCATCGTGGGTCACGATAACTAGAGTGGTGCCCGCCTCCCGGTTGAGTGCGAAAAGCATATCCTCCACCATGGCACGGGAGTCGGCGTCCAGATTGCCCGTAGGCTCGTCCGCGAACAGAATCCTCGGGGCATGAATAAACGCCCGGGCCAGTGCCACCCGCTGCTGCTCGCCACCACTGAGTTGAATGGGGAAGTGATCCAACCGGTGCCCAAGTCCCACCTTTTCCAGCAGGCTCCGGGCGTGGGAGCGCTCGATCTTTCCGCCGCGGAGTTCCAGCGGGACCAACACATTCTCGAATGCAGTAAGGGCCGGCAGGAGCTGAAAATTCTGAAAAACGAATCCGATGAGGTCATTGCGCAAGCGCGCACGGGCGTCCTCATCCAGAGCGCCAATGTCATGCCCGGCCAGCCGGATAAAGCCGGCCGACGGCAAATCAAGGCCGGCACAAAGCCCGAGCAGCGTGGTTTTGCCGCTCCCGCTGGGCCCCGTAATGGCGCACGTTTGTCCCTCCGGAATGGAGAAGGTCACGTTGTCCAGCACGGTGAGCGGTCCGGCGGCAGTGGGATGGGTGCGGGTAAGGCTGGCGGCTTCCAGAATGGCTGTAGGCATGTGTAATTGGGGCTCGCTATCCTACGTGCGCCGCGACAGGGCAATCCGGGTTTTTCAGAACATCTCCGGGCGGCAAGGCAAAAACAGGGACCCACCTGCAATGCCCGGCTCCAGCCAGTCCCGTGAACCGGGGCCAACTTACTCCGAAATGCCAGGCCTCACCGCCTTTGCAGCCAATGCTGAGAAGGTCCGAGGTATCAGCTTTTCCTTAGCAGCTCCATCCGCCATGGAGCAATCACTGCCCAGAAAGCCTCAAAATACTTCTGAAGGATTTCTGGCATAAGGTTCCATCCCCAGCGTTCAGACTCCTTTCTTATATGAGACAGTAAGTTCTCCACGTAGCTCACATCGATAATAGAGGGGACGTCAGGACCTGCCACGGCAAGCTGAGCAGCAAAGAACTCAAAGTGCGCCGCAACCACAACTGCATCACGCCGCAGGATCGCTTCGTTGGCTCTCTTGGTGAGGCACATGAACCACAAGCTGCACGCCTCATCCGACCCACAGAGATCCAGCGACTCTTGATTGGTTTGTACCGCTTCCGCCGGGAACGTCACCTCCACCAGTTGTTTCAAATCGTCCACCCCTTCACTACCAGACGATTCTCCAAGTTCGTAAGGCTCTTAATCCATAACGCCTGTGTGTTGTTGAAGCACCCCCGCCAAAAACCCCGCTGTCCGGCTTTCCTTCACCTTCGCCACTACCTCCGGCGTACCGAAGGCAACGACCTGGCCTCCTTCACTGCCGGCTTCAGGGCCCATGTCGAGGATGCAGTCGGCTTCGGCCATGACGTCGAGGTTGTGTTCGATGACGACGACGGTGTGACCGTCGTCCACGAGGCGGTGGAGGACGTCGAGGAGGCGGGCGACATCGGACGGGTGGAGGCCGATGGTGGGTTCTTCGATGAGGTAGAGGTTGCCTTTGGGCTGACGGTTCTTGCGGAGGCGGGCGGTTTCGGTGCGGGCGACGCCGCGGCTGAGTTCGGCGACGAGTTTGAGGCGCTGGGCTTCCCCGCCGGACAAGGTCGGGCTGGGCTGGCCGAGCTTGAGATAACCGGTGCCGGTGTCGGCGAGCAGGCGGAGGGTGCGGGCGATCTTTGACTGTGCGGCAAAGAAGTCGGCGGCTTCCTGAATAGTCATGTCCATGACCTGACCGATGTTGCGGCCGTTGAATTCGATCTCCAGCGTGGCGCTGTTGTAGCGCAATCCTTTGCATTCGGTGCAGACGACGTGGCTGGTGGGCAGAAACGCCATCTCGTGTTTGATGACGCCATTGCCACCACAGGCTTCGCAGCGTCCGCCTTCGGTATTGAAGGAAAAACGACTGGCGGTGTAGCCGCGCATCTTGGCAGCGGGCATAGCGGCGAAGAGTGCGCGGATGTCGTCGAAGACTTTGACATACGTCGCAGGCGTGCTGCGGCTGGTTTTGCCGATTGGCGACTGGTCCACTTCATAGACGGCTTCAATGTTTTCGAGGCCGCTGATGCTGTCGCAGGCGGTGAAAGATTTCGCACCGCCACGTTTGAGGGCTTCACTAACCGAGGGATACAGCACTCCGCGCATAAAGCTGCTCTTCCCACTGCCGCTGATGCCGGTGATCACGGTGAGCCGGCCAAGCGGCAGCCTGATGTCCACGTCCTTGAGGTTATTGGCGCACGCGCCTTTCACACGCAGCCAGCCGTCTTCGGATTTCGCAGCGGGCAAAGGCCGACGCGAGCCGCGCAATGGATGCGTCACGTGACGACCGAGCGTGCGGCCGGTGACTGAGTTGGGATTCTTCGACAATTCGGCCACCGTACCCTGGGCCACGACCTGACCGCCGAACATCCCGGCGCCGGGTCCGAGATCAATGATGCAGTCGCTGCGGCGCATCGTCTCCTCGTCGTGTTCGACGATGAGCAGGCTGTTTCCTTTGTCGCGCAGGGCGATTAGTGTGCCGAGCAGCGCCATGTTGTCGCGGGGGTGCAGGCCGATGGTTGGCTCATCGAGAACGTAGAGCACGCCGGTGAGATTGGAGCCTAATTGTGCGGCGAGTCGAATCCGCTGGCTCTCGCCGCCGCTTAGCGTGGTAGCGCTGCGGTTGAGCTGCAGGTAGCCGAGTCCGACTTCGTCTAGGAACTTCAACCGCTGCGCGATTTCGGTGAGGATATCGCGGGCGATGAGTTCCTGCGTCCCGGCGAAAGTGAAACCGGTGAGCTGCTTCGCCACCGCGCGCACAGGCTTTGCGGTGAGCGAGGCAATGTCCGTGCCATGCACATAGACGTGCAGCGCTTCGGGCGTCAGGCGTCCTCCGCGGCAGGTAGGGCACGGGCGCAATTCGGCGGCGTCGTCTTTTTCGCGGCGCGCCTCCTCCTGGAGTTCCGCTTCTGTGAGCGATGCTGCGCGCGAAGTGTCCAACTCCATGCTGCCGCGCAGCGTGCCGTAGCCGCGACAGGTCTGGCACCAGCCGTGCGGGGAGTTGAAGGAAAACAGCCGCGGATCGAGGTCTTCAAAGGAATCGCCGCACGACGGACAGCAGCGGCGGGAATTGAGCACGGTGGCTTTACCTTTGGTATCCAGCAGGCGCACCACACCGCGCCCGGCAGTTAGGGCCTTGAGCACGAGCGCATCCATCTCCGCGAGGGAAGGCTCGCGCATGAGCACGGCGACCACGGCATCTATGGTGTGCTCTTTGAAGCGCTCTAGCTTTCGGAAGGAAGCCACCGGCACGATCTTCCCGTCCACCACGAGTTCCATGAATCCCTGACGCTGCGCCGCGGCAGCGACCTCCGTGTGGAAGCCTTTCCGCCCGCGAATCATCGGCGCGCACAGCCTGACCGCGCCTTTCTTCAATGCCGCGCGCACAGCCTCCGCGATGGCGCCGGGTGTCTGCTGCTGCACGGGCAAGCGGCACTTTGGGCACTGCTGCTCGCCGACTTTGGAATAGAGGAGGCGAAGGAAGTGATAGATCTCCGTGACTGTCGCGACGGTGCTCTTGCCGCCGCCTCGAGAAATACGCTGCTCGATGGCGACGGTGGGCGGCAGACCGCTGATGTGGTCCACCTCGGGCCGCTCCATCTGCTCTACAAACTGTCGCGCGTATGTGGACATGCTGTCGAGGAACCGACGCTGGCCTTCGGCAAAGACGATGTCGAAAGCGAGCGTGCTCTTCCCCGAGCCGGACAAACCAGTGACGACGACAAACTGATCGCGTGGGATCTCGACGGAGAGGTTCTTGAGGTTGTGCTCGCGGGCGCCGCGGATGCTGATGGTCGTGGAAGTGGCGAGTGGCGAATGAAAGTGGGACTCTGCGACGCGCGAGCCTTTCACACTTAACTTTTCACCTTTCACTGCGGTGGCGAGGAACTCTCCCGTGTGCGAACCAGCGACCCGAGCCACCGCCTCCGGTGTTCCCTCCGCCACTACCAATCCGCCAGCCTCACCGGCTTCCGGCCCGAGATCAATGATCCAGTCGGCACATTTGATGACCTCCATGTTGTGCTCGATGACCACGAGCGAGTGGCCTTTGTCCACCAGTCGCTGGAAGAGCAGGAGCAGGAGCGCGATATCGTCGAAGTGCAGGCCGGTGGTGGGTTCGTCGAGAATGAACAGCGTGTGTCCGGCGCCGCCCTCGAGCAGGTGGCCAACGAGTTTGAGCCGCTGGCTTTCACCACCGGAGAGGGTGTTGAGCGGTTGGCCGAGCCTCAGATAGCCGAGTCCGACGTCGGCAAGAATTTGCAGAGCGGCCACCGCTTTGGAAGCGCTTGGATGCCGCCTATTGGCCATATGCGCCTCATATGGCTTGTTCAGAAAGGCCAGCGCCTCACTGACCGTCATCTCTAGCACGTCGTGAACGCTTTTGCCGTTCCAGAGAATCCGCAGCGCTTCCGGGCGGAAGCGGCGGCCTTCACACTCCGGGCAGCGGACGTAGAGGTCGCTGAGGAACTGCATCTCCACCTTTTCGTAGCCCGCGCCCTGACAGCGACCGCACCGTCCTGTGCCGCTGTTGAATGAAAAATAGCCGGCGGTGAGCTCCTGCGTCTTCGCGTCGTCGGTCTCGGCAAAGAGCTGACGGATCAAATCATACGCACCGACATACACCGCGGGCGTGCTGCGCGGCGTGCGGCTGGGCGGCGACTGATCCACCATGACCACCTGCGCGATCTTCTCCGCACCGTGGATGTCCTTGCAGCGGCCGGGTTCGTTTTCGGTGATATCACCCTTCTTCCGAACTAGGTTTTCGTAGAGCACCTCATGCACCAGCGTGCTCTTTCCGCTGCCGCTCACGCCGGTGATGCAGCAGAAGACGCCGAGGGGAATGCTCACGTCCACCTTCTTCAGGTTGTTCTGCGTCGCGCGAATGATTTTCAGTTCTTGGCCCTTTTTCAGTGGGCGGCGCTTCTTCGGCACAGCGATTTCCTTCCGGCCCAACAAGTAGTCCGCAGTGAGCGAACGCGTGGCCTTTTCCAGCTCATCCAGTGGACCGTGATAAACGAGTTCGCCGCCCTGCTCGCCGCGACCGGGCCCGATCTCGATGAGATTGTCCGCGGCGCGCATGACGCTCTCCTCGTGCTCCACGACGAGCAGCGTGTTTCCTTTGTCCCGCAGGCGGCGCATCACCTCCACGAGCCGTCCGGTGTCGCGCGGATGCAGGCCGACGCTGGGTTCGTCGAGCACGAAGAGCGTATTCACCAGCGACGCGCCGAGGCAAGTGGTGAGGTTCACGCGCATGACTTCACCCCCGCTCAGCGTGCGGCTGGCGCGGTCGAGATTCAGATAACCGAGTCCCACCTGCTCCATGTAGCGCAGGCGGCTGACGATCTCATCGCGAACCAAGTCTGCGGTGTTATCACCGGCGGGCATCGCTAGACTTTCTACCAGCGGCGCAAGTTCCGAGACCGGCAGTTGCCACCAGTCGGGCAACATGCGGCCATTCACTTTGAAATTGAGAGCCTCCGGTTGCAGGCGGCGGCCTTTGCACACTCGGCAGGTGGTGTAGCTGCGATAGCGGCTGAGGAAGACGCGCACGTGCATCTTGTAGGCCTTCTTTTCAAAGTAATCGAAGAAACCCTGCACGCCATACCAACGGCGGCCTTCCCACGCGGTTTCGGGATCGGATTCGAAACCCGGGTCGCCGCTGATGATCCATTCCTGATCCTCTTTCGACAACTCATCGAATGGTGTGGTGACACTCACTCCGCGAGCCTTGGCGCAGCGCAGGAGGTCCTTCTGGCTCTCTCCGTAGGTCGTGCCGCTGAAGGCTTTCACCAGTCCATCGCGGATGCTAAGCGACTTGTCAGGCATAGCTCGCTCCAGATCGAGTCCGATGGTTCGCCCGAATCCCCGGCACTGTGGACACGCGCCGATGGCATTGTTGAACGTGAAGAGCGCCGCGGAAGGCTGGCGAATGTCGATATCGCAGGCAGCACAGTGCCAGCCTTTAGAAAAATGAAGCGTGCGGTTCTTGTCCGGAGCGATCAGCGCGAGCTTTCCTTTGCCCAACACAAAGGCATGCTCGATGGATTCAGTGAATCGGGCTGTAGCGGGTGCCTCCTGCCCCCGGGCTGTTTTGCTTATGGGTTGGAAGCCAGCACTACAGCGATCCTGAATGACCGCTACCACCGCGGGCAGCGTCGCTCTTTTATATGCCGCAGGTTCGTCTGTCCGCACCGTTTCACCAAAGACAAAGACGCGCAGATACCCCTGTTGCTGGAGGAAGGTGAAGAAATCCGCCGGCTTCGTCCCAGCGGGCACCGGTACGGGGAAGGTTACCAGCACGGTTTCCCCCGCCAGCTCACGCGCCGCGGTGTCCGCCACGCTGGCCGCGGTGTCCGGGCGCACCGGCGCTTTGCAATCAGGGCACGAGGCATCTGCGATGCGGGGCCACAAGAGTTTCAGATAATCATTGATCTCCGTCATCGTTCCCACCGTGGATCGCGTGGTGCGGATGGTGTTGCTCTGCTCAATGGCGATGGCCGGCGGGATGCCACGAATCTCGTCTGCCTGCGGCTTGTCCATGCGCTCGAAGAACTGCCGCGTGTAAGGCGAGAATGTCTCCACATAGCGCCGCTGACCCTCGGCATAGATCGTCTGAAACGCGAGTGACGACTTCCCGCTGCCGCTTGGTCCAGTGATGACGTTCAGTTTCCCCAGCGGAAGGTCAAGATCGATGCCCTTGAGGTTATTCTGCCGCGCCCCGCGGATGGTGATGCAGTTGGAAACCGCCGGACGCACCGCAGGAGACACGGGGATTTGTATCTTGGGGGCGGTTTTCTTTTTGGCGGACTTGGCGGGCATGAAAATCGAACGATGGAACACCTCCCCGCGGACGCAACCATACTCCCTAAGCCGGTCCTGCAACCGCCGCGCAGAAGAAGCGCTATTGGCCTTTGAGGAAGGCGACGATGTCTGCGATCATCTGCGGAGTGAGGCCGAGGTTGCCCGGCGGATACATGAGCGACTGTTTCATCTTCTCCATCTTTGCGATACGGCTCTTCGGCACACTCTGGGTGTTGCCGCCCATGGACTTAATAAGCACGGAGTCGGCGTCGCTTAGCACGATGCCGGTAATGATCAGTCCGTCTTTGGTGGTAATCTCCGTGCCCTCGTAGCCATGGGAAATTTCGACCGATGGATTGAGTATCGCGTCGATGAGGACATCGGTGGTCTGTTGTTTTCCAAAGGTGGAGAGGTCCGGGCCATATTCGGCCCCTGCGTCGCCGACCTTGTGGCACATGTAGCAAGAGGCAAATGCGGCCTTGCCCGGCTCGACATTGGCTTTGATTTTCTTGACTTTCTCCAAGGTGATTTTCTGCGCATTAGCGAGCTCCGGCGGCATGGGCATGGCAGTGAGTTGCACTTTTTCCGGGTCCTGCCCCATGGCCTTGAGAATGTCGTCGATGCCGTGGTTTTTCCAGAGGTTGCCCTTCCGGTTGTTCACCCACCACTGGGCCAGATCCTTCTGCGCAAACTCCTGCGCATTGGCCAATTGGATCATCGCTGTGGCGGCGGCGCCGGTGGGCGTGAAGCCAATGGCTGTGAGGGAGTGTTTCACCTGCCCGGCGCTGAGCTTTGGCGAAAGGGCCCGTGCCTTTTGATCCACCACGGCCTGCGGCGGGTGCAGTCGCCACGCTATCGCTGCAAAGGCATCGCTCCACTGATCCGGAGCCACCCCATCCGCCATGGCCTTGCGGCAAGCGTCGTAGACAACTGCTTCCCTTCCGGTAGAGCCCAGTCCGAAGGCTTCAACATAGGCCCGGTCTTTACCATCGAAGCCTTCCGCGATAGATACCAGATGTGTTACAGCGTCTTTCGACGAAACGCCGCGTAAGGCGAGGGCGATCTCGCGGCGGACCATGGGCGCGGCATCCTTCGCCAATTTTCCTGCGAGCTGAAGCATATCGGTTCCGGTGGCCCGAAGAGCACGCAGCGCGACGAGACGTGTGCGGTCCTCTTTGGCGCTGAGCAGACCCTTCACTAGATTTTGTCCTTTATCGCCCATCTGCGCCAGCAGCCATACTGCCCGCGCGGCAATATGGGCGTTCTTGTCTTCAAGCAGTTTCGCCACGGCGGGCACGGCCACTGCTCCCTGTGCTTTGAGGCGGATGAAGCCGCTGTTCCGCACGTTCACGGCCGGGCTTTTGAGGGCGGCGATCTGGCCACCCGTGGTATTCAGGTCCAGTCTCGGCACCACGGATTTGAAACCCTTCGGTGCAATGCGGTAAATGGTACCGCTGCCGCCCTTGTCCATCGTGCCGTGCCCTCCCACCCGGGCGTCGAACCAGTCCGCCACATAAAGCGCACCATCCGGTCCCACGGTGACATCACTGGGACGAAATCGCGTTTTTAATTCGTTATTAGGACGCCCTCCGAGGAAATCAGAACCCGCCCACTGCTTCTCCTTGTTCGATGTCAGGAAATCAAAACGCTCCAGTTTGAACCCTGCTCCTTCCAGCTTGGGAAGATAGCCAAAGATCACGTTCTTGCCGGCCTCGCAGGCGAGCAACAGGCCCTCCCACTGATCGCCCAGCGCCCCGTTCTCGTAGTAGGCGACACCCGTGGGCGATCCGCCGCCATAGACATCCCCAGGCGGCATTGTGCCGGGGTCTTCCTGACGCCATTGCGCCGTTGGCACCTCCTGTCCGGGCCGTCTGTCGGCTCCCCATGAACGACGGCCGTCTGCCGAGGAAAAGCCGGCGTTTCCGCCCTCGATGACTTCCCCCACACGGCAGGCAGGCGGATCGTCGTTATCGCTTTGAAACAAATCGCCAAAGGACGTGAGGGTCTGCTCGTAGGAATTGCGATAGTTGTGCCCCACGATGCGCGCATTAGTACCGTCCGGGTTCATGCGGACTGAAAATCCACCCACCCAAATATTGCCATCGTCGCTGGCATCGCCTGGTTTGGCTAGGGGGTGTCCCATATAGTCGCTGAGAATCCTGAAGGTTTTGCCGGATTTGTCGGTGAAAACAGCGCCGCAGTTCCCGTTGTTGAAATTCCACTGCCCGTCCGGACCCACGGTGAGGCTGTGCAGCGAATGATCGTGCTGGCGCTGGTTGAATCCCGTTAGGAGGACTTCGCGTTTGTCGACGGCGGGATCGAATTTGCGATCCTTGTTCATATCGGTGTAAACAAGGAAATCCGGCGGCTGGGCGACGATGATTTTATCCTCCAGCACCGCCACGCCGAGCGGTGCTTCTAGATTTTTCTCCTGCGTGAAAACATCCGCCTTATCCGCCCGGCCGTCTCCATCGGTGTCTTCAAGAATCACGATGCGGTCGCCCTCGGGCCGCCGGCCCCCGGCATGGCGGTAGTTCACACCTTCCGCCACATAGAGCCGTCCAGCGGCATCGAAGTCGATGTTGGTAGGGTTCTGCAGCAAGGGCGTTGTGGCCCATACGGCGATCTCCAAATTCTGGTCGGCGATGGTAAACATGCCCTCCGGCACCAGCGTGTCACCCTCATCCGCCGCGCTGGGCTTTTGCGTGAACACCTGAAATTTGACGCTGGCAGGCCGCTTTTGACCGCCCTGCAGAGCACCGCCGTCATCAAGGGCCACACTTGTCTGGAATCCTTCGACATCCGGCGGCAGATCAAATGAGATCAGGGACGGAGCGTGAGCGCCTAGGCCGCTGGTGAAGACCTTGCCGTCCACCTTGAGCGGCGGCCCCTCCAAGTTCTGATTCTTGCGGACTTGGCCATGAGCGGACTCAGCGGACTTCCAGTTCAGCTCCGTCAGACTTTTAACCGCACCTCCTTTCATGATAAGCTGCGGCTCGATCCAATTCGCCCAGTCGAACTGATCTTCACCGAGTGGCGACATGACAAGGTGGAGTTCTTTGGCGCCTTTCAGGTCCGCCTTCAATTCAACCATGCGCTGCGACTCCACGGTCATCTCCTGGCTTTCCGCCACTGGTTTGATCGTCGGTCCCTTCCGCGCGGTCTGTTGAACGGCCTTTGGTTTTGCCTCCTCCGGCTTGGCTCCGGTTTTGAATCCCGCCTCTCGCTCAGTTTGGACAGGGGCGGCCGGGATTTTCTTGAATTCACCCGGCTCCACCAGCTTTAGCCGCACTGGCTTACCCTTGTCCTCAAGGTTGGCATTCAGTTCGTTTTCGGTCAACGGCTTGAGTATTACGCCTTTTTCCGGTACGTTCATGCCAGCGACCCAGACGACGGCGTTGAGCACGATGCGGCGAAAACCCTCCACGGCCCAGTTGCGGTGATAGTGCCCGCCGGTGAATCCAACCCCGCGCCCTCCGTCCTCTCGCTGAACTCCCCACATCAGCGCCTGCTTTTTTCCAAGTCCGTCAACGCCGTGCTGGTTCCATAAATTGATGTAGCGCTTCATCCGCTCGCGGTCCGGAGTGGCCGTCACGATATCCTGCACCTTTAAGCGATCCGGCAAGAAGCGCATGTTGTAGTAGAATTCGTCAAACGCCTCGACGAGCGAACCGACTCCGCGGGAAACCGGATGATTTGGCAGCACCTCAAGGTCCGCCACCCAGTGCGGGTTCACAGAAAAGTCCGTCTCAAACGCCCCGCCGATCCATGGCCGGAAGTATTTTTCGCCATCCTCTTTGTCGGGGTGCACCGCGTAGTGCATGAACATGAGGCCAGTTCCTTTGCCCGCCAGCGATACCACTTTGGACCACCCCTGACTGACCACCTGCGCAGCGTCGTTGTAAAAGATCACCGCTCTTGCTCCATCCAGCACGGTTTCATCCTTGGGCCAGCCGCTGTGGACTTCCGCCTTCAGACGCAAACCGCTTTCGGTGAGCGATTTTGCCAGTAGCATGCATCCAGCGCGGAATTCATGCTCACCTGACCCGTGGCTGGGGCTTCCTGCGAGGAAGACGATTTTGTTGCCCGCAAGCGCAGCTGCTGTCGACAAGCCAAGCGCGAGAAGGAGAAATATTTTTGTGGTCATGGATAAAAACCTAGGCTTTATTCATGGGCTGACCACACCCACGAGAAAGCGAAAACAAGGACCCGACTTCCAGCTTTTTGGCCTCAGTAAAGGGGTGTTAATGCATCAATGAGCGCGCAGGCATTGTGGCTGTGGATTGACTCGAGATTTTCCGCTTCGATACGGTGCCCTCTCAGGCCTTTCACTTTTCGGAGCGCCACGACGATGTCACGGACAAGGTCTTCGACGAACACAGGGCGGTCGTAAGCACGTTCGGTGACGTATTTCTCATCAGGACGTTTGAGCACGCTGTAGAGTTCGCAGCTGGCGGCGCCTTCCACTAGGGAAATGATGGCGTCCGGCCAGAGTGGCTTAGCAGTTTCCACGGTTACCGTAGCATACCCGCGCTGATTGTGCGCACCGCGGTCGCTGATGGCCTTGGAGCAGGGGCAGAGGGTGCCGACGGGCACGCGCACGGTAGTCTGGAGGCGGGAGGCGCGGGCAGAGACGGAGGCTCGCCATGTGACATCGTAGTCCACAAGACCGCTGCCGCCCGTGACCGGGGCCTGCTTTTCGACGAACCACGGAAGCCTGATCTCCACGGATGCTTCGGCAGCCTTGAGCCGGGACCTGAGTTTTTTGGCAAGGTCAACAACAGCACCGGGGCCCAAGCTGCGGTGGCCGAAGTGGAGTTCCTCGACAAAACGGCTCATGTGCGTGCCGCGCTGCTCCGGGGGCAAACTGGCAGTGAGGGTGGCCTCCGCGACAGAGTGAAACTGCCCGCCCCCCGGTCGGTCGATGGAAACGGGATACCTGAGGCCGCTGACACCGACACGTGTGATGGCCACGTTGCGTGGATCGCGTTCACTTTGGGTATCGGATAGGGGCATGGCTGGGAAAATGAATCAGGGGCGTATGATTCAACATACGCCCCTGACAAATTCAAAGAGTGGGAGAACTTCGGGGCCTCGTTTAGGGAGCGAGGTTGAGCGCACGGGAGCGCTTAATCTCACGGGTGACCTTGCGGTGCATCCATGCGGAGAGGCCAGTGAGGCGTCGCGGGAGGATCTTGCCCGTTTCGGTGGTGAACTTGGCAAGATACTCGGGCTCTTTGAAGTCAACTTTGTCTACGCGGATGTCATAACGGCGGCGCGGCATGCGCTTGTTGGACTTTCGGAAGTTGATGAGACGCTGCGTGGTTTTCGGTTCCATGAAAGGTGTCTGGTTGAAGCTTAAGAACGCGGAGAATTAGCGGAGTTCGCGGTGAAGCGTGCGCTTTTTCATATTCGGGTTGAATTTGACCTTCTCAAGACGGCCGGGCGTACGAACGCTCTTTTTATTACGCGTGGTGACATAGCGCGACGGGATAGCTCCGGCTGGACGGGCTTCTGTGCACTCGAGAACAATGATATCGCGGGCCATGGGAAATGGAAAAGTGTTGGCTGATTCGGAGGGGATTTGAGGGTGTCTTAGTCCTCCGACTTGTCAACCGTTTCCTTTTCTTCGCCTTCTTCCTCCTCGTCCTCCTCACCCATGAGACCGAAGAGGGAGCGGACGGGACGGCGGCCTCCATTGAGGGTCAGCTCACGCTCATATTCCTCCTGACACTCACGGGTATACCGGGCGAAGGGCAGCGCCTCAAGGCGAGCCTGCAGGATGGGCTTGCCGGACGATTCACAGATACCGTAGGTGCCGTTATCGAGGCGCTTGAGGGCTTCTTCGATTTCGAGCAGCGCATCCTGTTCCTTGGATAGCAAGCTGAGGGCGAAATCGCGGTCGTAGGCGTCGCTGCCGGCATCGGCCTGGTGCATGCCAAAAGCAGAGGCTTCGCTGCCTTCGGCACGAGCGCGCAGGGTTTCGGTGGTCATGCTGCTGACGCTGTCGACGAAGGAATCCTTGAGTTCGAGGAGGCGGTGGCGCTGTTTTCTGAGGAAGGCCGCCCTCGGCATATCGGGCGGAGGGGTCCAGTTTTCCTTCTGCATGTGGCGCAGAATGACGGACGGGACCTTGGGCGCGGGGGTGGTTTTGACAGTTGGCCCCTCCCTGCCGCGGGTTCGGCGCACCGACGGCTTTTCGACGGTCGCAGCGGACTTTTTCTTGATGACGGAACGACCTTTTTCGGGTGAAGCAAGGGCAGCGGATTTGGCGGGTTTAACGGCCGGCTTTTTTGAGGTGGCTGACTTGGATGCAGGCTTCTTGGCCGCGGGCTTGGCCACAGGATTCTTGACTGCGGGCTTTTTGGCGGCGGGCTTGGCGGCGGGCTTGGCGGCGGGCTTGGCGGCGGGCTTGGCGGCGGGCTTGGCGGCGGGTTTGGCGGCGGGCTTGGCGGCGGGCTTGGCGGCGGGCTTGGCGGCGGGTTTGGCGGCGGGTTTGGCGGCGGGCTTGGCGGCGGGCTTGGCGGCGGGCTTGGCGGCGGGCTTTTTGACTGCTGCTTTGGGCGCAGGCTTTTTGGCTTTGCTAGGCATTAGGAGAGGAAGGTAGGCCGTGGGAGCG
This sequence comes from Akkermansia muciniphila, assembly GCA_945861415.1. Classification (GTDB taxonomy): domain Bacteria; phylum Verrucomicrobiota; class Verrucomicrobiia; order Verrucomicrobiales; family V1-33; genus V1-33. Next base: position 28,797 of record CAMAUV010000001.1, on the reverse strand, counting down.
GTGGATTGAAGATTCGGGATTTCAGCTGCCCCGGGATTTGGGTCCGGGCCGGAATTTTGGGGCGCGACCTGTAGCGCGCTCCCCGCCAGCCTGCAACTTGTTTTCTGCCCGGCGTTGATTGCTTGTTGTGATGGCCCCGGCCGAAGCCGCCAATCGTCCTACCGGCTAATGCAATAAAGGGCGGTTTTGGTGCGGATAAACAGCTCGCTGTCTACTGCCACAGGAGAGGCCATGATGCCATCCGGCAGGGTATTCTGCGCGATTTTTTCGAAAGCGCGGCCGGGTTTAACCACCGTGGTCTGGCCCTTCTCATCGCAGAAGAACAACTTGTCGTCGGCAGACAAAACGGAGGCGCTGGCATTGCCCTGACAACGCTCGTTCCAGAGAAGATTGCCGTCCTTAAAATCGACTGCGGTAATAATGCCGCCATCGCCGTTGTTGTAGATGATGCCGTCCACCGTGACTGCCGAGGATCGCGTCGGGATACCTTTAGTCTGCTCCCACAGGAGCTTTGCGGTGATGTCGCCGGTGGTCTCCGGCGTGATGGCGAAAGCACGAAGGTTCGCCTTTCCGTGACCGGTATTGACTACGACTAGGCCGTCGTGCCATAAAGGGAGCGACGCGTTCGAGAATCCATTGTAAAGCGTGCGCCAGAGTTCCTTTCCTGTATCCGGATCGTAGCCTGCGGTGGCCCTAGAGCCGGTGCTGACGATCTGTGTTTTTCCTCCCACGGTGATGGGGACAGGGGTGCTGTAGGCCTTGCGGAGGTCGCCTTCCATTTTCGGTTTTCCATCGGGACCAAGGTCATCAAAGACCGTGTTGCGATCCGTCTTCCATCGGGTTGCGCCGGTTTTTTTATCGAGCGCGCAAAGATACTGAGCATCCACACCGTCCATAGTCAGAATGATGGTGTCCTTCCAGTCAAAGAGCGACGAGCCCGGGCCTCGATAGTGACGGCAGGGAAGATCAGTGCGGCGCCATTCCTCCTTAAAGCTGGCGGTATCAATGCATGCCGTGCCGTAGCTGCCGAAATGCACAAAAACCTTGCCGCCACTGAGCACGCCGGTGGGGGAGGCATAGCTATTAAGGTCGTTGCCCAATGGCTCCGGCTTGTCCGAGTGGAAGACTTTGGCCTCATGCAGAACCTTGCCGGTTTTACGGTCGAGGCAGAATACGAAGTAGTCCTGTCCGTCCAGCGTGGCCGAAGTGAGCCAGACTTGAGTTTCGGAAACCAGCGGCGTAGACCAGCCCTTGTGGGGCAGCGGGGCCTTCCATTTCACATTCTGCGTCTCGCTCCACTCGGCCGGAAGGTTCTTCGCAGTGGCGTGGCCGCTGGCAAAGGGACCGCGAAATTGGGGCCACTCACCGGCAATCAGCGGGGTAATGGTAATCGAGAAAACGAGGCATTTAATCAGAGTAGACATAGCCGCACGATGAGCAGGCAAATCGAAAGGGGAAACACGTTATCGCGGAAGTTGCGCCGGTCGTGCGGGCCAAGGAATGGCGCCCAGCCAGCAACGGCGCACGCGTCGGAGAGCACACATGCCGCACGCAATATTGTGAAAGGATCGCGCCGCTGGTGGCGAACTCGTCCAGTTGCGGTGGCGGCAGGTCCCGGCAGCTTTTGAAATCCTCATTCGCGTGGCCCAGATCGTCCGCCATTATGTATGTGATGCCCGAATTTGACGCTGCACGCACATATAGAAGAACCAAGAGGAGACTGGTAAATAGCTACAGGATGCGAATAAGATGAGCTTCCGGCAGCTATTCACCATCCGTGTCATCCGGCAAGACAGGTTCCCCCGCATCCGCTGGCGCCCCTTCCTCTTGCCGCCGGTCGAAACCTGCATGTAGAGAAAGGCCATGCATTTGTCGGAATTGCTCCAGCCATTTTTTCTAAAGCGCGCCGCGGCCTGCCTCGGCATTGGATTCTTGCTTTTCGCCAGCGTCTGGAAACTAGGGGGCAACCGTAGGGGACCGCTCACCCTCGCCGCACTGGGGGGCGCTTGGATCGCCTGCCACCTCGTCATGAGTATTCTCAGCGTGATCTTTCCGCCCAAAGAAGCGTCGGACTGGCTGCTGGCCGGCAGCGGGGCAGTCGTCCTTGTGGCCGGCCTGTTCGTCTTTCACCAGAGCAATTTCAAGCTCATGGCGGTCGCCGCTGCCGTTCTGCTCGCGGTCACTCTGTGGCTCATGCTCGGCAAAATTCCCTACCTACTGGCTCCGAATGAGTCGCTGGCTGAACGGCAACAGTGGACTATGCTCGGAATCGCAGCCGTTCTCCTTGTTTTCGCATCGGCGGAATGGCTTGCGCACGGGCTTCCTGCCGCTTCTGTTTGGAAGAGTATGGCCGTTTTCGCAGCCGCCGCGGGGCTTAGCCTCTGGAAGTTGGATTCCCAAAGCCGGATGGTCATGCTGCCCCTTGCTCTGGCCCTCATGGCGTGCGGAGCTGCCCTCGCGTCCCTACTGTTGCGCAGCCGGGCCGTCATTCCGCCGGGGCTCGCCGGGTGGTTCGCAGGCGGCATCGTCGTCCTTTTCATCCGGGCCGCCCTCAGTCGGGCCGAAAGCGTGCCTCTGGTTTCCGTGGGTGTGGCCGTCGCCGCCATGCCTGCCGCCGCGCTGCTGGTGAGTGTCTGGCGGCGCGTGCGCCTCGGCGACTCCGGTCTCGCGGCTATCGGGGCTGTGGTCATGACCAGCGCGGGAATTTTCTGGTCCGCCTCAGCCAAACAGCAGCATGTCCAAACACAGCCGGCGCCCTCTATTTCCACGGGTGCCGATGACACCGGAGCCTACGAGGGGCTTTAATTCACCAAGAATTCGTTCTAATCCTTCCCATTTACTTTTTCTCAAAAAATAATAGAATAAGTTCAATTAGGGGGCCAAAATATATAACTAGCACATTTTGGCAATAAATACAATAAAGCCGACCGGCTTTGAGCGCCAAAGGATCACTCAAATATGGGGGAGTCGACTTGAGCACCACTACCAACGGTCCGGGCCACATTCGGTCCGACGGAAATTCGGAGATTGTTCCAAATGCGGATGGCGAGCGAATGACGCCCTCGGTTGTTTATTTTGACCGTCACGAGGACATCAAACTCGTGGGCTCTACCGCCCACGATAGTGGCGATCCGGACCGCACGATCCACCTCAATCCCAACTACGTGGTGGAGATGGACGGTAAAAAGTGGACCCCAACGGAAATTTCGGCGCTCATCCTTGCCAAAATGAAGCGGGATTGATCCCAAATTATCGGCCCCATCGAATCACGTGGTCATCACGGTGCGCGCCAACTTCAACGAACGGGCCCGCAAGGCCACCATTGCCGCTGGACGCACCGCCGGGACCCGGTCGGAGAATTCCGGCAACCGGCGAAGCGGCGCGGCGCTGGCGGGCGATGACCTAAGTCTAACGTCTCCAGAATGCCGTCCCGCTAAAGTGGGCTGCCACGCCGGCCAGGAGTGCCGCCAAGCCAATGACGAACACCCAGAGCAACAGGCGGTTGGTAGCTGGTGGTTCATCGTAGTCAGCATCGTAGTCGTTGCCGGGGCGGTCGTGCACACCCGGCAGGGGGCCATCGAGGAAGCTGCGCTCTTCGGTCTCCTCCTCAAGTTCGACCGGAGGACCAAAAATGGAAATAGGTAGGGAAGCCGTGCGCGCTTTAGCCCCACCGAATAGGGCCTCGGCAAATCCCACCGGCGGTTCTTCCGGGAGATCAGGGTCGGTAGCCATGGCTTCCGCACCGAGTTCCATAGGAGCGGACGCACCAGCAGCACTGGCCGCCGGGGGCACTGGTCGGGTTTGACCCCGCGGTTTCGATACGGGCACAATTCCGGTGTTGCCGCTCGGAACTTTGGCACGGGCTAAGAACTGCTCAAGGAATTCACGCCGCCCGCCCAGAGAGGCCTCGCTGCGGTTGGATAGATGATCGTAGATAAGCGGACGCACCCGCTCCGGCACTTCATTGGGGCCGCCCATCATCCATGCAGCCAGCAGAGCGTAGTCACGGGAAGTGGGCGCCGTGCTCCATGGATTGCCGCTGCGCGCGGCGCTGCTGTGTTCCACCTTGCCGGGCTCGCGGTGAATGAGGCGTTCGGCATTGAAGCGCTCCGGTTGGGCAAAGTTCAACGTAGTAGGATATGTCCGCACCCTAATACGAAAAACTGGCCAGCTTTCCAGCGGTTGGTGGCCGAGTTCCACTTCAGGGGGCAATGCCTCTTCCCCGCCCGGGGCTGTGAACTGCAGCGCGATCTGCCGCGGACTCCGCAGCACGGGATGCAGGCCGCAATGCTCAGCCTCGCGCACGGCGGCTTCCAGCTGCTCAAGCACCACGGCCGTATCAGCAGCACTAAGCTTCCCCTTCACATGTATTAACGAATCGAGACTCCACTCTCCGGTGTGCTCCTCCATGAGCACTTCCGGATGCTCCAGTTCATCCCACGCCAGCACGCGGATGAGGTGCGGATGCTCCTGCGGGCGAATGCGCTCACCCGCCTGCACAATGTATTTTGCGTAATCCAGCGGCACGAGGCGCGCCGGCGGCAGCAATTGAATGACGGCAGGGGCCCTCGTTGACCGCTGAGTCGCCCTGTGCCGGTAAGGATCCAGCGCGTCGAACGGCTTGGCATCGATAGTGCACTCGTCCCCGGCAAGATCCACCAGACCGGCGCCGGCCATGAAATGCGCCTCGAGCGGAAGGCGCGGGCGCATTTCCACCGGGACACGCTCCGAACGCGAGGCCAGCTCCGGGGAGAGATCGCGCGTGCAGCGCTCCACTAGGGTGCGGAGCTGGTCCAGCGTAAGCGGGTGATGCCGCATGGAGGGGATGAGCAAAGTGCCGAGGAGAAAACTCAACCTAGGTGGAAGACTGAGCGCCGAAAAATCGACGGACTCCACAGGTCCCTGCGCCATGACCCCGGTGAGCATATAAAGAAGCAGGCGTCCCGTTTCCTGAATCATCCGCAGTTCGATCTGCCGCGGATCCGGCTGTCTGCCCTGCGCGGCGCTGAGACCCAAATCACAAAGCCGCACCGTGAGGTCGCTCAGCCGGTCTCCGTTGAGAGTGACCCCGCAGTTGAGCAATTCCACCCCACCCAGCAGCCGGGGATGCGGCGCGAGCACACACAGCCCCTCCACCATCTGCCCCAGCAAATGCAAAGCAAGCCAAGGCGGCAGCGGATTGCAGCGCGGCAGCCAAGTATCAAACCGCTCACCGTCGAGAAACTCCGTGACAAAGAAATGAGCTCCATCGTCCTCGCCACCCTCCATGATGCCCAGAAGGTTGCGATGCCTTAGCGGCAGCGCAATCTTCACCAGCTGGTTAAAGGCACGCACGTCCAGCGGCTTCTCCGGCGGGCTCATGATGACATGCAGTTCCACAAACGACAGCCGCTGCGCGTCCACCGCGAGACAGGCAAACTCCTTAGCCCCGCGCCACAGTTCTACCGTGCCGCCGCCGAGGTCCTGCGAAATGCGGTAGTGACGGAACGTCTGAAGCGTGGCCATAAACGGTGGTCGGTAAAGACCGGTATGGTATCCGCTTTTTCAGAAAGGCGAGAAAGGATTTTTTCAATCGCACACCACCGCCCCTACGCACAGCCGCGCTGTCAACCGCAGGCAGGCCTCATCACCTCACGGCCATCAAAGCGAACGCACTATTTGCACTGCCTGCTGGCCGCGTTATTACGGCCGACATTTCCTCAACCTAAAGACCACCCGAATGACCAACGAAGCCTACGTAGCCAAAGTCGCCGCAGAACTCAAACTCCGCCCCGCCCAAGTCGCGGCCACGGCTGAACTTTTCGCCGAGGGCGGCACCGTGCCCTTCATCGCCCGCTACCGTAAGGAAGTCACCGGCGAACTGGACGAAGTCGCCATCACCAATATCCGCGATCGCCTCCTCCAGCTTGGCGAACTCGACACCCGCCGCAACGCCATCGTGAAAAGCCTCGAGGAGCGCAATCTCATGACCGACAAGCTGCGCGAGCAAATCCTCAGAGCAGAAACCATGTCGCGCCTTGAAGACATCTTCGCCCCCTACCGCCCCAAGCGCCGCACCCGGGCCACAATCGCCAAAGAGAAGGGCCTCGAGCCGCTCGCCGATTGGATCACCGCCGAGCAAAACACCCCCGGCACGGACGTGAAGGCCGAAGCCGCGAAGTATATTAAAACCGAGGGCGTGGAGGAGGAACTGATGGTCAAAACCGCCGACGAGGCCCTCGCCGGTGCCCGGGACATTATTTCCGAACGCATGAGTGACGAGGCCACCGTGCGCGCCGCCGTGCGAAAGATCTACGAGGAGGACGCCACCATCACCAGCAAGGTCCTCATGGGCAAAGACACCGACCAGGAAGCCGCCAAATTTCGCGACTACTTTGAATGGACCGAGCCTCTCGCCAAAGTCCCCAGCCATCGCCTGCTCGCCATGCGCCGCGGGGAAAAGGAAGGCTTCCTCATGCTCCGCGTCACCATTCCCGAGGACAAAGGCTTCGATACTGCCAAGCGACTCTTCGTCAGCGGCCGCGGCCCCGCCGGTGAGCAGATGAATCTTGCCGTCACCGACGGCTGCAAGCGCCTCCTCTTCCCCGGCATGGAAACCGAAGTGCGCCTTTCCTCCAAGAAGAAAGCCGACGCCGAAGCCATCAAGGTCTTCGCCGACAACATCCGCGAACTCCTCCTCGCCGCCCCGCTCGGTCAAAAGCGCACCCTCGCCATCGATCCTGGATTCCGCACCGGCTGCAAAACCGTCGTGCTCGATGCGCAGGGAAAGCTCCTCCACAACGACGTCATCCACCCCACTGCCGGCAGCCAGACCCAGATGGTGGAAGCAGCGCGCACCGTCCTCACCTTGATCGAGCGCCACAAGATCGAAGCCATCGCCATCGGCAACGGCACCGCCAGCCGCGAGTCCGAAGCCTTCATCCGCAAGCTCAAGCTGCCGCCGGCCATCACCATCGTCATGGTCAACGAAAGCGGTGCCTCCATTTACTCGGCCAGCGATGCCGCCCGCGAAGAATTCCCCAACGAAGACATCACCGTGCGCGGTGCGGTCAGCATCGGACGCCGCCTCATGGACCCGCTCGCCGAGCTGGTGAAGATTGACCCCAAGAGCATCGGCGTTGGCCAGTATCAGCACGACGTGGATCAATACGCACTCAAAGCCTCCCTCGACGACTGCGTGCAAAGCTGCGTGAACGGCGTGGGCGTGGAGGTGAATACGGCCAGCAAGCAACTCCTCAGCTACGTCGCCGGTCTCAACAGCAGCATCGCCGAAAACATCGTCACCTTCCGCAACGAAAACGGAGCCTTCACCAGCCGCTCCCAGTTAAAGAAAGTCCCGCGCCTCGGCGACAAAGCCTTCGAGCAAGCCGCCGGCTTCCTCCGCATCCGCGATGCCAAGCACCCGCTCGATTCCAGCGCCGTCCATCCCGAGCGCTACGTCCTCGTCGAAAAAATGGCCGCCGATGCCGGCTGCACCGTGCAGGAACTCATGACCAACGAAGCCAAGCGGAAGAGCATCGACCTGAAAAAATATGTCAGTGAGGGCGTGGGCATCCCCACCCTCCAGGACATCATTTCCGAACTCGCCAAGCCCGGCCGCGACCCGCGCAAGCAGTTCGAGGCCTTCGCCTTCGTCGAGGGCGTGGAAAAACCCGAAGACCTCACCGTCGGCATGAAGCTCCCCGGCATCGTCACCAACGTCACCGCCTTTGGCGCCTTCGTGGATGTCGGCGTCCACCAGGACGGCCTCGTCCACGTCAGCCAACTCGCCGACCACTTCATCAAAGACGCCAACGAGGTCGTCAAAGTCGGTCAGAAAGTCCAAGTCACCGTCACCGAGGTAGACCTCCCCCGCCAGCGTATCGCCCTCAGCATGAAGTCCAAGCCCGACTTCGAAAAGAAAGAGCGCAAACCCGGCGAATCCCCCGGCCAGCGGCCCCAGGTCCAAAACACCGGCGGCGGCCAGCGCGGCAATTTCGGCAACGACCGCGACCGCAATTCCCCCCCTAAACAAGGCGGCGGCATGGGCAACCCCTTCGGCGGCGACTGGTTCAGCCAGGCCCAGAAGCGGAAGTAGCCAACCGGCTTTGTCACTCGCCCCCGGGTGAACCCTGCGCCTCAATCCCCCCCCATGAGCACAATGACCGCAATCTTCGAGAAGGGTGCTTTCCGTCAACTAAGCACCGGGCGGCTTCGAGAGCGCGCCCCTGTTCAGGTGTCGATTCCTGACACTCTTGCTCTACCTGCCGAGGGAAATGGGGTCGGCGTGCAAATCTTGACAGAATTTCCTCAGGGATCTTGGTGCGATCCGAAGGGAGCGGAGCTCTTTTGCTCGGACACCGAATCGAGGCCAAAACCCACACGAGATTATGAGAGACCTTCAGAGCTACGTTGACGTCTCCGGTGTCAGTCCCCGCTAGTTCACATTTGTGAGTGGGCAGTCTTCGTTTTTCTCGTGAGAGGAATAGCGTTAAAGGCAGGGAGCAGAGAAGGGTTGCGGGAGGTTCCTCGAGTCCCGGGTTGCCACGAGGTCCAGTCTCTGGAAAGCTGCAATCCATGAAGCCCCAGCCTTTGAAAGACGCCGCATGAAACACAAGTCCCTCAACATCCTCTGCGCTCTCTGCGCTCTCTGCGGTTTTTCCGCGCGTGCGGAGGAGAAAGTGAACATCGTGCTCGTCATGGCCGACGACCAGGGTTGGGGCGACACCGGCTACAACGGCCATCCCGAACTCAAGACGCCCAACCTCGACGCTTTGGCCGCAAGCGGGCTGCGTCTGAACCGGTTCTACACCGCGCACTTCAACTGCTCACCCACGCGCGCCAGCGTACTGACCGGGCGGCACCCACATCGGATGGGCACCTTCAGTCCCGGGTCGCCGATCCGCGTGCAGGAACTCACGGTCGCGAAGGTGCTGCAGTCCGCGGGCTATGCGACCGGCCATTTTGGCAAGTGGCACCTCAATGGGAAGAACGGCGACCGCGACACGAAGACGACTCCCGGTCGTGCCATCCTCGCCGATGATCCGCTCTCGCCCGGCAAACTGGGCTTCGACGAATGGGTGTCGGCGGACAATTTCTTTGATCTTGATCCCGTGCTGGGCCGCAACGGTGTGGCGGAGAAGTTTGAAGGCGACGGTTCGGACATCGCCACGGACGAGGCGCTGAAGTTCATCCGCAAGCAGGTGGGAGGGGGCAAACCGTTCTTCACCGTCGTGTGGTTCGGCAACCCGCATACGCCGCATGAGGCGCTGCCGGCGGACAAGGCGCTCTATGCTTCGTTGCCGGCGAAGGACCAGAACTACTACGGCGAGATCACCGGCATTGACCGTAACGTCGGCAAGTTGCGCGCCGCACTGCGTGAACTGAAGGTCGCCGATAACACACTCCTCTGGTACACCAGTGACAACGGCGGCGCGGCGGGCCCGAAATCCACCGGCAACCTGCGCGGCTCCAAAAGCACGCTCTGGGAGGGCGGCCTACGCGTGCCCGGTCTCGTCGAATGGCCCGGTCGCATCCCTAAGCCGTTCACCAGCGATGTGCCGTCCTCGACGCTCGACATTTACCCAACAATCCTCGCCGCCACTGGCGCGGTCGCGCTTAGGCAAGTTCAGCCGCTCGACGGCATGAATCTGCTGCCGCTTTTCAACCGGCAGATGACCACGCGCGGGAAGGCTATTCCCTTCTGCGCCGACGCACGCCGACCAGCCGCCCACGCCGCGTTGCTCGACTGGCCTTACAAGCTGCATACCGACGCTAGCGCCATTCGCGGCAAGAAGAGCCCGGTCAGCGGTGAAGTGAAACCTGTGATGCTTTACGACCTCTCGAAAGATCCCAACGAAACTACCGACCTGGCGGCGCAACAGCCCGAGCGCGTGGCGACAATGACCGCCGAACTCGTAGCGTGGAGAGTGTCCCTCGGGAAAAGTCTCACCGGGGCGGACTACAGCGCGCCGCTAATTGAACCAGCGCCCGCGCCGAAGGCGCCGGAAAAGGAAAAAAAGAAACGACCCAACTCGTGAATGGGGTCATTACTCCCGGGTCCACAGGTCCAACACAAAGTCTGCTCTGACCCTATGAACAAAGGGCGCAAGCGTTCCTATGGCCAAAACGCCGGCCGCGCACACCCCAGCAACTTGGCGACGGCCGTAACCACCACGCCTTGCAAAGCGACGGCACGGGCGAGCTCTTCCGCGGAGAACTGGATCACCGCGAACCGGCACAAACCCATCGGAAATGAAGATACGATGGCTCCTCACCAAGACTTATAGTCCAGCGCAGTTACTTCGACTTTTCCCGCGCTTAGAGTTCTTGAGGATCCTTGCCCACGGGAAGGGTCGTGGTATGATGCAGGTAATGATTCGTACCGCACTGATTTTTCTGATCGCGTTTATGCTCCCGGTTTCGAGGGGTATGACCGCGGATTCGCTGACCAAACTGGAGCACTGCCGTCTGGTTCCGACGGAGTGGGCGGATGGAGACAGCTTTCAGATCAAAACCAGCGATGGGCGGGAGCACACCCTGCGACTTTACGGTGCGGACTGCATTGAGTGGCATGTGTCGGATGACTCAGTCGCCCGGCGGCTGCGAGAGCAGCGGCGGTATTTTGGCATTGCAGAAATTGGGGGTAACGCAGCGGCGTCCATCGAACAGGCGAAGGGCTTTGGAAAGGCTGCAGCAGAAAGGGTGGCAGTGCTTTTGCAGCAGGCATTCACGGTGGCTACAGCCTTCGCCGATGCGCGCGGGGATGGCCGGTATCAGCGGGTATATGGGTTTGTAACACTGGCGGACGGACGTGATCTGGCGGCGGTGCTTGTGGGGGAGGGACTGGCGCGGGCATTTGGAGTGTATCGGGAGAATCCTGATGGCCGGACAAGTGCCGAATACCGAGAAGCGTTGCGTGACCTCGAACTCCAGGCGGCGAAGAGAAGCGCCGGCATTTGGGCCAAAACCAATTGGGAGAAGCTGCCGGTGGAGCGCGGGCAGCAGAGAGCGGAGGATGCAGATTTGAGGTTGGCATCAGGGAAGGCGGAGACAATGAAAAATCTGGAACTGGATCCCAACACCGCAGCGCGGGATGATCTGCTGAAGCTCCCGGGCGTGGGGGAAATGATGGCCAAACGAATTATCGAGGGTCGGCCATACAAGAAGCTGGATGATTTACTGAAAGTTCCCGGGATCGGCACCAAGACACTCGAGAAGTTCAAACCCTATCTGAAAATTGAGAAGTGAGGGAGCCTTGTAACTTTTACAGGACAACCTGCACAAATCCATCACGACAGAGCATGGGAGTGTGTGAAGAGCTTGGCGAACGGCGACTGAAGTTTTGTGCTCTCTTTGAAAAGAACGCGCGCAGGCCCGGCGGCCCGGACCTAACCACAATGTGAACCGTTGGATACAGCGTCTCTACCCGTCCTGACCGGTAACCCGTTCTGCCGTTTGCTAAGGCATAGCGGTAGGAGGACACGCAGAGGCAAATCGCGATGAGGGAGGCCCGGGTCTGGCCCGTGCTTTGCACTGGACATTGCTGGCGGCGGGGGCACTTCGAGTCATGTCAGAAACACCGGACCTTTCCTTTCTCGGCCACTCCCGCCGGCTGCCTGTTTCTCCTGCCGATGCGGCGCTGGAGTGCTTCCCCAACCGTACGCCGGAGAGGGATTACTGGATCCATCTCGACTACCCGGAGTTCTCCTCCCTATGTCCGGTGACGGGTCAGCCGGATACGGCGAGGCTGCGCATTCTCTACATGCCGGGTGAGAAATGCATTGAGACCAAGTCACTTAAATACTATCTCGCTTCATGGCGGAACATGGCTCTGTTCAACGAGGATATCGTCAATCGTGTGCTGGATGATATCGTGGCCGCGTGTGCCCCAAAAAAAGCCATCGTGCGCGGTGATTTCTCTGCCCGCGGCGGTGTGAAACTCACTTGTCAGGCCAGCGCCCCGGAAAGTGTGATCGCCAATCCTTTCGGGCTGTGAAAACGACAGTTCTTCTGTCCGGCGGCATGGATTCCGTCACGGCGCTCTACCACGCTGCCGCGGAGCACGAAGTCACCGATGCGCTGTCGTTTGATTACGGATCAAAGCACAATCACCGGGAGATTCCTTTCGCGCGCCACCACGCTGAGAAGCTGGGTGTGCGGCACACGGTGATCCCGCTGGGATTTATTGGTGAACACTTTGCCAGCGATCTGCTGCAAAGCGGCGGCGACGTGCCAGACGGCCACTACGAGGAGGAGAGTATGAAACGCACTGTGGTTCCATTCCGGAATGGCATCATACTTAGTATCGCTGCCGGCCTCGCCGAAAGCCGGGGGTGTGAAGCGCTGATGATCGCGGCGCACGCGGGTGACCACGTGATTTATCCGGACTGCCGGGAACCATTTATGCAGGCCGTAAGCGATGCCATCCGGTTGGGCACCTACGCGAGCGTAGCGGTGCTGCGGCCGTTTATCCACATGACCAAGGCGCAAATTGCCTCGCGGGGAGCGGCGCTGGGAGTGGACTTCGCCATGACGTGGAGCTGCTACAAAGGAGGTCCCGTTCACTGCGGCACCTGCGGCACCTGTGTGGAGCGCAAGGAGGCCTTTGCCTTGGCTGGACTGACTGATCCCACCAGCTACACTAGCCACTAGCGGTTCAAACCGTTCGGCGGGGCGGGGCGGAACGTGGAATTGCGCTGATCCACGGAATTCCCCCCGGCGTAGGAAGTGCGCCTGTAATCGCCGCTGCAGTCGTTGTCGAAATCGAGTTCGTAGTTGTCGACGAGATCTCCGTTGGCCCCGGGGAAGGTGACGGCGATATCCGCCCCTTCGCCGCCGGTGCGCGAATAAAGATAGCGAAAATGGGTGACGCGGGTGATCCCGCTGCCCCCTTTCCGCTGCACGCCCTCTCCATTGGCATAAAAGGTCATAGTGCATGGGACACTGTCCGCCAAGACATAAGTCAAGCCAGCGATGCCCGTGGGGGGGCACAGGGCATTAAGCAGGGGCTCGGGACGATTCGGTAGAGTGAAAGTGCCGGAACGGAGCGGGGACCGGCCAGCGGTGGCTGTAGTGCTCACCATCTTTCCAGTGCTGGGTGTCTGCATTTCTAGCCGGAACCCTTCTCTCGCCGATCCAGGGAGATTGAGTGCCAGATGGCCCCTGATTCGGTCTTCCGGATCGTAGTCGTAGGTTCCCGGCAATACAGCACCGCCGATCTTTTTCACAGAGACCCTGTCTGCTCCTGTGAATTCAAGCAGCGAGATTACTCCCGATTCATTGAGAACCAGTCGCCGGCCGCTCAGGTCTGACGGGACAACGGTCCCGGAGCCGCTCCGTGAGGCAAGTCCGCTGATCAGCGCAAAGCTTCCGCAGTCGATGGGCACTTTGACGAGGGCTGCTGCCTCGATGGACGGGATGTCTTCCATTCCCCAGTGGCCAAGGCCGGGGGCAATGAATTCCACTTTAAGTATAGTGAAACTGCCGTCGGCTCCGGTCAGTATAGCCTCCGCTTTGTTCGGTGCCGTCTTGGTCCATGTAGCCGTGAAACTGCGCGCGTGGGTATCGCCCAACCGGAGGATGCCGGACGTGGCGTCCATGAAAACGATGTGCCGGGCTTTTCCCTGATGCTCCGCGATCAGTGTCTGACCTCCCACAGAAACGGGGGCAAACCCCACAGAAGCCGGATCGATATAAAGCAGGCGGTAGTTCCGTTCGGCCCCGGCCGGCTGCAGTTGATCTTCCATTTTGTCGACAGCGAAAAATGGGCCGGCAAGGTCAGTCCATGTTCTTCCATCCACGGTGCCCTGCACAGTCCATGCGGTCCCGGCGGGAGGGGTGAACTGGAACCGTCGCGCCGGGCTCACCTGCGGAGCGGGGAGATTTTGGCCTGCGGCCACCACGCTCAGGCCCGTAATCAGGCTAAGTAGCAGAGGAACGATGCGTGCGGCACACATGGCGGTTAATTGGAGTCACCTACATCAAACATTACCTGCGGTGATGGCAGCCGACGAGACCGCATTTGCGTAGAGCGCACTCACGACTCAGCCCGGATTCAACTGTTGAAGTAGGTGTAGTTCTTCAAGTTGCGCCGGTAGTTCTTGTAAATCGCATCCGCTTCCTCCGCGTCGATTGCCCGCCCGTGCAGCGGTTCCTCGGTGAGCGCCCGGAATCGCTTGAGCAGGTCCCGGGGAGTGTATTCGAGGTAGCTGAGAACTTCCGCCGATGTGTCGCCGGCAAGCTGGCGGCTGTAGCTGATCCGGCCGTTGCGCAGGCGCACGGTGACCACGCTCGTGTCGCCCAGCAGGTTATGCAGGTCGCCCAGCGTTTCTTGATACGCACCGACGAGGAAGACGCCCATCATGTAGGCTTCGTTGTCCTTGAGCGGGTGCAGCGGAATCGTGGTCTTCTTGCCGTTGTCGTCCATGAAGCAGTTCAGCACGCCCTCGCAGTCACAGGTGACATCGGAGATCACTGCCTGGCGGGTTGGTTCTTCGTTGAGCCGGTGAAGCGGCGCGACGGGGAAGAACTGATTGATGGCCCACACATCCGGGAGGCTCTGGAACATGGAAAAGTTTCCGTAATAGAAATCGGCAAGGCGCTGCTTGAGCCCGCGCAGTTCCGTGTCCTCATCCAGTCGCTCGGCCACTTTGGTCAGCACGTGCCAATAGAGCCGGTCGCCCAGAGCCCGCTCCCGCAGACTGACGACCCCGGTGCGGAATAGCGTGAGCAGTTCCTCCCGGTGGAAGAGGATATCAGTGTAGGTCTCCTGCGGGCTAAGTTTCCCGATGTCCTCCAGCACTTCGAACATACTGCGCAGGGTGTCGCTCGCTCCGCGGGGCAGTTTCGGAAGCGGCTCATCGCTGGCCATGCGGTTCACGTCCAGAATATCGAACGCCAGTACACTGTAGTAAGCGACAATCGCCCGTCCGCTCTCGGTGACGATATCCGGATGCGGCACGTCTGCGTCATCCATGATCTTCTGCACAGCCTCCACGATGTCTGCGCAGTATTCGCGCAGGCTGTAGTTCATGCTGTTCTCGTCCGGCATCTTACGGCCGGAATAATCCACGGCCAGTCCGCCGCCGAGATTGAGCAGCCCCATGGGTGCGCCCTCCTTGACGAGATTTGCATACACGCGGGAGGCTTCCTGCGCGGCGAGACGCACGGTGCTCACTTTGGGAATCTGCGAGCCCTGATGATAGTGCAGCATCTTCAGGCACTTGAGTTTATTCGTGGCCTTGAGCTGATCGATGACGTGAATGGTTTGACTGAAATTGAGGCCGAAGGGGCTGCGGTCTCCGGCACTGTCCGCCCAGTGGCCACTGCCTTTGGTGCTTAGCTTGATGCGCAGCCCCAGCGTGGGCTCAATGCCCAGTTTTTTGCTGCGCTCCAGCACAAGCTGTAGCTCCGGCGGCATCTCCAGCACGATGATTATGTTCAGCCCGAGCTTCTTGGCCTGCAGCGCGAGGTCGATAAACTCCGCGTCCTTGTAGCCGTTGCAGATGAGCAGCGCCTCCCTGTCGTGCATGAATGCCAGTGCGGCCAGCAGCTCCGGCTTGGAACCGACTTCCATGCCGTAATGATATTTCCGCCCGTACTCGCACACCTCCTTCACCACCTGCTGCTGCTGGTTCACCTTAATCGGATAGACTCCGCGGTAGCGGCCCTTGTAGCCCTGATTGCGGATTTCCTCACGGAAGGTCTCGTTGATCTCTTTGATGCGGGCGTAGAGCAGATCGGGAAAGCGGAACAGCGCCGGCATGCGGAAATTCTTGTCTTTCTTCTGCATGCCGCGAATAATTTCCATCAGGCTTACCTCGGCGAAGTCCCCGTCATTCTGCAGGCGCACGGTGACGTCACCTTGTTTATTGGCCCCGAAAAACCCGTGGCCCCAGCCCTCTACTCCATAGAGTTTCTTGGCGTCCTCCACTGTCCAGTCATTGACGGCAGCAGGCGGGGTTGAAGTGACAACGGCGGCCTTGGGCGCGGTGCGGCTGTTCATTCTTTAGGTATTTGGTGGCGGCAGGTTGAGGATGCGTGGTGGAATGAGGAGCGGCGAGAATAATGGCTTCCGAAAAAAGTGCGCGCACTATTTTGCCCCGTGGCAAAAAATATTTTGAGTTCCGTCCCGGCCCCACTGCCCACTGTATTTTCACGAATGAAGAACGGCTTTTCCGCTACTGGCCGCCGGCGAAGGAAAGCGCACTCTCCAGCCAGTCGTCGGATTCCAGCACGCGCCGCCGCGCTCTTGCCGCCTCACGCTGTGCAGTCCGCTGGGCTCCGCGGATGAGCTGCTCCGCCATGGCCTGAGCGCCCGGGAGTCCGCTTCGCAGCGCAGCGCTGGCGGTCTTTCTCGCCACTGCCGGGGTGTAGCGCGTGATCAGTTCATCCTCCAGCGAAGCGAACGACTCCGCCATGCCAGGATCTCCTTGCCGTGCGCAGCGTCCAAAAAGCTGGCGGTCCACCCGGCCCGACTCGCTGCGCTCCGCGGAGATTACATGCAGTCCACCAATGCCAGCGGTGCCCGGGCAAAGCCGGATGTCCGTGCCGCGTCCCGCCATATTGGTAGCGATCGTGATACGTCTGGGTTCACCCGCCGCCGCCACGATCATGGCCTCCTCGCGCAACCGTGTGGCGTTGAGCACATGCGGCATAAGCCCCGAAGCCGTGAGACGCTCCGCCAGTTCTTCACTGCTCCGCACACTGCGCGTGCCCACCAGCACCGGCGCGCCTGCCGCATGAATTTCCTGCACTCGGAGTGCGATGGCATTTAACTTTTCCTCGCGTGTCGCAAAAAAGCGTGGCGGCGGCACTTTCCGCAGGCACGGGCGGTTGGTGGGAATGGGCAACGTCGCCAGTCCATAGACATGCCAGAGTTCGCTGGCTGCCTCCCGTGCCGTTCCCGTCATCCCGCAAATCCGGCGGTAGAGCCGGAAAAACTTCTGAAAGCTGATCCGCGCCATCGTGTCTGACGGCGCCGTCACTGGCAGTCCCTCCTTCGCCTCCACCGCCTGATGCAATCCCTGCCGCCATGAACGGTCGGCCATCGGCCGGCCGGTGAACTCATCCACGATCACTACCTTCTCTGCATCCACCAAATACTGCTGACCGCGGATGTAAAATTCGCGCGCCGAGAGCGCCATGCGCAGCAGTTCTTGCGACCTTGCCGGCGCCTTCCACAAACCGTTCAGCTGTGTGCCGCACTCAAGAATCAGGCGCTCTCCTGCTGAAGTAAAATCGACGTCTTTATGCCGCGCACGCACCTGATAATGTTCTCCGGCTTTGAACTGACCTGCCAGTTCCCCGGCGCATACTACGGCCTCTGACAGTGGTACATTCTCCACCTTCATAGAAATGATCAGCGGCGTCACTGCTTCATCAATGAGAAGACTGTCCACCTCGTCCACAATCGCCGTGTGCAATCCGCGCTGCAAGAGTCCCGCCGCCGTCCGTCGGCGGCGCAGCACATCGCGCACCAGCTTTCTGCCTTCATCGCGCACACTGCCCGTTTTCATCTGGTCGCGGAGAAAGTCCGCAGCGAACTCCTTACTCGTGCCCCAGACCACATCCGCGGCATATTGACCCGCCCGCTCTTTGCTGTCAGTGGAGCCTGTCACCCAGCCGGCCCGCAGTCCGCAGGCCTCCAGCAGCGGACGGAGAAAAAGCGCATCCCGCTCCACAAGGTAGTCATTCACCGTCACTACATGACACGGCTGCCCGGTCCATCCAAACAGCACTGCCGCCAGCCCCGCTGTGAGGGTTTTCCCCTCCCCGGTCGCCATCTCTGCCAGCAATCCGCGCTGCAGAACGAGAGCCCCGCTCAACTGTACCGGAAACGCCTCCTGCCCCAGCGTCCTCCGCGCAGTTTCGCGCACCATCGCCAGCGCCTCGCGGGCCACTTCAGGTATCTTCAACTTCCCTCGCCGGACTTGCTCCCGGGCATCCTGCAGCTTTGCCTGCAGTTGATGTGTAGGCATGTCGCGCAGCCTTGGGGCCAACTTATCGGTGCGGCCTGCCTCCTCCTCCAGCTCGCGCATGAGACTTTGCCGCCGCTGCCACCGCCCCATGAGCGAATACACGAAAGCATCAGCTCCCTTGTGCAGAGGTTCCAGCGGACGCGGAGTGAGAAGGTTCATAGCTGCTGTTCTGTCTGCCCGCGTATGGCACCAAACCGCCCTCAAGGCCAGCAAAGATTGCAGCCAGTCTACCGGCTGCTGCGTCAGATAGGTTTGGAGATGCCACCCATTCCGGAATCTGTGCAAACCACCCCGCGAAAAGGGAACACGTTCACCAGCCGATTTTTCTCACTCCCGTGCCGATCCTCCCGGATGACGATTCTGCTCTGCTGCGTCTAGATCCGTCTTACCCAATCAACCCATGCACCCGAAAAACTTATTAGGACGAAGAGCGGCCGCCGCGCTAACGACTTGCGTCATAGTCACCTTCATCGCGCCAGCGCTCGGTGCGTGGGCGATGCCGGGCGAGTGGTATGCCTCGCTGCGTAAACCATCGTGGATTCCGCCATCGTGGATTTTCGGACCGGTGTGGTCGGCTCTTTACCTCATGATGGCGACCGCCGCGTGGCTCGTGTGGCGACGCGGTGGATGGGATATCCAGCGACGGCCGCTCGTGGTCTACGGTGTAAAACTTATACTGAATGCCGCGTGGCCGCCTCTTTTCTTTGGCCTGAAAATGCCGGGCCTCGCCTTTGCAGAAATCCTGCTCCTGCTCGCCGCCATCGTCTTGACCGCTTTGACATTTGCCCGCGTCTCACGTCCGGCGGCGCTGCTACTGGTGCCATACATCGCGTGGGTGACATTCGCATCGATTCTGAACTTCACGCTTTGGCGGCTTAACTCGTGAGCCGTGTCCTCATTTTGTCATCTCCCCCACCACACTCGCAGCTTGCACCTCAGCCTGTCCGTATCGCTTGTAATCCTGTTAAAAGCGACTCTCGCCCTCGCTGTGACCGTCTCCAACGCCTAGGCGCTCACCGCCGCCGTCAAGCAGGCGCAGAGCTGGCGGGCCATTGAGCAGCTTCAAACTCGCTCAGCCTCTTAAATTGAGAGGCGGCGCCACCCCCGAGGGTGCAGGGGCTGAAAAGATCATGATCACCAATGCCGCGGAGGGGAAGGCCAAGACGGCAACGCCGCCCAATGCCGGGACGAACCACGATAGGTTCGACCGCACCGGCTATCTCATTCATTGTAGAAAAGACGCGAAGAACATCACCATTTTCCGGCTCAATCTGAATGCAAAAAGAGGAACAAACTGGGATTGGGGGGAAAACCGGCTTGACAACGCTATTGCGATGTAGTCTCAATCGCAATGCTATTGCGAGTCAGTCTCAGTCTCATAAACCCCCAGCCACATCATTCCAGCCCAACTTATGAATCATCTCAAGCTCACCGCTACCCTCAGCGCTGCGCTGGCACTGCCTGCCGCCGCTCAGACCGCCACGCCTCAGCCAAATCCGTCCGAACCTCGGCAGGGCGAGCAGGTAATGGAAACCGTGACGGTCTATGGCGAAGCCGAGGGGCAGGGCGCCGTGCAAAAGCCTTTTCCGCAGGCGGTGGAGGGAGTGAAGATTTTCGCGGGGAAGCGGGCAACGGTGATTGACCTCGATGCCCTTCCAAAAGTGCAGGCCAACAATTACAGGCAGGCGCTGGCGCTCACGCCGGGATTGCTCATCTCCGAGGAATCCAGTCCACTGGTGAGCTTGGGTTATCGCGGGATTGGGGAACCGCACCGCTCGCAGTTTATCCAGGTGCTCAGGGATGGCATCCCCCTCCATGCGGACCCGTTCGGCTATCCCGAGGCCTATTATACTCCGCCGCTGGATGTAGTGGACCGCATGGAATTCATCCGGGGCGGCGGCTCGCTCATGTACGGGACGCAACCAGCCGGGGCTTTGAATTACATCACGCACATGCCGGCGACAGATAAACCGTTCAGCTTCCGAACTCAGAATATCTTTGGTGCGGACGATCTGTTCTCCAGCTACACCGCCGTGGACGGTAGCGTGGGAAATTTCGGCTATCTCGGATACTATAATCACCGCGAAAGCGACGGCTTCCGCTCAGCGAACAGTGACTACACTCTCGACGGCGCGCACGCCAAGCTGGTCTTCCAGCAAAGCGAAGCCACGCTCTGGATTCTGGCCCTCGACTGGTATGAGGAGGAGCACGGCGAACCTGGCGGCCTCACGCAAGCACAGTACGAGGCAGACAGAAATCAAGTCACCAAGCTCCATGACCGTTTTGCCATGCAGCGGGATGCCGCAAGTCTTGAGCTGCAGCACGAGGTGCGTCCGGGATTCGATATCAACGTCAAAGCTTGGGGCGGCTATTACGACCGCTGGAGTCGTCGCCAAAACTCCGGCGCCAATGCCGGCACGAACAGTATCGAGCGCCAAGAGTTCCATACCTTTGGTATCGAGCCCCGGATGCGCTACGACTGGTCCGCATGGGGCCTCGAGCACACGTTCACCGGCGGTTTTCAATACTACACCGCTGACTCGCCGCGCACGGACAAGCGCGGTATTACCCCCAACGCCAATGACGGCATCCTGCAGCGCAGCGTGCAGCGTGATCTGCAATACGGCTCCGTCTTCGCCGAGAACAAATTGACCTTTGACCGCCTCAGCGTCACGCCGGGCGTGCGGGTGGAAATGATTGATCAAGAACTAACCCGCGCATTCCCGACCGAACTAGGTAAAGAAAATTCAGTCGTCGAACCGCTCTTCGGACTGGGGCTGAACTACGAACGGGACAACGAATCTGCGATCTACGCCAATGCCTCGCAGAGCTACCGCGGCACCATTTTCACCGAGACCCTCATTCCCTCCGCAGGCACTGTTGTGAGTGAAGACATCGATCCTACACGCACATGGACCTACGAACTCGGGATGCGCGGCATTCCGGTATCATGGCTGACCTATGACACGAGTGTGTTCTACATCGACATGGAAAATCGTTACGGCATTTTCAGCAACACGCTGGGCAATGTGGGCCGCGCGATCAATTATGGCTGGGATGCCGCCGTGCAGGGAGACCTTATCGCCCTGTGGGATGAGAAAAACGGCACCAGCCTCAGTAAGAGCATCGGCTCCCTGAGCCTCCACGGCAACGTCAGCCTGCTGGAGGCAGAGTTCGAAAATGGACGTTTCGAAGGCGGGCGCCCGCAATACGCGCCGGACTACATGGTGCGCACCGGCCTTATCTGGTCTCAAAACGACCTAGCGAAGATATCCTTCCTTGGAACGTTCGTCGACGATCACAACGCTGCGGATGATGGTGCCGCCAACCGCGCTATTCCGTCCTACATGACATGGGACCTCACCGCAGAATTTAAAATCACCGACAACTTCACCCTCATGGCTGGCGTGAACAATGTCTTTGGCGAAGACTACTACTCCCGCGTGCGCAGCGACGGAATTGATCCCGCCTACGGACGCAACTTCTACGTTGGCGGCTCTGTGAGTTTCTAACACTGCAGTCCCAACCGTTAGGCGCCATGAACTCTGCCGCTGCAGTTTCACTATACACGGCCCCAGGCTGTGCCATGACAGCCGAGCCCGTCATGCTACCCCGCCGTTCCAGCACCTCCAACACGCCTGCCGCCACCGCGGGAGGCCCGCACGTGCTGATCCGCCCCGCGAAGGAGACACAGACTGCGCTCGTGTGGCTGCTGGGGGTAGCGGTGAGCTTCCTTAGCGTGGGCATCGCCGGCGTGGCCAGTCCCGTGGTGAACCTTCCGCCCGCTGCCCGGAAGGCAGCTGGGACACCCCCGCTGGGAGTGCCAGTGCAGGACATTACCATGGCAGACCTTGCCGCCGAGGAGGAAATACCGGAGAACCCCCCAGCTGCCGCAGACGCGCAGGAATCCGCCCCGGATGACACTCCGCCCGAGCCGCTGCTGACCGATGAAGACGTGTTCGAAGTGCCGCTGGCCTCGGAGATTGAGCCAGCACTCCGCGTGCTGGAACTATCCCCGGTCAAGCCCGCCGTGACTCCGCGTACAACTAAAACTACAGCGACCCCTGGCCCCTGGCCCACCGCCGCTCCAACAGCAGGTGGAGGAACTTCCGGAGGCACGGGACTAGCCGCCGACAACGCGAGCGCAGGTAGCGGTGGCAGAGGAAAGTTCCCAAAACCACCCTACCCTGCCTTCGCTAAAAAACAGGGCCTCACCGGCACCGTGACCCTCACCATCAGGGTCGCTGCAGATGGCTCCGCCTCGTCTGTGAGCGTCGCGGGCGGCAGCGGCTCATCTCAACTCGACAGTCATGCCGCCTCATGGGTGCAGAGCCGCTGGCGATGGCCCGCCGGAGCGCCTAGCACTTGCCGCGTGCCCGTTTCCTTCAAGCTTCGCTAGAACGCCTCCCCTATTAACATTCACCGCTAACGCACCATCCATGATCCTGGCTAATGCTGTCGTAGACTTCTTCATCAAAGGAGGTCCCATCATGTATCCCACCGCCGCTGTCGCGATTGTCGCCGTCTGCCTCATCGCCGAACGCATCTTCTGGTGGGTGCGAACTATGCGCGGCCGCAACTCCCGCCGACTCGATGAAGTCTTTGCCGCCCTCGCCGCAGGGGGTATGGATAGAAGCATCACTCTCTCCGCAGGTAGCAGCGATCCCGTGATCCGCATGCTCCACCACGGTCTGCAGCACCCTAACACTTCGATGCAGGGCGCGCTGGAAGTCGCCGCCGGACAGGAACTGCGCGGCGCGGGGCGCTTTCTCAGCGGCATGGACACCATCGTCACCCTCGGCCCGCTGCTCGGGCTGCTGGGCACTGTCACGGGCATCATGGGCAGTTTCACCAGCATCGGCGGCTCTGAGCTGGCGGTGGAGAAAGTGACCGGCGGAATCGGCGAGGCGCTCATTGCCACCGCCGCAGGTCTGGGCATCGCCATCGTGACGCTCATCCCCATGAACCACTTCCACACGCGGCTCAGTTCCCTGCAGTTTGACCTGGAAACGGCGGCCACCAATGCGCTCATCCTCGCCGCGCGCCACGGATTCGACAAAGCCGCCGGCGTCTCAGCTCAAGCATCCGCATGAAACTGCGCTCGCCCATCCCTGCCCGCAAAGGCCGGCTGGAAATCATCCCGCTCATTGACGTGATGTTCTTTCTGCTGGCTTCTTTCATGATGGTCAGCCTCACCATGACAAAGCAAAAGACCGTAAAGGTGAACCTCCCCGGGGCGAGCACCGCTCAGGACGATCTCAAACCAGACAACATCAGCCTCGCCGTCAGCGCTGCTGGCGACATCTATTACGGCGAAGAGCGGCTCGCCTATACCGAGTTAGAACAGCGCCTCGCCGCCAGTTTTAAGACCAACCCCGCGCTGCCCGTGTATATCAGCGCCGATGCCGACACCCGCCACGCCGACACCATGCGCGCCATTGATGCCACGCGCCGTGCCGGATTCCGCACTGTGAGCCTCCAGGCGAAACGCCCGTGAACCGCCCGCTGCTCATCACCCTCGCCGCTGTCCTCACCGCCCTCTGTGGCTTGTGTCTCTGGCAGTGGAAACGCGAAGCCGACTTCCGCGCTGCTATTCTCGATTACCACACGCGGCTTGAAGCCGAAACCAAAGCTCACGGCGAAACCCGCCAGCGCGTCGCGGTGCTGGAAGCAGAAGTCGCCCGCATCACCAAACTCCGCGACGACACCGAGGCCCAGTACTTAAAAACCCTCGAAGAACTCCGCGCGCTCCAGCCCGACTGGGCTGCCCGCGGCCTCACCATAGAAGCCCTCAGCCGCCTCGCCGCCGCTCCCGCTGTGGAGAACCAGAGCGCCGCCATCGCGAAACAAAACGAGCTGCTCAAATCACTCACCGCCGAGCGCGACGCCGCTATTGAAAAACTCAACGCCCGCACCCGCGAGTTCAACGCGCTGACAGAGAAATACAATAAACTGATCCGCTGAAGTGAATTGCGAACTGTCTGGTCATCCAGCGGATGGATGAATTCTACTGCGGCACGGCGCGGTAAGGTTCAAAACCTCCGAAGGGCCGGCACGCGGCGGCCGGCGGCGGCATAGAAAATGGCGCGCACGCGGGCGAAGGTCCGGCGGGCAGTCAGGTTGTCCGCGCAGAGGAGGCGCACTGTGCCGCCGCCGGCAGTGAGGGGACCATGGCCGCAAGTGACGCCAGGAGCATGAAGGGCATCCAGTTCATCCGCCGGCCAGTGTGGCCAGCCGAGCACAAAGAAGCCAAGGTAGTGGCTTTGCCCGTAGAGCGTTTGCAGCGCTGTCAGACTGGCATCATCCGGCGCCAGGCGATAGCGCTCGCGGGCCACGAGGCGGTCACTCCAGAAGACATCGGTGTCCCATAGCAATTCATGCCATGCGAAGGTCTCGCCGCAGGCGACGCGGCCGGGCGAGAGCCACTCACAGTAGAGCAACTGACCGCCGTCTGCGACGCGCAGTTCGGTTTGCTGATGGTAGCGGGACCCGGCCTGGGGAATAAAGAGTTCAGGGAAGAATTCGGCGCTGGCACCTTCCGCAACTGTGAGCCGCTGGCGCACGATGGCAGGCGTTTCAGACCGCGCCCTGTAGACCCGGCTGGCGCTGGGAGAGGTCAGGACGAGGCGGGCGCCGCTTTCCACCGTGACATCGACATCGACTTCATCACCGTCGAAGAGCCCGGCCGTGGGATTCACGGCATTCACTACCAGCGCACCTTCGTCGAGGTGCGGCTTGCTCAAGTGCATGGGAGCCCGGAACGACTGCCGGCGAATGAACGTACGGCCCGCTTCGTCCGGCGAAACGGTCAGATGCAAATGGCCGTGCAGCCGGCGGCCGCCAGTGCGGGCGGGTGCCGTTGGAGGAGGCGCGGTCACACGAAAAGGTACTCTTTGGTTAGCCACGCGAGAAGTTCCTCGCGACCTTTGCCTGACTTGAGATCGGCGAAGATAAAAGGACGCGTGCCCCGCTGGACTTTGGCATCGCGCTCCATCACAGCTAGGTCCGCCCCCACCAGCGGAGCGAGATCAGTTTTATTGATCAGCAGCAGATCACTGTGCCGGATGGCCGGACCGCCCTTTCGGGGAATCTTGTCGCCTTCCGCCACATCGATGACAAAAATGAAAACGTCCGCCAGTTCCGGCGAGAAGGTGGCCGAGAGATTGTCCCCGCCACTTTCACCGTCTCCGCGGCACCAGCGGCACCAGCGGAGAAACAGGCAGTGGCCGCAGCGACAATTGATAATATTGATCTTCGTTTCATATTACATAACAGGTTTCATCAAACAGAACTGGAAGGATTGCTAAAAAACTAGAAAGAAATGGTTATGCCTGCGCTGCCAGTGACAAAATCCTCGTCGCGATTGACAGAAATAACATCGTCAATGGTGTGATAGTAGGTAGCCGCTAAGTTTAGGGTTGTCTGTTTCCATAAGGGAATACTCGCCCCCAGTCCGACTGATGCGTATGCGAAACCCGAGTCTCCACCGTGGAAGTTATCCGTATCAAAGGACACGGTCACCGGCATACTAACTGTCACGGCCCCGAAAGTTTTAGAGGGGGCTATGCCGAGTTGGGCAACAAGTCCGGTATCAAACGGAAGATCATCCCCAACGCGGCCGTGGAGCATGACAAAAGGGTTCCAGAAGCCATCGCTGTAGGATATCTTACCATCAATGATATGTTCAACTTGACTGGCATACATCCATGCACCGTAGCCTAGTTGAAACTTCCATTTATCTTTCGTGTAATACAAACCGACGTTTACGTCCACTTCCTGAACGTCCCCGCCAATATCGGATACCATGTTGTCATTGACATCGAACCATGTGTTCAAGTAGATTTGTAAACCATTTCCGAGATTGAAGGCCAGTTCCATCGAAGGGTTGAACAGACCGTCGTCCCAGGCATTACCGGCGTTCCAGATATCATGACCATAGGAGATAAAGTGCGTGTTGTAGGCGAGAGTCAGGTTTCCTGTTACGAAAGGTTCCGAAGGAGGAAGGGGAGGAGGCGCCCCGGGTGTTCCGAGTGCTCCGGCTGTAGCGGGCGTGGCAATGGAGGCAAGGAATCCGGCAGTGATAAGTAGTGCTGTTTTTTTCATAGTTTGTATTAATTGTTTGGCCTTGGTGGCGCACTAAGTTTCAGCAGCACCTGTGCCAAACATGATAATAATACATTCATGTAAAGATGAATTATGTTCATGGATACAACTCCGCCTTTTAGTCCTGTTCACGACTAGCAAGGAATTGATATTCAGCGAATTTATCGATGAATTGAATAAGAGGGCAGTTTCCTCTGACTGATTCCCAATGTTGTAGGCCGGGCTATGCCTGAAGCTGATTCAGCCACTTGAGATGCATGCTGCCCGCGAAGCGCACTGTAAAAAAGCCCTCGATTTCTTTTAACGGATTTACTTCTCCCGGGCAGGCGCGAGAATTAAGCTACGCCACGCCGCCGCAGAGAGAGGCATGGCAGGCTTATGAAAACCGGGCAAGAGATGTGCCGACAAGCTTGGGAACTAGGGCGCAATTGACTGGCGCGCAACTCCCGCTTCACTACCGGTGTGCCCCGGCATTCGCCTCCTGCGCAGTGACAAAGCCGTCCCGGTCAGCATCCAGTCCGTTGAAGAGGTCGGCAAAAACGGCGCCGGCCTCCGCTTTGGAAACCCGGCCGTCCTTGTCTGTATCTAGCCTCCTTCCGAATGCAGGCAAGGTATTCGTGGCAATGGCCGCCGCCGCTTCCGGGTTGGACGGATTCTCTGCTGGATTTACATATTCCATGTAGCCGATGAGCATTTCATCATCGGTCTGTTCACCCCACCGGACTCGCTGAGCCGGGTTCGGATTCGCGGGATTGTTAGCGCTGTTATCAAACGCAGCCGTCACCTCGATGCGGCTGCCCGCCGGAATCAGCGGGGGCTCTGCCAGGCGGTAGAGGAGCTGCCAGTTGAAGTCATAACGGGGCACGTTAAGAAGCGTGCGCCGCGTGCCATCAGGGTCGGCGAGTTCGTAGCGGAAAGACTTTCCGCGCACATGCGCATGCGGCATGAGCGACAGCAGCCGCACATCAAAGCTCACGGGCAGCGTGGCCTTTTCGATGTGATTCTCAGCACCCGGCGGAATAGAGAGCCGTGGATTCAGGGCCGCCGCCACTTTCACTTCGTAGCGGGGCGGGTTTTTGGCGAAAACAACGCCGAGACGCGTGCGATCCTGTGTGGCAGAGCCCGTAGGTGTATAATGGAGCTGGAACCTGAGCACCGCACCGCGAGGGAGCTTTTTCGCATATCCTGCCGGATACTGCAGGATGTTGCTGCCGGGTACGTAGGCCGCGAAGAAATTGTTGGGATCTTGTACTCTCCGCCGTCCGCTGCCGTCGGTCTTCGTGATAAAGATAAGAACGTGGTGCACCTGTCCCGGGGCTGTAGGCAGCACCTCAAGACTTTGGACCCATTTGTCCTCCATAAGGCCCGTCTCCACTTCAATGTTCACGTAATCCATCTTGCCGGTGGCTTTGATGTCTACCGTTCGCGGCAGTTCATAAATGGCGTCCGGCTTGCCTATGGCCCACTCGGCATCGGCCCAGCGGCGCGGCGCGGGCGCATCCGCGGAATTCCCCTCCGGCCGACCGCCGTCCAGCCATGCCAGCAGGTCACTGCGGTCCGACTCCGTGAGCGAGCGGTCATTGGCAAAAGCACTGCGTTCTCCCAGCGGCGAGGCAAACCACGGTGGCATAATACCTTTACTCACTACCTTCCTGATCATGCCCACACGGGAAACGACATCATCCCGTGACTCCAAGGAAAACGGCGCGATACCGCCGGATCGATGGCAGTCCTGACAATTCGCCTGTACGATACGCGACACCCGGCCATGCCATGTGACCGCAGTTGTGGCCGCCGGTTTTTTCTCCGGCAGGGCCAGAGCACACCCTGGTGCGGTGGTAGCGGCAATCCGCGGACGCTGTCCCCTCAGGGTAGCGCGAAGAGCGTCGCGCAGCCATTCATTCTTAGGAGCATCTTTTGCGTAACCGAGACCATACTGGTCATCCACGGCTCCCCGGTAAATGAGCGTGCTGGAAGGATCCATTACAAACACTTCCGTGGTTGAAACCGCTCCCAGAGCAGCCGTCACAGACATGTCCTTGTCATGCACCATGGGTCCCGAAAACCCGTGCGTCCTGGCCGCGGCCAAAATGGCTTCCGGCGTATCACTGGCCGTGGGATCGATAAAGACAAACCCAACTCCTTCTGCAGCAAACTCCTTTTCCAATGCCGCCAGCGTGGGCATCAGTTTGGCGCTGAGTGGACAAGTTGGACTGGTGAAGGCCACCGCCACGGCTTTCTTTTTCCCTGCCAGCGAGCGCAGTGAGATTTCCGTTCCATTCAGCGCCCGGCATTTGATCTCCGGCACCATGCGGCCCGCCCCTGACTCCCGCAGTGGGATCGGGCGAGGCTGCTCCATGAGCGCTTCAGTAGCAGGGCAGAAGGCGGCGGAAATTATTAGGGCGAGGAGAGTAAACTTCATGAGGGAGAAGTTGAATTTTATGGATGTTCGAACGATTATACGGTCGGCGACCATGCAGAGACACGCGGAAGGGCTGGCATAAAATATCGCTGCCCCAGTGGTAACGGTGTCGCGAAAGGTTGTCCCCGGCACTGCGGAACGCAAGCCAAATGTGCACGAACGCTCTAGTGTAGTGCGCGTTTAATGGCGTAACGAAAGGAGTTTTTGCCTTGCCCGGCTGACTTTTGCCAGGATGTCGGCGGCTTTGGTGGTCCAGACGAAGGGGGTGGGATTGCTATTGTAGCTGGCGATGTAGGTTTCAATAGCCCCGAT